>JARLGI010000109.1 GCA_031296115.1 Acidobacteriota bacterium | reverse complement strand
TGATCAACGTCACTGGCTGCTTGAAAAAAGGCACCGAACCGAACGGTTACCACATCACCGACCAAAGCGGCAGGACCTGGGAACTTACCAGCAAGAGCATCGACCTCTCCCAGCATATAAATCACGTGGTCAGCGTTGCGGGTCATGAGGTACAGGTGCCGAAGGAGCAGGAGGCCAAGACCTCACCGAGTGAAAAGTCGGAGGCGGCGGGCAACCAGTATTTCGACCTGCAGGTGAGTCAGCTCAAGATGATCAGCGACAGCTGCACACGCTAGTCCTTTCCATCGCAAGATGCCCGGTGCCACACGACGCCGCGACGCTCCAGCTCAGAGAGTTGCGCATTACCCCGGAGATTGCCTCCCGCGTCCGGCGTGTGATAACGTCCGCTCGTTACCCGTTATTTGAGGTGGAGGGAAACCGATGATTGTTCTCATCATTCTCATTGCCATTTTGGCGGTGATCGCATTTGCACTGATTGGCATTTACAACGGCTTGGTGCAGCTCCGCGTGCGCGCCGACAATGCCTGGGCCGATATTGACGTGCAGTTGAAGCGCCGCTACGACCTCATTCCTAACCTGGTCGAAACCGTGAAGGGTTATGCCGCGCACGAAAAGGGCACGTTTGAGAACGTCGCCAAGTTCCGCAATGCTGCCATGGCCGCGACCACTCCAGCGGAAAAGAGCGAGGCCGAAGGCCAGCTGACTTACGCGCTCCGCGGACTGCTGGCTGTAGCCGAGGCCTACCCGCAGCTCCGAGCTTCCGAACAATTCCAATCGCTGCAGGGCTCGCTGAGCGGGCTGGAAGACGCTATCCAGAACGCGCGCCGCTACTACAACGCGGTGGTCCGCGATCTCAACACCAAGATCCAGTCGTTCCCTACTAACATCGTCGCTGGAATGTTCCACATCGAACAGCGTCAGTTCTTCGACATCACGGAGCCGGCGCAGCGCGAGCCGGTCGCGGTCAAGTTCTAGGCGCTCTCCGCCAAATACAAGTAAGAAAGGGCACGGATTCTTCCGTGCCCTTCCGATGTCTTCGGCAACCAGACTTACAGGATGTAGCGCGACAGGTCCTGGTCCTTCACGATATCGGTGAGCGTGTTACGCACGTAATCAGCGTCCACGGTCACATGCTTCTCCTTCATGTCCGAGGCCTCAAAGCTGATGACGTCGAGCACCTTTTCCATGATGGTGTGCAAGCGGCGAGCGCCGATGTTCTCCGTGCCTTCGTTGACCTTGAATGCGAAGTTCGCCACTTCCTCGAGAGCCTCCGGAGTGAACTCCAGCTTCACGCCTTCGGTTTCCAGCAGCGCCGTGTACTGCTTGGTGAGCGAAGACTTGGGCTCTGTCAAGATCTTGATGAAGTCCTCGACGGTCAATGATTGCAGCTCAACTCGGATCGGGAAGCGGCCCTGCAGCTCTGGGATAAGGTCGCTGGGCTTGGACACGTGGAAAGCGCCCGCCGCGATGAACAGGATGTGGTCCGTGCGCACCATGCCGTAGCGGGTATTGACCGTCGTTCCTTCCACGATCGGCAGAATGTCACGCTGCACGCCTTCGCGTGAAACGTCGGGCCCGTGCCCGCCTTCGCGTCCGGCAATCTTGTCGATCTCGTCGAGGAAGATGATGCCCGAGTTCTCCACCCGCTCGACCGCGACGCGCGTCACCTGGTCCATGTCCACCAGGCGCTGCTCTTCTTCCTGGATGAGGTATTCGAACGCCTCGCTCACCTTCATCTTCCGCTTCTTGGTACGCTGGCCGAATATGTTGGGCAGCATGTCCTTGATATTGACGTCCATCTCCTCCACGCCCTGGTTGGAGATGATTTCGAAAGCGGGCATGGATTTTTCGCGGACGTCCAGCTCCACGATGCGCTCATCGAGCTTGCCTTCACGAAGCTGCTGACGAAACTTCTCGCGGGTTCGCGAGCCCGGTTCGCCCGCCAGCAAGGGTTCGTTGCCCATGTTGAAGCCGATGGGCTGCTGCTCGTGTGCCGCGGTCGCGCGCGGAGGCACCTGCGCCGGCATGGCTGGCAGCAGCAGGTCGAGCAGCCGCTCTTCAGCATTGAGCTCGGCCTTGTCGGCAACGTCCTCCAGCTTCTCCTCGCGGACCATGTCAATGGCAATCTCCACTAGGTCGCGGATCATGGACTCGACGTCGCGTCCCACGTACCCGACCTCGGTGAACTTCGAGGCCTCAACTTTCATGAACGGCGAATTGGCCAGCTTGGCCAGGCGCCGCGCAATCTCGGTCTTACCGACGCCGGTCGGCCCAATCATGATGATGTTCTTGGGAATGACCTCTTCGGCCAGCTCGGCCGGCAGCTTCTGGCGGCGCATGCGATTGCGCAGCGCAATGGCGACAGCGCGTTTCGCCTGGTGCTGTCCGACGACATGTTTGTCCAACTCGCGCACGATCTCGCGCGGGGTAAGCTCGTCCAGGGATACGTGTTCCTCATCTGCGGTTGCGGGAAGATAAATGGCCAATGTAAACCTCAGTTGTCGGTTGTCAGTCGTCCGTTGTCAGTACCAGTTGCATCCAGTTGTGCGCGAAGTTCGTGCCCTTCGGCGTCACAGAAAATCAAATCTCTCCATGCCGCTCCGCATCGAAACCAAGGCTTGGGAAGTCCATTACCGACAACTGGCAACGGACAACGGGCAACTGTTCTTACAGCTCCTCAATCGTCACCTTGTCGTTGGTATAGATGCAGATTTTGCCGGCAATCTTCATCGCCTCTTCGGCGATCTGCCGCGCCGACAGGCTCGTATGTTCAAAGAGCGCGGTCGCGGCCGCCGTGGCGTACGAGCCTCCGCTGCCGATGGCGGCGATGCCCGCGTCCGGCTCGATCACGTCGCCTTGGCCGCTGATGAGGAAAGTCTGGGTGCTGTCGGCCACCAACAGCAGCGCCTCGAGCTGGCGCAGCATCTTGTCGGTGCGCCAGTCCTTGGCCAGCTCCACCGCAGCCCGGCCCAGGTTACCGTGATACTGCTCCAGCTTGGACTCGAAGCGCGCGAACAGCGAAAAGGCGTCGGCGGTGGAACCGGCAAATCCGGCCAGAATCTTGTCCTGGTAGAGCCGCCGGATCTTGCGGGCGGTATGCTTGATGACGCCTTCCCCGAGGGTGACCTGGCCATCCCCGGCCATCACCACCTTGTCATCGCGGCGAACGCAAAGAACGGTGGTAGAGCGAATCAAACGCTTCTGTGCCATGAATGTGGCTGATTATAACAGCCTTGAAGGGCCCGATACCAAAACCTGAGTGGAAATGACTAAGGTTTAACATAACCATAACATTTTCATTATCTTCCGGGCGCGCTGGCGTGATGACTGGCATCGAGCTCGGCCAGCAGGTCGTCCACACGGGCTTCGAGAATGTTGCGGATCGAGCAAATCCCCAGCACCTTGCCCTGGTCATCCACGATGGGCATGTGACGATAGTGGCGCTCCAGCATAACGGCGAGCGCTTCGCTCGCGCTCGTCTCCTCGGTTGCCATTTCTACCATGGGGCTCATCAACGCCCGCACCGGAGTTGCTTTGGCGTCGCGTCCGCTAAGTGCAAACTTCGCCAGCACGTCGCGCTCGGTGAACATTCCCGCGACCACGCCGTGCTCGTCGATGACGGCAACCGCGCCGACCTGCTTTTCGATCATGGTCTGGACCGCGTCTTGCACCGTGGCCAGCAGCGGCACCGTCGCCGGACCTTCGTCGCACCACTTGAGAAGACTCATACCGTTGACGCGTCCTTCCTCTTACGCATTGATCGCCATACCAAACACTGCGTTCGCCGCATCCAGCATCGCTTCTGACAACGTGGGATGCGCGTGGATGATGTTGGCCAGTTCTTCCGCCGTGCATTCCATTTCCAGCGCAACTACCGACTCGGCAATCAGTTCCGTCGCATTCGGCCCGATGATGTGCACGCCCAGGATCTCGCCGTACTTGGCGTCAGTAACAATCTTGATGAAGCCCTCGTGCTGCCCCACGATGCTGGCGCGTGAGTTCGCCGTGAACGGGAACTTGCCGACCTTGACGTCGTATCCAAGCTCCCTGGCCTTGGCTTCGGTCAACCCTACGCTGCCAATCTCAGGATGGCAATAGGTGGCGTTGGGAATGCGCAGCAGGTTGATGGGCTTGGCCGGCTTGCCGGCGATGTGAGTGACCGCCACAATGCCTTCCATCGCTCCGGAATGCGCCAGTTGCGGATAACCCATCACAATGTCCCCGACGGCGTAGATACCCGGCTCGGCGGTGCGCATGAATTTGTCCACTTTTACGAATCCGCGCTCCACCTCGATCTTGGTCTTCTCGATGCCGACATTGTCGGTGCGTGGCGCGCGCCCAACTGCGACCAGCACCTTCTCGGCTTCCAGTTTTTGCTGCTTGCCATCGACGGTAAAGGTCACGGCGACGCCAGTCTTCGTTTTCTCGACCTTTTCCACTTTGGCATTCACGTAGCCGTTGATGCCGCGTTTGCGGTACACCCGCATCAACTCCTTCGAAACGTCTTCGTCCTCGATGGGAACATAGCGCGGCAGCATCTCCAGGATGGTCACGTCCGCGCCAAACGACTTGTAGATGCTGGCAAACTCCACGCCCACCGCTCCCGAGCCAATCACGATCAGCGACTTGGGAATCTGGTCCAGGTTTAGCACCTCGATGTTGGTCAGGACCTGCATGTCCGGCTGCAGGCCCGGCAGCATGCGCGCCACCGAACCGGTCGAGAGAATCAGGTTCTTCGCCTTGATCGCCTTCTGGTCGCTGCCTTCCAGCGCCACGGTGTGGATGCCGTCCTTGGCCGGGCCCGTCAGCTTTCCATAACCCTTGATGACGTCGACCTTGTTCTTCTTCATCAGGAACTGCAGGCCCTTGGCGTGCTTGTCCACGATGCCCTGCTTGCGCTTCTGGATGGCGCCCCAGTTCAGCGTGACGCCCGCCGTGTTCTCCATGCCTAACTCCGCACCGTCCTTGACATGGTCGAAAACCTCGGCGTTGAACAGCAACGCCTTGGTGGGAATGCAGCCGACGTGCAGGCAGGTGCCGCCCAGGTAGGGGTCTTTCTCGATGAGTGCCGCTTTTAGGCCAAGCTGGCCGGCGCGAATGGCCGCCGTGTATCCCGCTGGGCCGCTTCCGATGATGGCTACGTCGTAAATGGTTTCAGCCAAGTTCGTGCTCCCGTTCTAAGAATCTTGATTATGGCCGGGATTCCTCGCGAGTCCGCCGGACTGGCGGGAACAATAGGTAACAGGCGAATAGATGATTGTAAATCAAGGAAGGAGCAGGCCTGTGGGAGCCAGCTGCCGCGAATGGACAAAAGAAAAGGCCCTGCCGGGCCAGCCGCAATTACTCCTACTACTTCTTTCGGGTTGCGCGAATTACCGACTCCATGCGCTCCAGATAGCCTTCCAGCGCGTTGCGTCCGGCTGCCGTCAGCTTAAACGCGGTGCGCGGCTGCCGCCCGACGAACGACTTCGCGCAGCGGACGTAGCCTACTTCCTCCAGCTTGCGCGCATGAACACTCAGATTGCCGTCGGTGATCTCCAGCAGGTTCTTCAGGTCGTTAAAGCTGAGCTCCTGGTTGACCGCCAGCGCGCTGATGATCGCCAGACGCACACGCTCGTGAATGACGGGATCGAGCGCGACCGCTCCGCTGCCCGTGGCCTTGGCGCGACGCCGCCGCGTCGAGCCTTTCGGTTCCCGCACTGCCGGTTTCGGGGGTTTATCCACCATGTCGCCTCGCGATAAACATCCCGAACCCGATGTGCAACCCGCCAAACCCCGCAGCCAGCGCGATGTTCGCCCAGAACCAGGGCAGCGGCAGCGCCACCGCGCCTAGCGCGACAAACGCCGCACCCATCGCCGGCACGGTGCGCACCGAGAAGGCGCCGGCCTGCATGACCGCAACTCCGTACAGCACCAGCCACACGCCCGGGATCAGTCGGGTCGGGCCAGTCCACATCAGGGCCACGGTCAGCAATCCGCCAGCCGCCAGCGCCGGCAACAGACCGAGGAACAGCCGCCGTCCTGCCGCCGACATCATTTCGGTTTTCAGCCGCGATGCCTTGCGATGCATCGCCACCAGCGCCACAGTGAGCGCGATCAGCGCTTCCGCCAGCCAGACGGCCAGCCATCCTTCGACCGCAGGCCGACGATAAGCGACCGCCGCGGCGACCAGCGCGGTCGCCCCCATGGCGCAGATCCCCCAGCCGGGCACGGCGGTGAATGCCGTGCTGCGCTCCATGGTGTCGCGAATAACTTCCAGGTGTTCCAGCACGGACGGGTCCACAAGGCTCTTCGGCCTGGGGCTTCTGCTGCGGCATGGGCGGGAATCCGGCATCGCAATGAATACTAGTTTGACAATCAATCAGCGTCAAGTACTTTGTACCGAAAAGTTTCGGGACCAGCGATTGTATTTCGCCAGTCTCGCGAACAACACTGAAGTATACTTGTGGCGCTTCTCCACGATTTCCCCTGGAGCTCAGGCCTTGCAACAGTGGATTGCGGCATTTGCCTTCGGTTGCGTATTCGTCGCGGTGGTGTTGTACATCGCCCTGAGAGTTCCGAATCCTACACCAACCCAGTGGTTCATTTTTCGCGTGATCCTGGCGCTCGCGGCTGGCGGCATAGGAGCGGTCCTGCCGGGGCTAATCAGTGTGACCGTATCTCCGTATATCCGTGCGAGCGGTGCAGTCGCGTTGGTTTTCCTGGTTTTCTGGTTCAACCCACCGAAGTTGGTGGCTGGGCAGGACGACAACAAGCAACGTCTCAAAACCCTCGACTGCGACAGTCTTGCCTCGCTCAAGTCAGGAAATGGCAGCGATAAAACCGTCATTACCTTCGACAATCAGAGACCGACACCTGTGAATGTCTACTGGATCGACACCTACGGCAAAGAGCAGTCCTACGGTCAGGTGATGGCGCATGCCAGCTACAGCCAGGAAACCTACGTCGGTCATCCCTGGGTTGCGAGAGATGAGAGGGGTAGCTGCCTGGGCGTATTCCTGGCTGCGTGGAGAGATTCGATCGCAGAGATCAAGTAAATCGCGGCGATCGCATGATCTAGTCCGCTGACTGAATCCAGGCCACCTCAAACAAGAACGGCACAGCCTTTTGACTGTGCCGCCAAGTTTCGCCGACTGAAGCCGGCTCAGGTAGTTTAGGCATTCACAGACGCGGCGCTGAAGCGCCGCACTACCCGAACCTGCTCTGGTTTTGAGTGCGCGACCCCGCCGATCACTTCACCGCTGCGGCTTGTGGCTCCCCTACGCGCTTGG
>JARLGI010000108.1 GCA_031296115.1 Acidobacteriota bacterium | reverse complement strand
GTTCACACCATTGCCCGTGTCGTTGTTGGCGGCAATTGCGTTTCTTGCGGTGACTTATCTCTTTGTCGTGCAGGCAGTGAAGTCCTGGTTTTATCGCCGGCACGCGCTGCTTTGATGCCTCTGTTTGAGGAAGCCACAGAATCCCAGGCTTGCTCCCGATCGTCCGCACTCACGCAACCGTTCCGAACAGCCATGTGGAAGACGCGAAAGAGCGGCACGGTGCGGCGGATTCCCGGTGCAGAATATGAATATAGAGATTGCTGTCGTCTGCACGATTGTGTAAAAGGCATCGTGTGGGCCGTACTACTGGGCAGTGCCGATTGCTTCTCGTTCCCACTCAATCGTTCTTACTCATGCAGTGGTTGCCGCAGGCGGCGACACCATCTCCGATGCGAAGACGAGAGGGCGCTCATCCGCACGCAGAAACCAACGGTCAAGGACAACATTGCGGCAGAACCAGCGGTTCCTCAACAGGAACCGGCCGCAGATCTCGCGAACCGACTGCGGGATGAACTGAGCGAGCGTTCCCAAGGCGTTCCGCTTATGTCCCAACCGGGTATTCAGAAGCTCGCGGTAGAGTTCCAATCGGGCTGAGCTATAATCGCCCTCTGCGGAGACGATGCTGTGAGCGGCAATCAATCCTGACTCGATAGCCGGCCGTATTCCTTCTCCGCTTTCTGGGTACGCTAAACCGGCGGCATCCCCGACTAGCAGGATGGAGTTGTCCAGAATCGCTCGCTGAGAGTGCCCAAAGAGCCTGTAAGCGTGCCCCAAAATGCCTTTGCCGGGCACTTCGACATTTCTGCTTTGCTTGAGAAAGCGAAGGAACTCGTCGCAGTGTTGGGAGAGGCCGTGATTATCAATGCGGCCGATTCCGACGGTCAGGACATCCTGTTTGCGGAAGCACCATCCGTAGCCTCGCATGTCGCGGCAAAAGTAAAGTTCAGGTAGTTCGCCGGCAACGCTGGAGCTAGCCGCTTCCGCGTCGCCCATCTCAAACTCTATTTCGCGCGCGACGACCGAGGGCGAGGAGACTTTGTTCCCGAGAAAGTGGGACACCGGACAAAAGTGCCCGCCGGCGCCAACCACTAGACGTGTCTTAATCTCGCCATTGACGATCCAGCCATCCCGGGATCGCTGTATCGAGTTGAACCGAACACCTTCCTGGATACGAGCTCCACAGCGGCGCAGGAGATATTCGTCAAACTCACAGCGCAGGATACCGTAGCTAATGGTTCGACCGTAGCGGATGTCAACCTGTCGCTCTTCGATGGAGCTCAGGCGAAAGCCGGTGATCCGCTGCAGAACGCGCCCGGGCGCGTAGGACTCGGGATCGATTTCCAGCGCCTCGAATACCAGCGGCGTTATCCATCCTCCGCAAAGTTTGTTGCGAGGGAACGTACAGCGGTCGATCACCAGGGTGTCGAGTCCCGATTCCCGCAGTCCCCAGGCGCAGGAGGATCCCGCTGGCCCGCCGCCAACAATTAAGACATCGCAGGAGTCCATAATTCGTTGTTTGCCTTATCTTGATTCTGGGTGGTGCGGGTATACAGACGGCTGCGCGTCCATGGAGCGGACTTGCAGTGGGTTCCAGCAAATACGACCTGGAACAACTGCAGCGTGCCGACCCGAAAGGCGGCTATGGACCCGGCAAGATAGAGCCGCCACATGCGCGCGAAATTCGTGCCTCGATCATGTGCAACTGTGTCATACGCGCGCTCAAATCTGCTTAACCAGTGTTCGACGGTTCTCGCGTAGTGCAGACGAAGGTCCTCAACATCGAGCACATAGAACGGCTGTGGTTCTAGAAGATCCATCGACTCGCGGAGGGTGGGTGCGTAGGCGCCGGGGAATATGCGCTTTCGGATCCAGACACTGAAGGGCAGACTGCGGCAGCGGCCGATAAAATGCAGCAGTCCCCGGCCCTGGTCACCGATCGTACGTTGAATCACCCGGCCCAGCTCGGGGTAGTGTTCGCGTCCCACGTGCTCCAACATGCCGATGGACACAAACGCGTCGTAGCGCCCCGTGATATTGCGGTAATCGTCTTCCACAAACTCGACCAGGGAGGATAGGCCTCTCTGCTTTGCCATCTCCTGAGCCACTCGAATCTGCTCATGGGAGATGTTGAAAGCCTTCACGTTCACTCCATAGTGCTCGGCCATGTACATGGCCAGGGCGCCCCAACCGCAACCCGCTTCGACGACCGTCTCTCCCGGCCTAAGCCATAACTTCCGGCATACCAGCTCGAGCTTAGCTTCTTGGGCCTCTTCCAGCGAAGCGTCTTCGTTGGGGAAGTAGGCGCAGGTGTAAACCATGAGCTTATCCAGCCAGAGTTTGTAGAAGTCAGTGGGAAGATCGTAATGATGGTGGATGTTTTTCGAAGAGCCATAACGGGTGTTGGCCTGAGCCCAGGCAAGCCATGTTGACATCAGTCGCCAGTACCAGTTCCGAACTCGCGATGGCTGGCAAATGGACTCCAGGACCCGAACCAGATCACCCTCGACTTTAATTCGGCCATCGGAATAGGCATCCCCAAAAACGACCTCAGGATTCATCGCAAGCCCGGCTAAGGTAGCTCGGTTGGCTATGCGCACAATGCCGATTGGCGACGAGGTCGTGTCGGGTCGGTTTTCGATGTGGGGAAGAGCCAAAGATATGGGAGCAGTACCCAAGGTTCTGCGAACTGCGTTCAGCAGGGAGCGATCGATCCAGGAGGCATTATTCAGGGTCACAGTATCCTCCAGTCATACCCTAACAACCCGAAAGATGAAAATACAGCCATTATTTTGGAATGAGTAAAGTCGTGGCGCGGAGGACCAGCCGTGGTGGCATCGACCAGTCGGGTAATAAGCGCAACGAGGCGCCCGCCGAGCGGCGGGGGCACTGTTGGCATGGTTCTGCCTCGAGCAACGAAACTCATTCCGCCTCTGCCTTGTGTGTTTTAGATGGTTCCAGAGTGCGACTTCGCACTTTTGCGCAGCACCCGCACTGGCACCCGCTGAGACACTTGTCTTGCACGTATTTTCAGGTACTTGGCAGTTCCCGTTAGCCTGTTAAGTTGTTGAAAGTATTGAATAGGAGAGAATTGGCAAGGTCGCACTCTAAACCATCTGAGCTACGCGGTGGGACCAGCTCCACTCTAGTCGGCTTCCAGGCTCCCGACCAAGCGTCAATCTCTCCTTAATCCAAATGACAAGGTGAGCGTGGAAGAGGTATTTGGTTGAGAGGCTGCTGCTTCGCCGGCGCATCCGCTTAATTCATAGGAGCCCAGGCAATGACGCTCACCGCAAAGCCACTGTCGTCGCCGTTCTCCACATCGCTGACCCCGGCAAACCATGTTCCATTGATGTGGTCATACCGTCCCTTGCACCTGACGACCCTGTCCGTCCCCGGTTCGAGCAGCTTCAGCCAGAGCAGCGGTGAGTAGCGGTCGCTCTCGCGCAATGCATGGGGAATTAGTTTGCGTTGCCGGCTGGTCAGCGGCTCATTGACCTCGTGCCACGCGGTTGAGTCGCCAGCGCCGATAGGCTTGCCCGCCAAAGCCTTAGCCGTGGATGCTAAGAATCTTTCCCGCCGCTCCTCAGCTGTGAAATTGCGGGGGTGCTTGCTCTTTACAGATACGTCGGTCGCCATAGGAATACCTCTACATAGGGGTGCCGTAGTCAGAGTTTTCGGTATGGTGTGCTGGGAACGTTGCACACAGCTGCGTCGCAAAACCCAGCCCCGATTGGCCGTCGGTGCAAACAGGTTCACCCCAGCAGGGTGTGCCGTAAAATGTGCCCTACGCTTCGAACCGATATGCGCCAATACGGGCTTTTTCGATACCTCGTCGCGATGCTTCCGTGCGGACTTTGTCAGGTGTAAGTGATTGATTCTGACTGGCGTTTACCAGGTTCAACCCAACGATCGCTCATAAACTTTGGATCAGCATATCGGGGTTCGAATCCCTGGGGGGCAGCCAAGTCTGTTCAATCCCTTACAATCGACAGAGTTCAGTTTGCACAAACTCTTGCAAGCTCGCAAGAGTGTGCGGCGATTCTAACCGCCCGCGAAACGAAGGATGCCGAAGCCTGAGAGATCGAACCTCGAACGTTGTTCTAGCACCTGTTGCGCCAGCGCTTCGCCCAACGCTGCCGAGTGCTTGAAGCCATGTCCCGAACAAGCTGAAGAGAAGAGGATGTTCTCAGCGCCGGGGAACTTGTCCACGATGAACTTGGCGTCGGGTGTGACCGTGTAGAGGCAGGTCTTGGCGCGCAGCAATTGGCTGGAGACGTCAGGGAACCGCGGTGCCACGTATTCGGCATACATGGCTGCCGCCTCGTCACCGCCGACCGCACGGTCGACCGTATCAGGCTCGGTTGTCGCGTCGTACTGCTCGGCGGCTATCTTCAGACCGCCCGTCGGGCCATCGATAGCGGGGAAGCCATACATCATGTCGCGCGGGCGATTCCCCACGATCCAGATGAAAACCGGGAACTTGTCGGGCACGTATTCTCCTGCGTTTCTCGCCACGGCGAACCAGCACGAGACCTGACGGTATACCTTGAACAACTGGGCATACTCCCCGCCGAGTAACTGGTTGATCCACGGGCCGGCGGTAACAATGACGTTGGCGGCAGAGTAGAAGTCCTTATCGGAACGGACTTCTACCGTGCCGTCTTTCGTCTGTTGGAGATGGAGCACGGTCTCCGAGGTCAAGATCTTCGCGCCCAGCTGTCGAGCAGCCGAGAGTTGGGTCTCGATGCAAGCCTCCGGCCGCACGAACCCAGCCCCGGGCTCAAAGTACCCGGCCTCGTCACCGTGCAGTCGGAACTGCGGATAACGGCGGCGGATGTCATTGGTGGAGAGCTGCTCGTGGGCTATGCCGAATTTGTGTGCCGCCTGGACCGTGTCGGCAAGAAATGTCTTTGATCCGTGATGGTCGCTGACGAGATTGGCAGGCGCGATAACAAGGCAACCGTTACGGTCGAGCAGAGAACGCCCTGTCGCAGCCTCAAGCTCCTCCCAGATTTGATTGGAGCGCACCGCCAGCGGGACAAACTCGAGGCCTTCGCCAATGGCCTCTCGAGTAATACGGGTATCACCGTGCGAGGAACCGTGCTGGTGCGGTGGCTCAAAGCGATCGATGCCAATCACGCGCGCACCGTGTTTCGCTGATTGATACAGCGCGGCGCTGCCCACGGCGCCCAGACCGACGATGATGACGTCTGCGGATGGCATCAGGGTAGTTGTAGCTCAGCAAGATGGCATTGTCACCCCGAGCGGGGACCTCTCAGGGCGAGGTTAGGGCGGACAAGTCAACGAGCTGGAAGGGTCTGCTCCGCGCATTGACACCTTTCTCGCCCGCTCAGTACGATTCGTTCGCAATGCATTCCTATATTTTTCTTGCTGCTGCCGGGAGAATCCGTGTCCAAGGCTAACGTATCGCGAAGCGTCCGTGGTGTTCTTGCTGCCATCCTGTCGCTTTCTCTGCTGGCTTCAGCGGCGGTACCTTCCATCGGCGCGGTCGATCCTGCTCGCTACCTCAATGACATCAGAACGCTTGCGGCGCCTGATATGGAAGGCCGCGGTGCCGGAACCAAGGGTTTAGACAAAGCGTCTCGCTACATCGAGAAGCGTTACAAAGGCCTGGGACTTCAGCCGGCGGGGACGAATGGTTACCTACAGCCGTTTACGGTCACGACTGGCGCGAAGCTGAGGTCCGACAACAGCCTGACCCAGGCAATCAACGCGAAGAAAGAGGGCTTGCTCGTCAATCAGGACTTCGAGCCGATGAGCTTTTCTTCTTCCGGCTCCTTCAGCGGGCGCGTGGTCTTTGTGGGATATGGCGCATCAGCGGATGAGTTTCAATACGACGACTACGCCGGCGTGGACGTGAAGGACAAGATCGTCGTGGTTCTGCGCTACGAGCCGGAAATCTTCGGAGAGAAGAGTGGCAAGCAGGGCCTTACGCAACATTCCCAGCTCATTACCAAGGCGATCAATGCGCGCAATCATGGCGCCGAAGCGGTGGTGCTGGTAAGCGGCAAGCTGGCCGACGGGGAAGAAGACACGCTGATGCGCTTCGGCGGCGTGAGCGGTCCACAGGACGTTGGCATCCTGTTGTTGCAGGTAAAGAACCGCGTCGCGGAAGGTTGGTTTAAGTCGGCGGGCAAGTCACTGACCGACGTCCAGCAGCAAATCAACCACCTGGGCAAGCCGGACTCGTTCATGTTCCCAGACGCTTTGCAGTTGTCGGTGAAGATTGATATCGAGCAAACACACGCAAAAGTTGACAACGTGCTCGCCTACCTACCCGGCAAGACCGACGAGTACATCATCCTCGGCGCCCACTACGATCACCTGGGCCGTGGCGATTCCAACTCGCTGGCGCCGTCACAGATTGGGCAGATTCACCCCGGCGCCGACGACAACGCTTCCGGCACGGCAGGCGTGCTGGAACTGGCGCGACTTTTCGCGCCCATGAAAGGGCAATTACAGCGCGGCATTTTGTTCATGTCATTTTCGGGCGAGGAACTGGGGCTGCTGGGGTCGGCAGAATGGGTGAAGAACCCGACGCGCCCGCTCGACAAGTGCGTTGCCATGCTGAACATGGACATGATTGGCCGCATCAAGGACAACAAGGTCTATATCGGCGGCGTGGGAACCGGGTCGACGTTCAAGTCAATTCTGGAAGAGGCGCAGAAAAAGACGGAATTCAAGATTGAGTATTCGGCGGGAGGATATTCGGCCAGCGATCACACTTCGTTTGTCAGCAAGAAAATCCCAGTGCTGTTCTTCTTCTCGGGATTGCACTCGGACTATCACAAGCCGTCCGACACATGGGACAAGATCAACGCGCCTTCTGCGGCCCAGTTGCTGGACTTGGTGGGCAACGTGGCGGTGCAGTTGGCCTCGGCGCCTGCGCCCCCAACCTTCATCACCGTGGTCGAAGACAAGCCCATGGGCGGAATCTCCGGCGGCGGTGGATATGGACCATATTTCGGTTCCATCCCCGACTTTGGCGAGGTAAAGGACGGGGTGCGCTTCTCCGACGTTCGTCCCGGCTCACCGGCGGCAAAAGCGGGACTGAAGGCTGGCGACATCCTGGTCCAGTTCGGCGAGCAGCCCATCCACAACCTCTACGACTTCACCGACGCGCTGCGGCGCAGCAAGGTCGGCGAGGTGGTCGAAGTGAAAGTGCTGCGCGATGGCAAGCCGATGACGGTCGGCGTGAAGCTGGAGCAGAGAAAATAGCCGAACTGCTATCCTGAATCAGATCTGCGCCGAAGGTCTTCTCGAGACTCAATGCCGCAATTCTGCGATGTGGCCGTGCCCGTTCCGCTCGACGTCACCTTCACGTATCGCATCCCGGAGAACACGCCCGAGCCTGTCGTGGGAGCGCGCGTCATCGTGCCTTTTCGCGAGCAGCGGCTGTGCGGCATCGTCACCGAGTTGCACGATCGCGAGCCCAGTTTCCGGACCCGGCGCCTCAGCCAGGTGCTGGATTCGGCGCCCGTCCTCACCCCGGAGCTCATGCACCTCGGCCGCTGGATTGCGCAGTACTACATCGCGCCGATCGGCGAGGTTTTTCGCGCCATGCTACCGCTGAGTGCGGAGTTCCGGCGCGCGGTCGGTTACCACATCACGGAGAAGGGGATTGAAGCTCTGCACACCGCTTCGACCGTTGGTTCGTCGCGGCGCTCGCAAAGGGAACCCGCGCACCAGATGCTGGAGTACGCCGTGCTGAATTGCCTGGCCGACGGGGAAGTGACGCGCGAGGGCACCCTGCGCTCAGGGACGGGGGCCTCGCGCGCGGTGCTGCAAACCTTGCTGCGCAAGAAGTGGATCGCCCGCGAAGACCTCAGCGATGTGCGCGATGCCAGCCGCACCGTGCAGATTGCGGTCCTGAAGAACCTTGCAGGCAAGCTCAACAAGAACCAGCAGAGCATCGTTAGCTATCTGCGCCTTCAGGATGGGCAGCGCGCACCGGTGGAAGCGGTGCGGGAACTCGCCGTCCCGCGCACCACGCTGCAGACCCTGGTGCGCCGCGGCCTGGTCCAGCTGGTGGAAGAGCCGGCCACCTTTCGTATGTCGGGGATGAAGCCACGCAAGCTGGAATTCCTGTTCACGCCGGCGCAGAAGGTGGCGCTGGAACAGATCACGACGGCCGCCGGCGAGCGCAAATTCCTGCCGATGCTGCTGCACGGCGTGACCGGCTCCGGCAAGACGGCGGTCTACCTGTCGGCCATGCAGGCGGTGCTGGCGATGGGGCGCTCCGCCCTCCTGCTGGTGCCGGAAATCGGCCTCACGCCGGCCATGGCTGCGGACCTGCACCAGATTTTCGGCGATGAAGTGGCGATCCTTCACTCCGGCTTGAGCGATGACGAGCGCGCCGAGCAGTGGAAGCGCATTCGCCATGGAGACTCTCGCATTGTGGTAGGCACCCGTTCCGCCATCTTCGCGCCACTCGAGGACCTCGCGCTGATTGTGGTGGACGAGGAGCACGACCACTCCTACAAACAGGAGGAGATGCCGCGCTATCACGCGCGCGATGTCGCCGTGATGCGGGCTAAGATGTGTAATGCCGCGGTCCTGCTGGGGTCGGCCACGCCCTCGCTGGAAACGTACTACAACGCAACGCAGGGCAAGTACCGGCTGCTGGAGTTGCCGGAGCGCATCGAGAAGCGCCCGCTGCCGGAGGTTGAAATCCTCGACATGCGCGAGGAATTTCAGCGCACGCGCAAAGACGAGCCGCTTTCCATGAAGCTACTAGAGGAGATCGGCGAGCGCCTGGCGCGCAACGAGCAGGTCATGGTGCTACTGAACCGCCGCGGCTACTCGGCATTCGTGCTCTGCCGGGAGTGCGGCGAGTCTGTGCAGTGTAAGAACTGCGCGATCGCGATGACCTACCACAAGCGCGAACACCGCCTGCTGTGCCACTACTGCGGGTTCCAGAAGCCCGCGCCCAGGACCTGCTCCAAATGCGGCAGCGAGTTCGTGCAGTATCTCGGAACCGGCTCGGAGAAGTTGGAGCATATCCTCCACGGGCTCTTCCCGCAGGCCCGCATTGCGCGGCTCGACCGCGATACCGTGCGCGGGCGCGATGACTTCGAGCGCATGCTCAGCGCCATGCACGCGGGGGAGATTGATTTGCTCGTCGGCACCCAGATGATCGCCAAAGGTCACGACGTGGCAAATGTCACGCTCGTTGGGGTGGTAGGCTCGGATGCCGCCCTGAGCTTTCCAGATTTTCGCGCCGCAGAAAGGACCTTTCAGCTGCTCACCCAGGTTGCGGGCCGCGCCGGTCGCGGCGACACGCCGGGCAAGGTGGTGCTGCAGACTTTCTTCCCCGACCACTACGCCATCCAGTTCGCCGCGGCGCACGACTATCACGGCTTCTACGAGAAAGAGATCCGCTTCCGGAGCTGGATGCACTATCCGCCCTTCAACGCCGTGAGCAACGTGCTGGTGCGCAGCCCCAAGCTGGAGGAGGCGCTGGCCTGGTCGGGCGTTCTGGGCAAGTGGTTCGCCGGCACAAAACTGGACGGGGTGCGCGTGATGGGCCCGGCGGCGGCGGCCATTGTACGGCTCAAGACCGAGTATCGTTACCACTTTCTGCTGAAGTCAGCCAGCCGGGAGCGCATGAATGCCGTGCTGCGCGCCATGCTCGAACACGCAGCCGAGCAGAAGATCCCGCGCAACAACCTGGTGGTGGATGTGGATGCGCTGTCACTTATCTAGCATTTCGACCCTACAAGAGGAGCCGGTAAGCCAGTGGCAGAACCCGGACAGCACGACCAGCTCAACGAAGCCGAACAGCCCATAGCTTTTGACAGCGTCAGCCTATTTACTCTCCCACGCTCCCAAGGCCTTGCGCACCAGCACCAACTGTCCCAGGTGATACGCGTTGTGATCGGCGACCAGCAGCGCCTCGCGCAGCAGGGTTTGGCCGGTGCCTCGGGGAATCGGTGCGAACAGGTCATTGGCGGGGTCAAGCACCAGTTCGCGCATCGCCTCCAGTTGCTGGAGGATGGATTTTACGCTCGCGTCCCACGCTTCGTCGCTGGGCGGCGCAACTGTTTTCGGCCAATAGCCGTCGGGCCAGGGAGGAGACTTGTGTTTTGCGCCGCGGCTGAAGGCCAGGATGTCCCAGAGCGCAATACGAATGTGCTCGAGCAGCTGCCATGCAGAGTGAGGCAGACCTTTGGGCACCGTGCCGCGCAGATCGGCAGGAAGCCCCTTGACGGCTGTACCGAAATCGGTATGGGCCTCGCCCCAATCAAGAAGCTTCGCGAGCTGTTGCCGGAGGAGCTTGTTATGGTCCATGAGTCCTCGCAGAATAGGTCTTCAGTTGTGTGATGTAACACAGGCGTTTACGGATGTTATTTCGTGGAAGGCCGGCCCTGTTGAAACCCTGATGTTAGAAAGCCGCGGCCTCGCAGCCAGTGCCTTAGTTACTACCGCTCTTCCGGCGGCGCTGTTGCAGCATCCGGAGGGCATCGGGATTCACAAGCACGGTAAACCCATTGCGCAGTTGAGAAGGGTCCGCCTCAACCAGGGCAGCTCGTTCACCCTCAATGCAGCCGCCAAGAACGCGGCCCACGCTGAGCAGCGAGCGGCTGCCGCAAATCTCGCATTGTTCTCCGACGCTATTGCTGATGATTTCGCAGTCGGCGCAGAGCACCGCTTCCAGCAGGGGGACGGAGTTCAGCTCCAACTTCCCTTTGTGCGCTTCATCCATGCAAGGGTCTCTTACCCTTATCTTAGCCGCCAAGGGCTGGAGAGGGAAGCACTCTTCCGTGGAGGAAGCCGGAGAGTAAAGAGGCCGAGCCTAGCTAGCTGACGCTAGCTTCTGCAGGAGGCAGCAGATTGTGATTCAACGCGAAAAGCGCGAGTTCGAGGCGGTTGCCGACACCCAGCTTGTTGAAGATGTTAGTCAGATGGCGCTTCACCGTTTCTTCACTGATGCCGAAGGTCTGGGCGATGTGCTTGTTGGTAGAGCCTTCCGTGATGAGTGCAACCACTTCCAGCTCGCGCGCGGTCAGGCCGAAGGTCTTTCGCGGCGGGGGAGCGGTTTGCGCAGCCAGATCGCGCAGCACCTGAACCAGGTTCTGCACCGGACGGCCTTCCAGCCAGTATTGTCCCTGCATGACCGATCGAATGCACGCCGAGAGATGTTCCATAACGGCGTCTTTGAGGATCACGCCGCGCGCACCTAACTGCAACGCCTCCAGGATTTGCCGCTTATCGATGAGACCGGTCAAGACAATGGTGCGGGTATGAGTGGTTTCGCCGGTCAGCTCGCGCAGGGTTTCCATTCCTGGCATTTTGGGCATGGCGAGATCGAGCAACAGAACGTCGGGGCGCAGGGCACGGACCATGTGGATGGCTTCGACGCCGTCCTGGGCTTCAGCCACGACCTTGACGTGCCCGTCAGCCTGCAGCATATTGCGTAGCCCGACCCGGACCACCGGATGATCGTCTGCGATCAAAACCTTGATTGCATTGGTCGGCAACTTGATTTCCCTGCCTTTAAGGACTGTGCCTCATGCCGCTGAACCCTTGGCCGGTGGCGCGGAGTCTGCCAGCTTTCTTGTCAGTTCCGCTTCTACCGAATCGAGAGCTGAGGCCACTTGCTGGAGCAACTGCTCGGCCCCCGCAAAGTCGTTCTTGCGTCCCATTTCCTCAAGGGCTACGCAATACCGGGTGACGGCAGTCGCCCCGACGATCTGGCTGCTGCCCTTAAGGTAATGCGCATGATAACTCAGTTGATCCGCTTGTCCATCCAGCATCGCGGTGCGCAAGTTTGCCAGCGTGCGGCGCCCTTCGGTCAGGTAGTCGCGGCACAGCCCCCCCAGCTCAGCAGGGTTGTTGGCCGTGGCCTTCCGCAGGCGATCGAACACATCCGAAGCAATGCACTCGTCAGTCACAGGCTTTGAATCGCCGCTGGCGGCAGCGAGTTAACAATAGGTAATCCTTCTTGACCGCTCCCGTCAAGATGGAATGCGCATGCTGGCGTTTTAGGCGGCTGCCAGCTGATAGAAAAGTCAGTTAATGGGTTTCGCAATTAAGCAAGGGCCTAACTTGCGCTGGGACGGATTTTTCGTCGCAGCCACGGGATCCTCCCAATTTCTAACGGTCACTTCGGTTGGTATTGGTCAGCAACACTAACGCTAAGCCGGCGACGGCAAGTCCGCCCAGGATTCCCAGGGCCTGTGCCTTGGATCGCCGCAGGTCGGTTGCCTCTTGGCGAACCAGGCCGGCTTCAGGAATTTCCTCTGAGTCTTGAAGCCCATTGTGCAAGGCGAACTGGATGGCTTCAGCGGTGTGTAAGGCCCGCCGGTCGGTCAACTGCGCAATCTGCTCGCGACAACTGAAGCCATCGGCAACGATTAGATCGGCCGGGCCTGCCTGGCGGACGGCCGGCAGAAACGCATGCTCGCCAACTTTGACGGACACCTGGTACTTCCCAGCTTCGAAGCCAAACGCTCCTGCCATTCCACAACAACCATCGGTCAACATCTCTACCCGCAATTGCATCCGCTCCAGCAACTTGCGTTCATGGTCCGCGCCCGGAGCAATGGCCTTGTGATGGCAGTGTGCGTGTACGACCGCATTCCGGTGCAATACTGGAGGCTGAAAACCACCTTCTCGCATTAGGAATTCACTCAGCAGGAAGGTGTTCTCCATGATCTTGCGTGCCTGGGCACTCTCGGGAAAGAAGCCATGGATCTCGTCCCGCAGGACGGACCAGCAACTCGGCTCCAGCACGATGACCGGCATGCCCTCATTCACATACGGCCCCAGCACCTGCATCGCGTGATGTAGATATTCCTTTGCGTCCGCCAGGAGCCCGTGATCGTACAGCGGCCGGCCGCAGCAGACGTGCTGCTTTGGTACCTCAACCTCGTAGCTGGCGCTTTCCAGCACTTCGACCGCGGCGCGTGCCGTTCGCGGGAGGAAATAATTGTTGAACGTATCGGGAAACAGCAGAACGCGAGACCTTCCGGGGCGCTGTGGCCGATTGTGGAACCATGATTGGAATGTCTGCGAAGCAAATTGCGGTATTGAGCGTTGCTGGGCCATGCCGATTGCGGCTTTGGCGACGTCCCGTAGTCCGGGAGTGGACGTCAACAGGTTCACCAGCCCCGGCAACAGGGATGCCAGGCGCGACCACTTATCGATGAACCCAAAAGCGTAGGCGTGGCGGGGGCGAATGTGGCCTTCCCAGTAATGCGAAAGGAATTCAGCCTTGTAGGTGGCGATATCGACATTAAGCGGACAGTCGCCTTTGCAGCCTTTGCAGGAGAGACAGAGATCGAGAGCTTCCTTGACGTTCTCGTCACGCCAGCCACCTTGGATGGGCGAGCCCTGCTGCAACATCTCCCATAGGAGGTGCGCGCGACCGCGGGTGCTATGTATCTCCTCGCGCGTCGCCATAAAGCTGGGACACATGGTCTGGCTGTCTGCTGTTTCCGCACTTTCTCTCCGGCATCTTCCCAACCCAACGCAGCGTAGTGCGGCGTGCGCGAAACTGCCCCCGTCGTCGGGATACTTGAAATGGGTCGGCGGCTCCCATGGGTGATAATCCGCGCCCAGCCGCAAATCGGAGTCGAGCGGATTCGCATCGATGACCTTGCCGGGATTCATTTTCCAGTCGGGGTCCCAGATGCGCTTGAAATCCCGGAAGGCGTGCATGATTTCTGGACCAAACATGAGGGGCAGCAGTTCGCCCCGCGATTGCCCATCGCCGTGCTCGCCGGAGAACGAACCGCCGTATCCCGCCACAAGTACGGCCGCCTGCTCAGCAAAAGACCGGTAGCCCTTAATACCCTCTTTGCTGGTCAGATCGAAGTTGATACGGCAATGGATGCAGCCTTGCCCGAAATGCCCATAGAGGGCTGCATCATAGCCATGCTGCCCCATGAGTCTGCTGAAGTCGCGAAGGTAGTCGCCGATCCGCGCAGGGGGAACCGCAGCATCTTCCCATCCCGACCACGCCGGTGGTTGACCGGGGACGAAGGCCACTGCACCGACCGCCGTCTCCCGCAATCGCCAGACGCCTCTTTCTTCGTTCTTGTCGTGATACAACTTCACGTTCGGCGGATGGCTCCTGCGCCCCAGTCGGGATGCCAAGTCCTGTGCCTTGGCGTCGGACTCCTCCTGTGATTCCCCAGGGAACTGCACCAGCAGCAGCCCCTTGCCCTCCGGCAGACTGCGCAGATGGCGGGTATACATTCCTTTCGTGCTCATCTTCTCGATGAGTTTGTAATCGATCCCTTCCAATCCCATTGGTTGCAACGCGACGATCTCCGCTATGTCGTCCCCCGCCTGGTAAATATCTGGATACCCCAGCACAACCATCGTCTGGTACGGCGGATTATGCACGAGGTTGAGGGTTGCTTCCAGGATCGTGACCAACGTGGCCTCTGAGCCCACGAGCGCGCGGCCAAGATTGAATCGTCCATCGCCGCCGGGTATGAGTTGATCCAGGTTGTAGCCGGAGATTCGTCGTGGAATGTGGGGAAAGCCTGTGCGAACCGCGTCTTCATACCGAAGCCGCAGGGTTTTGGTGAGCGAGAGGATTTCGCCGATCCGGCCTCTGCGCTGGATAGTGTCGTCCATTTCGGGTTCGGTCATCCAGCCGGCGGTCATGCGCGTCCCGTCGTAGGTCAGGACTTCCAGCGACTCGACGTTGCTCGATACCGGGCCGGCCATCTGGGCGTGCACGCCACAGGCATTGTTGCCGAGCATGCCGCCCAGCGTGCAGTAGCTGTGCGTTGCCGGATCCGGTCCGAACGTCAGGCCATGCTTGCCAGCCGCGGTGCGCAGATTGTCGAGAACACACCCAGGAAGGACTCTCGCGAGCTTGCGGTCGGGATCAATCTGGAGAATCTCATTCAGATACTTGCTCCAGTCAATGACGACGGCTACGTTGCAACACTGCCCGGCCAGGCTGGTTCCCGCTCCGCGGGAGAGAATGGGTGCGCCGAAGCTCCGGGCGATCCGGATCGTTTCGACGACGTCCTCCAGGGTCCGGGGAATGACGACGCCAATCGGCACCTGGCGATAGTTCGAAGCGTCCACGGCATAGACGGCGCGGCTGCCGGCATCAAACCGCACTTCGCCAGTGATGTGCGCCTTGAGCTCGGCCGCCAAGCCCAAGGCGTCAACGTGTCGGAACACAGGGGGCTGTGACGACACGTCCGATTCCGAATTCAGTATTCTGAACTCCATAGCTTAAGCTCGAATGTTTTGTGGTGGGGCGCGGCGCAGCCTGCCCTACCGCCAATCACGACGTTCTTTCTTGGTCGCCCCTTGCACGTGAGCAAGGATCAGCCATATGAGTAGTTCAGCCAGGCGCGATTGTGGTGTGGCGGCGGATTTCCCAGCGGGGAAATCCGCCATTGCCAGGCATAAATCGACAACTCCAAGCCCGGCGGACCTAGTGGCTTCTCAGTGTTGATAGTTCCACAGACCAAGGCTCGAAGGCACGATAATGGTCGCGTTCGCATTAATAAAGTAGGCATCTGGCGTGATCGCGCCCGCGGGACCGACGAAGGCAAAGGTCGCAAAGCCGAATTAGTTCGGCGCCACGGAAACATTCTGGAAATTTTCTGCCGAGGCGAGAACTGTTAGCGGAGTCGACTTTTCTTCATGGCTTTTTCCTCCGGAGAGATTCTCCTGGTGCTGTTAACGGAACGAGCTTAGCTGAAAACGAGGCATCTCCGGTAGCAAATTAACTCGAAGTACCTCAGTAGGCAGCCTTGCAGGGTGGAAGAGGCAGCAATCTCGAACCAATCGCTGTCGGCGGCTGGAGAGCGCCTGCCAGTCCAAGGCCTCGTTCGGAGCCGGAATGAAGGTTGACTACTTCATGGGAACTAGTTTCTTTCTGGTTGTGGTCAGATCGTGCCACCTTTATGTCCCACCACCTAAGCGCTCTGCTGGGTAAAGGCTTATCCCTGAGCTGCAAACAGTTGCATCTGCCCTGGGTGTCCAAAGCCAGTATCTCTTTACGCATCAGCAACCTTCGGACAAACCAGTCTGGCACGATAAGTGCGCCCACTGGCGATTACGCTTTGGTGGATTTCATCGTCAATCTCGGTGGCAACCCGACACTCGACGCGGTGTACCAAGGCCAGGTTGGTTCAACCCAGGGGTACCTCTCTTCTGAGAAGTCGCCCCGGTTCCGGAACCCAGCAGACTACTGTTGTTCGGTTCCGGCATGGTCGGCATTGCAGGTTTGCTGCGTCGTAAGTTGAATTTCTAAGCCTACACCTCGTCCCCCCCAGGCCAAGTGAGCCGGAGCTGGATAGCTCCGGCTTTTTCTGTTTACTCCCCTTTAGCCGACCTCACCTCTCCGGCTGTACTCTCTCCGCGGTTCTGCGCCAGGTGTTATCCTGGTTGTTATCACCCCCACTGAGACGCAGTCTTCCCATGTCTGACACAAATATTCCTGACCCGCAAACTACTTCGGAATCCAACGAGTCGTTCGAAGACATTCTCTCGCAATACGAAAAGAGCCATTCTCGCCGGGCTGAAGATGGCAGCAAGCAGCTGGAGGGCACCGTGGTTGCCGTCTCCGCCGAGTCGATCTTCCTCGACATCGGCTACAAGAGCGAGGGCATCCTGCCGCTGACAGCGTTTCCCGGTGCCGGCGAAGTTCCGAAACCTGGCGACAAGTTTCCGGTCTCTGTGAAAGGGCGCGATCCGGAGGGCTATTACCAGCTCTCGCGCACCAAGGTTTCACGGCCCACCGACTGGTCGGCGCTGGAGCAGGCGTTTGCTCAGAAGGCGACAATTATGGGCACCGTCACCTCTGTGGTCAAAGGCGGTTTGAGCGTAGATGTCGGTGTACGGGCATTCCTGCCGGCCTCGCGTAGCGCTACCCGCGACGCTGCTGACTTGGAGAAGTTGGTCGGGCAGGAGATTCGCTGCCGCATCACGAAGCTCGACGTCACTGACGAAGACGTCGTGGTGGACCGCCGCGCCGTTGCGGAAGAGGAGGAGCGGGTTGTCAAAGAGCGCCGCTACTCCGAAATGACTGAAGGCGAGACGGTGCGCGGTACAGTGCGTAGTCTCACTGACTATGGCGCGTTCGTTGACATCGGCGGGGTGGACGGCTTGCTGCACGTCAGCGACATCGCCTGGGGCCGAATCAGCAAGCCGGAGGACGTCTTGTTCGTCGGCCAGGAGATCGAAGCCCGCGTGCTGAAGATCGACGCGGAGAAGCGCCGTATTTCCCTGGGCCTGAAACAGCTGCAACCGGATCCGTGGGGTTCGGCTGCCGAAAAATACAGGGCAGGCGAGCGCATATGCGGGACGGTAACGCACGTGATGGACTTCGGCGCCTTCGTCGAGTTGGAACCCGGGCTGGAGGGATTGATCCACGTCTCCGAGATGTCGTGGGCCAAGAAAGTCCGGGCAGCCAGTGACTTTGTGAAGCCCGGCGAGACGGTGGAAGCCGTGGTCCTCGGCGTGGCTCCGGCCGAGCGCCGCATTTCCCTTGGACTGAAGCAGGCGCTTGGAGATCCCTGGGCTGACGTCGCGCAGAGGTTAGCACCGGGAAGGGTAATTGACGGGGTGGTCACCAGCTTGACCAAGTTCGGTGCGTTCGTGCAGCTTTCCGAAGGGGCTGAGGGCATGATCCATGTCAGCGAGATTAGCGCCGAGAAACGCATCAATCATCCTCAGGAAGTGCTGCAGGTTGGGCAGTCGGTGCGCGCCCAGGTCATAGCTCTCGATACGGAACGACGGCTCATTCGCCTTAGCATGAAACAACTAGTCCCCACCAGTCTGGAGGAGTACATCGCCGAGCACAACCACGGCGACGTGGTCACCGGCCGCGTTCTGGACGAAGCCGGCGACCGCGCGCGCGTAGAGTTGGGCGAAGGTATCCTCGCTACATGCCGGATTGCCGCGCCAAGCCCGGCGATAGCGGAACCCGCAAGCCCGGGTAAGGCGGACTTGTCCTCGCTCAGCGCCATGCTGCAGTCGCGCTGGAAGGGCAGTGCGGGCAATGCGCCCTCGAAACCGGAAGCGGTTCATGTGGGACAGATTCGCAGCTTCCGTATTACCAACCTTGATCCGGCGGCGAAAAAGATCGAACTGGAACTGGTCTCGTAGCGCTCCCACGATGTCATCGGGGGGACGTGCGCCGAAACAATATGCAATAATTGCCGCGCCATGAAACCCACATCTCGCGCCTTTGTTTTGGTATCCATAACGCTACTCATTTCCGGCGTCGCGCAGCTGGCACAGACCGCCGCACCGCCCGCCTCCTCCAAAACCGCTGACGCACTGGAACTGGTGAAGCAGGGCCAGAAGCTCAACAGCGAAGGCAAGCAGGACGAGGCCATCGCCCTTTACGAGCGTGCGCTACAGATGTCGCCCAACCTCTACCAGGCGGAAATGGCGGAAGGTGTGGCGCTGGACTTGGAGGGGAAGTATGCGCCGGCGCGGCAGCACCTGTCTAAAGCGGTTGAGATCGCAACCCCGGAGCAGAAGCCGGGTGCGCTGCGAACCTTGGCTGTGTCTTACGCCTTCGAATGCAATCTCGACAAAGCTTCCGAGTACGATCGCCAGGCCTTCGACCTTCTCTACAATGCCGCCAAGATAGAGGACGCCGCCGGAGCGGCCAATGAACTGGCGCGAATTTATCTGGAATGCGGCGATGCCGACAATGCTTTCCAGTGGTATCAGACTGGACATCTGACCGCGCTGAAGCTCCCCAACCTGACGCCGGCACAGAAAGACCTGTGGGAGTTCCGCTGGGAGAGCGCCATGGCGCGCGTCCGAGCGCGGCAGGGCCGAAAAGAAGAGGCGCAACAGCACCTCGCTGCGGCCAAGGCGATCCTGGACAAGGGCGGCAATCCCGACCAGGCGCGTTTCTATCCTTATATCGCCGGTTACGTAGCGCTGTATGGCGGCGACTACAAAACCGCCCTCGCCGAGTTGCAGCAGGCCAACCAGAAGGCCGACCAGAAAGACGCGTTCGTGCTGGTCCTGCTGGCCCAGGCGTACGAAAAGTCCGGCGACAAGGCGAAAGCAATGGACTGTTACAAGCAGGTTCTGACCATCAACAATCACGCTCCCACAAATGCTTTTGCGCGTCCGCTGGCCCGGAAGGCCCTGGCGGGGCAGAGCTAGAGCCGCGTTCGCGGTTTCTGTCATTCTGTGCGACGACAGCGTCGCGCACGCAGCGGAATCGGAGGATTCCCTGTGGCTGCGAAGAACTCCGCGCGGGAAGGAGTCTCCATGTGGTTCGCAGAGCAGCTTCATCTCGCACAGGGGGAAGTGCCGCCGCTCTGCGATGTGCCAGGTGGTAGGATAATGAACGTGAATCGCTTCCATTTACTCGGAAAATTTGCCGTGGGGACTCGTGTGCGCGCTGCTGCTGGCAAGCTGCGGCCAGTTCTTTCCTGGCTCTAGGACCATCGTTTCGCTAGCGATTTCCGCAACCAGTGCTCAAATCAAGCCCGGCACCAATCAGCAATTTACCGCGACGGCGACCTACGGCAATAACTCGACGGGCGATGTCACCTCGTCGGTGACCTGGACCTCGTCCAGCACCACCATTGCGACCATCAATAGCTCCGGTCAGGCGACCGCGCTTGCCGTCGGCAGTACGAATATCACCGCCAATTCGGGCAGCGTGGTCTCGCCCATCGCCAAGCTCACGGTCAGCAACAAGACCATCAGCGTTATCACGGTGAGCCCGCAAAACATCACGCTGACCGTCGGTGGAGGACAGCAGTACACCGCCAACGCAACCTATAGCGATGGCTCCAATGGCGACATCACCAACGCGGTGACGTGGACCTCAAGCAGCACCAGCGTGGCCACCATCAGTAGCGCCGGTTTTGCGAACGCTGTTGCCACCGGGACGACGATGAGCTCCGCCGCAGCCTGAAATTGTCCGTCGGGCAATGTTCTATAGCCCGCAATTTTCTCCTCATGACAATTCGTTAAACTAGTGGGCGACCGTCAACGACGGCACGCAATCTATGTCAGCTGGAGCGGAA
The DNA here is from genome assembly GCA_031296115.1 of Acidobacteriota bacterium. Lineage (GTDB taxonomy): Bacteria > Acidobacteriota > Terriglobia > Terriglobales > Acidobacteriaceae > Bog-257. The sequence goes on along the minus strand of JARLGI010000108.1, from coordinate 5,840 downwards.
GTAAATCGGGAGAACGCAATCCGGATGGGACTTCCGCACCGTACCTGATGCGAGCGAACAAGACAAAGTCAAACGCTCGAACAATCTGAAATCGAACGAAGAGGAGAGTATGAAGAAGAAACATTATGGTTGCACTGTTTGCCCTGGTCGTAGCTATGTCGGCGGTTGCCGGTTCGATCCGATGGGGGGAGGAGCTGCGATGTATCCCACGAAGAACATTGTGGAAAATGCCGTGAACTCCTAGGACCTCACCACGCTGCTTGTGGCCGTCAAAGCCGCCGGCTTGGTTGACACCCTGGAAAGTCCCGGACCGTTTACCGTGTTTGCTCCCACCAACGAAGCATTCAACAAGCTGCCTGCTGGAACCGTCGAAACGCTGCTGAAGCCAGAAAACAAGGACCAACTCACCAAGATCCTGAGCTATCACGTTGTCTCCGGACGCGTTAGCGCCAGCGATCTCGCGAAGCAGATCAAAGCCGGTGGTGGAAAAACCACGTTGAAGACCGTCAACGGCGAAACCCTCACCGCGACGATGCGGGGCAAGAGCATCGTCCTGACCGACGAGAAGGGCGGCAACTCGATGGTTACCATCGCCAACGTCTCCAGTCGAACGGCGTTGTTCACGTCGTGGATACCGTTTTACTGCCCAACTAGTTTGCTCACAGCAACTCTCACGAGGGAGCGCCGCAAGGCGGTGCTCCGTTTATTTGCTGGGCGGAAGATCCGCATACTCCGCCGCGGTGTTTCGGCGATACGCACGATTTGAAGATTACAGTGGTTGCTAGGAGGGTCGCCGGCCTGTGGATAACCCGGCCAGAAGCTGGAAAGAGCCACTAAGATGGCCGCCCAATGTTCCGCGAACCATACGTTGGGTTAACCGTATGGTTCTTAAGATGTTATCTCGCATTGGCGGCGCTTACCCGGTAGCATGTCTGGTATCGTACCGCCGATTTTGCTTGAATCGGGGAGTAAGAGAGGGTATTCTTTTAGGTCTTACAAGTCCTTCGGATGCTTCCGTTTGTATCGAGTGGGCCTTTGGGGAAGATTCTGAAAGCGCGCCCTGAATCTTAGTAGAAGTTGAGTGAATCCAATTAGTTAGCAGGCTACTTACATCTCTGGGACGGAGTACGTCGTCCAGAAGATATGTCTCCGTGAAGGCAGGAAACGACGAATGGCAAAACGACGCGGCAATCCTAACTGGGGCAAGCCGGAACCTATCGGACCGGTTGTTCCCACGATCACTGAGTTCGAGCAGGTGGTGAAGGAATTCAAACTCATGCCCGACCAGTTCGTCCGTTCCACACGTTTGCGCGAGTGGGCGCGCAAGAACAAAAACTCGAAGTATATTCCTGAACCTCTGCTTGAGGCATGGGGATTCGAGATCGAGTCCACGCTGTAAGGAACGGATAGACGATCCACTTCAGGGCCGCTTTGGCGGCCCTTTTGCTTTCCGAAACACCTCTTAAAGGCACTTGGTAACTGTTGTGAATCTCAACAACGACCAGACCGTTGCCATGATTGCGGGCACGAGCTTTGCTGCCGGGCTGAACGTTTATGCCACAATCGCGACGCTTGGCTTGCTGGCTCGCGCCAGTCTGGTCAGCTTGCCGTCCGCTCCGGACAGCTTGCAATCCTGGTGGATTATGGGGATCTCGCTGGCGCTGTTTGGCTTGGAATTCGCTGACAAGATCCCCGCCTTCGACCTTGTCTGGAACGCGTTGCACACGTTCATCCGCATCCCCATTGCAGCTGGCTTATGCGGCCACTTCGCACCTGTCATTCCCCATGCAACTGGCTTCGGCAGTCCTCGACGGATTGATTGCCTTCCTTGCACATGGCGGCAAAACGGCTTTACGCGCGGTTGTAACTCCTTCTTCCGAGCCGTTCTCCAACATGGTACTGAGCGTTGGCGAGGACATTGGCGCGGTTTCGCTGTCCTGGATTGCGGTGCAGCACCCGTATTTCGCAGCCGGAGTTGTCGCAGTCCTGCTGATTGTGATCCTACTGCTCATGCGTAGGGTGGTTCGAGGTCTGCGGCGACTGTTTCGCAGCGGCCGAAAGCTCTCGCAAGCGACTGAAGGCAAAGGAATTGCCCGCTCCACGACCTCCTGCTAGAATCTTTCTAGGCCATCATGTCCACCCATTCGCCATTCTGCGACGTCGAAACCGCGCTGGGGGAGATCCGCGCCGGGCGGATGATCGTGGTCATCGACGACGAGGACCGCGAGAACGAGGGCGATCTCACGATGGCGGCCGAGAAGATCACTCCGGAAGCCATCAACTTCATGGCTAAGCACGGTCGCGGCCTGGTCTGCCTGGCAATGACCGAGGAGCGCCTGGATTATCTACGGCTCGGCCAGATGTCGGCGGAGAACACCTCCAACTTCGGCACCGCCTTCACCGAATCCATTGACGCCAAGGACGGCGTGACCACCGGTATCTCGGCCTACGATCGCGCTGAGACCATCCGCGTGGCCATCGCCCCCTCGACGCGGCCCAATGATTTAGCGCGTCCCGGACATGTCTTCCCGTTGCGCGCGCGCAAAGGTGGAGTGCTGGTGCGCGCCGGACAGACCGAAGCTTCCGTTGATCTGGCGCGGCTTGCCGGGCTAGTTCCGGCAGGTGTTATCTGCGAGATCATGAACGACGATGGCACCATGGCCCGCGTGCCGCAGCTCACCGAGTTCTGCCGCCAGCACAACCTGAAGATGCTGACGGTAGCCGAGGTCATTCGCTATCGCATGGCGCACGAGCGTTACGTGAAGCGGCTGGCGGAGACGGTTGTGCCGACCGCCTACGGCGACTTCCGCATGATCGCCTACGAATCTGAGATCAATGGGGACTCTCATATCGCACTGGTCAAGGGCGACATTGAAAGCGCAAGCAACGAGCCAGTGCTGGTGCGCATGCACTCCCATTGCCTGGTTGGCGACGTCTTCGGCGCGAGTTGGTGCGGATGTCACGACGTCATTGACGGCGCCATGCGGCGTATCGCGGAAGAAGGCCGCGGCGCGCTGATCTATCTGCACTCGACTTCGAAGGGCTATTCCGTGGAGCGGCTGGGCGAGCGCATGACCATCCAGTTTCATCACGAACAGCGCCTTCCCACTTTGCCCGAAAGCCAGCGTCGCACGCAGCGCGAGATCGGCATCGGCGCGCAGATCCTGTCTGACCTGAACCTCAGGCGCATCCGCTTGCTGACCAACCATCCCCGCAAGGTCGCCGGCCTCGAAGGCTTCGGCATTGAGATCGTGGAGCAGGTCCCGGTTGCTCCGGCGGGGAAAGCCTCCGTGCGGTAAGACGCGCTACTGCTTTCTAGATTGCCATCCAGTGTTCCACCATTCTCGCCCGCCTATGGCGAGAAGGTGGGTGTTTCTGCATTACCGTGCAATCCCTCGGGTGGTTCCCACCGCTGTCCGCAACGGCGGGGCACCCAAAGTTCGGTTCTTGCACCACGAGGTTGCCGAGGCTCAGCTAGAGCGAGCTGATGATCTTGCGGTACTCAGGTTCGGCAAAGGCCTTCATGGTTTGCGTGGTCACGTTGCCGGCCGCGCCGGTGGACAGAGCGAACCTGGCGCAGGTTTCGTCATCGGGGAATTCGGCAACGATCACAGCGTCGTATCGCCCCATGGTCAAATACCAGGAATGAATCTTCCCACCGCCGGCCTCGGCAGCCTTCCGGGCGGCGTCGAGCCGGGTGGGGCTGTCCTTGACCTTCGCGATCCCTTGTTGTGTGTAACGGAGCAGCATTATGTAGTGTGGCATTCTGTTTTCCTCCTACTGGAATCCAGATATTATGCCACTTCGCAGGCGCGCACCTTTGCAAAATTACAATCGGGGCGGCTCTCGGCAAGCTGTAGTGGCAGCCTAGTTCGGTTTGCGCGGTACGATCTCCTCGTCGCGGATGAAGAATTGGGCGGAGCACTTCTGGGAACCGCAGATGACCGGGAGCAAGCCGGAAATCTGCTTGCGGGTGACGAGCCCTAACTGGCCGCAGGTGGGGCAAGAGAGGACGGCCCAATACGGGTCTTCCGTTTCACCCACCTCACCGGCATTCTCCAGCACAAAAATGGTTCCAGGCTCCATCTGTTCGGGGATCCATTCGCTCAGGATGCTGAGTTCTCCGATCATGTGCCCTCCTTCAGGACCGTTCAAGAAGCCCTAAGACGTCGCGCAGTAAGATAACGAACGGAGCCGCCGCGCTTTGTGGCGGCGTCTTTCTTGCGCTCGCCGGGGCGCAGAACGCGCTGGATGGTGTCGCTCAGGCACACCGTTAACATCGGCTGCCGGGCATTTTTCAGCAGGTCAACTACCCCGCGGGCCGAATCCTCGAGGAAAATGTGCCGCCCGTCGGTCAGCAGATGGTATTCCGACGCAGCGGTCACGGTTTCGACCAGGCGCCTGCCCAGCTCTTTCTGTACAAAACGAATGACCCGGCGGATTTTTTGCAGGGAAAAACCGCGCTGGCGCAGCTCGCAGATGACTGCCACCTCGGCCAGGTCGTCGCGGGAATAGATGCGCTTGTGGCCTTCGCGGGAGGGAACCACGATGCCGCGCTCGTCCCACCACTGCAGCTGGCGCAGGCTGATGCCCGTAAGCTCCACCACCTGTTTCGATGTGAAAGTCGGCTGCATCGTTCCTGATCCCAAAACAAATCCAACAGGAAATGTTTGAAACATCATAGTGCAGGTGGGTGGACTGTCAACATGAATTATTGACCAGAGAGGTAACTCCTTGATGAACACCGGAAGAATTTTCATGACGAGAACATGAATTCTATCTCTGCCAGGGCAGCCTCTGACAGGCCTTTGTTGGTCGTCACCCCCGGCTGTGAGCCAAAGCACAGCCCAGGCGTCTGACCGGAGCGCAAGATAGGGAGTGGTGATCTGACAACCGATCACTGGCAACTATCTTGGGAGGTTTTCGTGGAGCCGTTTAGTTATCACGCATTTGTGTGCACGCAAGAAAAAGCTGAGGGAGTTCCATGCTGCGCCACTGCCGGGTCATTCAGTGTACTGGGCGCATTACATGGCGCGCTGGGGAAACAGGGCCTTGCCGACGAGGTACAGGTATCGAGTTGTGGCTGCCTGGGCATCTGCGACAGTGGGCCGGTCATGGTGGTTTATCCCGAAGGTATCTGGTACACCAAGCTGACCCCGGCCGACGTGCCGGAGGTGGTAGCTTCGCACTTCAAGGACGGGAAGAAGGTCGCACGCCTGGAGCGCAGCGATTCGGCCGAAATGAAGGCCGAGATGTTCGACCATCACAACAAGTATCTCGCGATGCTCAAAGGCAAAGATGCCGCCGGCGTCCTCCCTGACGATGTGAACGAGATGATCCGCGGCTTCATGCCCAGCCGCGCGGTGCTGACGGCGCTGGAACTCGACGTGTTCACTGCGGTGGGCAAGGGCGGCACCGCGCAGCAGGTTGCCGGCAAGATCCAGGCAGCGGTGCGTGCTACCGAAATGTTGCTCAATGCGCTGGTGAGCTTGAATTTGCTCGAAAAACGCGACGGCGTCTACAGCAATACGGCGGTATCGGCGCGCTTCCTGGCGGAAGGCACACCTGACACCGCGCGTGCGGCGCAGCTGCACATTGCCAATGTGTGGAAGCGCTGGTCAACCCTGACTGAGGCAGTCAAGGCCGGATCGTCTGTTGTGCAGCGCAACGAGGACGGCTGGGTGAAGACTTTCATCGCAGCAATGGACCACACGGCCCGCGGGCGCGCCCGCGCGGTGGCACACGCCGCCGGCGTCAAAGGCGCCAAGCGCCAGCTCGACCACGGTGGAGGATCGGGAGCGAACTAAATCGCATTCGCCAAGGCGGGGCGGGTATTGCAC
>JARLGI010000018.1 GCA_031296115.1 Acidobacteriota bacterium | reverse complement strand
TGCTGGCGCTCTTCGTCGTGGGCTACCTCTATTTGCATCGCACACCAAAACTCACCGATAAGGACACGATTGTCCTCGCCGACTTTACAAACACGACGGGCGATTCGGTATTTGACGGAACGCTGCGGCAGGGCCTGGCCGTGCAGCTTGGGCAGTCGCCGTTCCTCAGCCTCGTTTCTGACCAGCGCATCCAGCAGACACTGCGTCTCATGGGCCAGCCAGCCGATGCGCGACTTAGCCCAGAGATCGCCAGGGAAATCTGCGAGCGAACCGCAAGCACTGCAGTCCTCGATGGATCGATCGCAAGCCTCGGGAGCCAGTACGTGTTAGGGCTGCGCGCCAGGGACTGCCGCACTGGAGACGTTCTTGCTGAGGAACAAGTAGAAACTGCGAGAAAAGAAGACGTATTGAATGCCCTCGGTCAAATTGCCAGTAAGTTCAGGACCCGAGTTGGGGAATCGCTTACCACCGTTGAAAAGCACAATACTCCGCTGGAGGTGGCGACCACCTCGTCACTCGAAGCGCTGAAAGCCTACAGTACAGCGATGCGGGTTTCCCAGTCGACGGGAGCTGCCGATGCTGTGCCGCATTTCAAGCGCGCCGTTGAAATCGATCCCCAATTTGCTACAGCCTATGCGTCCATGGGACTTCAGTACAGCAATATTGGAGAGTCTGTCCTGTCCATCGAGAGCACGAGCAAGGCCTATCAGTTGCGAGACCGCGCCAGTGACCGGGAGAGGTTTTTCATTACGACCCTCTACGATCGACAGGTGACGGGAAACCTGGAGAAGGAACAACAGACCTTGCAGTTGTGGGCGCAAACCTATCCACGTGATCGGGACGCCCACGGATTGCTGTCGGGATTTGCTTCGCAAGGCTCCGGCCAGTATGAAAAGTCGATTGAACAAGGCAATATCGCGCTCGGGATTGATCCGGATTTGGTTTTCGGATATGAAAATGTTGCCTTCTCTTATTTTTACCTCGACCGCTGGGCGGAAACTGAGCAAGCGATCCAGAAAGCCTCCAAGTACAAAGACGAATTACCTGAGCTCTTGATGCTTCGATACTATCTCGCGTTCATCAATGGCGACACGGCTGGGATGGACCGCGTGGCGGGGTTGGCTAGAGGCAAGCCGGGGGTGGAAGACTCGATGTTGCACGCGGAGTCCCTGGTCGAGGCCCGTTCCGGCCGCTTGCAAGCGGCCGTCAGGATGTCGCGCCGCGCTCTGGACATGGCTCAACAAGCAGGCCAGAGGGAAAAAGCGGCTACCTATCAAGCCGCAGAAGCGGTGTGGCAAGCATTTTTCGGTGACGCACCTGCGGCAAGGCGGAGCGCAACGGCGGCACTCCAGCTTTCCAATGGCCGGGATGTGGAGTACGCCGCCGGTTTTGCACTGGCCCTCGCCGGCGATTTGCCCCGTGCGCAGTCGCTCGCGGACGATCTGGAGAGGCGCTTCCCGGAAGATACTTCAGTCCAGTTCAATTACCTGCCAGCGCTTCGCGCACTCTTCGCCCTAAACCACAGCGAGCCTGCCAAGGCGATCGAACTGCTGCAAGTCGCCGTTCCTTATGAGCTGGCAGTACCGGCAGTCGACTTCAATGCGTTTTTCGGTGGCCTGTATCCGGTTTATGTGCGTGGCCTCGCCTATCTGGCCGCGCACCAGGGCACCGAAGCGGCGGGGGAATTCCATAAGATTCTCGATCACCGCGGGATCGTGTTCAGTGATCCCATCGGTGCGCTGGCGCATCTGCAACTTGGACGCGCCTACACCTTGCAGGGCGATACCGCAAAGGCGAAAGCCGCCTATCAGGATTTCCTTGTCCTCTGGAAAGACGCCGACCCCGACATTCCCATCCTGAAGCAGGCCAAGGCAGAGTATGCCAAGCTGCAGTGATCCGCCGCCACTCGGAACTATCCGGGAACCTTCTTGGGGGAGATTACTCCTGATAAGTCGGCATACAGGTTGTGATCTCGAAGCAAAGCGAGCCGGCAACGAATACGGTCGCGAAGCGCGTTTGTGGGTACGAATCCCGAAAACGCAGCCAAACTTCTGTATTGCCCGTCGCTCAGGAGAAATCTCAACGATTGTCAGCGGCAGACTTCCCCGAACCAGACTTCGGGCTAACATCCGTTTGAGAGTCCGTCGTCGGGCATAACTTCCCGTTTGCCCGTTATCCGCCCGAAGGAGTCTTGCCGGCCTGTCAAACCCACGCGACAATGCGTTCCGACAGGAGAATGCAAGCACGTCTCGGCAGTATGATGTTTTCAGCTTCCGATGCGCTTCACACCGATCATCACCGGGCTGGTATTCGTGGCCGCCGGCGCTTATGTTCTGGGGTTAACGACCCTGCTGCTATGGCTATCGGGCGATTGGCGATGGGTGCAGGGCTGGATCTTCGGCGTCTGGTGGGCATCCTTCATTGCCGCCATTCTCTGGTGGCTTCGCTTCAGGGACCCTGCGCTGCTGGCCGAGCGCTTCCGCCTGCCCGGCAGCGGTGGTGAATCGCGGGCCGATATGGTTATCCTCATCGGGATAAAGCTGGGCTTCTTCGCCTGGATCGTCCTATCGCCGCTGGACGTGCGTTTCGGCTGGCTGCCTCGTCTGCCGCTGTGGTGCGAGGTCTGCGGAGGCATCCTGCTCCTCGCAGGTAGTTTCTTCTCGTTCCGCGCGATCACCGATAACACGTATCTGTCGCCGTTGGTGCGCATTCAGACCGAGCGCGGCCAGCACGTCATCGACACGGGCGTCTACGGCTTTGTTCGCCACCCCATGTATCTTGGGGCAAGTCTATGGTTCGTTGGTGGCGCGTTGCTGCTCGGCTCCATTTCCGGCCTTCTCTTAGGCCTCGCCATGGTCGGGCTGCTCGTTGTGCGCATCTTTGGCGAGGAGAAGCTGTTGGCACGCGATCTGGAAGGCTACCGTGCCTATTGCGAGAAAGTGCGGTACCGTCTTATACCGCACGTCTGGTAAGCACCCCGTCAGCTGATCCCCGCTCTCGATGAGGCAAGTGTGGGCGGTATCCACTTCATCGGCTATCCGACATCGCGACGGCTGGCCGCTTCGCTCTTCACCCGGCTGGCTGGGGCGACTCGGGCGTTGCTGTCTGGCGGCTTCCAGCTTGCGGTCGCGCTCCGCGTGGATCTCCTGCTGACGCCCCGAACGCTCTTGGGTCCGAAACAGTAGGGGTGAGAGTTCTTTACGGAATCCTTGCAGCGCTCGTCCCAATGGGGACCGAGATTGTTCATTTGGCCCAGAAGCATTGCTGCAACGGAGCTGAAAGAAGAAAAGTGAGGGCTGGGTTTTCCCGGTACACGGTCGGGATTTGCTGCTTCTCAGAACGCATCGCCACCGCCGCCGCCAAAACCACCGCCGCTGGAGCCGCCGCCAGAGTCGCTGCTGCTCCATCCTGAGCCGGTACTGCTGGCACGCGGAGCGGCCACGAATGCCTGGTTTGCGTCCATCGCCATGGAGTGCATCGAGCCAGCAAAGAGGATCGGGTTGAACGCCATGTCTGGCATCTGGCCCACGTACCAGTTGGGCGGGTTCTGCAGAATTCCCTGGAATGCCTTGGCCCAGCGGTTTTCAATGCCCAACGCCATAGCATACGGGAGGATTTTTTCGAACGTATCCGGCGGCATGCGCTTCAGCCGGTCGGCATCCACGCGCGTGATGAACTCCTGCAAGCCGAGGATCTCGACCTTGGTGTCTACGCCCTTCTGTGACTTCGCCGTCATGATCCGCGCGAACAGTATGATGATGACCACCGCGATGATCGCCGACAAGAGGAACAGTCCAGGCGACCCCAACAGCGACACGACTCCCAGTACGTGCATCAGTACTTGCACCACGATGAACCCTACGAATGTGAACAACACGCCCAGAAGGACATAGACGTGCGCCGATCGAGGATCGACCGAGTACATTCCCTTGCCTTTCAGCACAGCGAGAATGTTCTCCTTCATGGCGGGAAGGGCAGCATAAAAATGGTTCTTCAGGTCCGAGAGATGCACATCCGTGGCGTTGCCCGTGGCATCGTCAGGGACTAGGCCATCGAGCGCCGTCCTGACCTGCTGCAGGTTCGTGAGGGCCCCAAACTGCGGCGTCCGCTGGGCCAAGCTGCCTAACAACTGCTTCAAGTCGGCCATCCCGCCGCCGGCGGAGAACATTCCGTGCAGCATCACCCGCTCGTGCGGCTCCAGTGATGCCCATTCGCTCTGTTGCGGCTTCAATAGGTGGAAGATGTAATCGCGACGCGAGAAGGGAAAGGTATTCACTACCTCTTCGATCTTAAGATAGCCTTTTACCCCGAGATCCACCAGGGTTGCGGTGATGTCGCGGGGATGTACGGCGTCGTCAATCAGCGTGCCCACCTCCGCCGGCGTCATACCCTTTGGAGGCTCGTACCTGGGCGCAACCGAAATATCGGGCTTGGGATCGCGGCCCTTGGTCCACCAGAAGAAGAACATCACCAGGAAGGCCCACAGCGGCAGCAGCACGATGGAGTTGCTGCGCACGAACCAGATGGTCTGCGTCAGCAGGCTGGGCTGAGTGAGCACGCCTTTGGTGATGTAAACGTCGGCCGTCAGTCCCTCGCGCATGGAGAGTGGGTCGTTGGTTGCGACGGAAACCGCATTGCCCCCCACCTGCACCGTTGCGTCCCGCTCGTGAGAGCCATACTGGCCTGTGAAAGCCTGCGCGCGAAGTTCGCCGCTGGCGTTCACCGGGAAGACGATGTGGGTCGAAGCGCTGTCAATGGGCACTGCCCAGCCGTTGCCGGTGACGTTCCAATAAAGCTCGTCGTGATCGTCAAACCAGCGCACAGCATTGGTCACCGTGTAATGGATCTCGACGGTCCGGGTCGTGTTTACCGCACCGGGAATGTAGATCGTCAAGTGACGATAGCCGTTCTGGGTTGTCGAGTCATACTTCAGCGGGAAGGCGCCATCCGTCACGCCGGTGACCTGAAGGAACAGGGTGTAATTAGAGCCGTGCGGACCGGGATACTCGATCGGGATGTCGCGATGGATGCCATGGTACGAGCCGACGAAGACCAGGTCGAGGCGCTCGGTAACATCGACGACTCCGTCCGGCGCGACCGACATCTGGGTATCAAAGCGGGCGAGGTGCCAGTCGCGTGCGGAAGCGGGGACAATGAGAACGAAACAGAGAAGCAGCGCGAGAGCGATCGAGAACCTGACTTCCCTAGTACAAGAGGGGGCCTTCGACTCCGGCGGCACAAACCCGTGGCCGCCTCCGCTCAGGATGGCGGCACGGAGCCGGGCGTACATCTCAGCCGGAATTTTCGTTCTAGCTGCCAATCGCCCCACACTATATACCCGCTGAGGGATTCCCGGCATTCATGTCAAGTTAAATTTCTAACTATTGTCGAAGCCAGTGCGCCTTCGCGTTCCGAGACTGCGAGAATAGCTTCCGAGAACAGGCAATGTCGTACTCTATCCCCGATTCAGGCACGGCAATGGCCATTGGATACGAGTTGGCGATTTATCACTCGCAATCCAGACTACTCCGCGTCCCGATGCGTCGCCGAGATTGGTGCGCGGGGTAACGTCCGGTGTTGTGGATAGGGGACGAGAAAGCGGACATGGTAATATCCACGCGAATGACCGGAAGCGACCCATGTGGGTCTCGGCGGGTTGCTTGGCAGCCAAGGAGTGCGAGATGCGCATCGGTTTCATGGCGACCGCTGTCTTCGCCCTCGCGTCAGCCGCTTCGGCGGCGGAGCCCGGCCGGCCGACTGCGATCGTCGTCAGTCCGATTCACGAAGCCCAGGTTGTGCGCGGCGATGACGGCATGGACCACGTTGAATACGAACTTCTCGTCGTCAGCGTGTTTCCTGAACCGGTGACGCTGACGAGCGTTACGGTCCTCGATGCCGCCGGGAAGAAACTCATGCGGATCGAGGGGGGCGCTCTTACGGCCGCGACCCAGCCCCTCTTCGCACACACAGAGTCGGCTGTCATTCCCGCATCGGCAGCCGTCTCGGTTGAGGTCGATCTGATCCTGGCGCCGAACACCGCCCCGGAACGAGTCACGCACCAGATTGCCTACAGCCTCAAAGCAGACTCGGAGCTCGCCCCGATGATCACCAGCCTGGAGGCCGATGCACCCGAAGTCGCGATCAACCGCCGGCCGACGATCGTAATCAAGCCGCCCGTCAGGGGGGAAGGCTGGCTCGTGAGCAGCGGTTGCTGCAAGCCCAATATCCACAGGGATCTTCGCATCGCCATAGACGGCGCCCGGATCGAGACCGCCGAAACCTTCGCTATCGACTGGAACCGGGTTAAGAACGACAAGATCTATGACGGGGATGGCAAGAAGGTCGAGCAGCACTATGCCTTTGGAGAGGAGGTGTTCGCCGTCGCCGATGGAACCGTCGTTTCAATCCAGGACGGTAAGCCGGAGACGACTCCAAACATTCTGATGAAACCGGAAACGAAGGATGACTATGGCGGCAATCATGTGATCCTCGAAATCGCTCCCAATGTCTTCGCGCTGTACCTGCACTTGCACCCGGGCAGCATAGCCGTGAAGGTTGGCGATGTCGTTAAGGCCGGCGCGCCACTTGCCAAGATCGGGAACAGCGGCCCCTCGATGGGCCCTCACCTTCACTTCAGTATTTCCGACAAGCCCGACTTTTTTGCGGGGCGGAGCCTGCCTTTTGTCTTCGACAGTTTTACCTCAATAGGAACCATAGATTTCGACGCCTCAAAGGCGGATCGCCTGGTGATCCTGCCGGATTCCCGGCAGGTGCGGTCCGCCTACCCGCTCTACGGTAGCATCCAAAATTACCCGTAGCGTGATCAGCGATCACACCGGAGGCTACCCGTTCAGTTCCGACAAAATTTGAGATGGCCGTGAACCTCAAGACAGCCAAGGCACTCGGCCTCACGGTGCCATCGTCGAAGAGGTCATCAAGAATCAATAGTTGACGTAATCAGGCGATGTCGTAACCTCCAGCGTCCACGAATGCGTTCGCTCCCGCCGGTATGCAGTTTCCTCGGAATGTCACTCGATGAAAACAGGGCTTTGCGTGACAGGCGCCGACTGCCTACACCTTCTCGGTTGTTAGATAACTCTTCCCTGACCGCCATCAGAAGGTAGAGAACGAGAGAACATAAGTGGACCGGACATCACTTGATCCAGATGTCGGTACCCACTCCGCCGAGTTCCAGTATGATTCTGTTGCCGTCGACAGAAATGGTGTTCCATACAGGGTCCATACCCGGAATTCCCGCCCTTTCCCGCGCTTTCCCGCCACTGACACGTAAATCTGAAACTCACACGCTGCCGCGGTTGCCCCCGAGATAGGTCGAGGTTAGAATTAGAACGAGCGTTCGAAAATAGGGCCGGTGCCTTCCGCCGAACGCGCTCCGCACTCGATCATCAGAATATGTCCGCATCCCCAACAACCCGCGCTCCGGAACGTCTGCCGGCCCCCGACTCGCGCTTTGACCTGCGCCTGGCGGAGATCCTGGACTATGCCACCGAAATCTTCGCTGACAAGGGATACGAGGGCGCTTCCATGCGCGACCTGTCGCGCTTGAGCGGTATCTCGCTGGCCGGCCTGTACTACTACTTCGATTCCAAGGAAAGGCTGCTGTACTTCATCCAGCACCACACGTTTACCACCATCATCGAGCGGGTGCGTGAGCGGCTGGCGGGCAGCAGCGATCCGGAAGAGCGCATTCGCATCTTCGTTCGCAACCATATCGATTATGCGTTGGCCAGGCAGAAAGCCATGAAGGTGCTCTCGCACGAGGACGATGTGCTGAAGCACGGCTACGGCAGCGAATTGGCCGCCATCAAGCGCGAGTACTACCGTATCTGCGTTGGGCTGGTGGAAGAGCTGGCGGAGGCGGAAGGACGCGACGCTACGGAAAAGGGTGCGACGGCGGCCGGGCGAGTCGGTACGCGTACCGCCGTCATGGGACTGTTCGGCATGATGAACTGGCTCTACACCTGGTATAACCCGCGGGTCGATCCTGATGCGGAAACGTTGACCCGCGAGATTAGCGATATCTTCCTGTATGGAGTGAGGGGTGGCAAGCTCAGCCATTCGGCGCCGGCGAATCGCAATGCGCGAAGCGGTCAGACGGTAAAGCTAGGAACTAAGGTCGGTTCCGCGCCGGAGCAGCCGGTGCCGGGTCCGAAAGGTAAGCCAGCGGTGAAAGCATCACCAAAGACAGGGAGGAATTCCAGGAGTGAGTAGTCCCCAATCTGACTTTAGCCGCATCACGTTCGCTCTCGATCCGCCGGCCGCGCGCATCACGCTCAATAACCCGCCGCTGAACGTTATCGACGTCACCATGATGGACGAGCTGCGAGCGGCGCTGGAGCAGATCGAGACGCGACCGGACGTCAGCGCCATCGTTTTCGCCGGCTCGGAGCGCGCGTTCTCCGGCGGAGTAGACGTGGCGGCGCACACGCCGGATAAGGTGCGCGAAATGCTGACGGCATTTCACAGCGTTATCCGCTCGGTGGTGGACAACAATAAGTTGACGATTGCTAGTGTGCGACGACACTGCCTCGGCGGCGGCGCAGAACTGGCGCTGATGTGCGACGTCGTGTATGCCTCGGTCGATTCCATCTGGGGATTTCCCGAGATCAAACTGGCCTGCTATCCGCCGGTGGCCAGCGTAGCGCTGTCCGCCGTTGTGGGACAGAAGCTGGCGGCGGAGTTGGTCCTGACCGGCAGAACGCTGACCGGGCAGGAAGCACGGGACGCCGGACTGGTGAACGGTATCGCCGACGATCCGGAGACGCTGGTGGCGGAGTGCCTGAAGCGGGTTTCGCAACTCAGTCCGGTCGCGCTGAGTTTGGCGAAGAAGGCATTTTATGCGTGGGATGCCATCCACTTCGACAAGGGGCTGGCGCGCGCTGAGCAGATTTATCACGACGAACTGATGAAGACCACCGATGCGCGGGAAGGCATCGCGGCCTTCATGGAGCGCCGCCGGCCGAAGTGGACAGGAAAGTGAACCGATGGATTACGAGATCACAACGGAACAACTGAAATTACTGCGCGATGCGGGCAGCGTGACGGTGCTCGATGTGCGCGAGCCGTGGGAATTCGCCACCGCACAGATCGACGGGAGCAAGAACATCCCAATGGGCGATATCCCCGCGCGCTTCACGCAGGAACTCGACCCGGAAGACCACATCGTGGTGGTGTGCCATCACGGTGTGCGCTCCATGAACGTGACGGCATGGCTGCGCCAGCAAGGTCTCGAGAAGGTGCAATCGTTGCGCGGCGGAATCGACCGCTGGGCGAGGGAAATCGATCCGAGGCTGCCGGTGTACTGAAGCTGGCAACTGGCAACTGGCCACTGGTATTGAGAGATGGTTCTGCCTCGCAGCGTGGGAAGTATCAAGGCTGTTTTGAATTTGAGAAAGTTGTTTTCGCTAGTTGCCAGTTGCTAGCTGCTAATGGCTGCTTCTTATGAAAAAAGAACTCATCGCACTTCGCGTTAACCATCGTGCGTACGAGCTGGCCGTTGAGCCGAACAAGCTCTTGCTCGACGTTCTGCGGCAGGACCTCGGTCTGACCGGCTCAAAACAAGCCTGTGACGACTCTTCATGCGGCGCCTGTACAGTGCAGGTGGACGGCATCCCCATGCTCTCGTGCACCATGCTCGCCGCCAGTTGCGAGGGCCAGGAGATCACCACGGTCGAGGGCGTCGCCGATCACGGTGCATTGACCGCGCTGCAGAAAGCCTACGGCGACTTCGGCGGCTCGCAGTGCGGCTTCTGCACGCCGGGATTCATGATGACGGTGCGTTGGCTGCTGGCCAATAATCCCGACCCGAGCGAAGATGAAATTCGCGATGCGCTCAGCAGCAACCTGTGCCGCTGCACCGGCTATACGCAGATGTACCAGGCGGTGCGCGCCGCGATCGAGGCCGAACAAAAGGGCAGCAAGCGCGAATTAGTAGGAGCGAAGTAAGCGATGAGCGATTTTTCTGTGATTGGCAAGTCGATCGCTATGGTGGACGCCGCCGGGAAGACCACCGGCGCCGGCAAGTACACCGACGACTTCAGCATGCCGGGAATGCTGGTCGGCAAGATACTGCATTCGCCGTACCCGCACGCGCTCATCAAACGCATCGACCTGTCGAAAGCCAAGGCGCTGGAGGGTGTGGTCGCGATTGTTACGGGCGCAGACGCACCCAACCAGTACGGCATCCTGCCAGTCGGTCACGATGAGACGGCGCTGGCGGTGGAGAAGGTCCGCTACATCGGGGACAACGTGGCTTGCGTCGCGGCCGTCAGCGAAGAGATTGCCGAACGCGCGCTCGAACTCATCGAGGTGGAGTATGAGCCGCTGCCCGCGTACTTCGATCCGGAAGAGTCGATGAAGGCGGAGACCGACCTGATCCACGAGAACCGCCCGCACAACATCGAGAAGGATTATCACCACGTATTTGGCGATCCGGAGCAGGGTTTTGCCGAGGCCGATTACGTCCATGAAGCGCGCTACATCGCCAACGAAGTGACGCACGCGGCCATGGAGCCGCACTCGACGCTGGCCAGCTTCGAAATCGATCCGCACACCGGTAAGCAGGGACGGCTGACGGTGTGGTCGTCGACGCAGGTGCCGTACTACCTGCAGCACAAGCTTTCGCTGGTGCTGGAGTTGCCGATGTCGCAGATCCGCGTGATCAAGCCATTAGTCGGCGGCGGCTTTGGCGGCAAGAGCGAAATCAATCCGCTGGAGATTATTGCGGCAGTAGCTGCGCGGGCGGCGAATGCGCCGGTCAAGGTTACCTACACTCGCGAGGAAGTTTTCTGGGCGCATCGCGGACGGCCGCGCACCATCATCGATCTGAAGACGGGCGTGAAGAATGACGGCCGCGTGACCTCGGTGGCTTGCAAGGTAGTCCAGGATGGCGGCGCGTATTGCTCCTATGGAGTGGTGACGATCCTCTATTCCGGCGCGCTGCTGGGCGCGCTGTATGACATTCCGAATATCCGCTATGACGGCTATCGCGTGCTGACCAACAAACCGGCGTGCGGCGCCATGCGCGGCCATGGCACGGTGAACGTTCGCTTCGCCTTCGAATCGCAGATGGACGAGATTTGCGCCAACCTCAATCTTGATCCGGCAGAGATGCGGCGCGTGAATCTGCTGAAGCCGCCGACGGTCACGGTCAACGGTTTGCGCGTGCTGAGTTATGGTCTGCCGGAATGCATTGAGCAGGTCGTGCGGCGCTCGGGATGGAACGACCGCAAAGGCAGGATGCCCAAGGGACGCGGCCTCGGCGTGGCGTGCAGCCACTACGTCAGTGGCGCTGCCAACAGCATTATTCGTTCCGACATGCCGCACTCGACGGTCAATATCAAGATCGACCGCGATGGCGGCGTGGTCGTCTACACTGGCGCATCGGAAATCGGGCAGGGTTCGGACACGATGGTGGCACAAATTGTCGCCGAGGTGCTGGGCTGCGACATTTCGCGAGTGAAGGTAATCGCCGCTGACACCGACCTGACTCCCATTGATCTTGGTTCATATTCCAGCCGCGTGACCTTCATGTCGGGAAATGCAGCTCTGCAAGCGGCAGAGGATGTGAAGAAGAACATCCTAAGTGCGGCGGCCAAGCGCATGAACTGCGCGCCGGAAGATGTCATCATGCGAAATGATCGTGTGCTGCGACGCGGTACCACAATGTCGGAGGGCAGTTCCACATGGTCGGATAGTTCGAGCGGGAAAGATGCGGCCAGCGGTCATGTGGATGGTCAGATTCTGCGCGGCTCGGTGCTGCAGACCCGCAAGGAAGAAGGCCCGAGGGACCACATGAGCTTCGAGGAGGCCGTGGTCTCCGCCATTGACTTTCACGGCGGATTGACCGGCACCGGGTCGTACGCTCCTCCGGCCGCGGCGCGAGGCGGCAAGCAGAAAGGTGGAGGCGTCGGTCCATCGCCGGCGTATTCGTACTCGGCGCAGGTCGCCGACGTCAGTGTCGATGAAGAAACGGGCGAGGTGACGGTGCACAAAATCTGGGCGGCCCACGACTGTGGGCGGGCATTGAACCCGGTGGCCGTCGAGGGACAAGTCATCGGCTCGGTCTGGATGGGGTTGGGCCAGGCGCTGCAGGAAGAGATGGTGTGGAAAGACGGCCTGCTGATGAACCCCGGAATGCTCGAGTATCGCAGCCCATCGTCGACGGAATCGCCCGACATCGAGTGCATCATTGTTGAGAGCATC
The DNA here is from genome assembly GCA_031296115.1 of Acidobacteriota bacterium. Classification (GTDB taxonomy): domain Bacteria; phylum Acidobacteriota; class Terriglobia; order Terriglobales; family Acidobacteriaceae; genus Bog-257. Next base: position 22,775 of record JARLGI010000018.1, on the reverse strand, counting down.
GATCCCGAAGGTCCCTTCGGCGCCAAGGAAGCGGGCGAAGGATCGCTGGCCGCGACGATTCCTGCAATCTCGAACGCCATCTACGACGCTGTGGGAGTTCGCCTGCGGGAATCGCCGTTCACGCCGGAGCGTATTCTCGCCGCGCTGCGTGCGAAGAAAGGCATGAAACGTATCGAAATGACGGAGTCGGTCGATCCGACCGCGCCGCAGAAGCTGCGCGAGCATGGCGGCTCGCTGTGGTTTCGAGGCAAGGGACCGATGAGACATCCGCTCGATCCAGCGCGCCAGGGAGCGAAGGCTGGGGGTGAGCGATGAGCCTGCCCAGCTTCCGCCTTTTGCGTCCCAAAACGCTCGATGGGGCCATTGCAATGATGGCCGAATACGCCGGCGACCTGAAGGTTGTTGCCGGTGGGACAGACCTGCTTCCTTCGATGAAGCAGAAGCTGTTTACTCCGGGCTATGTGCTCGATCTGCGCGGGATCATCGAGCTGCGCGGCATCCGTAGTGTGTCGGGCAAGGGTATCGAGATTGGGGCGCTTACGGCCCTGACCACTATCGAACACGATCCGACTATCCGACGTGATTATCCGGTGCTTTACGAGGCAACGAAGACGGTCGCCTCGCCCGTGCTGCGCAATATGGGGACCATCGGCGGCAATCTGTGCCTCGACACGCGTTGTTTGTGGTACAACCAGTCGCTGGTGTGGCGGCAGAGCTGCGGGTTCTGCCTGAAAAAGGATGGCGAGCTGTGCCATGTGGCGCCCGGCGGGAAGTACTGCTGGGCCACGTTCTCGGGCGATACACCTCCCGCTTTGCTGTGCCTGGGGGCAGAGATCGAGATTGCCGGGCCGGGCGGAGTGAGATGTACCCCATTGTCAGAGTTCTATGTGAATGACGGCATTGTGCGCTTGCACTTGGCCGCGAATGAGATCGTCACACGGGTGTTTCTGCCGGAATCGTCGGCGGGATGGCGCGGCAGCTATCAGAAGCTGCGCGTGCGCGGCAGCATCGATTACCCGCTGGCCGGAGTCGCGGTCGCGCTGAAATTGCGCTCAGGCCGCGTGGAAGACGCGCGCGTCGCCATCACCGCCGTCAATCCCGCGCCGTTCCTGGTAAAGGACGTGGATGCACAGCTTGTAGGAGCCATGCCCAGCGAGGACATCGCTGAGCGAATTGGCGACCTGGCAGCCAGTACGGCCAAGCCGTTGACAACTTCTGCGCTCACGCCGGAATATCGCCGCGAGATGGTGCGGGTGTTTACGAAACGCGCAATCCTGCGAGCTGCGGCGAACTGAACGATGATTACCGACTGCCACATCCACATTCAGCCGATGGAGTTGTTCAAGCCCGAAGCGCTGGCGCTGATGAAGAAGTCGCGCAAGGACTTCGATCAGGTGGCTGAGTATTGCCGCTCGCCCCAAGCGTTTCTCGGCTATCTCGATCGAATTGGCGTGGACCGCGCAGTGCTCATCAACTACGTCGCTCCGGAGGTGATTGGCTTTACGCCTGCGGTCAATGAGTTCATTGCGAACTATGTGAAGGAAGACCCGAAGCGGCTGATTCCGTGCGGCAGCATTCATCCGCGTCACACGACGAATGTTCTGGCCGACCTGGAGCAGATCGTTCGGCTCGGCATAAAGCTCATCAAGATTCATCCGCCGCACCAGTTGCTCTATCCCAACGATTACCTAAATGGCGTGAAGGAACTGGAGATCATTTATCGTGCGGCCGAAGCCAACGGCATACCGATCATGGTGCACACGGGAACATCGATTTTTCCCGGGGCGCGCAATAAGTATGGCGATCCAATGTACGTCGACGACGTGGCGGTGGACTTTCCACAACTGAAGATTTTACTGGCGCATGGCGGACGTCCGTTGTGGATGAACACCGCGTTTTTCCTGGTGCGGCGGCATCGCAACGTGTATCTCGACATCAGCGGCATTCCGCCGAAATCGCTGCTGAAATATTTTCCGCGGTTGGAAGAGATTGCTAAGAAAACACTGTTCGGCACCGACTGGCCGGGACCGGGAGTTCCCGAGATCGAGAAGAATCTCGCCGAATTTCGCGCTTTGCCATTGAATGAAGACATCAAGGCGCAAATACTGAGCGGAACGGCGCTGGAGATCTGGCCGGCGTAATTTCTATCCGGTGCGCGCAATGTCTGGCGCGCCGGCTTCCTCGATCCCCGCGGCGCTCTTGATGGCGCGCCACAGCTCTTCATAGCCCACACGAGCCTTTGCCGAAAACGGAATGATCTGTTCATGCGGGACGGCGAGTTCTTCGCTGAGCTTGCGCAGCGCCTGGCGCAACTGATTGCCGGAAATCCGATCAGCCTTTGTCGCAACCACCACGAAATTACGGTTTGCGTGGCGCAGCCATTCAATCAGCTGCACGTCGAGCTGCTGCGGCGAAATCGCGACATCCACGATGGAAAGGCACAGCGCCAGCGACTCACGGTGTTCCAGATACGGATTGACAAACTGCGCCCAGCGCTCGACCACATTTTTGGGAGCGCGGGCATAACCGTAACCCGGCAGGTCGGCGAAGATGAAGTCGGGATGCGGCTTTCCCGGCCGCCGCACCTGATAGAAGTTGATGGTCTGGGTGCGCCCCGGCGTATTGCTGGTGCGGGCCATCTTGGCGCCGACCAGGGAATTGATGAGGCTCGACTTGCCCACGTTGGAGCGACCAAGAAAGGCGATCTCTGGCGCGCCCGCGAGCGGGAATTGCCGCGGGTCAACCGCAGCGGTCACGAAGCGCGTCAGAACCTTCATGGGTTAACTATCGCCGGAGCGACACAAAAGTGCAAGTGAAAGCGGGCATGTTGGCGCAGCGTCATGCGGAAAGAAAAAGGCCCGCGCTTGGCGGGCCGTTCAGGATGAGTGGTCGCGCGCTACTGGTGCGCAGCCGGCGCCTGTTCCGTGGTTGAAGGCAATGCCGCAAGCGCCGGAGTTTCCTCGGCCACTTCCGGCAGCGGACGCTCCAACGCAAATGCCAGGACTTCGTCCATGGTATTCACGAAGCGCAGCTTCATCACGCTGCGCAAGTTCTCCGGAACATCGGCCAGGTCCTTCTCGTTGTCGGCGGGCAGAAGCACTTCAAAGATGCCGGCGCGATGGGCCGCCAGCAACTTCTCCTTCAAGCCGCCGATGGGCAGGACCTTGCCGCGCAGCGTGATCTCGCCAGTCATGGCGATGTCGCGGCGCACCGGAATATGGCTGAGTGCGCTGGCAATGGCGGTCGCCATCGTGATGCCGGCGGACGGCCCGTCCTTGGGAATCGCGCCTTCCGGCACGTGCACGTGGATGTCGAGGGTGCGATAGAAATCACGCGCCAGACCCAGGCGATGGGCGCGGGAGCGCACATACGACATGGCGGCCTGTGCTGATTCCTGCATCACGTCGCCCAGCTTTCCGGTGAGCGTGAGCTTGCCCTTGCCGTCGACAGTCGCGACTTCGGTAGTCAGGATGGAACCGCCGACTTCTGTCCATGCCAGCCCGGTGACCAGGCCCACTTCGCTGCGCTCGTGCACTTCGCTGTCGCGGAATTTCGTCACGCCAAGATAATCGGTGACGTTTTCCGCCGTCAGCGTCAGCGTGTATTTGTCGCCTTCCTTCACCACCTTGCGGGCTACTTTGCGGCAGATGTTGCCAATCTCACGCTCCAAGTTGCGCACGCCGGCTTCGCGCGTGTAGTGGCGGATGACCTCGGTGAGCGCGTCGTCGGTGAAAACGATGTTCTCTTCGGTCAAGCCAGTCTGCAGGCGCTGCTTGCGTACCAGATACTGCTTGGCAATCTCGACCTTTTCCGGTTCGGTGTAGCCATGCAGCCGCAGGACTTCCATGCGGTCCTGCAAGGCCGGCGGGATGGTGTGCAGCACGTTGGCAGTCGCGATGAAGAACACCTGCGACAGGTCGTACTCCACGTCGAGGTAATGATCCACGAACATGAAGTTCTGTTCGGGGTCGAGCACTTCGAGCAGCGCCGCCGACGGGTCGCCGCGGAAATCCATGGACATCTTGTCCACTTCATCGAGCATGAAGACCGGGTTCTTGGTGCCGGCCTTCTTCATCATCTGGATGATCTGGCCGGGCAAGGCGCCGATGTAGGTACGGCGGTGGCCGCGGATCTCAGCCTCGTCACGCACGCCGCCCAGCGACATGCGGACAAACTTGCGGCCCGTGGCTTTGGCGATGCTCATGCCGAGCGAGGTCTTACCCACGCCTGGAGGCCCGACGAAGCACAGGATGGAGCCGCGGGGGTTCTTCACCAGTTGCCGCACAGCGAGAAACTCGAGGATGCGCTCCTTGATTTTCTCCAGCCCGTAATGGTCTTCATTCAGGGTCTTCTCGGCGATCTCGATGTTGCGGATTTCTTTCGACCGCTTCTTCCACGGCACGGCCAGCAGCCAGTCGAGGTAGTTACGTGAGACGGTGGACTCGGCCGACATGGGCGGCATGGCTTCCAGCTTCTTCAGTTCCTGGATGGCCTTCTCGTGGGTCTCACGCGGCATGCCGGCGGCGTCGATCTTCTTCTGCAGTTCGTCGAACTCGCTCTTTTCGCCGCGGCCCAGTTCCTTCTGGATGGCCTTGATCTTCTCGTTGAGGTAATACTCTTTCTGAGCGCGCTCCATCTGGCGCTTCACGCGCGACTGGATGGTGCGGTCCATGTTCAGCTTCTCGATCTCGACGTCGAGCACCTCGCCAATGCGGCTCAGGCGCTCGGCCGGATCGAAGATCTCCAGCAGTTCCTGCTTCTCCTCAATGGACAGTTGCAGGTTGGCGGCAATGGTGTCGGTCAGCTTGGCCGCATCGTCATTGCGAACCGCCGCGATCATCGTCTCGTAATTCAGGGACTGGCACAGCTTGACGTACTGCTCGAACAGTCCGGTCACGCGCTGCATGGCGGCGTCGACGGGCGGAGTCGGTTCGGCGGAATACTTCGCCGTGCGGACCGTGGCCTCGAAGTAGCGGTCGGTGTCCACGACCTGCAGGATCTTGCCGCGCTCCAGGCCTTCCACCAGGACCTTGATGTTGCCATCGGGCAGCTTCAGGCTCTGCACGATGTTGACGATGGTGCCGACCTGGAAGATCTCGTTGGGTTTGGGCTCGTCGACGCTGGCATCATGCTGGGTGGCAAGGAATATCTTCTTATCGCCAGCCAGCGCCTCTTCCAGCGCGCGCACGCTCGACTCACGGCCAACCACAAACGGCGTCATCATGTAAGGGAAAATCACGACGTCGCGAATTGGCATCATGGGGAGTTTCTTGGTTTCGAATTTCTCGCGCTGGGTCACCAATACCACCTTGTCAGTCAGAGGGCTTCGGGGCCCTCTGAAGAAGAAGAGTTAGCCGTTATGGCAGTCTTCCACTATGGCTGCAATCGCTGCAGCCAAGTTGATTTAAGGATAACACGCGTTTCAAGCGGGCAGAAAACTGACGAACCTCTTTAGTATGAGGGCGTTGCCGGATTTGGTAACGGCAAAAGGCCGGTGAAAATCCGCGTACTGAGGCGTTTTCACGATGCTGAGATATGGATGCTCGTATCGCGGATTGGATTCGCGAGGCGAAGCGGCCTAAACCGATGCCCGCAGTGCTGGTTGAGCCTAGCCGGCTTTTTCCAGCGGCGGCAGGTCGACGTTGCGCTGCTCGACCATCTCGCGGGTGACTTCGAAGTCCTTGACTCGCTTCTGGCTCGGCAGGCTGTACATCAGGTCAAGCATCAACTCTTCCAGGATCATGCGCAGGCCGCGCGCGCCAACCTTGCGCGACATGGCATCGCGTGCGATGGCGCGAAGGGCGCCTTCCGTGAAGCGCAGCTTGACGTTCTCAAACTCAAACAGGCGCTGATACTGTTTGACGATGGCATTCTTGGGACGGGTCAGGATTTCGACCAGCGCGTCTTCATCGAGATCGCTGAGAACGCCGACCACTGGCAAACGGCCGACGAATTCGGGGATAAGCCCGAATTTAATCAGGTCCTGCGGCTCGACTTGCGCCAGCAGTTCCGTGTCGCGCTTATTGCTTTCGGTGAACGCGGCTTCCTTGTCGGCGTTCGTGCGGAAGCCCATGGAGCGTTTGCCCAGTCGTCGGCCGATGGTGCGCTCCAGTCCAACGAATGCGCCGCCGCAGATAAACAGGATGTTGGTGGTATCAACGGGCGTGAATTCCTGGTGCGGGTGCTTGCGTCCACCTTGCGGGGGAACGTTGGCGACGGTGCCTTCCAGGATCTTCAGCAACGCCTGCTGCACGCCTTCACCGGAGACATCGCGGGTGATGGACGGGTTCTCGTCCTTGCGGCCGATCTTGTCGACCTCGTCAATGTAGATGATGCCGGTCTGCGCGCGGGCAACGTCGCCGTCGGCCGCCTGCAGCAGCTTGAGGATAATGTTCTCGACGTCTTCGCCGACGTAGCCGGCCTCGGTGAGCGTGGTGGCATCCACGATGGCGAAAGGAACGTCGAGCATCTTGGCCAGGGTCTGCGCCAGCAGGGTCTTGCCCGTGCCGGTCGGCCCGATGAGCATGATGTTCGACTTGGCCAGCTCCACCTCGCCGCCGCGCTGGCGGTTCATGTACACGCGCTTGTAGTGGTTGTAGACCGCAACCGCGAGCTTCTTCTTGGTCTGCTGCTGGCCGATGACGTACTCGTCGAGGAAGGTCTTGACCTCGGCCGGCTTGGGCAACTGGTTGGGCGTGGCAGCGGGCTGCGCTTCGGAGCGGTCGTCTTCCAGGATGGAATTGCAGACAGCAACGCATTCGTCGCAGATGTAGGCGCGCGGATAGTCCGTCGGCGACGAAATCAGCTTGGCGACGGCGTCCTGAGACTTGTGGCAAAACGAACAACGCAATACTTCATCAGAACCGGTCCTGGTTCTCACGCAAACTCCTTCACACCGCACGCTGCCAGCCCGGACTTAAGCTTCCCGGCGGCATTTTCCGTTTTCTCGAGACCGGACAGGAGCCGTGCTGCTCCTGTTACACCCTCGGCCAGTGAGGGATCCGCTTGCGAGCCTTCAGTGCCGCTATTAGCTATTCAATCACAGTTTTCCTGCGCTGCAACGAAACCATAGTGCAATACCAGGTACAACTTTCGAAGCAGGCAAGGAACTTTTTTCTCGATTTGCCAACTTACCGCTGCCGTTCCTCGACCTTACTTGTGCTTGAAAATAATATCGTCAACAATCCCGTATTCCTTGCTTTGTTGCGCATTCATGATGAAGTCGCGTTCCACGTCGCGCTCCACTTTGTCAAGGCGCTGTCCGCTGTGCTTCGAGAGCAACTGGCTGGTGATCTCGCGCATGCGCAGGATCTCGCGGGCGTGAATATCGATGTCCGTGGCCTGGCCGGAAAGTCCCGACATCAGCGGCTGATGAATGAGAATGCGCGACGTGGGCAGGGCGAAACGCTTCTTGGGGGCGCCCGCCGCCAGAAGCAGCGCCGCCATGCTGGCTGCCTGGCCGATGCAGATGGTGGTCACGTCCGGGCGAATAAACTGCATGGTGTCGTAGATCGCCATACCGGCCGTGATCGAACCGCCCGGTGAATTGACATAGAGCGAGATGTCCTTTTCCGGGTCTTCGGCCTCAAGAAACAGCATCTGGGCGATGATCAGGTTGGCGACGTTGTCGTCGATAGGCGTGCCCAGGAAAATAATGTTGTCCCGCAACAGGCGGGAATAAATGTCGTACGCCCGCTCGCCCCGGCTGGTTTGCTCAATCACCATGGGTACAAGCATCGTGTATAGCTCCCTTCCGACTACCTGCCCACACTTCTTCCCGCGGGTCGAAGTTGAGAAAGCGGAACGCAGCCCGCCCTATGCGGACCTGCGGTACAGAACATCCAAGGTCTTCTCGTTGCGGATGCGATGCCGAATTCTATCCAGCCCACCATCCTGCGTCAAACGAGCCCGCACCTGCTCCAGCGTTTGTTTCGATTGAATCGCCAGCGCTTCCAACTCGCGATCAAACTCTTCGTCGCTGACCTCGATTTTTTCGTCGTCCGCCACCTGTTCGAGAATCAGCGAGGCCTTGACTTCACGCAGCGCTGCCTCGCGCTGACCGGCGCGCAGACGCGCAAAGTCCATGCGCTTCATGTCTTCGGTGCGCATGCCTTGCGCCGCCAGGGCGCGCAGGCCGCGCTCCAGGCGGAGATCAATCTGCTGGTCGAGCATCGCTTCGGGGACGGGGAAATCATTGCGCTTAACCAGTTCCTCGACGAGCTGGTCTTTGCCGCGGTGCTCGGCCTCGTGCTGCTTCTCGGCCCGCATGTTTTCGCCTAGCCGCTTGCGCAGCTCCTCCAGAGACTTGAAGTCAGCGCCCAGTTCCTTGGCGAACTCGTCATTCAACTCGGGAACGCTACGGGTCTTGATGCCCTTGACATTGACTTCGTAGGTCATGGACTTGCCAGCCAGTCGCTTGTCGGAGAAGTCATCGGCATATTTCACGTCGAAGGTGCGCTGCTCGCCCGCCTTGACGCCGCGCAGGTTCTCGCTGAACTGGGGAATGGTATTCTCACCGCCGATCTCGACCATGACCTCGTCCACTTCAACGGGCTTGGAGTCGGCGTCCTGTTCGCTCTCTTTGGGCACCCCCCTAAAACCCACCACCGCGAAGTCGCTGTCGGTCAGCGAGCGATCTTCCTCCACCGCGGTGTAGGTAGCGTGCTGATCGCGCAGATTCGTGAGCGCGCGCTCGACGTCCTCATCGCTGACCGTGGTGTCCGGCTTTTCCAGGCGGATGTCGTCGTAAGGGCCGACCTTGAACTCGGGCAGGATCTCGAAGGAAGCCTTGAAGGTCAGAGGCTCACCTTCATGAAAGTGCAGGTCGGTGACGCGCGGCTGCGATACCGGCAGCAGGTTCTGCTTCTGGGTCTCTTCGCGGAAGTAGCGCGGCACGAGCGCTTCAACGATCTCGCCCTTGATGCCGTCGGCGAAGCGCTGCCGAACGATGGAGGCCGGCACTTTGCCTTTGCGGAATCCCGGCACGCGCGCCAGTTTCTGGTAACGCTGCACGACGCTCTCGGACTCGCCGGCAACAACGTCAGCCGGTATCTCGATGCTCAGCTCGCGCTTGCAGGGGTTCGTTTGTTCGGAGGGCTGAAGATCGGTGGTGGGTGATTCGGTCGTCAATGAGATGCCTTCGGAAATGATGTGGCCGTTCCGGCCCAGAACACAGTTGCCCGGCTAATCCGCGAGAGGCGGCTCGGGCATCCTGCAACGCGAGTAGCTCGGCCGCCTCTGCACGGAGGCGACACGCGATATTACTGAGGTACTCGCAGTCTTTAGTGTAAGAGAGCCCCACGAGACGGTCAAACGAGCCGGCACCGGCCGAACGGCAACGACGGGATGAGCAGCAGGTCAGTGGCATCTGCGAGTATCTCGTCGGCTTCAGGACTGCAGAGTCCCGATAAAGGTAAGACCGCTCAGTGGAAGCGGTTTGCTACTCTTGAGGTTGCTTGAACGAAGGAGCTGCGTTGCCGAAATTGCCTCTCGCGCTCACCAACCTGAACCAGGAAGTGGTGAGTTGCGTTCGCTGTCCGCGACTGGTGGCGTATCGCGAGCAGGTTGGCCGCGAAAAGCGGCGGGCCTATCGCGAATGCGATTACTGGGCGCGACCGGTGCCGGGATTTGGCGATCCCAACGCGCGCGTCGTGGTGCTGGGACTGGCGCCGGGAGCGCACGGCTCCAATCGCACCGGCCGTCCGTTTACCGGCGACGCCTCCGGCAAGTTCATGTATCCCATTCTTCACGAGGTGGGATTCGCCTCGCAGCCCAACGCCGACTATCGCGATGACAATCTCAAGCTGCTCGACTGCTACATCACCGCCGCAGTTCGCTGCGCTCCGCCTGACAACAAGCCGTTGCCGTCGGAGCTGGCCAACTGCGCGCCTTTTCTCGATCGCGAACTGGCAATCCTGAAGCGCGTGAAAGTAGTCGTCGCGCTCGGGAAAATCGGCTTCGACGCCTACCTCAACCACGCGAAGCGAAGCGGAACAATCGAAAGCAAAGCCGGATTGGTCTTTGCTCATCGCGCTTCCTACAAGCTGCCCAACGGCGTCGTCCTGCTGGCCTCGTATCATCCGTCCAATCAAAACACCGCCACAGGAAAACTGACGAAACCCATGTTCCGGGCGGTCTTCGAAGAGGCGAAGGAGATCGCAGCCTCGGCATCCGAATCTCCAACCCGCCGTAACGCATCCTGAGATAGACAAAACTCTTCGCTCGGAGGCCTCATGAAAGTCGCATTCCTCGGTTTAGGCAATATGGGAGCGCACATGGCGCGGCACTTTTTGCGCGCCCAACACGACGTCACGGTGTGGAACCGCACCGCGTCCAAGGCGGAAGGCCTGCGCGCAGAAGGCGCGAAGCTCGCCAAATCCGCGGGCGAAGCTGCCCACAGCGCAGACGTGGTCATCACCATGCTGGCGGACGACCACGCGGTCGAGTTGGCCGTGCTCCACAGCGGCGGGGTGCTGGAGAATTTGTCGAAAGGCGGACTGCACATCTCGATGAGTACCATCAGCGTGGCGCTCTCCCGGAAGCTGGCGGAACAGCACGCGGCGCGCGGCCAGCAGTATGTTGCCGCTCCGGTTTTCGGACGTCCCGAAGCGGCGGAAGCGCGCAAGCTTTTCATCGCGGCGGCCGGGGAGAGCGCGGCGGTGGAGCGCGCGAAGCCGCTGCTGGAAACCCTGGGGCAGCGCGTGTTCGTCATGGGCGACAGACCCGAGATGGCGAACGTGGTGAAGCTGAGCGGCAATTTCCTCATCGCGTCGGTCATCGAGTCGCTGGGCGAGGCAATCGCGCTGACGCGAAAGTACGGCATCGATCCGCACGCGTACGTGGAGTTCCTCACCAATTCTTTGTTCGCCGCTCCCATCTACAAAACCTACGGCAACCTCATCGCCGACGAAAAATATCAGCCGGCCGGATTCAAGTTGCGGCTCGGACTGAAAGACATCCGTCTTGCCCTGGCTGCTGGCGAAGCCGTGGACGCTCCGCTTCCGTTTGCCAGCGTCATGCGCGATCACATCCTGACCGCCATCGCCCGCGGCATGGAGGACTGGGACTGGAGCTCGACGGCGAAGCTCGCCGCGGAAAACGCCGGGTTGAAGTAAGCCTGATTACAGTGCCGCTGGAGAGCCCGACATTCGCAAGAGAACCCGAAGAGTCGGGGAAGGAACAGGGGTCCTTCGACTGCGCCTTCACTTCGCGAATCGCTCCGCTCAGGATGACAGCGGAAAGCTTTCAAGCGCGGCGCCGCGCCCGAGCGCGCAGAGCCGTGACCAGCCCCTTCTGACGAATCTCCTTGGCGGACACCTCGACCTTGCGTGCCTGCACGCCAGCCAGCAACTCACGCTCCAGATTGCCCAGCCGCCGCTGCTTGTCTTGACGAATCAATTCGCGGATGTACTCGCTGGGCGTGCCCCAGTCTCCAGAGGCGACCTGGCCTTCCACGTAGGCTTTGAGCTGTTCGGGAAGCGAAATGTTCAGCGATGTCATAGGCATGTCATCATTTTATGGCAGTTTATGAAGGGCATGCAATGCTGTGCTTTTCGCTCTACGCCTCCACCCAGTTCCTTCTGTCCACAAACGTCTGCGGCTCGTAGGTTTTGCCGCGGGCCAGGCGGCGGTCTTCGCGCTTGGAGGTCCACAACAGGAACGGGCCGACGACAGCGCGCAGCATGCGGGTCGCGATACCGAACTCGTGCTCCACTTGGCGGCGAAGCTCGCGAATGCGGGCGGAGACCTCGGCGTTGGTCTTCTTCAGGCGCTTCTCCATCACCCACAGTGCGGCGTCGTAGGTGGTGCGCAGCTTGACGGCCTCGTTGGCCATGCGCTCGCGCACCCGCAGATCGGGATGGTCGTGATAGCGCTTCCAGCCCTGAAAGATGGTGTCGCAAATACGGAACAGGCTGGGCCCGTTGCGCTCGAGGTCGAAGCGGAAGGCCCAATCGAGGAAGCGCTTGGAGTCCTCGCGCGAGATGGCGGCGTGCTCGAAGTTGAACTTGAACTGGCCGTGGATGTCAGCGAGGTCGATGCCTTCGAGCATGCGGCCTTCTTCCTGCATCTGCGCGAACAGCGGCGTGCCCGGCACCGGCGTGTACAGCATGAACTGGTGGAAATCGGTGGTGTGCGAGACGGCGTACTCGATTTCTTCCGCGATGTTTTCCGGCGTGTGGTGCTCGAGGCCGACGATGGTAGAGCCCAGCAGCTTGATGCCGTGCTGCCGCAGATCGGCAGCCATCGCCTGCGTATCGGAGTTCTGCAACTTTGCGTAGGACGATTTCGGCGATTCCAGTCCCAGCCAGATCCAGGAGATGCCGAGCTGCACCAGCTCCTCCATGGTGTATTTGCGAATGGCGTTGACCGAGGAGAACACGTACAGCGACCAGGCTTTGCCGGCGGCCTTCATGCGCTCCAGCAGTTGCATGGCGCGCGGGCGGTTGAGCAGGAAGTTTTCGTCCATGATGAAGAAGGAGCTCACGTTCATGGCGCGCTCCATGTGCTGCATGATGTCGAAAATCTGGTCGCCCGACTCGTAGAAGTTGACCGACTTACCCTTGCCGCCGAAGAAGGCGGAGGTGGTGCAGAAGTTGCAGCCCATTGGGCATCCGACGGAGGGAATGATGGTGGCGGCGGTGTCGCGAGTGTTGTCCGGGACGCGCATGCCCAGCACTCTCATGCCGAAGCCGGAGAGGATTTCCGGGTGCTCAATGGGCGCGTCGGGATTTTCACCGAGGTAGCGCCGCATCCAGGAGATGCCTTCGCCGCGCACGACGAAATCGGCGTCAATCAGCTTGTCCAGTCCGGGGATGGCGGCCACGTGTCCGCCGACGATGATGGTGGAGTTGGGCGAGAGGGCGCGCACGCGGCGGCACATCTCGCGCACCTTGCCGAAGTTGGGAATGATGCCGGAGATGCCGACGATGTCGTACTGGTTGGACGTCAACTCGCGCTCGAAGCGGTCGAGGGTGGGGAAGTCGAGCAGGGTGCTGGGGGCGGAGATGTTGCGCTGGATCATCATCAGGCCCCAGGAGCGGTGAAACATGCGCAGCGAGAAGCTGCCCTGCGCGCGCGTGACCTGGTTGTGATAGAGCTCCATCGGATTGATGGAGCGGCTGCCGAATTCGTCGTCCTGCGCGTAGGGACCGAACACCGAAGTCAGCAGCACACGCGCTTGAGTCCCTTTAGGATGTGGAACAATCAAATCGGCATTTGATTTCGTAATCATGCTTTCATCGTAGAAACCGTGCTGAAGAATTTCTGTGACGCAAGACGCATTCTGGTTGATATGACAGAACTATTACATTCGTTGTTTAGCGAAAAATAGGGGCTGATTCCGACGCATGGCGCTCACCGGAGACAAGGCACACGGCGATATCAACCCATGGCTGATCGCGATCGCGGTCATGTCGAGCACGTTCATGGAAGTGCTGGACACGACCGTGGTTAACGTCTCGCTGCCGCACATTGCGGGCAGCCTGTCGGCCAGCAACGACGAAGCTACGTGGACGCTGACGTCGTACCTGGTTGCGAACGCCATCATCCTGCCGATGACCGGCTGGCTGGCGGGCCGCTTCGGGCGCAAGCGGCTGCTGCTGATGTCGGTCACGGGCTTCACGGCGGCGTCGTTTTTGTGCGGCCTGGCGCCGAGCCTGCCGTTCCTGATTGTCTGCCGCGTCATTCAGGGCGCGTGCGGCGGCGGGTTACAGCCGCTGTCGCAGGCCATCCTGCTGGAATCGTTTCCGCCGGAGAAGCGCGGGCAGGCGATGGCGTTCTGGGCGCTGGGCATCGTGGTCGCGCCCATGCTCGGCCCGGTCGCCGGCGGCTGGCTCACCGACAACTACAGTTGGCGCTGGGTGTTCTACATCAATGTGCCGATTGGCGTGGTGGCGATCATCCTGACGCAGATTTTCATTTTCGATCCGCCGTACTTGCGACGGCAGAAGACGGGCATCGACTTCTGGGGAATCGGGCTACTGACGGTGGGCATCGGCAGCCTGCAGATCCTGCTCGACAAGGGCCAGGAGGATGACTGGTTCGGCTCGCACTTCATCGTGGTGCTGGCGGTGCTGGCGGTGGTCGGCCTGGTCGGGCTGGTCATTCGGGAGCTGACGGCGGAACATCCCATCCTCGACCTGACCATCTTCAAGTACACGTCGTACGCAGTTGGCACATTTCTGATGACGGTGATCGGATTCGTGCTCTACGGCAGCACGGTGCTGCTGCCGCTGCTGATGCAGGTGCTGCTTGGGTACACTGCAACCAAGGCGGGCATCACGAACCTGCCGCGTGGGCTGGCCTCGTTCCTCATCATGCCGATTGTCGGCAAGCTGACGGGAAAGGTCGACCAGCGGAAGTTGCTGGGCATCGGGTTGATCGCGTCGGCGTATGCGATGTGGGAGTTGTCGCGGTTCAGCCTGGACGTGGCGGCGATCAATTTCTGGTGGCCGCTGATGATCCAGGGCGCGGCGCTGGGATTTGTCTTCGTGCCGCTCACGACCATCACCAATGGCGGCATTCCCAACGAACGCATGGGAAACGCCACCAGCATCTTCAACCTGATGCGAAACATCGGCGCCAGCATCGGCATCGCGATGGTGGAAACCATCCAGTTCCGCAACCAGCAGACGCACATCAACCGCCTGGGGGCGAATCTGTATCCGCAGAGTCCGGCGGCGAACCAGATGTTCCAGAACCTGAAGGCCTACTTCATGAGCCAGGGCTTCAGCGCGGCGACCGCCACCAAACAGGCCTACCTGGCGATGTGGGGCATGGTGCAGCGGCAGGCGGCGATGCTGTCATACAACGACACGTTCCTGTTCATGGCCGGGATGTTCGCGGCGATGATTCCGTTCCTGTTCCTGCTGCGCAAGCCCAAGCCGGGCAAGGCGGGCGCGGCGATGATGCACTGAGAAACAGTTGTCAGCAGCCGGTGGTCGGTTGTCAGTGGCGATTGGGGTTCAGCGGTCAGGGGGTCAGGGACGGGTCGTTTCTTACGTCGCTCAGGATGACAAAACAAAGGCCTCAGCGGCTGAGGTCACCCTTCGTCAGGCGGCTACGTCAGGGGCTAAAGCCATTCTTCCAGTCCTGCTGGGTGTGCACTCCTGAAGGCTTGCTCCACCCAGCTACGTCAGGAGATTGTCACTCTCCCGGGTTCTGGGTGCCGGGCTGCGACCACTTCTGCAGCCTCTCGTTGATGCGCGCGATTTCCTTCTGCCGCATCTGCTCGGCGGTGGCGCGCTGGTCCGGCGTCAGCACCTGGGTGTAAATCTGGTGCTTGAGCGATTCCTTCTGCACCGTCATCTGCGCCATCAGTTGAGCCTGCTGGTTGGCCAGCGCGGTCACCTTCGCCTGGTCAAACGTGCCGTTAGCGGTAGCCGCCAGCATGGCGGCGCGGTTCTGCGCCATCTGCTGCATCACCGGACTCATGGTGGCCTTCTGCGACTGCCGAATGGTTTTCACTTGCGCCTTCTGCGCATCCGTGAGGTTTAACTGCTTGGCCATCCAGGCCATGTGGTCGTGTCCGTGGCCGTGCCAGCCCGCTTCGGGCGCTGCCGCCGCTTCCTGTGCGTAGCCCATAATCGCGGCACTGCATAGGACCAGTACCACGAGCGCCAGCGCGCCAATCCAATACTTCCTCTTCATAACTTCTAGCTCCTTCTCGACAGTTCGTCTGTCAAAGATTGAAACCCCAATGCCAGCCCCGTGACGGTAAAGTCTCGTAAATCAAGGTAAAGTTTTGTCGCCCGCTGCCTCGGCCCTGCGCTGTCACTTTCTGCCGGCGAGCTACCTGTTATTGCCGCCGAGGCGGTCTAAGGTTCCCTTTTTTCGCGGCGAGCCCGGCGGCGGGCGACGCCGGCCCGCGACCCCGGCCCGCGACCCCGGCTTATTGTGAGCAGGGTCACAAATGCGAGTGACTAGGGTCATATGGGCTTGGCTGGGGGTCGCCGTAGGCTTTCATCCACTCGAAGGCTTTCCGTGAAGGTGAACTGTGAAGCGACTCGTTCTTACGATCTTTGTGCTGTCTACCCTCTTCGTCACTGCGGGTTTTGCGCAGAACCTGACCGTTGGTTTCACCGTCTCCAAGACAGGGGCCCTGAATGTGGACTCCCTGGAGCAATACCGCGGTTTCGAGCTGTGGCGCGACCAGGTGAACGCCGCCGGAGGCATCAAGGCGGGCGGCAAGAACTACAAAATCCAGTTCGTCAGCTACGATGACGAATCCAACACCAAGCGCGTGCAGCAACTCTATTCGCGCATGGTCCTGCAGGACAATGCCGACTTCTTGTTCAGCCCCTATTCGTCCAGCCTGACGGCGACGGCGGCCATCGTCACCGAGCAGTACGGCAAGATCATGCTGACCACCGGCGCGGCGGAAGGCAAGACCTATACCCTGGGCAATCACTACCTCTTCCAGATGTTCACTCCGGGAGCAGAGTACCTGAAGGGTACGCTGGACGCGTTGAAGGCCAAGGACCCCAAGGCGACCATCGCCTTGGTTTACGAGGACGCATCGTTCTCGGTGGCAGTGGTGAATCCGGCCAAGGCGTATGCCCAGCAGCTTGGCTTGAATGTAGTGTTCACGGAGGCTTACGCTCCCAACACCACCGATTTCAGCGCCATTATTGACAAGGTGATTGCCTCGAAGGCAGCGGTGCTGCTGGGCGGCGGCCACTATGCCGACGGCTCGACGCTGGCGAAGCAACTCTACGAACATAAGGTCCCGTTGAAGATGATCACCTTGCTGGTGGCTCCCGACAGCGACAAATGGACCGAACTGGGGGATTCGGCGGTGGGCGTAATGGTGCCCTCGCAGTGGGAGCCGCAAACCGCATTCAAGGCGCAATACGGTCTCAGCGGCGCCGATTTTGCCAAGGCCTACACCGCGAAATACAACGCCCCGCCCAGCTATGAATCCGCCGGTGGTTATGCCTGCGGCCTGGTGCTGCAACGCGCGATCGAGCAGGCTGGCGGTCCGGACACGGCGAAGGTGGCGGCGGCGTTGAACGCGACGGACATCACGACGTTCTACGGTCGCACCAAGTTTTCAACAGCAGCCAACGAACATGGCCTGCAAATCGGGCACGCTATGGTGCTGGCGCAGTGGCAGAAGGACAAGTCGGGACTGGTGAAGCAGGTGGTCTGGCCGCTGGCGGCCAAGAGCGCCAACCTGGTGTACCCGATTCACTAAGGGGTAGTGGCAAGACAAATTCAGGGGTGGTAGAGCGGGCCTCAGGCCCGCGGCAGAGTCCCGCAGATTCTTTGGCTTCAGCCGCTGAGCCCTGCGGCCTCAGAGGCTGAAGCGCTTTCGCTATTTCCCTGTTGACGAGGGCCTGAAGGCCCGCTCTACCACAACGCTGCAAAAGGCGAGATATGTCCGGCATATTTGCCTCGATGATTGATGGCCTGCTGATAGGCGCGGTCTACGGCCTGGCGGCCATGGGCTTGAGCCTGATCTGGGGAGTGATGGATGTCATCAACCTCACCCACGGGGCCACCATCGCACTGGGAATGTTCGGGATGTACATCCTGTTCTCGGCCTTCCCGGTGAATGCGTATCTGCTGCTGATCCCCATCATCGCGGCCGGGTTGCTGCTTGGCCTGCTTATCTATTGGATCTCGGTGCACTGGGTCATTGACCGGCCACAGTTGGCGAGCCTTCTCTCCACCTTCGCGGTCAACATGATGATCATCGGCATCGGCACCGCCATTTGGAGCACCAGCCCGTACAACGTGAACTTCACCCTGCCGGGCATCACGGTGGGTGCATACACCTTCACGGGAAATCACATGGCGGCGGCGAGCGCGGCGGTGATCATCGCCTTGGCGCTGGAGTTGTTCCTCTATCGCACGCGCATGGGCAAGGCCATCCGCGCGGTGGCCGACAATCGCGAGGCGGCGGAACTGATGGGCGTCTCGTCGACCATGGTGCTGGCCCTGGCGTTTGCCATCGGCATCTCGCTGGCTGCGTCGTCGGGCGCGCTGGTCTCGACGCTGTTTCCGTTCACGATTCTCTCCGGCGCGAGCTACCAGATGAAGAGCTTCGTGGTGACGGTGCTGGCCGGCCTCGGCAGACCGTTCGGAGCGCTGGTTGCCGGAGTGTTGCTGGGACTGCTGGAGGGCGCGGTGACGCCGTTCATCGCCGTGAGCTGGATTCCGCTGATTGAGTTTGGACTGTTCGTGGTCGTGCTGGTGCTTTTTCCGCGCGGCATCTTCGGGAGGGCGACGGCGTGATCCTGCGACACCCGGTGCTCTACATCATCCTGGCGTTCGCGGCCATCATGGTCTGGCTGCCGCTGCACGGCAATAATGTTTCGCTGCGTGAAGATCTCATCCTGGTGGCGATCGCCGTCATCCTGGCCAGCAATTTGAACCTGATGATCGGCTACACCGGCTACGTGAACTTCGGCCACATCGTGTTTTACGGCCTGGGCGGCTACATCGGACTGTATCTTGCCGCGGAGAAGGGCTGGAATCTGGTACTGGCGGCGTTGCTGGCCGGTGTGGGAGTCAGCCTGTTCGCGCTGGTGCTGGGGCTGGGCATCCTGCGCTTGCGAGGCGCTTACTTTGCGCTGGCGACCATCGGAATCCTGGTCGCGGTGCAGTCGTTCGTGGCGAATTTCGATCCCTGGGGCCGCTCCACCGGTCTATATGTTTCCTTCGACGCCTATGAAAAATTGGGCGGCGCGCGGCACGCGCTCTGGGTCACGTATTTCCTGGTCATCGCCGTGATGGCGCTTTCCATGATCTTGAGTCTGGGCATCAAGATGTCCAAGTTCGGCCTGGGTCTGTTTGCCATCCGCGAAGATGAAGGTGCCGCCGTCGTGCTGGGCGTCAATACCACGGTCTACAAGGCCATCATCTATAGTGTTTCGGCGTTTCTCCCCGCGGTGGCAGGCGCGCTGATGTTTTACAAGAACGGGATGATCGATCCCTCGATCGCGTTCGAGTTCATGCTCTCGCTGGAAGGCATCGTGATGCTGATGCTGGGCGGCAAGGGCACGGTCATCGGCGCGGCGCTGGGTGGCGGGCTGTACGAGAAGCTGCGGTCGTACCTGTTGACCTCGCCCAAACTGTCCAACTTCCACCTGGTCATCGCCGGCGGGCTGCTGCTGGTGGTTGTCCTGTTTGCGCCCGGCGGCCTGATTGGCTGGCTGTATAAAGCGGTGCCGCGCTCACGGAAGGTGCTCGAATGATGCCCTTGCTGGAAGTGAGCGGTATCACTAAGCGCTTCGGCGGACTGCTGGCAGTCTCCGACGTGGGCTTCACCGTGGGCGAGCGCGAAATCCTGGGTCTCATCGGGCCCAACGGCGCAGGGAAGACCACGCTCTTCAACCTGGTGAACGGCGTCATTAAACCCGACAAGGGTACGGTGAAGTTTTGCGGTCAGGACATCACCAGTCATCCGCCCAACGAGGTCGTTCATCTCGGGTTGGCGCGTACCCACCAGATTGTGAAGCCGCTGCACGGCATGAGTGTGCTGGAGAACGTCATCGTCGGCGCGTGCTTTGGCCGCGACTACCTGCACCTGCGTCCGGCGCGCAAAGTTGCGATGGAAGTGCTGGAACGCGTCAACTTGGCGGATCACTCCGACAAGGCTGCAAGTTCGCTGACCATCGCCGGCAAGAAGCGCCTGGAAGTGGCACGCGCGCTGGCGGCGAATCCAAAACTCCTGCTACTGGACGAGGTGCTGGCCGGGCTGAATCCCACGGAAATTGAATACATGATCGGCATCGTGCGCGGCATCCGCGACAGCGGAATTTCGGTCTTCATGATCGAGCACGTGATGCAGGCCATCATGAGCCTGTCGGACCGGCTGGTGGTGCTGAGCTTCGGACAGAAGCTTGCCGAAGGCACGCCGCTGGAAGTGGCGCGCGATCCGCAGGTCATTGAAGCTTACCTGGGCGATCCCGATATCGCGACCAAGCTCAAGGAGAAGAACTGATGGACCCCGTCCTGCAGATCGAGAACCTCGAATCGGGATACGGCGAGGTGCAGGTGCTGTGGGGCATATCGCTGAAGGTGCATCCGGGCAAGCTGACCACCATAATCGGTGCCAACGGCGCGGGCAAGAGCACGACGCTGCGCACCATCATGGGCAGCTTGGCCCCGTGGAAGGGGCGCGTCCTGATGAACGGTGAGGACGTGACCAGGTTGTCCACCCATGCCAAGGCCAATCGCGGCCTGGTGCTGGTGCCCGAGGGACGGCAGCTTTTCCCTGACATGTCTGTTGAGGAGAACCTGGAGATGGGCGCCTACTCGCGCCGCGCGCGCAAGGGCGAGAAGGAAAATCTCGAAAAGGTGTACGCCACTTTCCCGCGGCTGAAGGAGCGGCGCAAGCAGAGGTCGTCTACGCTCTCCGGAGGCGAGCAGCAGATGCTGGCCATGGGCCGCGGCTTGATGCAGGAGCCGGTGGTGCTGATGATCGACGAACTCTCGCTCGGTCTGGCGCCCGTGCTGGCGCAGCAACTTTTTCTGTCGCTGAAAGATTTAAGGAAACAGGGACTGACCATCGTACTGGTCGAGCAGAATGTGCACCTCTCGCTGGCGCTCAGCGATTACACGTACGTGCTCGCCGAGGGCCGGGTGGAGATCGAGGGCGACTCGCACGACGTCGCCAATATGGACGAGGTGCGGCGAGCGTATCTTGGTATGTAACTCGCTCAGGAATTCATGGCTGCCACCGCCACTACCGTGCTCTTCTCCTCCGAAGAGATCAAGGCCACGCTCTCCGCATCCGTGGGCGCTGACCGCATTCTTGTCCGCCCGATCGACCTGATTGCCTACGCCTCCGACGCCAGCTTCTACCGCCTGATTCCCAAAGCAGTCGTGCAGACGCAGAGTATCGAGGAAATCGGCCGAATATTCGCCTTCAGCCGCCGGTCGGGAATACCCATGACCTTCCGCGCCGCCGGCACGAGCTTGTCGGGGCAGTCGATTTCCGACGGGTTGCTGGTGGACGTTGCCCGTAACTGGCGCGGCCTGCGGGTGGAAGAGGGCGGCAAGAAAATCCGCGTGCAGCCGGGCGTGATCGGCGCGCGTGCCAACCAGGCGCTGATGGCGTACGGCGCGAAGATCGGCCCCGACCCGGCGTCCATCGCGACCTGCACGCTGGGCGGCATTCTCTCCAACAACTCCAGCGGCATGTGTTGCGGTGTCGAGCAGAACGCGTATCACACGCTGCACTCGATGAAGTTCATGCTGCCGTCAGGGACAGTGATTGATACCGCGCAGCCCGATGCCGATGAGCAGTTCCACTTTCGCGAACCGCTCCTGGCGCGCGGAGTTCTGGAGTTGCGGGAGCGCTTGCTCCATGACGCGGCTCTGCGCGAGCGGGTGCGCAGTAAGTACCGGATGAAGAACACGACCGGCTACTCGCTGAATGCGTTCCTCGATTTCGAGCGCGCGGTCGACATCTTTCAGCACGTGATGATTGGCTCGGAAGGCACGCTGGCCTTCATCGCCGAGGCGGTGCTGAACACCGTTCCCGACCTGCCGGTGAAGTACACCGGTCTGCTGCTTTTCCCCGACCTCTACGCGGCGGCTGCGTCTATCGTGCCGCTGCGGCAAGCCGGCGCGAAGGCGCTGGAGATCATGGACCGCGCGTCGCTGCGCTCGGTGGAAAACCAGAGCGGGATTCCGTCGTCCATCCGCACCTTGCCGGAGGGCGCGGCGGGATTGCTGGCGGAGTTCCAGTCGGCGGAGGAGAGCGAGCGAACCGAATTGGAGGAGGTGGCGGCGGACGCGGTCGGCGGGCTGCGCCTATACGAGCCGGCAAAGTTCACCCACGCCGCCGGCGAGCAGGCACTGCTGTGGAAGATCCGCTCCGGCATGTTTCCGTCAGTCGGATCGGTGCGCAAGAGCGGAACCACGGTCATCATCGAGGACGTGGCGTTTCCCATCGAGACCCTGGCCGACGCGGCGCACCATCTGACGGCGCTGTTCCGCAAGCACGGCTACGACGAAGGCATCATCTTCGGCCACGCCAAAGACGGCAACCTGCACTTTGTCATTACCCAGAGCTTCAACACGCAGGCGGTGGTCGATCAGTATGCGCGGTTCATGGATGACGTGGTGGCGCTGGTGGTCGAGCGTTACGATGGCGCGCTGAAGGCCGAGCACGGCACCGGGCGCAACATGGCGCCGTTCGTCGCCACCGAGTGGGGCAAAGATGGCTACAAGATCATGCGCCGGCTGAAGGAGTTGGCCGACCCGCACAATCTGCTGAATCCGGGCGTCATCATCAATCCCGACCACGAGGCGCACCTGGCGAATCTGAAGCAGCTGCCGTCGGTCGAGGCGGAGATCGACAAGTGCATCGAGTGCGGGTACTGCGAGCCCAAGTGTCCCAGCCGCGAACTGACGCTGACGCCGCGGCAGCGCATCGTCGTCCGCCGCGAGATGGCGCGTCTGGAAGGGAACGGGCGCAACCCGGCGTTGCATGCCGCGCTGGACCGCGAGTTCCCGTACATGGCGCTCGATACCTGCGCTACCGACGGACTTTGCGCGACTGCCTGCCCGGTAAGCATCGACACGGGCCAGCTGGTAAAGCGCTTTCGCAACGCCCGCGCCACGGCCTCGCAGCACGAATGGGCGGCGCGCATTGCTCACAACTTCGCTTTGACCGAGCGGCTGTTGCGCTGGTCGTTGCGGCTGGGACATGTGGCGGAGAAGGTGATCGGCGTTGGCGGGATGCAAAGCCTGACTCGTGCGATGAAACACTTTGGCGGCGAGAACCTGTCGGAGTGGACATCCGACATGCCGTTCGCCGC
>JARLGI010000017.1 GCA_031296115.1 Acidobacteriota bacterium | reverse complement strand
GACACGCATTATGAAACCGAGCACGGAAGACAAAACCACAGGCAAACTCCACCAGGTCAAAGGGACGATCAAGGAAAAGGTCGGAGAACTTACCAACAACCCAGACCTGGAAGCTGAGGGCAGAGCCGAAAAGAATGCCGGTAAAGCCCAAAACTGGATAGGCAAAGTTGAAAACGTTGTCGGGCAATGAACAGATCAACATCGAACTTGCAGGCGAGAGAGGGCAATACGGAATGACGCAATCAGTGTTGGAACGAACAGGCGATCAAATTGCTGAAACCGCGCGCAAGGCTTCTCGGGCGACGTCTGCCGTCGCGGATGCGTTCGAGGACGGCGTGGAAGCAGCTAGGCGGGCCGCAAAACAAGGCGGCGATGCTGCTGAGGAATTCATGGACGACACAACCAAGCGCCTGAAGCGGCATCCCATTGAGACCGTTGCAGCGACCTTCGCCGTAGGCGTTGCCGCCGGAATATTGATTGGCTGGATGTTGAAGCGAAGGTAGCTTTTACAACTAACCGAATACTTGGGAGGAGGGTCCAGTGCGCTGGACCCTTTTTTTCCGTATCCCGGCAAGTGATAAGGCCCCATCGAATCTGCATCATGCAGCTTTCGCGGCTGAACCCCGGTCAGCGGAGCGGCCAATATGGCTGCAATAGGGCGCTTCCATACCGGTCAAAAGGATACAGCTATTCGCCGATCCTGCGCCTAGCGTTAAGTTGAGGCAATCTCAATGAAAGCACTTAGAACTCTCGGAACGGCAGTCCTGTTGATGTCCCTCGGGGCCATTGTTCCCGTGTTCGCGCAGAACGAACAGGAGCAACCCAAGCCAGAAGAGAAGCAGCAACATGCTCAGCCGCAGCAGCACGCCCAACCGCAGCAGGCTAAGCAGTCGAGCGAACCAAAACAGCAGCAGCAGGCCAAACAGCCGAGCGAGCCAAAACAGCAGCAGCAGGCCAAGCAGCCCAGCCAACCGAAACAACAGCCGCAGCAGCAGGCTAAGCAGCCCAGCCAGAACAAACAGCAGGAGCAGCAGCAACAGGCGAAGCAGCAGAGCCAACCGAAACAGCAGCAGCAACAGCAGCAGGCTAAGCAGCCCAGCCAGAACAAACAGCAGGAGCAGCAGCAACAGGCGAAGCGGCAGAGCCAGCCGAAACAGCAGCAGCAACAGCAGCAGGCTAAGCAGCAGCCCGTCCAGCACACCCAGGAACAGCAGCATGCGCAGCAGGCGGCATGGCAGGGGCACCAATCACAGAATTGGCAGTCTGAGCACCGCACGTGGCAGCAACGGGGCGGTTACCATGGCTACCGTATTCCTGACAATCGCTACAATGGCTACTTCGGCCCTAACTACGGATTCGTAATCTACAACCAACCTTACATGGTTGTCGGCGGATTTCCGCGCTTCCAGTACAACGGATTTTGGTTCACTTTGGTTGACCCGTGGCCGAGCGATTGGTCGAACAACTGGTACGAAACGGACGACGTCTATGTCGTATATGCCGACAACGGGTATTACATGTACAACCAGCGGTATCCGGGTGTCGGGATCGCAATTAGCGTTTCGATGTAAAGCCTGGCCGAATTAGCATTGGACGCTGGCGCGGATCGCAGGGCACAGTTCTATCGCAATCTCCAGTCGCTATGTTCACCCCTCGGAAGACGCCGTTCTTTCGGCCATGTCGCGGCTGGGTGGGCACAATTCTGGGCACAGTCAGGAATTTGCTGTGCAGGATGAGAAGGGCACAGGGCTGCTATCTGCTTGAGTCAATGACAGTAAGATGGTGGGCAGTGCAGGGCTCGAACCTGCGACCTCCTGCTTGTAAGGCAGGCGCTCTAACCAACTGAGCTAACCGCCCATCCTGGGCGAACCGTGACAAGACGCTAAGTACAGCGGAATCAACTGCTTGAGTTTACAGCAGCCGCGGCCTAGGGTCAAACCACACCGCAACTGTCAAACGGACAACGTTGCGGACGGCGATGAGATTTCGCACACGCGGCTCATTGCAGGTCGCGCGTGCCCACGGCCATGCGCAACTGCTCGAGCGCGTTCATATGGGCGGCCAGCGCCTGGCGGTAGCCCAGTTCGGTGGCGCGGTAGCTGCGCTCGGCGTCGAGGAAGTCGAGCAGCGACGCGGCGCCGTGCTGATAGGAGAACTGCGTGATCTCCAGCGCCTGCTGCGCCTGCTGCAGGTATCCCTGGTTGTAGAGCTGCACCACTTCCTGGCTGGTGAGCAGCGCTTCGTAGGCGTTCTTGATGTCGGTCAGCACCTGCTGCTCGGCGGCCTTCTCCATGTATTGCGACTGGCTGAGCACGTAGTAAGTGCGGGCCACCTCGCCCTGATTGCGATTGAAAATCGGTAGCGGAATATTGAAGTAAAACGCGCCTACGTTGGAGGCGTTCACGTGCCCGTAGTTGAAGGTGGCGTTCAGGTCCTGCTTGGCGTTGGCCTTGGCCAGGTTGATCTGACTTTGGGCGGAGGCGACGTTGCGGCGCGCCGCCACCAGGTCGGGCCGGGTGCTCAGTGCCCGGGCCTGCAAGTCTTCCAGCTTCAGGCTGAGCGGCGTGAAGACCAGCTCGCCGGCGACATCGTAGTCGCGCGGCACCGAGTCATAGCCAAGGAGTTGGCGTAGCGACGCCAGCGCCTGCACCCTGGCGATGCGGGCGACGCTGACGTCACTTTGGAACTGCAGGGTCTGCAACTCGACCTTCAGCAGGTCCACCTTGGCGAGTCCGCCGGCGTTGTATTTTTCCTGGCTGATGCCGACGGAATGCTGGTAGCTGGCAAGCAACTGCAGCGCGAGGTCGAGGTTCGACTTGGCCAGCAGCGCCGCCACAAACTGCTGTGCAGTGTTGGCGACGGTCGTACGCTCGGCGTCGAGCACATGCGCCTCGGTGACGGCGGTGACGTCCCGCGCCGCCTGCAAACGGCGCTGCCGCTTCTGCCCGCGCTCGAACAAGTAGCCCACGCCGAGATCGAATTGCGCCGTGGTGTCGATGTAGTTGCTTGACCACAAGCTGGGACTGAACAGCGGAAGATATTGCGCGTCCCAGGAGAGCAGAGGGTTGGGGCGCAGATTGGCCGTGACCTCCTGCTCCTTGTTCTGGGAGATGAGGGTGCGGTTGGCCTGTAGCGTGGGATTGCTCCGAGTCGCGAGGTCGATGGCCTGCTCGAGGGTGATGAGCATCGCCGGGGGCGGTGTACCCGGGGCCGGCGCGGGCTGCGAGGCCGGGATTTGCGCCCATGCCGCGGTCGCCAGCAGCAGACACAGAGCTGCCAGATGGCTGCGCGAGTTCGGGTGCGAGAAGAAGAGCCTCATTCGCTGACTCCCTCCTCGTCCTCAGGCAATACGTCGTTCGGACCGGCCATCCAGGAATAGAAGGCGGGCAGCAAGACCAGGCTGAGTGCCAGTTCGGTCAGCAGTCCGCCGACAATGACGATGGCGAAGGGCCGTTGCGAATCGGAGCCGATGCCGTGCGACAGCGAGGCGGGAACCAGTCCGAGCGACGCCACCAGCATGGTCATCATGATGGGACGCAAGCGACGGGTAGCGCCCAGCAGCACGGCTTCGTCGCGAGGGTAGCCGCGCGCGCGGAGCTGGTTGATGTACTCGATCATGATGACGCCGGTCTGCACCGATACGCCGAACAAGGCCAGCAGTCCTACGCCGGTCGAGACGCTGAAGTGGGTGCCGGTGATGAGCAACGCCAGCAGGCCGCCGATGGGCGCCAGCCCCAGGTTCAGCAGCACCAGGAACCCCCACTTGAACGAGCGGAACATGGAATAGAGCACCAGCATGATGACCAGGATGGTGACGGGGACAACAATCGCCAGCCGATGATTGGCGCGCTTTTGGCTCTCATACTCGCCCGCCCAATCGAGGGTGTAGCCCTGCGGCAGTTTGACCTCGCGGTTGACCTTGGTCATGGCTTCTTCCACGGTGCTGCCCAGGTCGCGCCCGCGCACGCTGTACTTGATGGCGATGTAGCGCCCGTTGCCTTCGCGGTAAATCATGGACGCGCCGTTGTCCACGGTGATGTCGCAAAGTTCGCCGAGCGACACCCGTTCGCCGGTCGGCGCCAGAATGCGGATGTTCGCGATATCGTCGACGCTCTTGCGGAACTGCTCCTGGTAGCGCGGCACCAGGTCAAAGCGCATCTCGCCGATCAGGATCTGGCTGACCGGGTTGCCGCCTACCGCAGTCTGGATGGCGTCCTGCACGTCGGCAACGTTGATGCCGTAGCGGTCGGCCTTGGCGCGGTTGACCTTGATGTCCACGTTGGGCTGGCCGAGCACGCGGAACAGTCCCAAATCGGCGACGCCGGGCACGCCCTTCATGGCCGCCATGATTTCCTCGCCCTTCTGCTCCAGGTCGTGCAGGTCAGAGCCGAAGATCTTTACCGCGAGCTCGCCCTTCACGCCGCTGACCGCCTCTTCCATGTTGTCGGCGATGGGCTGGGAGAAGCCCCACTCCACGCCGGGAATCTTCGAAACCTCTTTGTCCATGGCCTCGATGAGCAGTTCCTTACGGTCGCGGAAGTGCGGGCGCCACTCGTCGCGCGGCTTAAGGTCGACGAAATATTCGGTGTTGAAGAAGCCGGTGGCGTCGGTGCCGTCATCGGAGCGGCCGACTTGCGAGACCACCTGCTTGACCTCAGGGAAGCTGGCGAAGATGAGCCGCGCCTGGTCCATGATGCGCTGACCTTCGGTCGGGCCGGTGCTCGGCGCGAGGGTACCGCGCGCCCAGATGGAGCCTTCGTCGAGGTGCGGCAGGAACTCGGAGCCGATGACGCCGCCAAAGCTGAGATAGGCGGTCAATGCGAAGACGAAAAGCGCCGCCGCCAGCGCGACTTTGCGGCGGGCCATGATCCACGCCAGCGTCTTCTCGTAACGCGCGGTAATCCAGACGACGACCGGGTTCTCCCAGGCCTTTACGCCCTTGCGGAAAAGAGAGCTGGAGAGCACCGGCGCCAGCAGAATGGAAAAGAAAAGCGAGCCAAGCAGGGCGAAGGCGACGGTCCAGGCCATGGGTTTGAACAGCCGGCCTTCCACCCGTTGCAGGGTGAAGATCGGCAGGTAGGTGATGATGATGATGGCGATCGCGTAGAAGACCGGCCGCTGCACTTCGTGGGCGGCGGCGCGGATGGTTTCGTCCACCGTGGTGCTCGACTGCGTGCGGTTCTCCAGGCGCCGCTGGATGTTCTCCACCATCACCGCTGCACCTTCCACGATCATGCCAAAGTCCAACGCGCCCAGCGACAGCAGGTTCGCCGGGATGTGTCGCAAGTCCAGCAGGATGGCGGCGAAGAACAGGGAGAAGGGAATGGTGATAGCGACAATCACCGCCGCGCGGACGTTGCCGAGGAAGAAGAACAGCACGATCACAACCAGCAGGATGCCTTCCGTCAGGTTGTGCAGTACGGTGTGTGTGGTGAGGTGTACCAGGTCGTCGCGATCAATGTGGGGAACAATTTTCACCCCGGCCGGAAGCACGTGCTGGTTGAGGAAATCCACCTTGATATCAATGTCGCGCAGCACGGCTTCGGCCTCGGCGCCCTTGCGCATCTGCACGATGCCCTCGACCACGTCGTCATTGTCGATGACCTTTCCGTCCTCGCGGCGGATGGCCTTGGCCAGGCGGCCCAGACGGATCTTCGGCCCCTGGGTCACGACAGCGACATCACGTATCCGCACCGGTGTGCCGTTCTGCACCTTCAGCACGGTCGCGCCGATATCGTCGGTATTCTGCATCAGGCCGATGGCGCGAACGTTGTAGGCCTGCTGGCCTTTCTCGATGAAGCTGCCACCGCCGTTCAGATTGTTGGCAGCGAGAGCCTGCTCGACCTGGGCCATCGACAAGCCGTAACCGACCAGCTTGTCGGGATCCACCTGCACCTGGTACTCGCGGGTGACGCCGCCGAAGATGGAAACCGCCGCGACGTTAGGCACGGACATCAGGTTCTTGAAGACAACCCAGTCCTGCAGCGCTTTCAAGTCCATGACGTCGTACTGCGGGCTGGTGCTTTGCAGGGTATAGAAGTAAATCTGGCCCGCGGGACTGAAGTCAGGCCCGATCTGCGGATTCAAGCCAGGGGGAAGGCTCACCAGCGTCAATTTTTCCAGCACCTGCTGGCGGTTCTGCTGGTTGTCGGATTCATCATCGAACAGCACGGTGATGAAGGACAGCCCGGCCAGGGAGGTGGAACGCAGGTGAGTCAGATGGGCGACGCCATTCAGTTGCGTCTCAATCGGAATCGTGACCTGCTGCTCGACTTCTTCCGCCGCGCGGCCCGGCCACTGGGTGATGACCCAAACATACTTGTCGGCCACATCGGGATAGGCCTCGATGGGCAGATTGTGGAACGAGATGATGCCCCAGATGAGCAGCAGCACGCCCATGGCCAGCACGAGCATGCGGTGGCGCAGCGCAAGATCCACCAGGTAACGGATCATTGGCGGCTATTCCTCCGCTGCGCTGGAGAATTGCAGCGCGTTGGTGACTACCTGGGCGCCCGCCTTCAAACCGCTAATGACAACCTGCTGGCCGTCGCTCTCCTGCGGCCCGAGCTGCACGGCCACTCGCCGGAACTGGTTACTGCCTGCCGGCGTGTAGACCCAGTCCTTGTCGTGCAAGTGGACGACCGCCGACGCCGGCACCACGGCCCGGTTCAGCGAGTTGCCGGCGGTAAAGGTAGCGGTCACGAACATGCCAGGCCGCAGTATGCCCTTGGGATTCGAAAGTTCGATGCGGACCTTCGCGGTACGCGTGGCCGGGTCAAGTACGGCGCTGATGTTGATTACCTTGCCGGGGAACTTCTCATTGGGCAGCCCATTGACAGTGATCTCTGCGTTGTCGCCCACATGCACGCGGGTCAGCATGTCCTGGTAAACGTCACACAGCACCCAGACGACGGAGAGGTCGGCGATGGTGAACAACGCAGCTTGATTGTCGAGCGAGCGAACGCCAGTGCCTCCGGTAGTCTGCTGGTCCACGATCACGCCGGAGATAGGGGCGCGCAGCGGCAGCAACGGGGAAGGATGATTAATGTCGCCGCCGAGCACATGGATCCGCTGGACGGCGGCAGCGAGGTCGGCCTTGGCCTTCGCGTCACTGTCTTCCGCGGTTTCCAGGTCCGCCAGGGCGATGGCGCCCTTGTCGTAGAGCAGCTTGGCGCGTGCCAGTTGTTTCTGCGCCAGTGCCTCGTCGGCCTTGAACTTCTGGTAGTCGGAGAATGCCCCTGATACGTCAGGGCTGTTGATGAGGAGGAGTTCCTGTCCTTTTTGCACTGCGTCGCCGAGCTTGGCCTTGATATCCACTACACGGCCACCGCTGAGCGATACCACCGGGACGGAGCGGTTGATGTCGGGCGCGATGACGCCATTGACATGAACTTCGTCGTTGACCTTGCGGACTTGTACCGGCGTCAAGGGAAACTGCCCTGGGTCCTGCATGGTAAAGACGTTGGGATCGCCGTTGGTAACCACCACCGTACTGGACGGCGGCTCATCCTTGGCGCGGGAGCACCCCGCGAGCAGAAGGGCGGCGAGGCCCAACAACGGCCATACGACGGGCCGTAAAATCGCTGGCCTGCGCCAAATCGTGCCGATTTTCATTCCACGTACTCTCTTCCGAAGGACAGTTTTCACGATTGAGCCAACGCGCGCCGCTCGGCGATCGTTTCCAGATTGACTGTGAGACCGAAGACTCGCCACACACATCGGGGCGAGCGCATAACCTGGCAATTAGGAGAGAGAGGGGGGACCGCGACCTTCGCGGAGGAGAAGATGGCCGTCTGCCCGATCGGCCATCATATCTAATGGCGCCCAGCGCTGCCAAACCGAGAGCGTCAAGAGCAGGTAGATAGCCAGCAGCGCGGGCAGCATGCCGAAGGTAGGCCCGTGAGCCAGAAGCTGAAGAGGCGCTACCGCGCGCTGCACGCGCTTCGAGGCATCTTCCACCAGCGCCTGCGCCGGGTGAAGATCGTCGCTGGCCGAAACCACCGGGAACAGCAGCAAAAGAACGCACGCCAGCGCGATGAGCGATTTGCGCCGTGAAACCACTCCAAATGCCTCGGACCGTAGCACGGCTATCCCCGCGCCGAGCGCAAGCGACAGCCAAACCAGGTTGAGCAGCAGTTCCATGGGGAAAGGAAAGTCTACCATTGCAAAGCACACGCACGACAGCTGAAGGGTCTTTGGGGGACGCAAGTTGTAGCGCCTGGTCCAAGTTTGCCTCGGCGCGACGCGTGCCCTATCATCGGAGAGTTCCAGAAGTAGACGCTTTTCCTCACTTCTCCGATCGGAGCAATCTCTCGCATCCATGATTTCTCGAATTCTTGAAGTGCTCGCCGTGTGGATTACCGGCGTCATCTCGGCCGGCGGTTACGGCGGCGTCATGCTGCTGATGGCCATCGAGTCGGCCTGCATTCCGTTGCCGTCGGAAATCATCATGCCGTTCTCCGGCTATCTGGCGTACACGGGCCGCTTTTCGCTGTTGGCGGTGGCTACTTGGGGCGCCATAGGCTGCAATCTGGGCTCGGTGCTGGCCTACGAAATCGGCTACTTCGGGGGACGTCCCCTGGTCGAGCGCTACGGCCGCTATGTCCTGCTGACCCACCGGGAAATCCACTGGGCCGACCGTTTCTTCGAGCGCTGGGGCTCACTCGCGGTGCTGATCGCGCGGCTGCTGCCCGTCATTCGCACCTTCATCGCGCTGCCCGCCGGCATCGCGCGGATGCCGCGGCTGAAGTTTCACATTTACACCTTCGTCGGGTCGTGGCCGTGGTGCTTTGCTCTGGCGTATATCGGCATGAAGCTGGGTGAGCAGTGGAACAAGGACCCGCGGCTGAAACTCTGGTTCCACCGGCTGGACGCCGTCATCCTGGCGGTGATTATTCTTGCGGTGATTTACTTTGTCTGGTCCCACGTGCAGCACCGAGTGGAAAGAGAAGAAGCGGCTAGCGACTAGCAACTGGCAATTAGCAACTAGCGATTAGCAATTAGCGACTGGCAACTGGCTATAGACCAGAGGTGGAGTTCAGCGAATTCAGCCTCGAGTTGATGGGAGGATGGCTCACACCCCTCGACGCGCCAGCAGCCCGTGGTGAAACTCTGAATTAGCTGATCTGCTCGACCAGCATCTCTCTGCCGGCCTTATCGTAGAACGTCATAGTCATCCTGCCCGTGTCCACAGTGCACTTCTCTATCCCGCTCTGCGCCAGGCCCGTGGGCATCTCTAAGTAAGTCGTCTGGCGCCGCTCGTGCTGGCGCAGGTGCTGAAGGAACGTCTCGCGTTGACCGGTTTCAGCGACGGGAAGCACCTCGTGCACCGGTGGGGAGACGACCAGTGGCCGCCCTGCCCGAGCTATTCCGAATGGCCGCCGGCCAGGTAGGACGCCGAGCGCCTTACGCGCCCGCACATACTCCGGGAGCGTCCTCGCGCTACCGAGCCGGGCGTGGAGGTCGTTGATTTGCTCGATGGTAAACATGACTGATGCGGCCTTCGATACCAATCACCATTGCAGTGCTGATTGCCAGTCGCCCTTAATCAATCTTTACCGCTTTGGCGACCATGCGTTCGTACCGGCGCCAGGGCACGAGTCTCTTCAACCAGATTTGCAGTTTTGCGTCACCGCCGATCAAGTACCGGAGCTTAGGGTTGGGATCTTTCGCGATGAGGACAATCAGCTTCGCCACCTCGCGGGCGTCGCGCCGATGTTTGGCGCTGCCTTTGACGAACTCGGCAAAACGCTGGCTGCGCTCCCTGTTGGGAGACGAGGGATCGAGCGAACCTTGCGCAATCACCACATTGCGCTCCCAGATGTCGGTGTCGAAGGCGCCCGGCTCAACCAGCGCCACGCGAATACCCAGCGAGTGCGTCTCGATGCGCAACGACTCGCTCCAGCCCTCCAGCGCATATTTCGAGGCGCTGTAGGCGCTCAGCATGGGCTGGCCCAACCGTCCGGCGACAGAGGTAACGGTGAGGATGTGTCCCGATTTCTGCGCGCGCATCACCGGCAGAACGGCTTTGGTCATCGCCACGTTGCCAAAAAAGTTGGTTTCCAGTTGCCGCCGGAGCTCGTCGAGGGTCATGTCTTCGGCGAATCCCGCCACGCTGAAGCCGGCGTTGTTGACCAGCACGTCGATGCGGCCATAATCGCGCACGATTGCCTCGACCGCGCCGGGCAGGGAATCCATCTCGGTGATGTCGAGACGCCGCATGTCGAGACGGTCGAGCACACCAGCTTTTTGCGCTGCTTCTTCCAGGCGGTCACGGGTTTCCGGATTGCGCATGGTCGCCACCACGCGATAGCCATTGAGCGCCAACTCCACCGCCGTCAGCAGCCCGATGCCGCTGGAGCTTCCGGTCACAACCGCAATTTTTCCCTGGGTCATAGTTCCCGCCGAATCCTTCAGATTGCTGCAGAACGGCGAATCCGGGCCATTCGCACAGCTTCCATTGCAATGACACAACCGATACGAGAAGATAGCAGGTTTGTACATCTTTTCATGAAACGGACTGATAGCATGCCGACCAGCAAGAAGCAGGACAAAGGCAATCACGGCGCGGGCGACCTCGCGCCCGCCAAAGGCAAACTTGGAGTCATGATCCCCGGAATGGGCGCGGTGGCGACTACGTTTGTCGCCGGCGTCGAAGCGGTGCGCCGGGGAATCTCTGCGCCGATCGGATCGCTGACCCAGATGGGCACCATCCGGCTGGGCAAGCGTACCGACGGCCGCTCGCCGAAGATCAACGAATTCGTTCCGCTCGCCGGCCTGAAGGACCTCGTCTTTACCGGCTGGGACATCTTCGAGGACGACATGTACGCCGCGGCGCGCAACGCGGGCGTGCTGGAAGTGGCGCTGCTCGACCGGGTGAAACCCTTCCTCTCGAAAATCAAGCCGCGCAAAGCCGTGTTCGACAAGAACTACGTGAAGAAGCTCGACGGGCCCAACGTGAAGAAGGGCAAGAACAAGATGGAGCTGGCCGAGCAGCTGCGCGACGACATCCGCGACTTCAAGAAGACCAGCGGCGCAAGCCGGCTGGTGATGATCTGGTGCGCCTCGACCGAGACCTTCATCAAGGCAGGTGCAGTGCACCAGACAGTCGCATCGTTCGAGAAGGCCATGCGCGAGAATCATCAGGCCATCGCGCCCTCCATGATCTACGCCTACGCGGCGATGCAAGAGGGCGTGCCTTTCGCCAACGGCGCACCGAACCTGACGGTGGACATTCCGGCCATCCAGGAACTGTCGCGCGAGCACGAAGCGCCGATCTGCGGCAAGGACTACAAGACGGGACAGACGCTCATCAAGACCATCCTCGCGCCCGGCTTCAAGGCGCGCATGATTGGGCTGAACGGCTGGTTCTCCACCAACATCCTGGGCAATCGCGACGGCGAAGTGCTGGACGATCCTGGGTCGTTTAAGACCAAGGAAGAGTCGAAGCTGTCGGTGCTGGAGCACATTCTTCAGCCGGAACTTTATCCCGAGCTGTACGGCAACATATGTCATAAGGTTCGCATTAACTATTACCCGCCACGCGGTGATAATAAAGAAGGTTGGGATAACATCGATATCTTCGGCTGGCTGGGCTATCCGATGCAGATTAAGGTCGACTTCCTGTGCCGCGATTCCATCCTGGCGGCGCCGATCGTGCTAGATCTCGTGCTGTTCCTCGATCTGGCGAAGCGGTCATCCGAGCTGCGCGGCATTGGCATCCAGGAGTGGCTGAGCTTCTACTTCAAGTCGCCGATGACTCCCAAGGGGCTGTATCCGGAGCACGACCTGTTCATCCAGTTGATGAAGCTGAAGAACACTCTGCGCCACCTCAAGGGCGAAGAGCTGATCACGCACCTGGGGCTGGAGTATTACGACTAACAACTGGCAGCTGGCAACTAGCAACTAACAAACAGCTAGCAACTAACAAACAGCTAGCAACTAACAAACAGCTAGCAACTAACAAACAACTAGCAATACCTCCTCTCTTGTCATCCCGAGCGGAGTGAGGGCGCGCAGCGCCGCACGCAGTCGAGGGGCCTGCTGTTGTTTTTGATTTGTCATCCTGAGCTTGCGGCTGCATTTTCCGCGAGTCGAAGGACCCCTACTCCTGCAAGGAAGGTATTTGCCGCCGCTCCGCGGCTCACCCATACACTCGCCTGACCACGGGCTTACGCCCACGGCTAAAACAAATGTCGTCCTGCGGGCTCCGGCTACCGGAATTTAGGACTACGTTTAGGAACACTACAGGCCGTCCCATCGAGACACCGTAAATCCTGCACCCGCATCCCGTATAATCCCTCGCCATGCGTTCATGCCGGTCGATTTGCCTCGTTCTGGTGCTCGCCTTCGCCAGCACTACCTTCACCTTTGCTCAATCCACTGATGCCGTGATGTCGGAAGTGCTCAAGCCTTCGACTCCTCTGCAGGAAAATCTGCGCGTGCTGACCGACGAGATTGGCGGGCGCGTTCCCGGCACTCCGGCCATGCAGCGCGCCATCCAGTGGGGAGTGGCGGGATTCAAGGCGGCGGGCGCGGACTCGGTGCGCATCGAGGAGTTCACCATCCCGCAATCCTGGGCGGAGGGCGATACCCAGGCCAACGTGGTGGCTCCGGTGAAATTCATGGTTCGCGCGCACTCCATCGCATGGGGGCCTCCGCTGAAAGCGACGACGGCGCGGGTGGTTGATGTCGGCATGGGCACCGACGCGGAGTTCGCCAAGGCGGGCGATATCGCGGGCGCCATTGTGCTCGCACATAGCGACGTCCTGAAGACCTGGGACGACCTCTTCCAGGAATACTTCCGCGCGCCTGGCATCATTGCCAACGCGGTAGAGGGCAAAGCACTCGCCATCGCGTTCACCGCCAGCCGCGAGCACGACATCCTGTACCGGCACATCAACACCGGCACCGGAAGGATTGATGTCATCCCCCAGGTGCTCCTGGCGCGAGAAGACGCCCAGCGCATTGCGCGGCTGCTGGCGAGCGGTGAAAAGGTCCGCATGTCGCTCTCGATGCCCAACAAGATCGGGCCGGAGATCAAGACGGCCAACGTGGTCGCCGAGCTGAAGGGCAGCGAGCTGACGAACGAAATTGTCATTCTCGGCGCGCACCTGGATTCCTGGGAGCTGGGCACCGGCGCGCTCGACAACGGCTGCAACGCCGCGCTGGTCATTGACTCGCTGCGGGCGATCAAGGCCAGCGGCGTGCGACCGCGGCGCACTATCCGCTTCATCCTGTTTTCCGGCGAGGAGCAGGGACTGCTCGGCTCGCTGGCGTACGTGCGGGCACATCAGAACGAACTCGACAACGTCGTCGGCGAGCTGGTGCTGGACGAAGGCAGTGGGCCGGTGACCGGCTTCTCGAACGGCGGACGCAAAGACGTGGACGCCGCGCTGGCGCCGATGCTGCAACCGTTCGCGCCGTGGAAGGCCAACCAGATAACCGACGACGCCATGACCGGAACCGACCACTACGATTTCATGATCGAAGGCGTACCAACGCTGGTGGCCAGCCAGTCGGAAGCGAATTACCTGGTCAACTACCATGCGACGTCCGACACCTTCGACAAGGTGGATTTCGCGCAACTCAAGAAGAACGAAGCCATGGCAGCCGAGCTGGTGCTGGAATTGGCGAACGCCCCACAGCGCATTGGTCCGCGGCTCACGCGGCCGCAGATCGAGGCCGCGATCAAAGAGACCCACCTCGACGACCAGATGAAGGGCTTCGGCCTGTGGGAGGACTGGGTGAACGGGACGCGGGGAAGGAAGCCGTAAGCAAGGCTGTGTACCTTTGCCAAAGCGCTGAAACTTTCGTTGCCTTGCAAGCGGCGTGAAGTCACTAGGTCTTGGCGGGGCGGTCGTCGCTATCGCTCTTCTTCTCCACTTCCAGTTTGTGCCGGAGAAGAATCCCAATCTGTCGAGTGGCGAGGCTCTCTGGAGGGAGTGCGCCGTAGATGTAGATTACAAAGCCGGTGATGGCTACAACGGCCACGATCCTGATGTAGACAAGAGGTAGGCGAGCGGCGCGCCACCAAATCGTACCCAGGCAGAGAGACATCGCCGAGGACAGAACCAGCGAGGAAAGCATTTCAGCGTTTTCGTTCTCCTGATCAGGAAAGGCCTTGTCCAGGGCCGCGTGGGAAATTTCTCCAGTGCTCGTAATTGTTGTTGACAACCAAGTCGGGTCCGAACGTCGCGGTTACAACTCTCTGCCACAACGTGATGTTCCACGGCTTCTGGGTCTCCTTGCTCTCCGAAAGTCCGCTGGTGATTCCGGTTGCGGCTTCGACCACGATCGAGGAGACCAGGAACAGGATTCCGCCCAGAACCCACGCTACCGAAAGGAGGATGGACATTCGGAAAACGTAACCGAATCCTTCCGAGTAGAGGAGCACGGAACGTAGCTCCAGCTTGCCTGCGAGTATGCAGGAAACCAGCAATCCGCCCGGGAGGAGCGGCATCACAAAGTAGTAGACTTTCCGGTCAATCAATGTTGCGATCGACGCCGACGGGTCCACCCGCACCTCCGTCAAAGGAACTTACCTGTCCCCGCTTCACCCCATGAAGGCACAAGTTTGTTACGGGTGCGCCGCTTCGGCAACAAAAATCCGGCTCGGCTCAGGATGGGAGCATAAAAGGGAAATGCGCTCGTCGCTTAGGATGACGGGCGATACCCTCAAATCTTTTGGCGCGAGTCCGGCCATTTGTGACGCGTGCCATTGCCCGCGGCGTAACCCGTCCTATACAATCACCAGTTTTCTACTTGTTGTGCCATCCTTGTAAGGAGTTGAAAATCCAGCCGAATCCGGCCGGAGCGGCGGGCCGGTTCGCTCGCGGCAATCAATACATATGAAAATCCACGAGTATCAGGGAAAAACCATTCTGGCGAACTACGGAGTGGCCGTGCCCCGCGGGCAGATGGTCGAAAGCCGTGAGGACGCGGAGAAAGCGGCGAAGGAGCTGCTCCGCGAGGGCGCGACCGGCATCGTCGTCAAGGCGCAAATTCACGCTGGAGGCCGCGGCAAGGGCGGCGGCGTCAAACTGGCCAAGTCGGCCGAGGAAGCCGCCGAGCTGGCGGGCAAAATCCTGGGGATGCAGCTGGTCACGCACCAGACCGGTCCCGAGGGCAAGAGAGTGCAGCGGCTGCTGATTGAAGAGACGCTGCCCGTCGCTCGCGAGCTGTACCTCGGCATCGTGCTGGACCGCGGGCCGGGCCGGCTGGTGTTCATGGCCTCGACGGCGGGCGGCATGGAGATCGAAGAGGTCGCCGCCAAAGATCCCAACGCCATCATCAAGGAACACATCATTCCCGGTTTTGGATTGTCGCCTTACCAGGCGCGCAAGATCGCGTTCAAGCTGGGGCTGGAGCCGAAGTACATTCCCGGCGCGATGAAGTTCATGATGTCGCTGGCGCGCGCGGCGGAAGAGACCGACGCGTCGCTGGTGGAGATCAATCCTTTCATCACTACCACGGATGGCCGGCTTTTCGCGCTTGACGCCAAGATGAACTTTGACGACAACGCGCTCTATCGCCATCCCGACATTCGCGAGCTGCGCGACCTGAGCGAGGAAGACCCGCTCGAGGTCGAAGCCAGCCAGTACAACCTGAACTACATCAAGCTCGACGGCAACGTGGGCTGCATGGTGAACGGCGCGGGCCTGGCCATGGCCACCATGGACATCATCCAGTACGCGGGCGGCATGCCGGCGAACTTCCTCGACGTGGGCGGCGGCGCCAACGAGGAGCAGGTGACACACGCCTTCGAAATCCTGCTCAGCGACAAGAACGTGAAGGCGGTGCTCATCAATATTTTCGGCGGCATCCTGCGCGTGGATACGCTGGCCAACGGCATCGTCAGCGCGGCGCGCAAGACCAACATCCAATTGCCCATTGTGCTGCGGCTGGAAGGGACCAACGTAGAAGCCGGTCGCAAGACGCTGCAGGAAAGCGGCCTGAAATTCATTATGGCAGAGACCATGAAGGACGCGGCGGAGAAGGTTGTGGCTGCGGCGAAGGGGGTTCGATGAGCATCCTGGTTGATAAATCGACACGACTGCTGGTGCAGGGACTGACAGGCCGCGAAGGGACCTTCCACGCCAAGAACGCCGCCGACTACGGAACGAAAGTTGTGGGCGGCGTGACGCCGGGCAAGGGCGGCACTACGCACGAGGGCTGGCCCATCTTCAACACTGTGAGTAAAGGCGTGGAGAAAACGGGCGCCAACGCGACAGTCATCTTCGTTCCGCCTCCGGGCGCGGCTGACGCCATCATGGAAGCCGCCGACGCTGGCGTGGCGCTCATCGTCTGCATCACCGAAGGCATTCCCACCATGGACATGGTGAAGGTGTGGGAATTCCTGAAGACGAAGAAGTCGCGGCTCATCGGACCCAACTGCCCGGGCATCATCTCGCCCGGCCGCTGCAAGATCGGCATCATGCCGGCGCACATTCACAAGGAAGGCAATGTCGGCATCGTTTCGCGCTCGGGCACGCTGACCTACGAAGCGGTCTACCAGTTGACGACGCGCGGCATCGGACAGTCCACTGCCATCGGCATCGGCGGCGATCCGATTATCGGCACGAACTTTGTGGACTCGATCGACCTGTTTAACCAGGACCCCGAGACGGAAGCCATCATCATGATTGGCGAAATCGGCGGCAACGCGGAAGAGACGGCGGCCGAGTTCATCAAATCCAACGTGCGCAAGCCGGTCATCGGCTTCATCGCCGGCCAGACCGCTCCTCCGGGACGCCGCATGGGACATGCGGGCGCGATCATCTCCGGCGGGAAGGGAACTGCCGCGGAGAAGATCAAGGCGATGGAGGCCGCGGGCATTCACGTAGCGAAGTCGCCGGCTGAGATCGGCGAGACGCTGGTGCAGGCGACCAGCATGACGGTAAAAGCGTAGGTAAGACAGCATCCGTCAGGCGGCTGGTTCCCTCGCGAGTCGAGCGGCCTCGTCCGATCTTTGAGCAGGAATAGGGGTGCTTCGACTACGCACGCCCAGAAGCAGGGCGTGCTCCGCTCAGCATGACAGGATGAAACAGAGTCGTTGGAATTGACGGCCGTAAGCATTCCTGGCCCATAAGGAACTTCAACCAAAAAGCGAAAGGCGCATAGCGAACCCGAATTTATGAAGACCCTTCAACGCACTCTTTCCATCGTTAAGCCTGACGCCGTCGAGAAAGGCGCGGCCGGCGACATCATCAACGCTCTTCTGGAGAACAAGTTCCGCATCGTAGGCATGAAGATGCTGCACATCAACAAGGCACAGGCCGAAGGCTTCTACGCCGTACACGTGCATCGGCCATTCTTCGAGTCGCTGACCAACTTCATGTCCAGCGGCCCCATCATCGTGATGGCGCTGGAGAAGGAAGACGCCATCGGCGATTACCGCAAGCTGATGGGCGCTACCGACCCGGCCAAGGCGGAGGAAGGCACCATCCGCAGGAAGTGGGCGAAGGACATCGAGCACAACGCGGTGCATGGCTCCGACGCCGAGGACACGGCGCGCTTCGAGCTGAGTTATTTCTTCGCCGGATACGACCTGGCGAAGTAGACTACATAGCAGAGGAACGCGGAGGACGCTATGGCGCACGTGCAGATTACGCTGCTGGCAGGACGCACCACCGAGCAGAAGCGGCGGGCCGTGAAGCGATTGACGCAAGCCTTGCACGAGGAGTTGAATGTCAATCCGGAAAGGCTGACGATCACTTTCATCGAGGTTCCGGGCGACAACTACGCGCGCAATGGCACCTTGATTTCCGATCGGAGTAGCGCCTGAGAACGTCATGCCCGTTGTCATCCCCGCGGCGCGAGGTACGTGCTTCTTGCATGGGCGCTGAAGCCTTGCCCTGATACAAAACCAGTGAGAGCATCCAGTAGTATTGCGCTGTCATGAAACCTTCGAAGCTTGGTGCAGTGGTCGTGGGGTTCGGGGCTATTCTGATAGCCGCAACCTTTGCACAAGCCCAGGTACCGCCGGACGCTCCCAAGACCTGCAAGAACGAAGTGGGCTCTCGCTACCAGAACATCCCAATCGAGCATATCAACGTCGGCCGTGGTTCCATGACCGCCAACGGTAATTATCTGGTCAACTGGACGGCCACGGCTCCGGGCGGAAAGCGGAGCGATGGCGTCTGCGTGATTGATTCCATGTACAACGTGCTGAGATTGAGTACCACCAGCGGGCCCGAGCCGGGAGGCAGCAGGCTCACGCCC
Source organism: Acidobacteriota bacterium (assembly GCA_031296115.1). GTDB lineage: Bacteria > Acidobacteriota > Terriglobia > Terriglobales > Acidobacteriaceae > Bog-257. The sequence continues at coordinate 5,218 of JARLGI010000017.1, read as the reverse complement.
GAGGACGCCATGCGTGCCTGCAAGAACGAAGCGGCCAACCGTCTGCGGACCGTTCCCATATCCTACATCGCGGTGCAAACCGGTAGTCAAAGCCTGGATGGCAGCTATGTCGTTGATTGGCAGGCGCAGCCGCCGCGGGCCCCGAGGCAGTCAGGATCTTGCGACGTCGCGCCCAATGGCAAAGTGCGAAAGCTCCAGATTGATCGTTCTTCTCTCGGCCAGCCCGGTCCCCCGGCGGCAGGCCGCTAGCCATCCAGCCCGGAGTATTGCACCGGGCCGTCGCAGCACCAGAAAAATCGCGCCGCCCGAAGGTGGCGCCAGTACGCTGACAACCTGGTCTGTCTAGCTAGTTAATCCAAATTTTGTACTTCTGCGACGGGACGCGGTTGGCGATGACTTCCAACGTGCTCTGGCCGGTTTCCACGGAAGCGGGAATATCCAGCGTGGTGTAAGCCGGACCTTGGTAACCCACCGCCATGGTGTTGTGGTCGTGGGTGCGGCAAACGTGCCCGGTGGCCACGTTCGTGATGCGGACGATGGGATAGTTTGTGGCCTGCTGGTTATCGTCGCCGTAGTTAGCAGCTTGCGAGACGCCGTTGAACTTATAGCCAAAAATGTGGCGCTAGCTGCCACGGGATAGCACCGCCGTAGTCAACAGTACCGATGGCTGCTAGTTGTAGTTGCCGGCCGTGGGGGTGAAGATCTCCACGTCGGGGGTGTAATCGGTGTACAGGACCTGTCCCGAGGGAAGCACCATCAGGTGGCCTTGGAACGAGGAAACATTGGGTGCGTTGGGCGTGTTTACGGTCTGGGTCAGGCTGCTGCCGTCCCACTCAAAACATCTGGCCACCGGCATTGAAGACGCCGGGGCTGGCGAACATCAGCATCTTGCCATTAGGCTCCAGTACCGCGGGGCCGTCGGCGATTTGGAAGGAGCCGGGGAAATCCAGACCGGTCGTCCAGGTACCCGCACTGACATTGTAGATGGCCGTGTGACCGGCGCCGCACGTGTTGGCTCCGGTGGCGAACACCGTACTGGGAGATGCCCGCGTTCGCTTCCGCATCATTGACGTGTTTTACGACTATGGGAGCGAGAAAGGGTACGTCGTGGTCGACCGCTCGACCATGCTGCATTACCTGCCGGATCGCGCGCCATCGGATATCGCGGTGTATCTGAAGCCGGAAGCCAGTCTGGACGATGCCAGGCGGGAGGTGGAGCAGGTCGTGCCTGGCGCAACGTCGTGATATTTTCCAACCGGTCGCTGCGGACGGAAGCCATGCGCATCTTCGATCGCACGTTTGCCATCACTTACGCGCTGGAGGCGTGGCGATCCTGGTGGCGGTGATGTGCATAGCCGGCGCGCTGCTGGCGCTGGTCATCGACCGGCGTCGTGAACTGGGCCTGCTGCGCTTTCTGGGCGCGGCGGTGCCGCAGGTACGCAAGCTCATTCTCATCGAGGACGGATTGATCGGAATTCTCGCCAACGTCGCGGGGCTGGCGCTCGGCACCGTTCTCTCGCTGCTACTGGTGTTCGTTATCAATCAGCAATCGTTCGGGTGGACGATCCAGTTTCACTGGCCGGTGGCGGTCCTGATTGCGGCCTTGCGCGGTGTGTACCTGGCGACGGTCCTGACCGGCTTCTACCCGGCAAGGATGGCAACCAGGTTGAAGCCCATCGAGGTGGTGCATGAGGAATGTTACGGCGTTGCTGCTGATGGTCGCTGTGTTCCCCCTGGGCGCACAGTACCAGGCGGTGCTCCCCAGATATCAATACGAGTTTCCTCGCGACCACTTCACTCACGCGGACTATCAGACCGAGTGGTGGTATTACACGGGAAACCTCAAGGCTGCGGACGGTCACAAGTTCGGTTTCGAGCTTACGTTCTTTCGTCAGGAACCTATATCGACGCGCAAGGAAAGGCGCGGCACCTGGGCGTGAGTGATTTTGCGATGCAGCTGCAAGCGCAGGCATGGACCAATCCCACAACGCAGGCCACCTATCCTATTGCCTGGCGGGTCGCGGTGCCTTCGCTCGGAATCGACTTGCAGGTAGGAACGCAAATGACGTCACAGGAACTGGTGAGCCAGGTCGCAAAGCGTCTCAGCTATTGGGAGGGTGCGATCACCATTGCCGGCACACGCAACGGAGCCGCCGCGAAAGGTGTTGGATACCTGGAGATGACGGGCTACTCGCCGGCGGCTGGCTCCAAGCTGGCCCCGCAAAAGTGATGGTGGAGAGGGAGGGATTCGAACTTGAGACGCTTATCGGGCGTGAGCGCAGTGGGGGCCCGATGCCGAAATCGCGAAGCGTAGCGAGGGACCTCTCAGAGACCAGTCCATTCTTTGCTATCATCAATGGCGACCACGTTGTTCGCGCGGAGAGGTGCGTGAGTGGTTGAAACGAGCCGCCTCGAAAGCGGCCATACCTTGACGGGTATCGGGGGTTCGAATCCCTCCCTCTCCGCCATAAAATCCGGCGCAAGGTCTCAGTGCCCGATCATCGGCGCAAACAAGGTCGGCATCCCGGAACTCAGGCCGTTCCACATAATCTGAACGCCGATGGCCATCAGAATAAACGCTGATAACCGCGTCACAATGTTAGTTCCGGCTTTTCCCAGCATCTGTACCAGGCGGTCGGCGTTTCCATAGCAAATCCACACCAGGACGCACAGCAGGAACATTCCCAGCAATGCCGCCAGGAAATGGCTGGGATAGCCATGCTCGAAGCCAGGACCTGCCTGGTGGCGCAGGTGCGCGCCCAGCGTGATCGCAATCGAGATGCAACCCGGGCCTACGGTTATGGGGAGCGTCAGCGGATAAAAGGCGTGCTGCAGGGCGTCTTCGAGCGTGTCCGCAGATTGCTCGCCGGAAGACGCGGGGGCCTGTTGATTGAGCAAAGTCCAGCCTGTCACAGCCACAATCAATCCGCCCGTGATTTGGATCACTACCAGGGTAATGCCGAAGAAGGAGAGGATCTCGCTGCCAAACAAAAACGATACCGCCAGCAAAGCGAAACCGTAGGCCGCTATCTTCCGTGACAGGATCTCCTGAGCGGCCTGCGGATAATTTCGTGTCAGGCTCAGAAAGATGGGAGCGTCCCCGATGGGATTGACCACCGGAAAGAGAGCGGCAAAGACGACAGCGAGTACCTTGATGAAATCCATCACATCCACCTGAGTTGCTCCATCAGCGTCGCAATCATGGGCAGCTAGCTTGCGGTCCCGGCTTTGCGCTTCTCTCGGAAGAAGGTTTGCAGCAAATCCATGCAGCGCGCGGCCAGCACGCCTGAGCTGACCTCTACTTTGTGGTTGAGCTTGGGATGATTCAGCACCTGCAGCATGGAATGCACCGCGCCCGCCTTGGCGTCTTCGGCACCATAGATGAGCCGGCGAATGCGCGCGTGGGTGATGGCGCCGGCGCACATTGCGCACGGTTCAACAGTCACGTAAAGATCGCAGTCGAGCAGACGATAGTTACCGATGTCCTGTCCCGCCTCGCGAATGGCCAGCATTTCGGCGTGCGCCGTGGGATCATTGCCTAACACCGGACGGTTCCATCCCCGCCCGACAATCTGGCCGTCGCGCACCACGATGGCTCCCACCGGCACTTCGCCAAGCGCCAGCGCATACTGCGCTTCCCGCAGGGCCTCTTCCATCCAGAGCTCGTCGGCTATAGACATGAATTATGAGCAGTTCTTGTGTAATTCGCGGTGCCGTAAACTCGCAACACCGAACTCGGTATCGCCGCTATTCGCTCGTGCTCTTCTGATGAATCTGTCGCACCAACTTGGTTACCATCTTGCGCGGCGACAGCCGCAACAGCTCCATCCCAAGTCGGTTCTTCCATCCCGGGATCACCAGTCGCTTGCCTTGCTTCATGCCTTCATATCCAATGCGGGCGACGTCGCGTACATCCACCACTAGCGGCCCATGCACTATGCGCGTCTGGGTAATGTTGGCGCGCTTCTGGAAGTTGGTGATTACCGGCCCCGGACACAAGCAGGTCAGGGTGGCTTTTGTGCCCTCGAGTTCCTCCGCCAGTGCCTCGCTGAAGCTCAGCACGTAAGCCTTGCTGGCATAGTACACGGCCATGAATGGCCCGGGCTGAAACGCCGCGGTACTGGCCACGTTCAGCACTTGGCCCTCTCGCGCGCGAATTTGCGGCAGAAACAGCTTGGTCAGGTGGGTCACGGCGACCATGTTGACCTGCAGCATCTCGGCCTCATCGCTCCAGTTCGTCTCGAGAAACGCGCCGCCGCCGCCAAACCCCGCATTGTTTACCAGAACATCGAGCAGGATACCGGCCTCCTGCAGTTCCTGGTACAACTCCGCGGGCGATGCCGGATGCGACAAGTCCTTAGGCGAGACCCGCACGGTGATACTGTAGCGGGACTGCAGATCTTCGGCCAGCTCCAGCAGACGGCTGCGACTGCGCGCCACCAGCACCAGCCGGTAGCCGTCGCGCGCAAACAGGTGCGCCAGCTCCAGTCCGATGCCGCTGGAAGCGCCCGTGATCAAAGCTGTCTTAGAGGCGAAGAAAGGATTGCTTACGCTCACGACTTAGTTATAGCGGATTTCCGGGCTGTGCTGCAGTGGAAATGAAATCAGCAGTTAGCAATCAGCATTCGGCGGTCAGCCTGAGCCTTGGCAAATCGGCATTTAGGGTGGCCACGGGAGTAGAGCAGACTCCATGACCAAGTCGGTTGCATCACGCTGACTACTGAAGGCGAATCCCCTCGTTGAACTTAGACTCCAGGAAGGTCACAATCTGCCAGCGCTGTGGCTTCGGCAGGCCCGCCCACGATGGCATCCCTTTGTTCAGATCGCCGTTGGTGATGAACCAGAAGAGCTCGCCCGCCTTGGCTTTCTGGGTCGCCGGATTGATGAGGGTGGGCGCGGGACCCATCCCTTGCAGGTTGTTGCCGTGGCATTGGGCGCAATTCTGTCCGTATAGCTTCTTGCCGGCGGCGGCGGCCCCAGCATGGCCTTCGTAGGGGTTCTTCATCTGCGCCGCCGAAGCGGGAGCGTTGCGGAAGCTTAATTCCTGGGCGACCGTGGAAACCGCCAAGCAGACTGTGGCGACTGCGACAAGAACCATGGTTAGGCAGGACAACGAGCGGGCGCTGGGTCGCAAGGTTTTTCCTCCCGCGAATATTTTACAAGGAGGATTACTACTGGAACAGCTTGCGCAGTTTGCGGCTGAATCCGCTGATTTCGT
>JARLGI010000107.1 GCA_031296115.1 Acidobacteriota bacterium | reverse complement strand
TTGAACTTTGGACGTCGCCAAAGTGACCCCCGAGCGAAGGTCTGCTTCGCGGTGTCGTAGACCCAATCAGGTTCGATCCAATCGATGACGTCGTAATGGCAGGAGAGCAGCACGCATTGGCCACCGGTACGCTTCCAGGCCTTCTGGAAAGCCAGCGCGCCGAACTTGGCAATCTGCCGATCCACGACCGATGTGAATTCATCGACTACGATCCGCTCGGGCTTCTCGCTGATGATTCGCGCGAGGTCAGCACGGAACCGCTCGCCGTTGGACAGCGCGTAGTAAGGGCGCAGCCAGCAAGGAACGGAGCCGAGGCCGACAGTAGCAAGCGCGCCGGTCACGGCGTCGAAATCGCCATCAGGCGCGATTGCGTCCACGATTGGTTTGTCAGCCGGCCAGCCCTCGGGGGAATAGAAGGCATCCAGCCCGAAGATCTTCCTGCCCAACGACGACTTGCCCGAACCGGAGGGGCCGACAATAACGCCCAGCTTCCAATCGCGGTCGTCAATATCCAACTCGGCGTCAAGGTTGAACTCAGCGCCAGACTCGGCATTGAAGAGCGACTTGACGCGGGCCGCGCGGTAACTATTGAAATCCTTGCAGGAGTTGCGTACTTCCAGCTTCATTAGGTCACCACCACACGGCATTCGAGGCCCTGGCCGGTCAGCTGCTCGTAAACCTTGCGCTGGTCGGCCTCATCCCTGCAGATGCAAATGACGCCGTATTGCTGTTTGTAGCGGCCTTCGAGCGTTTCGGGACCGGGCGCGCCAGGTGTGGTTGCATCAGGCGCGACGATCTCGGCAAGTTCAGCGGCAGTGAAGAACGGCTGCAGGTCAAGGCCGATGGACAACTCCGCAAGGTTCGCAGGGTCCCATTCCAAACCCAGTTCGGCGGCGCGGTTGTCCGCGATGGCTAATGCTCTGGCCTTCGGATCGTCAAGGTCGAGGTCGGTACGCTTGACCACCACCAGTTGGCTTCCGTCGGTCTCAACCAGAATCACGTTCTGATCGATGCCGGCGGCGCTGGCGGCCTTTACCGTTTGGTTCCCTGCCAGCACGTTTCCGTTGCGATCAACCAGGACCGAGCGGCCCGCGCCGAAGTCGCGCAGGCTGCGCGTCACGGCGTCTGCGCCGCGCTTGGTGCCCTTGTTTGCGTTCCGCTTGTCCGGGATGAGGTCTGAAAGCTGAGTCATTCGTCTCTGGGTGGGGGCTTATACCCCCGGTGTTCAATTCGCGGGTGTTTACGCGAGTGTGGCGTACGGTCTCGCGCAGGCAGGGTCAGAACCTTTTGACTCCCATACCCCTACGGGCGGCCATTCCTATTCGCCTCTGGCCGTGCGTGCGCTATGGTGCGGCTTGCACAGCGCCATGATGTTCGTTTCATCGAACTGACGCTCGGGATGCACAGCAACCTTAATCGGGTGGTGCAGCTCCGTTGCTACGGTGACGATGCTCTGAGCTTGGCAATCAACGCACAGCGGGTGACGTGCAAGGTACGACTGCCTGAAGATCTGCCATGCTGCGCCGTAACCACGGGAGGCAGATGATCCTCTATACAGGTCATACTGCCTTGCGGTGCTGCTTTCTCTGTGCGTAATGCACCAGCCGTCGAGCGTCAATGAAGCGCAGCCAGGCATCCTGCACGGTCTTTTCGGAGAATATGGCATGCACTGAAGCGCTTACTGCTTTACTTCGGCGGCGACTTCGGTGTAGATCGATGCAACGAGCGGGAAGAACGTTCCCTTGAGGTAATCAATGAAGGCTTGCACATCCTTCCAGGTCTGCAGGTCTTCTGGCAGGTTCAAACCTTTCGCGCTGACATCTTCAGCGCCGTCTGCAATCAATCCCTCGGCCTGCTTGACCAAATCGATGACCGCTGCCTTGACGGGCGTCGCATCCTTGATCGCCGTGTTGATGACCGTCACGAACTCCGCGGTGCGCTTGAACGGAAACTCGACTACTGCGAGAGTGTCCTTGCCGATTGTCTCGGCTACCTTCTCGAACTCATTCATTTGTTGCCTCTCAATTGCGCGGCGGGCGGCCCGTGAAGGACCGCCGCGGTTCCACGCTGGCGGGATTGCTGCTGATGGATAGAAAGCCCGGCATTTAGGACTGCGGCGCTATATTCATTGGCGCGCTCAGGCTCCGGGCTGCCTGGAATCATGCGGCCATCTTTCGGCTCTCTACTGTTTCAATCTCCAATTCGGGGGCAGTCAGACATTTTCCTGCCAACTTTATCTTCCAGCGTGCAAACCGACGCTGGACTGCAGAGTAACTGGCTCCCATTCGCATGGCGGCCTGGGCAAGAGACAGCCCGGAGCGCAGCAGGTCAAAGAGCTGGAGGTCCGCGTGTTTCGTCAGATTGGCACGGACGGCGTCGAGCTTTGCCGAGGCGCAAGCTATTCGTTCCGATTCAGATTGCAGGAGCTCTCGATCCTCGGCACTATCCGCAGACTCAAGAGCCGACGGCTCAAATTCGGCATAGCTTCCGTCTTCATCCCAAGTCCCAAGCTGAGAGACCGGCTTCTCCGGGCATTCATATATGTTGGCCTTGAAAGAATCGGCGCGAAGGTTACGTATGACCGCACTCAGCCACTTCTGGAAGTTGGTTCCAGGCTTGTACCTGCCCAGGTCTGTCATCACTTCCAGAATGATGTCGTGAACAAGGTCTTCCTTGAACCGGGCGGGCACGATATAGCAGGCGCGTTCGACATAGTTCCGAACAGAGGTCCAGAACCGCTCCTTGTGCGTCACAGGGTCTGCAACATAGTCGGCATGGGTGCGATTGAGGTCTCGCGCACCGATCTTAGGCATGTTCAGCCGCCGATCCAGTGAACGTGATGTGGCAACGGTCGGACAGCGCGTTCAACTCCGCGGTAGTCATCAGCGTGACGTTAAAGCTAGGCTGCCAAGCGTCACGAATCGCACATGCGAGTTTGTTTCCCTGCGCGGCGGCAAAGACGACCTGTTCACCGGGACGCAAGCTCAAGGGGAGGGCGCGATGAACCGAGTATGGTTCTGAAACGGATTGATCAAGTGCACGATCCTGCATTGAGGGGAGTTTTACTGGAGCAATAGCGGACATCTCATGACCTTTCAGGCGGGAGCCGGGCGGCGTGGGAGCCGCCCTAGCTTAAGGTGGTGCGGATTAGGAGGATTAAGCGGCTTCAGCGAGACGCGCCGCAGCGCGGAGTTCACTATGAATCCGCATGTGTTCGCGGTGAGTCACAAGGCGGATGTGATCGGCATTCACGCAGTTGTGATTGCCACAGGAGTGATGAAGCTCCCACCGATGCGAGCCATCGGGGCAGGGCGAAGTGGGGACGGGTCCGTACACCGATTCCCACGCGACCCGATGGACATACTGCGGGCGCTTGCTGCCTTCGATGCTGATCGTCGGATAGCGTCCCTGGCTGCCGTGACTGCGCTGCCACTCATGGCAGCGCGTGATGATGTTGATCGTGAACTTGCCCTGCATACGAGCAAGCGCGGAGGAGGAGTTACCTTTCAATGGCATGTGTATTCCTCAAACCGACCAGGAGGCCGGCAAGGTTAGGCGCGTCGAGCGCGCTCGGGGTGGGAGACGGAGGGCCGAGGCAGCAGGAAGGCGAGCCCGGCCTATTCTTCGCTGTAATCTAAGCGGTCAGTATCCACGAGGGTTTTGACCGTATGGCTAGCCTTATTTCGACTGCCCCTCGGCGGGGTGCAGTCCGCGGAAACCGCCAATGCGCGCCATACCTTTTTGTATATACCCAGGAAGCCCATTCTCCAAAGGCATGATCGATTCGCCCAAGACAGGGGCGAATGGGACTCCCATCATGGGTCCCGTTCGGTTTAACCGGTAGGTCGCCCGGAAGCGTGTAGAGTCGCCAGTACATCGCACCGCTCATTATCGGGATTCCCGGAATGACCCTTGACCCACTTGCACTCCACGGTGTGTTTCTCTACCAGTTCATCGAGGACTTTCCAGAGGTCTGCATTTGGTATCGGCTTGTTATTCTTCCGGCGGATCACCCATCCGCCTTCTCGCCAGGCATGACGCCAAATCTCGATTCCTTTCATGAGGTAGGTGCTGTCGGTGACCAACACAACGCAACAAGCCTCCTTAAGCGCCTTTAGGCCCTCGATTGCGGCTCGCAGCTCCATTCGGTTGTTGGTCGTCTGCTCGGGTTCTCTGCCACCACGTTCGGCGACGTGCTGGCCATACCGTAGGACGTACGCCCACCCACCTGGGCCGGGGTTACCAATGCAAGCACCGTCGGTGGTGAGGATCACTTGCTTCATTCCTTCATTATCATCACCGAGGTTGGACAAGATACACGACCCCCTTTCGAGCAGAGCACTTTGAGTAATGCTTACCAGTGAGTAGCCCCTCTCTGTCCTCACTGGTACTCAGGCGACACGTGGCATGAAAGGAATCCAGTTCCCCAAACAGTAGGGCGTCAATGCTCCAGGCTATCCGCTGCCCTTGTACGTCAGGCGATGTATACGGTCGAGGGTGCTGCCCTCATTTACCCTGTCATTACCAGCCCCTTACCGTGGAGCTAGGCGGCGATTTGTCGAAGTCGCCGGGCGTGCCTTGTTTGTGCTGTCATGTTCAACACCGTGGATGCGCCCTAAGGCCATCCGCGCCGACTACCAACTCATCTCTGATCGTGGGCTGGAGCCGTGTTGTGGGCCGGTCTGCTTTGACGCTCGGATGGCTCCGGGAATCATACCTCGATGTGTCGTCGGGGTGGCGAGCAGGCGGTTGCCGACCAAGGAGTTCACGATCTACCGGAAAGTATCGACCCACACTTCCAACCGGTGACCGGGTCCAGGTTACTGAACCATCATCTTGAAATTACATCTGGGCTTGGTTCCCACCAAAGGCATGCCCACTATGACTTCTATCCGAGAGAATCCGCACATCAGACAAAACTGTCGATCTCTCTTCTGTGCGCCGGCGGTCAGTACTTTTATGCGGCTACATGTACGGCAGGAGCGAAAGGCGAGACCCACCGGCAGGGGCCGGTCTCAACCGGCCCCTCGTTACGATGCCGCACCGCAATCGGATCAATACATAGGTAGCGCGCCTTTGATTGCGAACTCCCGCGGTCGTTAGAACTCGATATCGAGGCCCTCAACCAACTTCGGATTGCTCCAGCAGAGAACCGGCCCCGTTGACTCGGCCTCATCCTCTTCCTCGTCCTCGTCGGGCTCGTCGGTCACGCCGATCCGGAGCGCAGCCTCGATGCCATTGAGGAATCCAAGACGCTGGCGGAGAAGGCCGCGCCAATATGCGCGCTCACCGCGCTTCAGAGTGCCGCCGGGTGAAGTACAGTAGCTCGCGAGCCTCGACTCGGTGACCTTGCGATCCTCCAAGAGTGCCGCCAGCGCCTGGCCTTCACCAACGCACCTTGCGATATGGATGAAAATATCCCTCAAGCTATCTTCTGCCATGATGACTTGCACTGTTTTCGCCATTATGCCGCCTCCTGATAGCGCGACGTTGCGCGCCGGTTCTTGTTGTTGAAGTGAACGAGAATAGCCTCCACCTCTTCGAGCTCTGTCGGACAGACAAGCGCGTCTTCCCAGCGCTCGAACGCCCCAGGCAAGCCCAGGTAGTCGGCGACCTGACCCCAATTGCTGGCAACCCGACCCCGGCGCTCCGCCATGAGGTCGGCGCGGAAGGTCTCCAGCGTCATCGGGAATTGCAGGAAGTCCCACAAGTTGTCGAGGCACATAAACATGAGGTGGGCGTCGGAATAGGTGACCGTGCGATTTACACGACGGCCCGTGGCTTCATCCCGATATGTCTGCTTGATGCTTCTCGGAGCATCCTGCCACGTCTTGGGTTTGGAGGCCTGCACGTGGAAAAGATACCGAATCGCAAACCAGAATTCGTGACCTTCGGTGCCGTTCTTACCAAGGCCCCAAGGCAAGTAATTCTGAACCGCGTCCTGGATCGACGTCAGCCAGATCAGACGCTCGGGCTGGGCGTTCGAGGTCACATCCAGCAGTTTGCCGCCCACTTGGGATGGGCCACACAAGTCGAGCGTGTCCAACCGGTCGTGACCGGCAAAGGCATTGGCAGACATGCCGCCGCGTCTCGCGGCGGGTTTGTGGAGGGCAATCACTTTCATGCCGCCCTCCGCATCTGCCTTACGCCAATCTCGCGCTCCCGCAGCCATGCAGCTGTCTTTGCAGGGTCAAAGCGGACCGAGCCCGCCACTCTGTAATGAGCGATTCCGCCCCGCTTCGCGAGGTCGTAGATCGCCGTCTTTCCCAGGCCCAACAAATCTGCAAGCTCAGGTGCAGTCAGGGCATGAGGCCAATGTTCAATTCTTGTTGCCAGGTCGCAGGTCTCAAAAGGCACAACGATCCCTTGGTTCTTACGCATGCTTTTTCCTTGGTTTTGGGATCACTGATCCGACCGCAGAGTGACGGCGTGCGCAGCCCCCGACTCATTCGCGGACGCTGAACCTCTTACCTGGGTGGTACACGGGCTGAGTTCCCGTCGTTTCAGTTCTCAGACCCCTTGGGAGTCCTACCCGAAACAAGCCAGTAGCTTGGTGACCGGCTTGAGAGACCGGCGGTTGGAGTTTCGGCCCATTGGCCTACATCCCAACTCTTACCTGTTGCCCTCGGCGGTGAGTGAGGGCGCGCATTGTTTGTCCCCTGGCAGAGGGTGGGGACAGCCTAATTGTGCTGAACACAAAGTCCAGTAATAGGAGCATACCACTATCAAGCCGAATATCCAAAGCTTTCTAGATTGTGTGACTTAGATCACATAGAAAGGGCCGGGATTGCTCCCGGCCCCGGCCTATCTCGTCCCGTTTACCAGACGACGGAGTTCAACTTACCCTGCGCCTCCTTGGCGCTTGCGGGCCGCAGATACCTCATCGTCGATGCAATGTCCTTGTGACCGGCATAAGCCTGGACCGTCCGAAGGTCGATTCCGTTGCGCAGTAGCGTGGTGATGTAGGACCGGCGGAATTTGTGAAGAGTAAATGTTTCGCACTCGCGCCGCTTCGCCTTGCAACCTTCGCACCTGCCGCAGTTCATTTTGGCGCGCCGAGCCAGTGTCTTCAGCGCGAACAGCAGCTTCGTGTTCGGATTGCCGTTCTTAGTCCCGAGAATCAGCGACTGCCCCGTGCGCTTCTCCTTCCACGCTTTCAACTCATCCAGAACATCGTTCGGAATCGGCACGTGCCTTTGCTCGTGCGTCTTCACCTTGAAGTTCCACCGTGGCTTTCCCTGAACTCTGAGCGTCTTGTCTGCTAGATTAAGATCGGAGAATTCTAGGTGCATGAGTTCCTGGTCCCGCAGACCACACTTCAGCGCCAAGAGAATCGACATCTTCATGTACGGTGCTGCTTCGGCCAGCAGCGTAGTGATCTCGTCGCTGGTGTAGATCGTTGGCAGCGTCTCTTCGTACTTCGGGACCGGCGGCAGGATGGTCTTGTCGATACCCGCAAACCGAAGCCAGGACGTCAAACGCTGGTGTTTGTTTGCCACCGTTCGGTCGGAGCAGCCGCGCTTGCGGAGCGCGGTGTGGAATTTGAAAATGTCGTCGCGCGTGATTTCATCGACGTACGTTTTCCTGTTGAGCAGCTTCCTGAATTCCTCATTGACCAGCCGGGCCTGGTCCGCGGCTTCCATTGCGCCGCGTTGCTGTGCGTCTCGGATGTACGCGGCGGCAGTCCTAGCCAGAGTCTGACGGTCTTCTTTGTCGACGAACGTCCCGCCCGCGCTCTCGGCGGCGTTCTTCGCCGCCGTCTTGCTTGGGCTCTTTTCAAGCTTCTTGCGCTCGGCGTCGGCATCCGTCGCGCCGCTCTTGAAGGGAATATATTTCGCCTGCCGGTCCTCGTACAGGCGAAGCTCATAGGCGGGACCGGCGAACTCGACCTGCTCGTCTCCCACCTGTGCGTACCCAGGACGGATGCGCCCGTTGCCCCCGTAGGCGGCGGGAAGCCGCCTCCATTTCCCGTCCACCTTCACGCGCAGCGTCACGATGACGGAGCGCTCTTTCGTTGCGGTTGCCATGCTTTCAAGCCCCCTACGGTCATTTTAGCATGACAACCGCATGACAACGATTCAAAAAGTGCGTATTCATTGGGGTTCTTGCGCGTTTCTAGAGAATCCCCCTCTCTCCGCCAGACTTTAGAATCAATAAGATACGGGCACTGGTACGATAATCTGGTACGAATCGCCAACCTCTGAGTATTAACCCTCTGAGGATTTTTTATGGCGAACACTACTGTCCGACTCTACATTCGCTGTGCCGCAGGGTAAACGCTTCCTCCAGCCAGTGCTGGCGACAATCGGCGAGTACCGACAAGGCTAGTGGAAAAGACACCAATCGGCCTCAGCTTCAGGCCGCACTCGACTACATTCGTGATGGTGATGTCCTGGTAGTTCACAGCATGGACCGGTTGGCACGCAACATCACCGACCTGCTGCAGACTGTGGA
>JARLGI010000106.1 GCA_031296115.1 Acidobacteriota bacterium | reverse complement strand
GTTCACACCATTGCCCGTGTCGTTGTTGGCGGCAATTGCGTTTCTTGCGGTGACTTATCTCTTTGTCGTGCAGGCAGTGAAGTCCTGGTTTTATCGCCGGCACGCGCTGCTTTGATGCCTCTGTTTGAGGAAGCCACAGAACCCCAAGCTTGCTCCCGATCGTCCGCACCTGGAATAACTTCCGGGTTGCCCGTCCGGGCGCAGTCCGGAGATGCAGCGGGATGCGAGGCGAGCGAATTTGCCACCACTGCCGCGACTTGGTCACGGATCCAACGAATAGCGATAACCTCATCGCGGCTTCCAAGCGATTCTACGACTACGCGCACTACCGGTTCACTGTTGCGACCGCGTATAGCGGCGACGGCGGTGCTAGCTGTCACGGACGAGCAAAGACGGTGTCCTATAATTCTCTGTTCCGGCCAATTCTTGTTCGTGAAGCAATGCGCGGCCCTCGACCCATCCCGCGACCATTGTTGCTGACGGTGGCCATCCTCTTCGCCGTCTCGCTGATCATCTATACGGGGGTCTGGCTGTATTACGCAGGCTGGTCTGCTCCCGTACAGATGGGGGTCGAGTGGAAGCCAGAACTCACACCATATGGGACGGTCAAGCGGGTAGTGCCGGGGGGCCCGGCAGATCGGGCCGGTTTGCGCGCAGAAGACCGGGTGCTGGCCGTCGATGGCTATCCGGAGCACGTGATAGCGCCCGCGCCGGCCTTGGCCCGCGGCAAGCCTGGCGACGTTGTGTCCCTGGTTGTCCAAAGGCCAGGAGTGAATGATCCCATCACGGTGAAAGCGACGCTGGAAGCCGCGCCGCCGCGGGATACTCCAACATTCGCCCAATCGATCGCGCTCAGGCTGATCGATTGTTACCCACTACCCTTTCTCGTGGTTGGACTTCTGGTTCTCTTTCTGCGCCTCGAAGACCGCGACGCCTGGCTCCTCGCCCTCATGTTCGCCGGCTTCATCGTCGGCGCACCAGTGGCTTTTCTAGAGGGCGTTCTTTCACCGCCCCTGCGGCGATTCATGCTCAGCTTCATGATCGCGATCTATGTGCCGCTGCCGGCCGTCTTTTATACCTTTTTCGCCACCTTTCCTTCGCCTTCCCCTATTGACCGGAAGCTACCTTGGCTGAAGTGGGTATTCCTAGTGACCTCGGTGGCGGTTTCGCTACCCTTTGCGAGCATCGCGCTGGTTACAGGCAGTTCTCTGACTGGGGTGCGAATTCTGCATTGGGTCGGAGAGCGCGTTACGTTCGGCCTGGCTTCGGTTTACGGATACGGCGCCCCAGCGCTGGGACTGGCATCGCTGGTCTGGAACAGCTTCAAGGCACCCACTCCCAACGACCGGCGAAAGACGCAGGTCATGGTCTGGGGGACGGTTGCCGGCTACAGTCCGATGGGCATCATCTCAGCATTTGCCATGGTCCAGCACAAGAACTACTACGCGTACCCCTTCTGGGTCGTGGTGCTGCCGATCATCGCGTTGTTTCTTATCCCATTGTCGTTTGCCTATGTCGTGGTAAAGCACCGTGTGCTCGAGATCCCGGTATTGATCAAGCGCAGCGCCCGTTATTTCCTGGTGCAACGCGGATTTGTGCTGCTGATTCTCGCCCTTGGGATAGCCGTTACCCTGATGTTCGCGCACGCGATGGGACAGTACCTCCCCCACCATGAACGTGTCGGCATTCCCGTGGGCGCCGGACTCGGCGTCATCCTGGTCTTGGTAGGAACCCAAGTGCAGAGCCGCGTGACCCGACGGCTTGACCGCGCTTTCTTCCGCGGCGCGTATGACACCCGACAAATCCTGATGGATCTTGCGGCAAAGACGCGAACTGCCGCCAGCCGCGATGATCTTGCGCAATTGCTGCGTCATGAGATCAGTGAGGCGCTGCATCCTTCGACGATTGTGATTTACGCTCGTGACGCCAGCGGTCATCTTGTGACCTCCGCCGATGTTCCCGCTGAACTTCGCAGCCTGGCGCCCGATCTGCCCGTCCTTCGAGAACTGCAGGAGCGTGCCCATTCCTGGGACGTCCTGGCCTTCTCCAGCATCGGCCCCGCGCTCTTGATTTTGCAGCCGCTACAACCGGAGTGTCTCGTCCCCAGTCTGGGCCGCGAAGGCGAACTGCTGGGATTGGCGGTGCTTGGTCCACGCCTCTCCGAAGAACCGTACTCCGGCGAGGACAAACGCATGCTCGACCTGGTCGCCAACCAGGCCGGCGTCGCACTGGAGAACATCCGCTTGGCGGAGAGCATGGCCGAACGGCTAGAAGCCGAGCGCCGCGCCACCCAGGAGATGGACATCGCCCGCCAGGTGCAGAGCAAGCTGCTGCCGCAGAAGGCCCCTCCGCTTCGGAGCCTCGACTACGCGGGCGCTTGCATCCAGGCGCGCGCTGTCGGCGGCGATTACTATGACTTCCTCGATCTCGGCGAAGGCCGCGTCGGCTTCGTTCTTGCCGATGTCGCCGGCAAGGGCATTTCGGCCGCGCTGCTGATGGCCAACCTGCAGGCACACCTGCGCAGCCAATCGGCGCTGATCGCCAAAGACTTGCCCAGCACGCTGCAGTCGGTGAATCGTTTGTTCTACGAGGCAACCGAGTCCAGCAAATACGCCACGTTGTTTCTCGGCGTGTACGACGATGCAACCCGCTGCCTGCGCTACGCCAACTGCGGACACAATCCACCAGTCCTGCTGCGCGCAGCCGGCGTTGAGCTGTTGACGGGCACGGCGACCGTTCTGGGCTTGTTCGAAACCTGGGAGTGCGAGATTGCCGAGATCTACCTTCGTCCGGGAGACATACTCGCAATTTGTACCGACGGAGTGCTAGAAGCCGCCAATCCGGCGGGCGAAGAATTCGGAGAGGAAGGTCTGATTGTTATTCTGCGGTCGAACTCGCACCTCCCGGCAAGCGCGTTGCTGGAAGCCGTGCTGGCCGCCGTGAAGGAATATGCGCCCGGCGAACAGGCCGATGACCTGACCCTGCTGGTCGCGCGAGTTAAGAACCCGTGTTGACGGCTGCAGAGGAGCGCTATCAGAGGATCGCTGTCAGATAGAACGATAGCGCCCACAGGTGCCGAGAGGAGCTGGCAACTGTGGGCGGTCGAGACTGGTGGACTGGCATGGGGAGGTACTTTGGGCTTATTTGTCGCCGCCGCCGAACAGGTCCGACATGATATTCGTGGTCTTATCGCAGGCGTGATTCAAGCAGGGCAGACCCAGCCCGCCTTCCAACGACTTGAGCAGTGAGAAGTGCGTGTAGAAGCGATTGCTGGAACGACCGCCCGGCCCGTAGTTGGTTTCCACCAGCATCAAGACCTGGTTTGTATTCGGGGCCAAGCTGTAATCATTCTCGTCCCACACCACAACGATGGCGCTGCACCGTCCATGGATGGCGCTGACCCACGCCGGAGACGCGTGGATCGCGTGAATGACGTTGCGCAGCTTCAGGTCTCCGACATAGATGAGCGCCGGGTTCAGTCCCATCTGTGTGCCGTTATCTTGGAAGTCAAAGTCGCACTGCGAACCGCCGTTGCCGCGTCCGTGTTGATCGTTGCACTGGTTCGGCGCAATGAAGGACAACGTCGGCAGGTTGCCGGAAGTGAGGTCTTCATACAGGCCACCCTCGCCCTCGAACCCGACGATGTTCTTCGCTCCAGCTTTAAGATCGTCTTGCACGCTTTTGAAGTACACGAACGGATTGTGCTTCGCGCCGTAAAGCTTCAACAGGC
Source organism: Acidobacteriota bacterium (assembly GCA_031296115.1). Taxonomy (GTDB): domain Bacteria; phylum Acidobacteriota; class Terriglobia; order Terriglobales; family Acidobacteriaceae; genus Bog-257. The sequence continues at coordinate 862 of JARLGI010000106.1, read as the reverse complement.
CGCCCGGGATGTTGCCCGGAACGGTAAGGTCGGTAAAGTAGCCGTCGCTATAGGTGACATTGTCGGCACCAGATGGAGGCAGGCTTTCCTGGTAGCTCTTCCACGTCATGCTCTGCTCGGCGAGTTGGTCCGCGATGGTTTTGCCCACGGTGTTAGGGGCGGCATCGAAGCCCAGCTTACCGTCTACGTCGATCTCGGAACAGGGAGCCGTACATTCGTTACCCGAGTTATCGATAGCCGGCGTCGCGGCGTCGGTGCCGGTCCCATAAATCGGGCAGACCGGTCCGCTGTTGGGGGTATCGAAGTTCGTCATCGGCGGGTTGGTAAGCAGATTCGGTGTGCAGTCGGTGTTGTGCCAGTCGGGGCCGTTATCGCTACGAATGCCGAAGTTCGAACCGCCGACGATCTCCAAGTAGTTGGTTGAACTCGGGTGTCCGACAGCGAAGTAGTTCCTCGCGGTGTTGGCCGAGTTCATGTAGCTATTGGCGAACGGTGCGTTCGGATTACCGACGATCTGGCCGTAGGCGTGGTTTTCCATCAGAATCACGAAAACGTGATCGAGATGGGGGACGCCCTTCGGCACGGGTCCTTCTGCGGCGAACATCGTTCCGGCCAACGCACCCACGCAAAGAAGCAGAGTCACTGCGCTTTTCCTCATGTGCTTTTCCCCCTTTAACGCTCAGAAGAGTGCCGAACCCGGATGGGAGCGGCCTCGTGAGGGCACACTAAACGGAGTTTGTTGGTACCGCGTTAACACCGAATGAAAATTCGGGGAATTTATAAAAAGCGAATATCAAGACACGGCCCGACAAGCTGTTCTGAATTTCGAAGACGAAACAGATTGCACATTCACATTGCCTAG
>JARLGI010000105.1 GCA_031296115.1 Acidobacteriota bacterium | reverse complement strand
GTGACCGACGAGCGTCGTCAAGCTCAGCGCTACACGCTGTCGCACCTGGCACACGACGTTAAGAATCAAACGGGTCTCGGCGAGCCGGCCCGCGACTGGTTCCCCATTTCGTTCATGAGTACCTTCTCCGATTGGGCTGACCTGGTCCACGGGCCCGATAAAGACTGGGGAGCGCTGAGCTGCGGCTGCCATCCCAACTGCGGCGTCGGCATGGCCGTGATGATCGACAAGGAAACCAAGGAAGCGGTCCCGGTCACGGCGTTCCTTAACGGCGACACCATCGCCAAGGACATTGCGAAAGTGAACGACGCGGCTCGCGGCAAGTGGATGTCCATCGCGGGCATGACGCTGGCGCTGCTGAAGAACTACGACCCGTTCAAGTCGCCCAAGCATTTCAAGTTCGCCGACCTGCTGAAGAAGTTCGACAAGACCTTCGGCGCCACCGGCAGGGATTATGGCAAGGTCAGCGGCGACCGAACTGAGACCGACATCGAAAATCGCCGTCGCGATCGCTGGAACTTCCTGTTCATCGCGGGAATGTGGTTCCAGGACCTGTTCAACTACGATTTCCGCCGCACCGAACAGTGCATTATTCCTTACGCCACGCAGGAAGGCGAGATCAGCTTCTGCGCCTACAACACCGGAGTGGGCTGGCGCAATATCGTGGAGAAGATGCACATGACCGCCACGCTCACCAAGTGGTACGAGGAGCACGGCCGTCACGAGATCTTCGCCGGCGGCAAGAAGGTCGGCCTGGAGACCACGGCGCACACTCTAAACCTGGTGGAAGAGCACGTGAAGGCGGAAGCCAATCACACGCTCGACGATCTGGGTATCGCCAAGAACGCTCGTCAGGAGAAGTTCAAGGCCCGCGAAGAGCGGGTGAAGGCAGAAGCCGAAAAGGCCCGCATGCTGGCACTCTACAAGGAGCACGTGCTGGGCGAGAAGCCTGTTACCAAGGAAGGCTTCATCCCGCTCGGCTCCATCGGCGGCATCAAGCCGGCGGCATCCGAAGTGGCGGTAGACGAGAAGGAAGCAGTTTACGGGGACTAGGCTGTCAGCCACTCACGTCGGGGGGAACCGGTAGCGCAAGCAGCCGGTTTTGTTTTGTTCCGATAAGCAACGTCAATACCCTAACGAATACGGGCGCTTGCAGTTTGCGCTTTATTTCTCCCGCACGTAGCTGAACATGCGGTCGGTGACCAGCGGTACGGTCGTGATAGGGAGAAGGGTGTCGGTCGAATCCTCCAGCTTCGTAATTCCCTTGCCGGCCAAGGCGGTATTGGAAAAGAGAAAACCTCCCGGCTTAATCATGGTTGCCGAGTTGGCCCTTGCCAGCGCCTGTTCCAACTCGTTGTAGTAGAGGAAAATGTTAGTCCCAATCACCATGTCGAACCGTTTTGCTGGAGGCAAGGGCGCGTTCTGGAAAACAACATTCATCTCCACGGGTGGATCTTCAGCACTACGTCAGGACGCACGCTGACGGCGCGGTTCTTGATGAATGATGCGGCATCCGGAACGGTAATGGGCGCTGCAGGTTTGCCAATCTTTTCCCCCAGTGTCTTCCAGTATTGGTTGAGTCCGGTCAGGTAATCCGCATCCCAACTCTGTGATGGGCTATAGAGCAACTGGATGACGTATGGTTTGCCGGCTTCGGCATTCTTCCGCGCCGCTTCGATATGGTGGTTGACCCGCGGGCTGATGTCGAAGGTGTAAATCTCTAGCGAGCCTGGGCTCGCAAGACCCAGCCGAATCAAGGTATCGATTACGGCAAAAGGTGCGTGGTTTGCGGCGGATAGAAATCAGATCCGAACTTCTTATTGACGAGGTCGAGGCCGGGACCAACGATACCGACTCTGTGCACGCTGCCCGGCTTCAGCATTCCTTTGTCCATCAGATGCTTCAGGTGCCGTTCGGATGGCGTCGAAGCCTCCGACCGTCACCAGCACGATGCTCCACAGGGCCTGCAGCGCGATGGCCAGCGCCGGCGTGCCGAATCTCCTGCTCGGACGGCCAAAACCCAGAATGAATGCTCCATCGGGCGACATGGCAAAGTAGACCCGCGGTCCGGCAATCGTCATGGCACTGATGGAGCCCAGCAGGGCGATAATCAGCGTGGGAGTTACGAAGTTCCTGCTCGTGCCAAACAACGCGTTCGCCGTAACGTCGCCAACGTTGATGGCGTTCTGCATGGTGCCAACCGGGATCGCATAGAGGTACAGCGTGTTCAACACGGCGTACAGAGCCACGAGGATTGACGCTCCGATCATCAGCGCGCGGCCGGCCATGCGGCGCGTGTCATGCATCTCTTCGGAAATGTAGGAGGCGGCATTCCAGCCGCTCTAGGTGAACATCACCGGGATCAGCGCGAGCAGCCAGTTCACCGGCTTGACCGGCACGTCGGGCGCCTGCAAGTGCGACCATGAACCGCTGCCCGCCGCAAATCCTACGATGCAGAAGACAAGGATGATGCCCAGGACCAGCAGCGCCAAGGCATTCCGCGTCAGCTTTCCGGCTCCCAGATTGCAGGCGTGCAGCACGGCAAAGCAGGCTGTGATCGGCAGCCAACCGTGGGAAGTACTGACCCAGGTAAACAACCAGGGCCACCGAACTAGCTGCCACCCAGCGTCGCGGTGCCACCCGATGCGTCTGCTTAGGGCCCTGATTGCCCTTGGCCTTCTGGCGTCCGGGCAGCTTCGGCGGCTTGTAGGGAACTTCCCCGCAAGGAATGCGGCTGGGGACGCCAGCGATGCAATTCAAACGAGCGCACTTCGCTCCTGAGGCGCGGGCGCAAATTGCCCACCCGATTCGGCTGATGGAAATGCGCGCCGGATGCAGATTCTGACTGTTCGCTGCAACCCTGCCTCACTCCCAAGAGTGAGACGGCTCACTGCGTCTCCCGGCCATTTTGCCGCACAATCTTGGGATGAGGCAGCGCGGTGGCGCGCTTTTCATACCCATTACTACCGAGAATTATGCGCCGCCGCACTGCACATCACCCAGGAGTCCACTTTGAGCACCCAGACGTTCTCACCTGAGCCGAGCGTTCTCGCCATCCCGCCCAGTAAGCGGCCTTCCCTGCGCATTCTGCAACCGGCAGTCACCTATACCGGTTCGCCCATTACGCCGCTGCAGAAAGGCCTACCCAAGCAGACCGAGTCGCTCTGCCCGGAATGCAATAAGGTCATCCTGGCCGACATCTTCGCCGAGGGCGGCAAGGTGGTGATGGAGAAGTCCTGCGCTGAGCACGGCATCTTCCGCGACATCGTGTTCAGCGATATCGAGCTTTACCTCAAGATGGAGGAGTGGAACTTTGGCGACAATCTTGGGCTGAGCAATCCGCAGATTGAAGACGGCAAATCGTGTCCCGACGATTGCGGGCTCTGCGGCATGCACACCTCGCACACCGCGCTGGCCAATGTTGACCTCACCAACCGCTGCAATCTGACGTGCCCGGTGTGCTTCGCCAACGCCAATGTCGCGGGCTATCTCTATGAGCCAGACATCGAGCAGGTCCGCGGAATGCTGCAGACCCTGCGTGGCGAGCGTCCGGTGGATGGACGCGTGGTGCAGTTCTCCGGCGGAGAGCCGACCATCCATCCGCAATTCTTCGAGATCCTCAGCATGGCGCGCGAGATGGGCTTCACCCATATTCAAGCCGCGACCAACGGAATCGAACTGGCTGATCTCGAATTCGCGCGCAAGGCGAAGGCGGCCGGCCTGGCGACGCTGTACTTGCAGTTCGACGGTGTCACCGATGACGTCTATCGCCGCACTCGCGGGCAGGCGCTGCTGGCCACCAAGATGAAGGTGATTGAAAATTGCCGCGCCACCGGCATGAAAATCGTCTTCGTGCCGACGATCGTGAAGGGCGTGAACGACGACCAGATCGGCGACATCGTCCGCTGCGCGATCGAGAACGTGGACACGGTCTCCGGCATCAGCTTCCAGCCGGTGGCCTTTACCGGACGCATCGCGAAACATGAGTTGCTGGCCAAGCGTTTCACACTGGCCGATCTGGCGCGGTGCGTCAGCGAGCAGACCGGCATCACCGACCCGCTCTCCGACTGGTTCCCGCTGGCCTGCGTCACGCCGTTCTCCAAGTTCACCGCGGCGCTGCGCGGTACCGGCGTGCCTACCATCTCGTCGCACCCTCATTGCTCGCTGGGAACGTACTTCTTCGTGGATGAACAGTCGAAAAAGGCGGTGCCCATCACGCGGTTTGTAGATGTGCCGAACCTACTGCAAGATATGGAAGAGCTGTCAAGGAGAACCGCCAAGGCGCGCTACAAGCTGTACAGCAAGGTGAAGGCCTGGAACGCGATGAAGCGGCACTTCAAGCAGGAATTCGCGCCGCCCGGTCTGAACTTCACCAAGTTTCTACAGACGCTGCAAGGGCTGACCAACAAGAAGCTGGGGCGCGACGGCAAGGACGGGACGTTCACCTACCGCACGCTGCTGGTGGCCGGCATGCACTTCCAGGACGCCTACAACTACGACATCGAGCGCGTGAAGCGTTGCGTGATTCATTACGCCACACCCGACGGCAAGCTGTACCCGTTCTGCACCTACAACTCTGGCCCGTGCTATCGCGAGAAGATTGAGCGTCAGTTCTCGGTCCCGTGGAACCCGAAAACGCAGCAGCCGATCACGACATAGGACTCGCGGTGGAAGAGCTTTGAACAGAGGCGCAGAGAAATCTGTGCCTCACGCCTTTTCTGGCGTTGACAACCGACAACTGACCACTGCTTTGCTAGCCTGGCGGCCATGTCATGTCGCGTCCACCCAGCAGATGCAGGTGCAGATGGAAGACGGATTGTCCCGAGCGCGGGCCAACGTTGTAGACGGTCCGGTAACCGTCCTCAATGCCGTGCTCCCGGCCAATCTTGGCTGCGATGAGCTGGCAATAACCGAGTATCTCGGCGTCTTCCGGCGTAGCTTCCTTCAATCCAACAACGTGCCGTTTGGGAATGATGAGCACATGGGTCGGGGCCTTGGGGCTGATATCCTCGAAGACGAATACCTTGTCGTCCTCGTACACCTTCTTCGACGGGATCTTGCCGGCGATGATTTTGCAAAAAAGGCAGTTTTCGTCCATGGCCGAGATGCTATCCGTTTCTGAGCTTTAGTAAAACTCCTCCGTGCGCAAGCGTCCATTCTGTACTTAAGCGCGTTGCTCTTTCCGCCGTAGCTGCAGATATCCTCGAATTAACTGGTTTAAATCCCCGTCGAGAACGCGGTCCACGTCGCCGATCTCGACTCGTGTGCGCACGTCCTTGACCATGCGATACGGTTGCAACACGTACGACCGGATCTGCGAGCCGAAATCGATGTCGAGCTTGGAATCCTCGATGCCCTTGGTCACGGCGCGTTTCTTCTCGAGTTCGTATTCGTACAGACGCGAGCGCAGGATGCTCATGGCCTTCTCGCGGTTCTTGTGCTGCGAGCGTTCGTTCTGGCAGGCGGCAACAATTCCCGTCGCAATGTGCGTAATGCGCACCGCCGAATCCGTGGTATTGACGTGCTGCCCGCCCTTGCCGCCGGAGCGGTAGGTGTCGGTGCGGATGTCCTCGGGCTTGATATCAATCTGGATGCTTTCGTCGATCTCCGGCGAGACAAACACGCTGGCGAACGACGTATGGCGCCGCTTGGCCTGGTCGAAGGGCGAGATGCGCACCAGGCGGTGCACCCCGATCTCGCTGGTGAGCAGCCCGTAGGCATGCTCGCCATTGACGCCGAAGGTCGCTGACTTGATGCCCGCTTCGTCGCCCGGCTGATACTCGTACAGCGAGGTCGAGAAGCCCTGGCGCTCGGCCCAGCGCAGGTACATGCGCATCAGCATCTCGGCCCAGTCCTGCGATTCGGTGCCGCCCGCGCCGGGATGAATGGTGACAATCGCGCTGCGTTCGTCGTTGTCGCCGGCGAGCAGCGTCTCGGTCTCCAGCCGCTCCACCAGCGCGCGCAACTCATCCACCTCGCGGCGAAGGTCGGCGGAAACGTCCTCGCCTTCGTGCGCCAGGTCGAAATAGGAGTTGATGTCGCCGGAACGGCGCGCCAGCTCAGCCTCGGTGGCGAGCAAGCCATCGAGACGCTTCTTTTCGCGCATCACCTGTTGAGATTTTTCGGGGTTCGACCAGAGCGTGGGGTCGGCGGTCTGCTTCTCGATCCCGCTCAGTTTTTCGCGCAGCTCGGGCGCGTCAAAGATACTCCTGTAAGTCGCGTACCTTGTCGCGGAGCGCTGCGTATTCCTGTTCTAGTTCTTCGACCATAATTCCCTACGAGCCCATTTCTCCGGTAGTTGCCTTCGCCGTTAGCACTTGGCACTTGGCACTTAGCACTTCGTTCGCTGCGGCGCCGTGTTCAAATGCTCCGTACGCACCTTCGACATCACCCGATTCAGCATCCGGCGCATTTCCACAACCTCTGCGGCGATCTGGGAATAAACCTCAAGTGACAAATACTCCAAATCCCGTGCCAACAGGAGAGAATACTCCAGTTCGCCTGCCGATCCCATCGCCATACTCAAGAATCGGTTGCTCTGGATTACCCCGACGACCGCAACCCTCGGCAATGTTCGCCGCTACGGGTGCGCTGCAGCGTCGCATTTGCGAAGTGATCCCATAGATCTCTTCGCGTGGAAACGTCTGGGTAAACCGGTAAACTTTTAGCGTGATGGAATGTGCCCGTTGTCAAGGGGTCAGCCCCCGAAAGTCTTTCATGAAATTGTTCCTTCCGAGGGCGTGTTTTCATTCTAGCGGTCGTCTGCCGCACTTCCAAATGCTAACGACTAAATGCCAAATGCTATGTGCTAAGTGCTGACCTGCGCCAACGCATCAGGCGCGAAGTAGCGCAGCAGCAGTCCCAGCAAGGTGATTATCGCACACAGCCAGGGGAACCAATCGCCATAGCGCGTGTAGAACGTTGTGGCTTCCTTCAGCGAATACGCGCCCTGCAACTGCGTGCGCTGGTTGCGCGGCGCTTCGGCCGCCACGCGTCCGTATGGATCGATCACTGCCGTGATGCCGGTGTTGGTATCGCGCAGCAGCCAGCGGTTGTTCTCGACCGCGCGCATACGCGCCATGTTGATGTGCTGGAACGGCGCGCCGCCCTCGCCGTACCACCCGTCGTTGGAGACATTCACGAACAGCTCAGCGCCGTTCTTCGCAAGCTGCCGCACCTCATCCGGGAAGATCGACTCGTAGCAGATAAACACGCCGATTTTCATATCTCCGGCGGTCAATGGCATTCGGGATTTACCGCGCGCGAAGGTCCCGACCTGTTGCACCAGTCCGCCGGCAAAACTGAACAGACCCCTGAACGGTACGAATTCGCCAAACGGCACCAGGTGGATCTTGTCGTAGCGCCCTGTCCACGCGCCGTTGGGGGCGATCATCGAGGCGGAATTGAAGATGTCGGGCTGGCGGCTCCGATCGCCCGCGTGCTCGATACCGAGCGACCCCGCGATGATGTACGAGTTGGTGTTACGCGCGACTTCCGCCAGCGTGTGCCGCACATGTAGGTCGGTGGCGAATAACGGCGCGGGTGATTCCGGCCACAGGATCAGGCCAGGCGTGCCCGGCTTGCTGCATCCTGGGCGCACGCTGAGGGCCGCCAGGGAGTCGAGGGTCTGCGTGAGGTTGTCGAGCGTCCAATCGCCGGAGTCGAGGATAGGCACATTCGCCTGCACCAGCGTGGCGCCGTTGCTCGCCGGGAGCGCCGGAGGATGCACCAGCTTGCCGGCGTGTAACGCGACCGCCGCCACCAGAGACGCCGTCAGTAAGCCTTTGCGCCGTTGGCGAGGCACCAGGAACGCCGCCGCTACTGCGGTGTTCACCAGCACGATCTCGAACGAGATGCCGTAAACGCCGGTGACGGTGGCAATGCGCGAGAGCGGAATATTGTCGATCTGGCTGGTACCCAGCAAGTCCCAGGGAAAACCGGTGACGTAGGTGCGCGCCAACTCAATCGCCACCCACACGAAGGGAGTGAGGACCAGTGCGCGTAGGCTGAATCCGTTGCGCCGCGCGGCGATGAGGGCGAGAAGGAGCCCAAACAGTCCGTGGTAGAGAGCGAGATACAGCGCGAACATCACTACCAGCAGGACGGACAACGCCACGCCCACTCCGCCGTAGAAGTGCATGACGTGGTAAATCCAGTAGCAGTTACCGAGATACCAGATGAGGCCGCAGGCGTAGCCCAGTAGAAATCCCTGCCACGCCGTCGCCGGCGCGAGGAACAGGCCGCCATCGGCCAAGACCAGAGTTACGTCCTGCTCGCGGCATCTCAAGATGGCGTAGATGAGCGGCGCGAGCGCAACCCAGCTCAGGAGGTAGAGCTCGGGCTTGGGGAAGATCAGAACCTGGAGAACGCCGGATGTGCAGGCCAGGATCCAGGCATTGCGGCGGATTCTTCTCACCTAAACGAGTGTAACAAAGGGAGATGGAGTGAATGCGAAGTGACCCCGCAATCCCCGCATGATCCAGAAGGAATTGTCATTACGAACGCCCGGTTTTGGCGCGAGGAATCTGCTTTTCTGCCTATCCGCCAAGAGACAGATCCCTCGCTTCGCTCGCGATGGCGAACCTCTTAGATGTCCAAATCTTTCTTAGCTTTCTGGAAGACTTGGAACGAGCGCTCCTCGTTTCCACGTGCGATGGTCTCGCGGCAATCGCAATGAAGTCACAATCAGGTCAGCCCCGCAGGGGCGGAATCAGGATAGCCCAGCGTGGAGCTGAAGGCGGAACGCTGGGTGGGGATTGACCTGACTCCCGTAGGGACGACACCAAAAGCGACCGGTTGTCATCACGATGGAGCCCGAGGGGCACCGCCGGTTGAGCACGACTGAGGGATTCGGCTTAATCTTAAGTATTATTGTTGTGTCGTCCCTGAAGGGACTCGGGGTTCAAACGTGAGCCTACCCAGCATTCCGCGCCAAAAAGACGGCACTCCATGCTGGGCTATCCTGTATCGTCCCGCAAAGCGGGACTGATTTCGGGCAACGTCCGCGCCCGGCGAATAATGAACATCGACCCTACTTGATGGCCACCAGCTTGTTCATTAGCCCGGAATAGTCCTTCTTCTCCACCCCGTGCACCTGGCGGTTGTACTCGTCCACTTTGGCAGAGTAGTTCATGGAGCAGAACTTCGGACCGCACATGGAACAGAACGCCGCCTCTTTGTAATACGCGTCGGGCAGCGTCTCGTCGTGCATGGCGCGCGCCGTCTCGGGATCGAGCGCCAGTGCGAACTGCTTGTCCCAGTCGAAGGTGTAGCGCGCGTAGCTGATGGCGTCATCGCGGTCCTGCGCGCCCGGACGGTGCCGGGCCACGTCGGCGGCGTGTGCCGCAATCTTGTAGGCGATGATGCCGTCCTTCACGTCCTTCTCGTTGGGCAGGCCGAGGTGCTCCTTGGGCGTGACGTAGCACAGCATGGAAGCGCCGTGCCACCCGATCAGCGCCGCGCCGATCGCCGACGTTATGTGGTCGTAGACGGGCGCGATGTCGATGACCAGCGGCCCCACCGTGTAGAACGGCGAAGCGTGGCAGAGTTCGACATCGTTGTCCACCTGTTCCTTGATCTTGACCAGCGGCTCGTGGCCATGGCCTTC
>JARLGI010000104.1 GCA_031296115.1 Acidobacteriota bacterium | reverse complement strand
TGCGCTGCCTGCTCGGGCCGGGGCCGAGACGGTTCAGTGCGCACTGGGCGGCAATGCGTTGCCGAACGGACCGGTCGTGCTCCTGCCTTCGGGAGAAAAGAACTATCGGTCGATGAAACTGCAGCTGTTGAGCAATCCCTCCATGAGCGGCGTGGCGGTGCAGGTAAATTGGAGCGACATCGAGGCGAGCGAGGACAAGCCGGATTGGTCGCAGCTCGATGCGCTGTTCGCGGCCGCGGCCGCGGCAAAGAAATGGGTACATCTGATCATGTTCCCCGGTTTCTTCTCACCGCCGTGGGCGCTCGAAGGGGTGCAGACAGATCTGTTCGAGATTCAGTACGGACCGGGCAAGGGCACCAGCGCCAAACTTCCGATGCCGTGGGATCGGGTGTACCTCGGAAGATGGTTCGCCTTCATGAAGCTGTTGAGCGCTCGCTACGGGGGGTTGCCCGCGTTCAGAATGATCGCGGCTGCCGGCCCCACCTCTGTTTCCGTGGAGATGACTTTGCCGAACTCGCCGGCCGCGCACATGCAATGGATGGCCGACGGCTATGCGCCCGCCCGGTACCTGAGCGCCTGGGACGACACGTTTCACTTCTACGCCGAGACGTTTCGCAATCAGTGCATTTCCCTGTCCGCTCCGGGTCTGCCGATTCTCGGAGCCGGCCCAAAGGGTCGAGCGGCGCACTTGCGCGCCAAGCAGGAGGTCATTGAGCGCGCCGCGCGCGCTGTCGGCAACCGACTGGCGATTCAATCGAGTGATCTTCATGCCGGCCACGCTGCGGTCGAAGCGCCCGACAATACTGAGTTCATCAACAGCTACAGCGGGCGGATCATCACCGGCTTTGAAATGCGCAGCAGCTCGCAAGACGCAATTGCGAGCAAGGTAATGGGTGCGGAGGGGGATCCTCCGCTGGCCTTGCGAAGATCCATCGATAAGGGGATGGCACGCAACAGCGGCGGCCGGCACGTGAACTATCTGGAGATCTACGCAGCGGACGTAGCACCGGCCGCTATGCAACCAGTGCTGCAGTACGCTGCGCAATTGTTCACCGCGAGCAGCCACTGATCCTTAGCCTGCTGCGAGCACGGGGAGTTGATCTTTCAGCGGCGGGACATTTGGATGCTGCGTTGGAAGGCTCCGCCGCACGCCGTCTATGAATCATGGTCGGTCGTGCTACCTGACCTGGATTTTCTGCTTATCTAGCGTCCGACCCCGCCAAAATTCTCGGAACGGCAAAACAGCAGTGCAGGTCCGCGAGCCGACCTGTGCGGAGAGTTCGCAAATTCCTCCGGCCTGGGGCAACAAGTTTTCGCTCGTAGAATTCATCGGCATCGGCAAGCCGGGCCGCGAAGAGCTGGTCAAAATTGGAGAACGCTTTGGCTGTCGCCATTGCACTCAAGCGCAGGCGCACAACCTTCGATCCACCGGCCGGCACGTCGAGCACATAATGCGCGGCGGCATTGGTCCCGGTTAGCGCCGGATTGACAGCGTCTTTTTCTCCGGCGATCAGGTAGCGATGAAAAGCGTCTTTTACGTAGGGTGCCGGGTTCGGTTGGCCTCACAACCGGCTGGCATTCGTTTCGTTTTCCGTGAAAAGAAGCTCGGCTGGCGCTCATGCGAACGCGGTTTTTCGCCAAGTGAGGGTGTAGACGCGATTAACTTCTCGATTGCCGACGATTCGCTCACAACCCTTTCAGGATCAGTGCGAGCCATCACTATTCGCAGGAGCCGGCAGGGGAATTGGGAGGGCGACCGCAACACAACCCCCCGGAGCGTGCCGCTACTTGGCGGCGGCGATGGGCTTGACTTGATTGAATTCCGGGCTCTTCCAGAGCTCGCCGCCATATTCCAGGAAGTCAGCGGTGACCTGCGCGACCCCTCGTCCGTAATACCGTTCCACGACGTGCAAGGCGAGGTCAATGCCCGAGGTCAGTCCGCCGGCCGTAGCAACTTTTCCGTTCTCGACGAATCGGGTTCCGCTGACGAAGTGCACGGCGGGGTACTGTTTCTGCATGTTCGCTGCGTACATGTGGTGAGTGGTGGCGGTCAAGCCGTCGAGCAGGCCATATTTGGCGAGCATCGAGGCGCCGGTGCAGACCGACATGGTGACGTCGGCCGTCGGCGAATTCGACAGCAACCATGCTTTCTGGGCGTCGCTGCGGCCTCCCTGCGCCGGAACGACGATGACCTGTGGTCTTGGCGCAGTCTCAAAGCTATAGTTGGGAACGATCATGAGCCCGTTGGCGGCATTCACAGGCTTTTGCGAATCCGAAACAGTGTAGGTGTTGAAGGGCATCATCATGTCGTCGCCATCTGCTTCATGCCAGGGCTTCCCCTTGGACGTGAGCATGGCGTCGCTGAACACTTCCCAAGGGCCCGCGATGTCCATGACATTGGCGCCCTCCGAGATAACGAACGCGACATTGATCGGCCCTTTGGCTGGCGGCTTCAGCGGTGTGGTCTGCGCAGGTGAGGTCGCAACTTTGTCCGGCGCCTTGGCTGCCCGGCTCACATAGACCGCGCAATCCAGCACCGCAATTACGGCCACGGCGGTCCACAGTATCTTCTTGATTCTTGTCATGACGTTCTCCTTTGCAGTTTAGACTTGCTCATAAAGCAGAGTAAGCGCAAAATGAAAAGTCTAAAATGACATTGACCCGGCAATTTGAGACATTCTGGATCTTTGCCATAATGCCCTGAATTACACGGTTAACGTCATATCGACATTTCACCTGGTCCGCTATTCTTGGCGGTTACGCGCTATGACACCCAAGCACATCGTCATCGTCGGATACGACAACATCACGTCGCTCGATCTGGCTGGCCCGTTGGAAGCGTTCAGCAGCGCTTACATCGAAGACTCGCAGGGAAAGCGTCAGCATTGCTACAAGGTAACAATCGCAGCTCTGGGCGCAAAGACATTCTGCTCGGAGTCAGGATTGCGGATGACGGCGGCGTGCTCTCTGAACTCACTGCGTCACCTGGACACGCTGCTCGTCCCCGGCGGCAGTGGAATGCGGACCTCGGCTACGGGCTTGAAGCTGGCGAGCTGGATCAGCCGGCACGAGTACCGTATCCGCCGGATTGCCTCGGTCTGCACCGGGATTTATGGAGTGGCGCCGACTGGACTGCTCAACGGGCGCAAGGTCACGACGCACTGGAAATTCTCGGTCGACCTGGCTGAGCGTTATCCCGAGTTGAAAGTCGATGCCAACGCGCTGTACGTTCGCGACGGGAAGTTCTACACCTCGGCGGGGATCACGGCGGGAATCGATCTCTCTCTGGCGCTCATCGAAGAGGATTTCGGTGCACAGGCGGCACTCTCTGTGGCGCGCGAACTGGTGATGTACGTGAAACGCCCAGGGGGACAGGAGCAGTATTCCGAGCCCTTGAAATTTCAGGTCGAGTCCACCAGTCGTTTCGCCGATCTCGCGGCCTGGATGGTGGGACACCTCGATAGGGATCTTTCCGTCGAAGCGCTGGCCGAGCGCATCAATCTCTGCCCACGACAGTTTACCCGCCGGTTCAAGGACGAATTCAAGAGCACACCGGCGGCGTTCGTACAGCGGCTACGGCTGGATGAGGCGCGCAAAAGGCTGTCCGCAGCCGATTACACGGTTGAAAACATCGCCGATTCTGTGGGATTTCGTGATCCAGACAGCTTCCGGCGCGCGTTTGTGCAGCAGTTCGGCCTTGCTCCCACGCAGTACCGCAGCCGCTTCATTTCTGACAAACGAACATAGGAGCACGCAGTTGTCGTGCCAAGACGGTTGGACGTAATTCCAAGAGTCCGTGTCCTGACGGACGCAACGGCGATCTCTCGACAACGAAGCGGGCATCACGCGGCTACCTGGTACTCGCTCTGAACCAGGCCGCTCGGATAATGCCGAGTGGCGATGCAGATCTGGGGAGCAGCTCGAAGGGTTACGTATTTGCGGCAGAGATTCAGAATGAGGTGATGCGCAGGCGCTTGATTACGATAAACGATAGATCCCTATCGGGACGGCCCCGAAGCAGAAGTGAGGGGATGCACAGGTTCGTGTGGTCGGGGCAGTTTCGATAGGGTCGTTTGAAGGAAGCTGCTTTGTTCGCGGCGGGCGCTATGGGATTTCAATTGATTTTGGTTTGGAAGTTGTTGAAAAGGAAAATCCTTGCTGGGAGACCTTCAAATCGAAGTTCATCGACCTAACCATGAAGCGCAAGCTCACGATTCCTCATCGTAACGCGAGACGGACAATTCTTCAAGACTGCCGGTCTCGAGCCTCTGATGCCGCTGGGTTCGGGCACGCGACAGCGTCCGCCGCAAAAGCGGCTTAGTTCAAACGCCGAAGTATTGACCGAGATCCTTCGACTCCAGGATGGTCGGCAAGCCGGATGTAGTCCCGGTGTCCGGAGAATGTCCGATCGGTTTCTGTTCAGACGTCACAAGTCAAGCCGCATTCGCCGAAACAGATGGCTCGTGGAAACAGCCGGCTTCGGATCGAGGCGAAGACGTCCTTCTTATGTGGGCGATCACGACCGAGAAATGTCGTTCAAAGAGGTCCCAGTGAAACATTGGTCTGCGGGTTGTCGGTTTCTGGCGCGATCTTTCTGATTCTGAAGCTGTACGCTCCCCGCGGTGGCCTGATTGCGATCTCGAGCGCCCCGCTGCGCAACGCCCTTGCGCAGCTTGGTCAGTAGCATAATGTCTCGATGGCGTCGGTACTCCCCGGACGAGGTGGCCCAGAAGTCGGCTTCCAGTCCATCATGTTATTCGGGAGATCCTGCTGCGGTACATGTCCCCGAAGAGGGTTTCTGGACCGCGAGACGAAGCGCTGGAGGGTGTGAGGGTAGCTTTATTGACAAGATTTGCGACCCGTCGGTTCTGTTGAGTCCCGCGCCCATGTGTACAATGCCCATACGCGGCGGTACGAATGGCGATTAAATTTCGGTGCGAGAGTCTGTTGTCGCGCTTCCAAAACCCCGGTGATGAGTCGTGCTCAGAGCGTAAGCTCGAGGTTCGCTTCGACCCGCTGCTCGGTACCTCAGCCCGAATCGCTGAAGGCGTGAAGTTGCCAACCAGCGCTGACGCCGCGCTCGTCTCATTTCGGGCGCCGGATCCGAATTGCCCTTTCTGTGCAGAACGCATCGACAGAGTGACGCCTCTTATCGCCACTGAAATCACGCTAGCCGGACGCATTCGGGTTGGCGATACTGTGCTGTTTCCTAACCTGGTGCCCTACTCGAGATACGCCGCCGTTGCCGTGTTCACAACACGGCATTGGCTGGAGCTTCGGGATTTTACTCCCGCCCTGATCGTAGACAACCTGGCTGCTTCGCTCGATTACATCCGCACGGTTACGAAGGTCGATGCGGATGCGCGGTTCTGCGCTTACAACATCAACTATCTTTATCCGTCCGGAGGTTCGCTTCCCCATCCCCACAGCCAGGTATACGTCGATCCATTCCCGACATCGATGATGCGGATGCAGCATGCGTCGGTCATGGCCTACTGGGACGCAAACGGGCGCTGTTTCTGGAACGATCTTGTGTCAGAAGAGACGGAACGCGCGGAGCGCATGATCTCCCGCGAGGGATCCATCTTCTGGATGACACCTTTCGCGCCGATTGGATTCAACGAGGTCCGTGCCGTCCTCTGCGAACGCGCAACCATCCTCGACGTTTCATCTGTCGACATTCAAGAGCTCGCTTCAGGCATCAGCCGAGTTCTCGCTTGGTATGACTCGATCGGGTACAACAGCTTCAATCTGGCACTGTATTCCGGTGAGTTGGGCAAGGACGGTGCGGATCGCGTGAACTTGACCATGCTCACGCGGACGGCTATGGTGCCGTTCTATCGCAGCGACTCGATGTACATGGAGCGCCTTCATTGGGAAGCGGCCCTCGACCGTACCCCGGAGGAGGTAGCTGCTGACGTCCGGCAATATTTTCGCAGTTCCAGAGGTGCCTAACCTGGCGGCCATTTCATGTCTCGACCTCCAAGCACGTGAATGTGCAGATGGAAGACGGCTTGGCCAGCACGCGGTCCGACGTTGCAAACGACACGAAGAGTGTCCTCGATCTTTCGCTCGTGTGCAATCCGAGCCGCAACCAGGTAACAGTAGCCGATGAGTTCAGCATCGCTGGGCTCCGCATTCTGCAATCCCGAAATATGCTTTTTGGGAATGACTAGCAGGTGTGTGGGAGCCTGCGGATTAATGTCTTCGAACGCGTAAGCGGTCGTCTTCGAATACTTTATTCGACGGCACCGTGCCTCCGACGATGTTACAGAAAAGACAGTCGGACATGACGTCCCCCATAGGCAATGCGCCCGATTCTCTGACGGGAAACAAGGAGGAGTTGATGAAATACATCTGTTTGGGATACATCGAGCCCGGTTTTGTACCAAGTGGATTGTTAGTGTATCGCCTCGTCGGACATTTTTCCGTAGTCGTCGGGGGCAGGATTGCCTTCGGCGCCGGTGGCCTGTACCCCAGCGACGAATGCGGTCGCACCGTGTTGTATTGGCTCGGGCAGCAGAAGTTACGCAAAATGAAGCGCTTAGGGCCACAAGCGGCCGGGATGCGCCGGCCAAATTCACGAAATTCCCTGCATTTTTCCTGTTAGCAGGGAATTTAGGGCGGAGACGGGTTCGCTCGTGACTGCATCCTCCGCCATTCCACCTCCACTCATCGGCGGATTTGGGAAGCCGGAACCTCGTTGCCGTGCTACCCTACAATTTTCTACTGCACTTCTGGACTGGAGAAGCAGTCAGCACTGTCGTGTAAATGGAATGCTGAGACTGCTGGCGGGAGACTGCCAGTTCTTGTCAGCTTCGGTGCACGCGCACTGACGTCGGGAATTGAGCTAAAAGAGAGTCCAATCCAGTTCCTGCAGATCAGCGAGACATGGGGACCCTGAAGCAGGACTTCCGTTTCGGACTGCGCATGCTCCGGAAGAACCGGGGGTTCACCGCCGTAGCGGTGATTACTTTGGCGCTGGCGATCGGCGCGAACACCGCAATCTTTTCCGTCCTCTATCCTGCCCTGCTGCGTCCTTTACCCTACCGCGACCCGGGTCAGCTGGTAACTATCGGCGAAAACCGGCGACAGGTTCCGTGCTGCAGTTTTACCGCCTCTTATCCGGATTATCTCGACTGGAAGCGCACCGCTAAGAGCTTCGAATCACTGGCCGGCTATTCGTTGGATCCTCTGACCCTCACCGGGATTGGCGACCCTAAGACCCTCTTCGGCGCTATGGTCACGGCGAACTTCTTCTCCACCTTGGGGATAAAGCCGCTGCTGGGGCGCGATTTCGATGCTGCTGAGGAGCAGCCCCAGAGTAGCGGTCCGACGGTGGCAATTCTAAGCTACCAGTTCTGGAAGAGTACGTTTGCCGGTGACCCCCACATTGTGGGACAGGTCCTTCACCTGGACAATAAAGCGGTCACCGTGGTCGGTGTGCTGCCGCGCGAGTTCGAGTTCGCACCAGCTGCCCCCGCGCCGGTATGGGTTCCGCTGCACATCAACTCCTACACGGCTACGGCGCGCAACGGGCGCTGGCTCAATACGGTCGGCCGCCTCGCGGCCGGAACGTCGATCAGTCAGGCACGTGCGGAGATGGAAGGCATCACGGCACAATTGGCGCTGCAGTATCCCCAGGAAGACGCTTCCATCTACGTCACAGTCGGAACCTTACGGGATGCCATCGTAGGCGAGATTCGACCGCTGTTACTGATCCTGTTTGGAGCGGTGGTGCTGGTTCTGCTGATTGCCTGCGCCAATGTCGCCAACCTGCTGATGACCCGAAGCATCGATAGGCGCAAGGAGTTTGCGGTGCGCTCTGCGCTGGGGGCAAAACGAATTCACCTTGCGCTGCAGTTGCTCATTGAAAGCCTGCTGCTGTCCGCAATAGGCGCGGTGCTCGGCCTGTTGGGTGCGATGGTTGGCGTGCGCTTGCTGGTCAGCGCCATCCCCGAAGAGCAGCTCCAGGCCAGGCCCTACCTTCAGGACGCAGGCATCAATTTGTGGGTGCTGGCTTTTCTCTGTGGGGTCACAGTTCTTACCGCAGTGCTGTTTGGTCTGGGCCCTGGGCTTTCCGTTCCACAAACCCCGCTTACCGAGGTGTTGAAGGACGAATCGCGCGGCGGCACCAGTGGTACCCAAGGCCGCCTGCGCAGCCTTGCAGTGACGGGCGAGATCGCCCTGTCCATGGTATTGCTCGCCGGCGGCGGCCTGTTGATGCTCAGCCTCCGCAGCCTGCTCCGTCAGAATCCTGGATTCGAACCGCAACACCTGCTGACCTTCGACATTAATCTTCCCGGCGTCTCGTATCCCACGACAAAAGCGTGGCCGTTTGACAATCCATCGGGGTTGCGGCTGGAGCACGAGTTCCTGGCTCGTCTGCGCAATCTTCCCGGGGTTGAAGGCGCCTCGGCAGTGAACGGCCTTCCCGCCACCGAGAACCGCAGCACCAACCGCTTCGTTATGGAAGGCCAGCCCGTGGTGCCGGGACAGGAAGAGGGCTGCGTGACTCGCCGCGTGGACGCCGGCTATTTCGCCGTCATGAAGGTCGCGCTGTTCGCGGGCCGCTTCTTTGCATCCTCGGACACAGCGGACAGCATACCCTTGGCTATCGTGAACCAGGCCTGGGTAAAACGTTACGCCGGCGGACGCGATCCTCTCGGATTTCGCGTCCGCTTGACGTTTTCTCCCAATGAACCACTCCGCGAGATTGTCGGAGTGATCGGGAATGTCGCCGAGGACAATCTGGCTGTCTCCTTCCCGCCGGTCCTCTATTTCCCCATCGACCAGAGCTCCGGCTACACGGGGTACCTGAGCTATGTAGTCCGCACCAACCAGGAACCGTCGGCCTTCTTCAATACGGCGAGAACCGTATTGCGCGATCTCGATCCACAGTTGGCCATCATCCAATCGCAGAGCATGGATGATATGCTGAACCGCTCGCCCGCTGTCTTTCTGCGGCGTTACCCCTTGTTGCTGGGCGGGATTTTTGCCGCACTGGCGCTGGTCCTGGCCATGGTCGGATTGTTTGGGCTGGTTGCCTACTCAGTTCTGCAGCGCACCCGCGAGATCGGCATCCGCATGGCCCTGGGCGCGCAGCGGGAGGACATCCTGCGGCTCATCCTTCGCCAGGGGATCATTGCCGCGGTCGCTGGCGTTGGTATCGGGCTGGTTTTTTCGCTGGGATTGACGCGCGTCATGGCCAGCCTGCTCTACGGAACAAATTCCAGTGCGTGGATCATGTTCGCCGTCGTGGCGCTTTTTCTGACGGCGATAGCCGTGACCGCTTCCTACATACCTGCACGCCGTGCGACCAAGGTGGATCCAATGGTCGCACTGCACAACCACTAAACCGGGTTTGGCTGAAAAATTTCGCTTCGATTCCGGACTTCAGGCGAATTTTGGCCTATAATTCCCCCGAGTTCAGGAACATGTGCAGCAATTTCGGCATCAACCTTCATCCCGACCGCGCCCCTGCCGCGCTGGAACAACACTGGTATTCCCGCGTCGTGCGGCTGGTGACCTACCTGCGCGCGAAGTTGCTGTTTAACCGCCTTAAAATGTCTTCCCTCGAACGGCGATAAAAAAACGGCGGTCCCCAAGAATCATGTGACTACCAGGCTGTGCGGTTATTCAGCTACGCCGTCTGCAAGGCGCGCGCGAGGCAGTCTTCGCAGAAGCCGCTGTCTTTGATGTCAATCCACTCCACCGCGTGGGAAGCGGCCATGGCACAACGGTAGTCGTGGCAATGAGTGAGGTGCAGGGTGTGTCCCAATTCATGCACCGACTCAATCAGCAGGCGGTTGGCCAGCATATCCATGTCGGCGGGTAGTCCGTAGAACTCCTGCCGCAAACGATGATAGGAAACCACCGCACTGCTGCCGCCCATCTGGGCTTCCCCGAAAACAAAGGTCAGAATCGGGATGTAGAGGTCCAACCCGGTAATACCCAGCAGCCTCCATGTGCTGCCGTTGATGTAGCGCTGCATGTCGGCGAGGATTTCGGAGGAATGATACTGCTGCCGTTCCGCGTGCAGCGTGAGCGAAGGATCGAGCGTGGGCGACAATATCTCGGCAGGCACATGGAACTTCTCATGAAGCGCTTGCCGCAACCATTCGAGCAGCCGAGCGTCCACGTTTCCCACCGGCAGCAGTTGCAGTTTCTTCATTGGCCCTCGACAGCAGCGAGCTCTTTCTCTTTCGTTTGACAGCCGTATTTCTTCAGCTTGTGGTGCAAGGTCACACGGTCGATGCCGAGCACCTCGGCGGCATGGGTCTTATTGCCGCCACACTCTTCCACCACTCGCAGGATATGGGCGCGCTCCACGTCGTCCAGGCTACGAGCCTCGCCAGGCATCGTGGCCCCGTTTCTGGTGCGCAGGGTGAAATCCTGCTCGCGCAGTTCCGGTTCCTGGGCAACCACCATGGCGCGCTCGACCGCGTTCTCCAACTCGCGCACATTTCCCGGCCAGGAATACTGCTGCAATGTATTCATCGCGCCGGGGGATACGCGCGTGATCCTCTTATTCATCTCGGCGGAGAACTTGCGCACGAAGTGGTCCACAAGCAGGGGAATGTCTTCGCGGCGCTCCCGCAGGGGCGGAATCTCAATGTGGAAAACATTCAGCCGGTAGAACAAGTCGGGCCGAAACTTCCCGTCCTCGATCAGTTGCTCGAGGTTCTTGTTTGTGGCAGCGACGATGCGGAAATCGACTTTGATAATTTGATTGCCGCCGACCCGCGTGATCTCGCGCTCCTGCAGCACCCGCAGTAGATCGGTTTGGGTTTTCAGGCTAATATCACCAATCTCATCAAGAAACACCGTCCCGCCCTCGGCAATTTCGAATTTTCCCTTCTTGCGATACTGCGCCCCGGTGAAGGCGCCCTTTTCATGACCAAAGAGTTCGCTCTCCAGCAATGTCTCGGTGAGCGCACCGCAGTGAATTACTACGAGCGGATGAAAGCGACGCGTACTGCCGGCATGGACGGCCCGCGCGACCAACTCTTTTCCCGTGCCGCTCTCGCCGGTGACGAATACCGTGGCATCGGTGGGCGCGACCGTCTCGATGGCGTCGAAGACCTTCTTCATCGCCGCGCTCTGCCCCACGATGTCGGAGGGGTGGGCGATCTCGGCGACGGTTTCCTTCAGCCGGGTGTTCTCCTGCTGGGTGCGGCGGTGCGACATCGCTTTCGCTACCAGGTGGGCGATCTCATCGGGATCGAGCGGCTTGTTCACATAGTCATAGGCACCGTTCTTCAAAGCAGCAATCGCCGTCTCCACCGAGGCGTAACCGGTCATGATAATGACCAGCATGTCGGGATAGATTTCGTGCAGCCGTCGCTGCAACTCGATGCCGTCAATCCCACGCATCTTGATGTCGACCAGGGCGACATCGAAGGTCTGCTCGGCGACCCGCGTTAGCGCCTCGTTGGCGCTATCCGCGGCTACCACCTCGTAACCCTCTTCGGTAAACCATTTGGCCAGCGAGTCACGTACGCTGAGTTCATCGTCAACGATCAGCAGTTTGCCTTGCGTCATCTCTCTACCTCATTTCAGCCGGGATGCGGCCCGTTTCTTCCGCGACCGCCGGTCTCTGGCTGTCAACCGGAAGCGCAATCTTGAATGTTGTTCCTCGTCCGACCACGGAACTTACCGCGATGTGCCCGCCATGGCGCTCCACAATGTTCTGGCTGATGGCCAGCCCGAGACCGGAGCCGCCGGATTCCTTGGTCGTGTAGAACGGTTCGAAAATGTGGGCGAGATGTTCGGCGGAGATCCCCGTGCCGTCGTCCCGAATCACAAGCTCGATCATCGAACCGCTCGCCCGGGTACTGATCCACAGGTTGCCTTCGTGCGGCATGGCGTCAATGGCATTGATGATCATGGCCAGCACCACCTGCTCAATCTGCGCCGGATCGCAATGCGCCATCGGCAAATCAGAGGCCAGCTCCAGGTTGAGCTGAATGCCCGCCATGTCCATCTTGTGCTGCACCAGCCGCAGGCAGCGATCGATCACCTCATTCAGGTCGCACCACGCCAAATTCATGGGCGAGACCCGCGAGAAGCTCAGCAGGTTCTTCACCAGCTCGCCACAGCGCTTGCTTTCGCTGGCAATCAGGTCAAGCGAGCCCTGCATTTCCTCGTGCCGTGGAGCGCTGGCGGCGCTGTTGCCGATCCAGCGTTTAACCAGCTTGGAATAGGTCAGGATTCCCGACAGCGGATTGTTGATTTCGTGCGCGACCACCGCGGCCATCTTGCCGATGGTTGCCATCTTCTCCACTTGCAGCATGTGCTGGTGGGCCTGCTTCAGCTCGCGGGTTTTCTCCTCCACGAGAAATTCTAGGTTGTGTCCCCAGGCTTCAATCGCATCCTGAGCCAGCTGCAAGCGGCTGCTCATGGAGTTGAAGGATTGCGCCAGCTCGCCGACTTCGTCTTGCGAGCGCACCGGAATCTGGTACCCCAGGTCGCCCCTGGCGATGCGCTCCGTTCCTGTCTTCAGTTCGCGCAGTGGAGTGTGGACCACGATCCACACGAACAACCCGCTCAGGAAGACGACCGCGAGCAGCGCGACCGCCGTGTAGGTCAGCATTTCGCGGCGCTCGTGCGCCAGGCTTTCATCCACCTTGGCGAGCGAAAGATTCGTGTCCAGCACGCCCAGGATCCGCGTGCTGGCAGGATGCGCGTGACAGGCCGCATTGGAGCAGGCCGGCTGGTTCTCGATGGGAGTGATGACCCCGAGGATGCGGGTATGGTCCGCGCGATAAACCCGGAAGCGATCGGAGCGGTTCAATCGCGTGAGCGGCTGCGATTGCGCATGGCAGCCGTAACAGGCTTCCCCGCCCTTGTCCACCATGTTGCCCACTTCCGAGGGCGCCGTCGAGTAGCTGATCATGCCCTGCGGATTCAGGATGCGGACCCGCGTCACGCCCGGCTGGTCCGCCATGTTGACCATCATTTCGTACAGGCCGTTGCGGTCGTTGTTCAGCATGTAGTGCGAAGCGCTGCGCCGCAGGACTTCGCTCTGCTGTTCGGCGCTCACCAGCGCCGCGGCCTCCAGGTGCTTGCGATGAATCTGAATGCTGAAATATCCTAGCAGGCCCAACATGATGAGCATGACCACGAAGATCGAGGCCATCAGCTTGGCGCTGACACTGCGTCCCATCCGCTGGATCCAGACGGGATGAAACACAAAAGCGTCCTCCAGCGGAGTTGAGGACCCGGTCGAGTTGTCAGTCTCCTGCATGTACGGGCACCGCTGCTTCACTGAACCGGGTTGACGGTTCGCGGAGTGCCGGAATTTGCGCCTTCTCCTCGGGGAAGATGGGCAGGTACTTGGCTGCCAACCCGAAGATGGCAAAGCCGAGAGCAACAAACATGACGGTAATCACGACCTCGGTCCACTTGGGCGCGTAGCGCCCGCCCACAGCGATCTCCACGCCGGTAATGGTCACGTTCAGGCGATTGGTCACGAAACCCAGCAAGGTCAGGACTGCCGCCAGGTAAAGCCCTTGCGCATTTTCCCGGACCTTCGGAATCAAAAGAAGACCTAGCGGCGCAATCACCGACAGAAAGATTTCCAGCAGGAAGAACCGCTGTTCATATCCCGGGGTGAACACCAGCTTCAGCACGCCGCGATGAAGCAGATCCTCGAAACGCAGGATGCCGTAGAGCGCCAGCACGACCACCAGCACGCGTCCCAGGTCGCGCAGGATGGGCAGCTCCAGTTCGCGACCGAAGTACTTCGAACTCATCGACGACTCGAAGATAGTCATCGCCAGCCCCACCGCAATCGCCGACAGGAAGAAAAACACCGGCAGCAGCGGGCTCCACCAGAAGGGGTGGAGTTTGTTGGGCATGATGAGATACAGAGTGCCCAAGGATGACTGATGCAGGGTGGAGAGCAGTACACCAAGGATCACGAACACCACCATAAAACTTCGGACAACGCGCAGGGCCCTCTTGAGTTTGAAGTGTTCCAGGACAATCGGCGAGAACTCCAGGGCTAGGACGGTGGTGTACAGCATGACGCACCACGCCACCTCGAACATCACCGAGTGCGGATTGCGCATAATCAGCGGATGCCAGATATTCCACGGGAGCCCGAGGTCGTACATCAGCGCCGCGCAAACCAGCAGATAGCCGAGAAAGGCCGTCAGAATGGTCGGCCGGACAATGGAGTGGAAGCGCTTGATGTTGAAGATTTCAACGGCTGCCGTCAGCGTAAAGCCCCCGGCCGCAAGCATGACGCCGCACATGACGTCAAAGCCGATCCACAGGCCCCAGGGAAATTGATCGCTCAGATTGGTGGAGGCGCCAAGTCCGCGGAAAAAACGCAGAAAAGTACAGTAGATGCCGCCCACCATGATGACGGCGAATACCGCTTTCCAGAATGTGAACCGGATCCGGGGCACCGTCATTGCGCACCGCCTTTCTGACCTTTCTCGTTGGCCTCAGCCTCTGCGACATCCTGCCGGCGGTGGGTGATCCAGTAAATCCCGCCCAGCATGGTGCCGAACAATGGCACAAAATCGGGGATACGCGACAAAACCTGGTAGGTGTACATGGGAAGCGCCCGCTCCGTCAGATCCGTGCGGTAGCCGAAGCTATTGAATGGAATGGAGGAAAGCAGCATAACGGACGTTCCGCCGACCTCCGTCTCTCCGAAGATATGAGGAAGGTAGTTGCCGGGATTGTCGTGGATGCGCTTCTTGGCTTCCTCCAGAAGAGCGTCGCGATCGCCGAACTTGGTGGCGCCGGTGGGGCAACTCTCAGCGCAAGCCGTTTGCTTTCCTTCAGCTACTCGCTTGCCGCACATGATGCATTTGCGCACACCCGGCACGGCCTTGTCCCACTCGTACTTGGGAACGCCGAAGGGACAGGCCGCCATGCAATAGCGGCAACCCATACAGCGGCTCTTGTCGTAAGTGACTGGGCCGAGAGAAGTTTTCTTCAGGGCGCCAACCGGGCAGACGGAAGCGCAAGCCGGGTCATCGCAGTTCATGCACATGCGGCGCATGAACTTGTCGTCTTTGGTCAGGACTGTGGTGTATTTGTGCGCCGATGTGACTTCCTGGGCTGCAACCTTGTCGTCGTACGGCAGCCCGTTTTCCGTAGCACAGGCCTGTTCGCACTGCTTGCAGCCGATGCACATCGTCGCATCGTAGAGAATCCCCTTGCTCATGAATCTTCTCCTCGTCGCCCAGGCGGCCCAGTCGGACCTCGGCAGGAGAAGCGGCGCGGTTGGACGGCGCCGTCGGGCGACTGCGGAACTTGTGGTAGGCGTCCCACGCTGCTCTGAGCTTTTGCGCTGGGCTCGCGGGGACGAACTAAGAGCCCCTACTTCAGGCTCTTTACGTAAACCGCCAGCTTGGCAGCATCGGCCGCGCTAACGCCCTTGCTTGCAAAAGCGTGCGAGGCCTTCTTCTGCGGGCCGCCGTTTTCGATATAGTCCACAAGTTCAGCGTCGGACATCTTCTGTACCGCTGGAGAAGAGAACTCTTGCGCTCCCATCTTCTTGCCAGCGGCGGTGCCTTTGCCATCTGCCCCGTGGCAGCCAGCGCATTTTGTCTTGTAAAGGTCTTCCTCCGCCCACGACAGGTTGGGAAGAATCAAGAAAAGGGCTACCGCAAGAACCAGAATGGCCAGTATGACTTTCTTCATCACTGCTCCACGTTAAAGAGGTATGAATTCGAGCCCAGGTGCCTTTAAGTTGATATTGCGCTTGAGCTTGTGCTCGTGCGACTTCCATGAGTACAACCTTAGTGTCGGACATAGGCGGAGGAAGCGCTGTGACGTGTGTCACTTCGCGCAGTGATGGATTTCGCTACAAACCGGACGAGCGTTCGAGAGGAACTGTAGTGCTTTGCCACAAGTGAGAGGCGGCCCTGTGGCGAATGACACCGCCGCAAATTGCAACAGCCCAGGGGAGTCCAGGTGTAACAGCGATGAATTTCTTCACAGGAGGGGATACCGCATGACGATTCTGGCGCGTGCTATGGGGCTTTCGGAGTACACAGTCTGCTTGCCACAGATCCTAGTCGCCAAGAGCGGTGGATACCAAAGCAGGCGACTGAGATGGTTTGCGTGCTGACCGATCAGGGCTGATTAGATTTAGGATCCCGCAGATGACCCAGTATCCCGCAGCAATGCCAAACACGAATGCCATGACGGTGGTCAGAAGCAGTAGCATGGAAAGCAGGAAAGTCGTCATTCTGTTCTTTCTCTAGGAGCTTGAGCACGACCCGTTCACATTGCCAAGTTCTCGAAGTTCTTCATCGGCCTTGGAACTTCGGGCTTGAATCCCAAACCCTTCCGGCTCATCTATTCCGAGTGCAACTTTACCCCAACTTGAGGTCTGGCAATATTGCCAAGTCTGATGCCGCTCAATAAAATACCTCAGTGGAGTTGCGTTTTCCCTCTGGTGAACTTTCCAGCAAGCCGCACTTGAGCTGTGGTTCCGGGGCGATCCCGAAGGGGACTGCCGATTCTGGCCACCGAATCAGCGGGGCCGGTTGGCCGCATGAAGAGCAATCGCAGTTAAAGCCATGGGAATCACCAGCATTACGGTCCGCGGGGCGCGCCAGCATAACCTGAAGAACATCCAGGTCGAGATTCCGCGCAACACCTTGACGGTCATTACCGGCCTCAGTGGATCGGGCAAATCGTCGCTGGCGTTCGACACGATTTACGCCGAGGGGCAGCGGCGTTACGTCGAAACGCTCTCCGCTTATGCACGCCAGTTCCTTGACCAGATGGAGCGGCCGGACGTGGACAGCATCGACGGTCTAAGCCCGTCAATCGCCATCGAGCAGAAGACCACCAGCCGCAGCCCGCGCTCCACCGTCGGCACCATCACCGAAATCTACGACTACCTGCGCTTGCTGTACTCGTCCGTGGGAGTTCCCCATTGCCCGCAATGTGGGAGGGCCATCTCGCGCCAGTCGGCTGAACAAATCGTGCAGCAGGTGATGGAATTGAAACCCGAGGACCGGGTCATGGTGCTGGCGCCAATTGTTCGCGGCCGCAAGGGCGAGTTTAAGAAGGAACTGGACAAGCTGGTGCAGCAGGGTTTCACCCGCGCCCGCATTGACGGTGAACTGCGCCATATCGCCGACGAAGAAATCGAACTGGACAAGCGCAAGAACCATACCATTGAGTTGGTGGTGGATCGTCTGCTGGTGAAGGATGGCATCGAGCGCCGCCTGGCCGCTGCGGTTGAGTTGGCGATGAAGCTGGCCAATGGGCTGGTGCAAGTGGCCGTCGTCGGAGGTGAAGAGCGCCTGTTCTCCTCCAAGCTGGCTTGTCCCGAATGCGGCATCAACGTCCCGGTGTTGGAGCCTCGTTCTTTTTCCTTCAACAGCATGTATGGCGCCTGCCCGGAGTGCAATGGGCTGGGCAGCAAGTACGACTTTGATCCGGCCAAGGTCATCAGTGATTGGTCCAAACCGCTCCTGGACGGAGGGCTCGGGCCAGGCTCGGCCTCGCAGAACCTGGTGCACATGTTGCAACTCGCGGCCGAAGCCTACGGTTTCAGCCTCAACGTTCCATACGAAGAGCTGCCGCGCAAAACCCAGACCCTGATTTTGTATGGACCTGAAACCAAGGAAAAGAAACATGGTGGGTTCCTTGGTGTGTTCGCCTATTTGCGTCGAGCCATGGAGGAGAGTTCCTCGGAGGCTTATCGGGAGTGGCTGTTAGACCACATGTCAGCTACGGCGTGCCCGGGATGCAATGGCAATCGGCTTCGTCCCGAAAGCCAGGCGGTCAAGGTGAATGGCATGTCCATCGCCGACTTCACTTCCCTGCCAGTGTCCCGCGCAGTCGACGCGATTGCGCAGATTAACTTGTCTGCCAGGGAAGAGAAGATCGCGGGACGGATCCGTAAGGAAATTGCCGAGCGACTTGGCTTCCTCAACGCCGTGGGACTGGGCTACATCTCGCTCAGTCGCTCGGCAGCGACCTTGAGCGGCGGCGAGGGCCAGCGCATTCGCCTGGCGACGCAGATTGGGTCGAAGTTGCGCGGCGTTTTGTATGTTCTGGATGAGCCTTCCATCGGCCTGCATCACCGCGACAACGACCGGCTGCTAAGTGCGCTGGAGTCGTTGCGCGATCTGGGCAACACGGTGCTGGTGGTCGAGCATGACGAAGACACCATTCGCCGCGCGGATTACGTCATTGACCTGGGGCCCGGGGCGGGCCGGCACGGCGGCGAGGTCGTGGCCAGCGGCACACCGGAACAGGTTGAGGCAGAACCGCGCTCGCTGACCGGGCAATATATTTCGGGTGCGAAGCACATCAGCTATCGCCATGCCCGCCGCCAACCCAACGGTAAAGCGATTGCGGTACTGGGCGCCCGTGAGAACAACCTGAAACAACTCGATGTCAACTTTCCCCTCGGTGTAATGACCGTGGTGACGGGCGTTTCGGGCTCGGGAAAGTCCACTCTGGTCAACGACATCCTGTACCGCGCGCTGGCGAAAACGATCTACAGTTCCCGCGAAGAGCCGGGATCACACAAAGCCATTAGCGGCACTGAGTTCATTGACAAGGTCATTCAGATTGACCAATCCCCGATTGGCCGCACGCCGCGCTCCAACCCGGCAACCTACACCGGTGTCTTCACGCAGATTCGTGACCTGTACGCCATGCTGCCGGAATCGCGTGAGCGCGGTTACAAGGCGGGCCGGTTTTCCTTCAACGTGGCGGGGGGGCGTTGCGAGGCCTGCCAAGGCGAGGGACAACGCTGCATCGAGATGAATTTTCTGCCTGACGTCTACGTGCTGTGCGAGGTTTGCAGCGGCAAACGATACAATCACGAGACGCTGGCGGTAAAGTACAAGGGCTATTCGATCGCCGATCTGCTGGAGAGTCCGGTCGCCGATGCGCTGCCAGTGCTGGAGAATTTTCCGCAGATCAAGCAAAAGCTGCAGACCTTGGTCGACGTTGGGCTGGGGTATATTCACCTCGGGCAATCAGCGGTAACGCTTTCCGGCGGTGAGGCGCAGCGCATCAAGCTGGCGCGCGAGTTGAGCAAACGGCAAACTGGCAAGACCCTGTACCTGCTGGATGAGCCGACGACCGGCCTGCATTTTGACGACGTCAGCAAGTTGCTGGACGTTTTGCATCGTCTCACGGACCTGGGAAACACCATCATTATTGTCGAGCACAACATGGATGTAATTCGGAATGCCGACTGGATCATTGACCTGGGTCCTGAAGGCGGCGAGGAAGGCGGCCGCATCGTAGCCCAGGGCACGCCTGAGCAGGTGGCCAGGGTGAAGAAGTCTTACACTGGACAGACGCTCGCGAAATTGCTCCCGCGAACGACCAATCCGAAGAGCAGCGAAGAAGTGCCTTCCATGACAGGTCAAGGGAAAGCCGAATAGCGAGCGACGGTTAATTTCAATGTCACTGCCACACGACTTTTCAGAGCCGGACGAGAGCTTGCCCCAGCCTGTCGCGGATGCCGCCTTCGGGCCTGCAGCGCCAGAACCCGTCCTGTTCGCACCGCTAGAACCGGTCGCCTTTCCGGTCAAACCATCGTGTCCGGCCTGGTCGTGGTGGGACCTGCTGGCAGTGCTGGGATTCAGTCTGTTCGCGGTGTTAGCTTTCAGCGTCACAGCGTTGTTTGTCGCGCACAGCTTTCCCCAATATCGCAATGCGCCGATTTCCGAGCTTGTCACCAACGCCCGCATCATCGTCGGAGCGCAGGCGGCAGCTTATCCGTTTGTTCTGCTTGGGATCTTCTTTCTCGTGCGCAGCCGTGCCAACCAGCGTTTCCGCGACGCCATTCAGTGGAATTGGCCCGGACGTTCCGCCCTGATGATGTTCGCATCTGGCGTCATACTGGCGGTAACGATCGAGGGCCTGTCGCGCTTCCTGCCGATGCCGAAGTCGTTGCCGGTGGACAGTTACTTCACCGACGCGAC
This sequence comes from Acidobacteriota bacterium, assembly GCA_031296115.1. Lineage (GTDB taxonomy): Bacteria > Acidobacteriota > Terriglobia > Terriglobales > Acidobacteriaceae > Bog-257. The sequence continues at coordinate 13,721 of JARLGI010000104.1, read as the reverse complement.
CAGTGCCTACATAATGGCGGCGTTCGGCACTACCCTGGCGCCGCTGCTGGAAGAGGTGCTCTTCCGGGGTTTGCTGTACCCGCTGGCGCGCCGGTCATTCGGACTCGTAGCTGCCATCGCAGTCACGGCGCTGGCCTTTGCCGGCATTCACGGGGCACAACTGGGTTATGCCTGGGCACCGGTACTCAGTATTTTTGTGGTCGGCGTGGCCTTCACCTCGGTCCGCGCGCGTACGAGCTCGGTGGCGAACTCGTTCATGATGCATTGCGGTTACAACTTCACCTTGTTTGCCATGCTTTGGCTGGCAAGTGACCATTACCGGCACCTAGAGAAGGTGTCCGGCTGAAAAATGCTATCGTGAGGACATGGGGACTGCGCGCAAACAACTCCTGCGAATGCTGGCCGACAAGTCCTTCCGCCTGGGCGACTTCAAGCTGTCCAGCGGCGGCACCAGCGACTACTACATCGATTGCCGCCTGACCACGCTCGACGCAACCGGGGCACTGCTGACCGGCCAGTCTGTGCTGGAAGAGATCCGCAGCCGCGGCTGGCAAGTGGACGCCATCGGCGGGCTGACGATGGGCGCCGATCCCATTGTTGTGGCGACCTCGGTCATCAGCGCACAGCAGGGGCAACCGGTGCATGGATTCCTTGTGCGCAAGGCTGAGAAAACCCATGGCACCGGGCAACGCTTCGAGGGCTTTCGCGAGAAGCCGGCGCGGGTGGTGATCGTGGATGATGTCTGCACGACGGGCGCGTCGACCATGCAAGCCATTGAAGCGGCGCGGGAGTTTGGATTCGAGATCGTCGGCGTACTCTGCCTGGTGGAGCGGGAGGAAGCAGGCGGCCGTCCGAATGTGGAGAAGGCTGCTGCGCCTGCGCCGTTCATCGCACTGTTTACTGCAAACGACGTTAGAGCGGAGCACATCAAGCATGGTGGCGCGCGCGCATGATCAAGACCCTGGAATGGACCGACGGCGGCGTGCGCTTCATCGATCAGACGAAGCTGCCGACGGAAGAGACGTACGTCACCTGCAAGAGCTACGAAGAAGTGGCCGACGCGATCCGCACCATGATCGTGCGCGGCGCACCGGTGATTGGGGTTGCGGCTGCCATGGGCGTCGCGCTCGGGGCGCGCGATTCGAAGGCCGCGAATCCGGCTGACTTCGACGCTGAGTTCAATCACATCTGCGGCGTTCTGGCGGCCACGCGGCCGACCGCGGTGAATTTGTTCTGGGCGATTCGCCGCATGAAGGAGAAGTACAAGAGCGTTGGTTCGCAGCCGATGCCCGAAATCAAGCAGCAGTTGGTTGACGAGGCACAGCGTATGCTCGTCGAGGATATTGCCGCCAACCTGGCGATGGGGAAACACGGCGCGGCACTGTTGCCGGCGAGTGGTGGGGTTTTGACTCACTGCAATGCGGGCGCGCTGGCGACCTGCGGTTATGGCACTGCACTGGGCGTAATCCGCGCCGCGGTGGACTCAGGCAAGCAACTGCATGTGTTTGCCGATGAAACTCGCCCGTTCCTTCAGGGTTCACGTCTGACAGCGTGGGAGTTGATGAAGGACGGAATTCCGACCACGGTGATCTCCGACAACATGGCGGGCGCCATCATGAGCCAGGGCAGGATCGGCGCGGTGATCGTAGGCGCGGACCGCATCGCCGCCAACGGCGACGTGGCCAACAAGATCGGCACATACACAGTCGCGATCCTGGCCAAGGAGCACGGCATCCCATTCTATGTTGCCGCACCGTTCTGCACGGTGGACCTGCAAACGGCGGACGGCAGTGGTATTCCGATCGAGCAGCGCTCGTCGGGAGAAGTGACCCACATGGCCGGCAAACAGATGACGCCCGACGGCGTGCAGGTCGAGAACCCCGCATTCGATGTGACGCCGCATAAATACGTCACTGCCATCATCACCGAACGCGGCGTTGCACGAGAACCTTACACGAAATCATTGCAGGACCTAGCGGGCCGCTAATAAGGCGCCTTCGCGTTGCGGTCGCGCGCGATGGCGTGACTACTCTCCGCAATGTAGCGAAGGGCCGCTAGTGCGGCCGGTTGGCGGGATTCAGCTGCTCTTGCATTTGCTGCTGCTGCTGTTGCATCAGCTGCAATTCTTGCAAAAGCTGCTCGGGAGTCTTCGCTCCCTCCTGGAGACCTCCGTTGGGGCCGGCATTGTCGGGAGGAGGAAATTGGTTGCCTTCCGGCATGCGACCCGGCGGCATGGGGCGGCGGAAGTTCGGTGCCATGGGCTGCGGTATCGGCTCCGGGACTGGTTCCGGTTCAACATAGGTCGCGTCATCCTGGGCTTCGCCTTCAGGAGCCTGCGGCAGGGGCTGTGGCTTGTTGCCTTGCGCGGTGTTTGCCGCTGCGGAGACGGCTTTCGGTGTGGTCAAAATCACCTTCTGCACGGCGCCCGGATCGCCCGGCACGCCCAGAATGATGTAGTTGAACCTGGAGCCGTTCAACAGACTGTTGATGACGTCGTGCGGCTGCCCGGGACCCAATTGCGCGACGACGCGTTCATTGGAGGCACTGGCTGGCATCTCCATGGACGCGCCCGTCTGGGCCTGCACGGACCGCAATACCTGCGATAGCGTCGAGTTCGGCGCGTTAATGGACAGTTGGCCATTGCGGTAGCTGACTTGCGGCGCCGTCGGAGCCATTTGTTCCAAGGTTGGCGGCAGAGTTGGAGTCTGCGGTGCTTCCGCCACAGGATCTGCTTTCTTCCGTGAGTGCTGCTTGCCCACCTTGCTGGCGGCGGACGTCTTCACTGGGCTGGTTTGCGCGGTTGCGGGAAGCACTGCAAGACACAGGCCTGCCACCAGCAGCAACTCGAAAACAGATTTGCTTTTCAGGCGTACCATAATAGTTTGAACGGGCACAACGCGCCGTCTGGCCCTCTGCCCTGCGATCATTCTAAACCCGTGGCCGGTCAGCCGTTGCTGCAGGTTCATGTTAACGATGCTTTTTCCGCGCGGAAAGGTACGTAAACACTTGCCGATTTGGGGATTTGCGTCACAAGAACAGGGAGCAGCCTGGCCCGCGGCTTAGTGGTTGTAAGTAGCCCGCGACATCGTACTCCGGTGTCACGCGGAAGGTTCGCCTGGAAAGACATGATTCGACTCTGGCTCACTTGGCGCATCCATTGCCTGGGGCTGCTCGTCTTTATGCTCGCGAGCGCTGCGATCGGACTGCCCCAAAGCTGCTTTAATGGGCCCGAACTGGATGCTCCGACGCGAAGTGCGATTGAAAGCGCTGCGCATCGCTATCTTGATATGTCGGCGAAAGGCGATGTCGCCGGACTCAAGGCCAACGCGATCGCGGCGATCATTGGAGATTTCGGCAGTATTGAGAACGCTGTGGTCACCAACAAGCAGTTCCTGGCGGACGGCCCATCGACGATCACGGGCACGTACCTGCTGGACGCCTCGCAATCCAAAACCCCTCTGGCGCGAGCCGACTTCTACTGCGGCATCTATAACTCGGCGGACCGGGTTGGATTCTTCATCTCCAACTTGCCGCCCGGACGTTACGCTGTCGTGATTCAGAATGTTAAGGGCAAGGACCCGGTTACCCTGACGCTCATCCTGCAAGACGTGAGCGGCGCGTGGAAGCTGGCGGGCTACTATCCGCGTCTGGATACCATCGGCGGCCATGATGGCCAGTGGTACCTGACCAGGGCGCGCGAGTACAAGCCCAAGGGACAGGCGCACAATGCTTGGTTTTACTATCTGACCGCGTGGAACTTGATGGCGCCGGTAAACTTCATGAGTACGGTGCCGCTCGACAAGCTGGCTGACGAGATGCAAACCGCCCGCCCTAGTGATCTGCCCAGCGCAGACGCTCCCATGAATCTTTCGGCCGGCGGGAAGACGTATCGCGCAACTGAAATGACAGCCGTTCCCGTGGAGAACAATCTCGACCTCCGAGTTAAGATCGAGACCTCCGACGCAGCCAACCCTGCGCTTGCCTTCCAGGACAATATGGCAGTCGGCAAGGCTATCGTCGCCAAATATCCCGAGGTGCGTGACGCCTTCAGTGCAGTCATCGTTCGGGCCGTGGACAATAACGGCCACGACTTCGGGTCCGTGCTGCCAATGAAAGATGTGAAGTAGCAGGGGCCAGTGCTGCGCTCGGAAAAGGGCTCCCCGCCAGGATGACAGCGCCGGCAGACACCGAACCATAGAACGCAGAGACCAGGAATAGAAGCAACCAGTGGCGAGCGCAGCAGCTTGCTAAACCGCCTCGCCCGCTTCAGCCTTCTTCACTTCGATTGCGGTGCTCGCCGCGCGTTCGATCCTGCAGTCTGTGGGTTTTTTGTCGAAGCGGAGCCCCATGAACACCGGGGCCCGCATTTTCACCGTGCCGCTTCCGCCTTCGTGCGTCCACTCGGAGAACTTAATCTCCGCCACCAATTCCGGCTTCAACCAATGCATGGGCCGCGTGCTTTCGACCTTGCCGAAGAACGGGCTCTTGCTGGTCTTGAGTTTCTCCAGCCGTTGCCACATCTCGTCGTGTGACAGTCCGGTGAAGCCGCTGCCGGCATGTCCTACGTGGATGAGCCGTCCCTTGTCGTCATAGAGACCGAGAACGAGCGAGCCGAAGTTTTCCCGGGAGCCGCGCGGGTCGGTGTAGCCGCCGATAACACACTCCTGCCGGCGGACAATCTTGATCTTCAGCCACTCGCGGCTGCGCTTGGGAAGGTAGCAACTGCTGCGCCGTTTGGCGACGATGCCCTCCAGTCCATGTTGTGCGGCGGCCTCGAACAGCGCGTTGCCGTTACCGATGCAATGATCGGAGTAGCGGATGAGCTCGTCGGTCGTCAGCACGCTTTTCAGCAGGTCTTTACGCTGCTCGAGGGCGGCGTCCAACAGCTTATAGCCGTCCAGGTAGAGTAGATCGAACGCGTAAAACGCAATGGGAATATCGTCTCGTGTGCGAAGAATGCGGCGGCCACCTTCACCCATGCCAGTGCGCTGCTGCATCAGGCTGAAAGACGAACGGCCTTTGTCATCGAGGGCGACAATCTCACCGTCGAGGATGGCGGTGCGACCCTTGACGTGCTCGGGGAGAACGGACAGTTCGGGATAGGCCACAGTCATGAGGTTCTGATTGCGCGAGACCAGGCGCAGGTCACCGTTGTCGATGAAGACTACGGCGCGGTAGCCGTCCCATTTGACCTCGTAAAGCCACTCGGGGGCGTCGAAGGGCTGGTCTACGAGAGTAGCCAGCATCGGTTGGATGGCTTGCGGCATCGGCGCCTTGCGACCAAGGCGCGCCTCCTCGGAGGTTATGCCGTCAGTTTTTCGTGGCGCAGAGATTTTTTTTTTACTGTGTTCGCTGCACTCCCTCGTCGTACGCCGGCGGACTTCGCTTCTCCGGCCTTCTTCGCGTCGGCTTTCGCAATCGACTCGGTGAGCCATTCGTTCTTGGTGGAGCGTCCCGCGGCGGAAACTTTGCGGCTGCTCAGCCACTCGGCCGAACCGGCGTCGCCCGCAATCTCCGCCATGGTTCGCCCGGTCAGCACTGACTGGTCGTACTTGTCAATGTCGTAGCCTTCCACGATATAGGCGTCGCGGTGCTTGATCAGCAGCCATTCGTTGCCTTTGCTGCCGGGCCGGCGGGATTTGATATGCACCAGCGCGAAGTCGCCCTTCAGCTTCTTGCCATCAAGCCGGAATTTCAGGTCGCCCTTCTGCAACATGACGTGGGCCTCGCCCTGCGGCTCCCATGTGCCCACGTCCCAGACCATTACTGTTCCCGCGCCATAGTTGCCCTCCGGAATCGTGCCCTCGAATTCGAAGTAGGAAACCGGGTGGTCTTCCACTTGTATCGCCAGGCGCTTGTCGGCGGGATCGAGCGATGGCCCCTTGGGGACAGACCAGGACTTAAGAACGCCATTCATCTCCAGGCGAAAGTCGTAGTGCAGTCGCGTTGCCCGGTGTTTCTGCACCACGAATCGGCGCTGCTTGCCTTTGCCGACTTTGGGCGGAGGTTCAGGGGTCTGCTTGAAATCACGTTTGCGCTTATATTCTTCGAGGGCCATCAGCCTCCTTAGATGAATGTTTATAACAGGTGCTGCAAAGATTCTTGGCGGACATTCTCAGGGCGGCGATCAAGCGTTCTCTTTAGTCCACGTTGAGATTCTCTGCTTTATCCAAACAAAACACGTACCGACCTGCGCCGAAGCCGGATCTACGGCGGAAAGCCCAGCCGCCGCCGCAAGCGCTCCTGCTCCCTTGAGCATGTTGCGTCGGCTTAGATCGGTTGCGGGCAGAGTCTTCGTGTTGTCGTCGTTTGCCATCGGTGTTCTCCTTGGGAAAAGTTCCCTGGAATGATCGAGTGCCATTGTAACGGCATCGTCGCCCACTGGGAGACAGTAAACAATCGCTGTCGGCTTCGTCGAAGAACATGTATCCAGGTTCCCTTCTTTTGGGCTGACCTGGGATTTTGCTTCACAAAACGGATTCCTATTGAGTAATCGCCCTTTAGTAAGTAATCCTCACGACGGCTCGCAGCCGCCCTACGGTGGGCAACCTGCCGCCGTTAGAGCGGCTCTGTTGCGCCGGTACGGACTGACGTCGACGCGGGCCAGAAGTCGGCTTGGAGGAAATGTGCTGTTACCGAGCGCTCCTTGTGGACCGAGGTCCTCGAAGAGGGTTTCTGGCCAATGTCGTGTTGTTGAACCACAGATCCCCAGTCATCCATCGGCTTTCCTGAGGTTTTCTGTTTCTTGACGACAAATAGCCATCATGAGAAGCCCTGTCGTCAGGCGAGGCTTACTTACGCGTGGTCGCTAATCTTGATCGAGAGAAAGCTCTACGAGTGCGTGAGGGTTGTAGCTAGCGTGTTCGGACGGCCCAACCGAGCATCAGGAGACCGCTGGCGGCGATCCAGCTTCCCGCAACGCGGACGGCAATTCGAGCCCAGTCCGCGCGGAGCCGAACCACGAACGCCGCAGCGAGTGCAATCAGGACGAATATGGCGAATACTAACCCGAGGAGACCAACCGAGGCGGTCTCGAACTGACCCATTCCGGCTCCGTCCAGGTAGCCGTGATAGACACCCAGCAGAGCGGCGAGGGCGGTAGTTACCCGCAATGAAACTTTCGCGTCGGCGGCCAGTAATCCTCCGAGCATGAGAAACCAGGCTGCCGCGATAAATGGATGGGGCCTCGTAGTCATGGCGCTGAGTCCCGCGAGACCACCGAAAAGCCACGCAACCGGAAGGGTGAAGAGTGCCCGCCGTCCGTAGCTTGCGCCGCGCAGTCCAGCTAGTAGAGCCAGGGCGAGCACCGGGACGATGTCCTCGGGGCTTATCAGGAAATGCATCAGGCCGTCGTAGAAGGGCCCCATTCCCGTCGAGTAGAGGTGCGCATCGACGGGAAGCGCACACATGACAAATGCGAGGACGATGAATGCGTACAGTGGCAGATGAAACCGGCTCGTGCTTTTCATGCGAACGCCTTCCACATGAAGAACGTGCCACCGACGGCGACCAATCCTCCAGCGACGCGAAGCAATTTTTGTCCCCATGACCATCGATGGACTGTTCCGATACCGATTCCCAGCGCGTGCAGGCAGCCCGTTGCAATGACGAAGCCCATGCTGTAAAGCAGGGCACTTTGGCCTGGCGGCAGTTCGGTTCCATGCGCGTGACCGTGAAATATCGCGAAAACTCCGACCAACGCCGCAGCAATCCCCAAGGGCGGGCGCACTTCAAACAGTACGACTGCGCCCAGAAGAATTGCCGAGAGAGCGATTCCGTATTCGGTTCCCGGCAACGGCACTCCCATGAGGCCCAGCATACCGCCGAACGCCATCACCATTGGAAACGCAACCGGCAGTACCCAGATTGCCGGAGCACCGAGTTGCGCACCCCACAATCCGACCGCAACCATCGCCAGCACGTGATCGAGTCCCGATATCGGGTGGCGAAAGCCGGTGAGAAATCCAACGGCTTCACCTTTCTGCGGATGGGCGAAGGCCGTCTGCGCATACAGGAACACAAACACGGTTAGCGCCATCGCCCGGACCAGAGGATCGAGTCGCTGCCTGTTCATCGCGACCCCCCGAAGAGCAACGCCACTCGCTGGACGGTCCAGAATGCGCCGAGCGAACCTACGGTATATCCGGGAAGAAGCTGCGCCCATCGCGGCCAGCGCACTTCGAGTATGCGGAACGACCGTTCGAGTGCCAGGATTAGAGCGATGAAACCGAGCTGCCCGAATTCTACGCCGACGTTGAAACTGACGAGCGCCAATGGAAGTTCATGCCTCGGCAGACCCGCACTGGTAAGCGCACTGGCGAAACCAAATCCGTGCAGAAGCCCGAAGGCGAACGCCACAACCCAAGGGTGGCGAATCGTGAAGCTGGTTTCGCCGCGCCATGACCGAACGATCTCTGGACCGAGAAACAGGATGCTTAACGCGATCGCGGCATTCAATGGAAGAACCGGAACCTCGGCATAGCCGAGAGTCGCAATCGCAAGCGTGATGCTGTGCGCAACCGTGAAACCAGTCACGGTTTTCAGCAGCATCCAGCGGTCTTTGACGATCAGCAGGAGCCCAAGCACAAAGAGCATGTGGTCAGCGCCGAAGAGAATGTGCCGGACACCCTGGACGATGTAGGTGCCCGCGACACCCAGCCACGTTTGCGAAGCGGCAATCTCCACCCAGGGCTGCGACGGATGTATGATCGCCGTCCACTTCCTGCCGTCGAGCAGCTCAACGCGCACGAGCACGTCGGTGATGGTGAGTTGCAGTCCGGGGAACTCAATGCGCTTGCCCGCCAGGCCGGTTGGCCCTGCGTCAATCCACCGCCGCTCCACGAAGGAGTCAGAGAGTTCCTGTACGTTGGGCTCTCGCAAATTCTTTACGTCGTCAGGAAGCTTGAGCACGATCGGAAGGCGCATTCCTGCGAGGACTGGCGTGCGCCAGAGCACGCTGAACTGTCCGGGCGCGATCTCTTTGATCTCAAGGTAGGCAGGGCGAGCCTCATGCGCCGAGGCGGCAGTGCTTGCGAGCAGCAAACAGGCGACCACCCAAACAAAGCGGGAATCCACGCGACTCACAGCGGCCCCTCGCCGGATGGAGCCGGAACTTGTTTCTTTGGAGGAGGAACCGGTGCTTGAACGGCTTCCTTGTCCGAGGGACCAGGCAATAGGACGTTGTACTTCGCTCGCATCTCCGTGTAGGCCTTTTGCCAGGCTTGCCGCTTCTGTTCGGCGAGCCAAGCGGTTTTCACATCCGGTTCCATCTCCTCGAACGCTGGGATGCGCCCGGGTATGACGGTGTCTACGTACACTAGATGCCAGCCATAGCCCGATTCGACGGGCCCCTGCCACGAGCCGGGTTTGAGCTTCTCGAGGGCCACCACGAATTGGGGACCGAATTCCTTGGCCAGAGCGTCGGGCGCGCGGTCGCCGTAGTAGTCCTGGAACATGAACGGGTCGGCGAGCGAGGCGGCTAGATTGGAGTCTTCGGGCTGGCCGGCGATTTTGGTGAGCGCCTTGGCGGCGTCGTCCCGAGCGTTCTTTCCACGCTTGTCCGGCGAAAAGTAAAGATGGCGGAAGCTGTAGCGGCTGGGCAGGGCGAACTTGTTGCTGTTTTTCTCGAACCACGCCTTGAGTTCCGCGGTGGAAGGCTCGTGAGCGGCAGTCACATCTTCGGCGAGGAACTGCATCTTCTGCGCCATGCGGCGCTTCACGATGGTGTCGTCTTTATCAAGGCCCATGGCCAAGGCCTCGCGGTAGAGAACTTCTTCCCGGACCTTGTCTTCCACCATGGCTTGAAATTCGGCGGGAGTCGGCTGGCGATGCCATTGCGACTCGAAGTACATTTCCATCTGCCGAAGTTCGTCGAGGGAAAGCGCGATCTGCTTCGACGACTCGACTCCCCCGCGACCACGGTGCATGTAGCCATAGATAGCGAACAACACAAGACCCAGCAGCAGGAAATGCAGCAGCGGTTCTCTGAGCCAACGTTTGAGGACGGGGAGGAAGGAACCTTTCGCGGTGGATTGCGAGACCGGATCCTGCTCATCCGAGAGTACGCCTAGAGAAACCTCACTCATCAAACAACAACTCCTATGGTTTCGCCGGCGCGTACCAGACAGGTGATGTCCAGGCACGCTGCTGCACCGTGGCCGCGACGTTCGGGTTCGGCGGCACGTTCAGCTTGGCGGCCCAATAGGTTGACCAGCGCGGCGTGGGAATCTCAAGCACCCGGGCGTAGTAGGTCGCATGGGCGTTGGGATCGAACGCGGGATCGGTCCACTCACCAATGAGCTCGGTCGAACCAATCGTGTTCTGGTAGGTGGCGCTCTTCACATCAACCGTGTTGCCCACAGCGGGAACCTTGCCGGTCTTCGGATCGGGCTTGCGGTCTCCACTCCACACCACGTCGTAGATCTTCTCCTGGCTCTTACCATTCTTAGTCGAAATCTTGATGATCTGAACGCGGTCGAGATTGCCGCTGTCGGGGTCTTTAACGGCATGGACCACAAAAGTTGGAGCGGCTGTTCCTGACGGCGCGGCGAGGTCACCCCCCATAGGCACGCCGTCATCGTAGGCGGCCGTCACCCAATCCGCCTGTTTGGTCATGTCCTTGGGATAATTCCAGCCGGCAAACATGCGGACCTTGATTCGGGTTCCGGATGTGCCGAAGGTCTCTTTGCGCCTGAAGGCGCTGAAGATGGATTCGCGGGTGTTCTCCTCGGCCCAGACTCCGGTCAGCCCGCCGGAACTGAGAGCGGTCGGGGGTTCGCCACCGACGGAGGTCGTGGCGGTGATCACAATTCTGGGATCGCTGTCCTGGTTGCCGTGCGAACCGGGGAAGTTGCTCGGTTCGGTCGAGGTGATGCCGGAATGGAAATCGGTTCCAGCCTCGACGCCATATTTAAAGGGATTGACGCCCAGCTTGGCCTGCTGCTCCTGTCCTACACCGTAGGCCTGACGCAGGTAGCTTCCGGTTGCGGAGTTCGCTTTCTTGTCCGAACCAATCAGATAAAGCCACATCTCAAAATTGGCAAACTCGTCGGTGGGAGAAAGCGCCGGGCTGGTGTCGGTCTGACCCTTGGCCTGAATGATCTCAGCCAGCGGTTCGTTGGCCATGCGTCGCTCGGTATAATCGCGGGTAATCGGCTTGCCCGACATGTCACGCGTGCTGAACATCAGGCCGTTGCTGGCGTTGCCGTTGTGTGGAACCGCGATCACGTCGAGCCCCTGTTTGCGCTGCGCTTCCAGGTAGCGCCAAAGATCTTCGGGGTCCAGGGAGTCGAATGCCGTGTAAGGCATGGCCGGCCCTTTGTCGGCGAAGATCACGCAGCGGTGCAGGTTCTGAAACTGCGGCGCCGACGTCCACTCAAATCCCACAAAAGTCGTGAACTTACCAGGCTTGTAGTACTTGTCGGAGATGGCGGCGTATTTCTCCCATGATGAGCGCAGCAGTTTGGGATCGTTAAACTCCGGCAAAGGCTTATTGACGATGGTGGAACCAATGAGCTTGCGGAAGGCGCTGGCCGAAACCGCGGAATCAGGATTGGTCATCATGGCGTACCACTCGGACTTCGCGAATGGGCCATTGGGATCAATCGTGTCGCGCACCACTCCCAGATATTCGGCGTGGTCGGTCACGGCAAGGAAGTCAAGCGGGGCGATGCGCTTTTGCGGCTTTCCCATGTATTCCACCGTCTCGCCCATCGCGTATTTGTAAGAATCCTCAGGCGTAGTTCGAGTTCCGAACGCAAATGCGTCCATGGAGTAGCCGGTGTGCAAATGCAGGTCGCCGAAGTAAGCGTTCTTCAGGGGATTGCGCGAAGGCCTCGCCTCCGGAGATCGCGTTGACTGTGCCTGTTCCTTCTCGGTGGCAGCCCGGGCCTCGGAGTTCTGCTTTGAACAAGCCGCGAGGGACAGGATCAAGCCTGCGGAGGTGAGTAGAAACAGAGACGTTTTCGTCTTACGCATAGGCCTCATGGCGGCGCGCGCAATACGCGCGGCCTGCCGGCCGCGTGCGAAATGGTTGCGCATCAGCTTGTTGTAAGGTAAGCTCTTGAAACAGCACGATTGTATACTGCTATCGCTTTTTGGAGATCGGGCCACACCCTAGATCGGACGCGAAGATTCAAAGCAAACAGCGTGCCGACCAAACCAGCGATTCCCTTACTTCTGGCTCTACATCTCCTGCTTTATCTTGCTTTCCGCCTTCTGAATCGCCGCGTTTCCCATCTTCTCGATCATTTCCCGTCGCTTCTCGTCGCGCATAGTCTGGAACTTCTTTTGCTGCTCAGGATTGAGTAGCGGCACGATCTTGGCATCGATGGCGGAGCCGATCTGCTTCAACTGCTCTACCTTCTCCAGCGGCTTGAGCGAGGTGTTCTTCTTCAGCGCTCCGAGTTGTTTCACTTCGTCCTGCAGGAAGGGGAGGATCTGCTGTTTCTGCTGTTCGTTCAGGCCCAGCTCGATCGAAAAGGTGTTGAGCGTGGCGGTCACCGGATTGAGTACGAACTGCGGGCTCGGAATGATCTCGTAGTTGGCGTAGCCGAATTCGTTGCTGCGTGCGCCGTAATAGGTGTCGCCCAGTTTGTAGATGGTGATCGAGAACGGTGTCTGGGAGATGTTCGTCACCAGCTTGCCCCCTTCGATCTTGTAGGGCGTGGTCACCCCCTGATAGCCGTCGCGTATGGGGTTGCCGATATAGCTGGGGATTGCGGCGGAGCGACCGATATGCCAGATGTTGCTGTTCCCCTCGGCCGTGTAGGCGACGCTGAACTGCTCATCGGTCGCGTTGTTGCGCACCCAGAAGGCCTTGCCCACGATCAGCGCCTTCAGTTGCGCATCGCCCAGTTGGGTTGCACCCTTTGCCTTGAGGTCGGTCACCGTCATGCCGGCGGGCGCATTCTTGCGCGCATCGGCGCTCGGCGTGTACCAGATAGGCGAAGACCAGGCGCGTTCCTGTCCGGTGAGCGGAACCACGTCCGGCGGGGTCAAGCCGGCCTCGACTGCCTGGATGAGCGTCCAGCGCGGCGTGGGGATTTCCAGCACGCGAGCGTAGTAAAACGCATGCAGGCTGGCATCGAACTCGGGATCGGTCCACACCGTCTTCAATTCCACCGAGCCGACGTCGTTGGTGTAGGTAGCTTTCTCCAGGTCCACGGTGCTCTTTATCGCGGGAACCCGGCCCGACCACTTGTCGGGCTTGCGGTCGCCGGACCAGGCGACGTCGAAAATCTTTTCGAAGCTCTGGCCGTCTTTGGTCCAGCCCTTGATGATCTGGATACGGTCGAGATTAGCCGATGTCGGGTCTTTCACCGCCCAGACAACGAACGTCGGAGCCGTGCCTTTCAAGGGAGGCAAGTCGGCGCCCATGGGGACGCCGTTGGCGTAGGACTGATGCACCCAGTCGCCGGCGTTCAGGATGTCCTTGTTGTAGCCCCATCCGCCGAAGAAGCGCACCTTAATGTGAACGCCGCTGGTGCCGAAGGTTTCCTTGCGATACATGGCGTCCCAGAGGGAAGCGCGAGTGTTTTCCTCGGCCCACACCCCGGTCAGTCCGCCCGGGTTCTCCAGGCGCACATCCAAAGTGCCAAAGGCCAAAACTCCGGCCATGCGCTTATCGACTGTCCCATCGATCTGGGCGTGGCCACCGTAGAAATTTTCATGACGGTAAGGACTGCCGGTGTTGTGCGAGTCGGAGCCGCCGGCCATGCCGA
>JARLGI010000016.1 GCA_031296115.1 Acidobacteriota bacterium | reverse complement strand
GTCGGCCAGCGAGTAGGATTCCACCGCAATCCCGTTCAGGAGGGCGCATCCGGCTCCAGGCCGATGTGATCGTTAACGGCATTCCGGAAACGCTGCTTGCACCCGAGGTATCGCTCGGTCGTCTGAATTGAAACGTGACCGGGCAGGAACTGAATCTACTCCAGTTCGCCGCCTGATGGCACAGTCGTGCACAGGTCCGTCGCAAGTCGTGCGGTGCCACCGATGTCAGACCACAACTTTTCGCGTTTACCTTCACAATTGCCCAGATCACCTTGGGCGTAAAGCCGTGTCCCCAAATCCTGCCTGCCTTGTTAATGGACCGCAGCAACGGACCACTGTTGATGCCGGCACCAAGAGTCCAGCTATTGATCGCCTCCTTTACCCATTCCGGAACGGGAATCGTCCGGATGTGGCCACCTTTTCCTCTCAGATCCGCGATGACCCAATGGCCTTCCCGGAGCTGAAGGTCCTCGAACCGCAAGGTTGTCTGCTCAGCCCTCCGGAGGCCACAGCCGATGAGAAGCGAGAGCAGGGCACGATTGCGCCGGCTGCGGAGGGAGTCTGCATTTTCCGTGCCCAGCAACTTCTTGCCTTCCTCTGCCGTCAGCCAATTTCCGACACGCACTCCCAGCAGCCGGACACCCTTCACGCGGCCTATGCCTGCAGCCAGATCTGGGCTGAGCGAGTCCGCAATCGGACGCTTCATACGCCAGCCGGCGTATCGCCGCCAATCTCAGGTTTATGGTCGACGGGGCGTACGGGGACTGTTCGAGTGCGATTCGGTAGCGTGTGACCACAGTCCTGTTGAATGCCAGCCTGGGCTCCGAGCAGTACCAGTCGATGAATTCACGAATGGCATGGTCGTATGAGCGTTTTGAACTCGCCGACGTGAGGCTATTCAAGACCGCAGACTTCGATTGCTCAAGATCGGGTAGCTTGAGGACTGTTTTCGGGGCTCGTTTGCGTTTGCTCTTCGCCATCGAGAGCGGCCTCCAGTTGCCGCGGCGAAAAGCATGATCCTGTCCTCGATCTCCTCACCAGCAGGGCGTTTCTCATTACCTATCTGGTGAAACTTCCTACAACGAGACTTCTGGGCCGCGTCGATGGGACTCTGCTCTGGCCTATACATTCAGAGTCGCCTGAAGGCACGACTATCCGCGATGCCCTCGCTGGCAGCAAAGAGAAGATCATTGCAGCAAGGACTCAAGGCTTGGGCTGACAGACTGGCACGCCCCGATCGTCATTCGAGATGGCGCACCCGCATTCCATCACCTGTTGCAACATACGGCGAGCGCGGTGAAGTCTCATTTTTACCGCGGTCAGCTTCAATCCCAGAAGGCTCGCTATCTCCGCTGCGGTGAGGGAATGGGCCTCGTGCAGCACAATCACGGCGCGATAATTATCGGGCAGGAAGTCCAGGCACCTCTGCACGCATGCGCTCGTTTCCTTTCGCTCAGTGATTTCCAGTACAGAGGGAGACATCGAAACTGCGGACGCAACTTGACTCGCGCCCTCTTTGCTATCCATCGAAACGTTCGGTCTTCGCTGGCGCAGGCGGTCCAGACAGACATGCGTGGCGATGCGATAGAGCCAGCCGCGAACGGCTTGCTCGTCACGAAGCGTGTCGCGGCGGCGATATGCCCTTAGAAATGTCTCTTGCGTGAGGTCCTCGGCTTCTCCCGGGTTACGGACCATGTGGAGGATATAGCGATAGATTCTGTCGTGATAGATGTTGAACAGTACACCCGCATCGGTCGTGTCGCTCGCCAGTGGCATACTGTATTCTCGCTTTTCAGCCCACCCTATTTCCATGACGGTAGTCACGCTTCAGTGTGACCCACGCCAGGGCCACTACCTTATTGCTCGTGCCTTTTCTCGTCTTTAGTTGATCTCTAGATCGAGCCCGCCGACCCAACCGGCCGCGACGTTATAGAGCAGTGCGCTAATCAGCAGACCGATGCCGCCGATGATCCCGTACAAGATTGGACACAAGACGACGGCGAACAGGCCAACCAGACGCGGCAACGATGCATGAGGAGCAAATGAAACTCCAGCAAGTGCAATCGCACTGCAAAAAACACCGGCAATGAATCCGAGGAATGCGTACACCACGAAGCCTACCTTGAACGCGGAAGCCGGACCAATATGTCTAACGATCGCCATAAGTCACCTCCAGAAGAGCCTTTGATCGGTTTCTCTTACTCCAAGGACGAAAACCAGGAGCAAAAGGATACGGGGGTGGTAGCCAGGATTCGTGTTGCCGACTATCCAGGACGAGTGAAAACCCTGGCTGCCCGTTGACATCTCCTCGATAATTCTATATATATGGAACTATCGAATGCGGAGGGACCTATGGCAAGGAAACCCACTCCGGAACAAATCACGCGTTATGCGGACATGCTCGCTGCGATGGGCACGGAGCCGCGGCTGCGCATCATGCAACTGCTGCTCGCGGCGCACCCCGAGGGCATGGTGGTCGGCGACATTGGCAGCGAGCTGGATATCCCCAGCTCCACGCTCTCGCACCACCTCGACAAACTGAAGAATGAGGACCTGGTGAAGGTGCGGCGTGACGGGACCTTTCTCTGGTACACGGCGAGCACCGAGGCGCTGCAGGAGCTGCTCGGCTTCCTCTATGCCGAGTGCTGCACCCGCAACAAGGCAGTCCAACCCGAAACGTTCATAACGCTCTGCAAATAGGAGAAAACCATGAGCAGCGATATCAAGCAAGTGGTGAAAGAGAAGTACGGCCAGGCAGCGCTGCGAGTGCACAGCGGCGGCAGTTCCTGCTGTGGCGCATCGGCGGCGACGGACAGCTGCTGCGATCCGATCACGGCCAATCTTTACGATGCCGCGCAGGCCGGACAGGTTCCGGAAGACGCGCTGAAGGCCTCGCTGGGCTGCGGCAATCCGACGGCGCTCGCGCAGTTGAACCCGGGAGAAATCGTCCTCGACCTCGGCTCCGGCGGAGGCATCGACGTGCTCCTGTCGGCCAGGCGGGTAGGGCCTGCAGGCAAGGCGTACGGGCTGGACATGACCGACGAGATGCTGGCGCTGGCGCGGGAGAACCAACGCAAGGCGGGGGTCGCGAATGTCGAGTTTCTGAAGGGCGAGATCGAAAACATTCCGCTGCCCGACAATTCGGTGGACGTCATCATCTCCAACTGCGTTATCAACCTTTCTGCCGACAAGGACCGGGTGCTGCGTGAGGCCTTTCGCGTGTTGAAGCCGGGCGGCCGCTTTGCCGTATCTGACGTTGTGGTACATGGCGAGGTGCCGGCCGAGGTGCGCGCCAGCGTGCTGTTGTGGGTGGGCTGCATCGCGGGTGCGTTGCAGGACACGGAGTACACCTCGAAGCTTGCCGCTGCCGGGTTCGCGGACATCGAGGTCGAGCCCACGCGCACCTACTACGTCGAAGATGCCCGCACCTTCCTCGCCGATCAAGGTGTGGACGTGGACGCCATCGCGCCGCTGGTGGACGGCAGGTTCATGAGTGCGTTCATCCGGGCCAGGAAGCCGCAGGCCGGAGGAGCAAAAGGATAGGTAGTATGCACGGACGCTACAACGTTTTGTTCCTATGCACAGGGAACTCGGCCCGCTCCATCATGGCCGAGGCAATCCTGAACTTCCGCGGCAGGCCGGCGTTTACCGCATACAGCGGGGGCAGCCACCCCGCAGGTGCGGTGCGGCCGGAAGCGCTGCGCGAACTCGAACGCGCTCACCTGCCAACAACCGGGTTGCGCAGCAAAAGCTGGGATGAGTTCGCCAAGTCCGGTGCGCCAGAACTGCATTTCGTATTCACGGTTTGCGATAACGCCGCGCAAGAGGTATGCCCGGTTTGGCCGGGCCAGCCGATGACGGCGCATTGGGGAATTCCCGACCCTGCGGCAATCACCGGATCGCCCGACGAGGTCGAGCGTGCCTTTCGCGAGGCCTTCGTGACCCTCGACCGCAGGATCAGTCTGTTTCTGGCGCTGCCTCTTTCCACCTTGGACAAACTCGCCTTGAAGAAAGCGGTCGACCGCATCGGGCAGCAATGAGCACAACCAGCCGACTCAGTTTTCTGGACCGGTATCTGACCGCCTGGATTTTCGGAGCCATGCTGCTCGGCGTGGTGGCAGGCTGGCTCGTCCCCGGCGTTGTGCCCTTTCTCAACCGGTTCAGCGTTGGCACCACATCGATACCAATCGCGGTTGGGTTGATCGTGATGATGTATCCGCCGTTCACCAAAGTCCGCTACGAGGAACTCCCGGAAGTGTTTCGCAACAAGCGAGTTCTGGGACTGTCCCTAATACAGAACTGGGTGGTAGGGCCGGTGCTGATGTTCGCCCTCGCGATCGTCTTTCTGCGCGGATATCCCGAATACATGGCGGGGTTGATCCTGATCGGTCTTGCCCGGTGTATCGCCATGGTCATAGTGTGGAACGAGCTGGCGAAGGGCGACACCGACTATGCCGCTGGACTGGTGGCATTCAACTCGCTCTTCCAGGTGTTCCTGTATTCGGTGTACGCCTGGATTTTCATAACCGTGCTGCCGGCCAAACTTGGCCTGCACAGCACGGTGGTGAATGTGTCGATTGGCGAGATCGCGAAGAGTGTTTTCATTTACCTTGGCATACCCTTCCTGGCGGGTCTTCTCACCCGGACGGTGCTGGTGCGGCTGAAGGGGCGCGGGTGGTATGACCATAGCTTCGTGCCGCGCATCAGCCCGCTCACGCTGATTGCGCTGCTGTTTACCATTGTCATCATGTTCTCGCTGAAGGGCGAGTACATCGTGCGCCTGCCCATGGATGTGCTGCGGATCGCGGTTCCGTTGTTGATTTACTTCGTGACCATGTTCCTGGTGTCGTTCTACATGGGGCGGAAGCTCGGGGCCGATTATTCCAAGACAGCGACTCTGTCGTTTACCGCAGCATCGAACAACTTCGAGTTAGCTATTGCGGTGGCGGTCTCTGTATTCGGCATTAACTCGGGAGCTGCCTTCGCTGCGGTCATTGGGCCACTGGTGGAAGTACCAGTCATGCTTGTACTGGTGAACCTGGCGCTCTACTTCCAGCGCAAATATTTTGTTGGTTCACCGGCAGCAGCAATGCCAGTTAAGACGCAGCTTTAGAAGTGGTTCTTCAAGCACGCTCGTGGCGGATAACATTGAACTTCTCTTCGTCAGAGGGAGGTTGGAAATAAGCGGTGATCGCTTCAAACTCCGACTCTGTTGTCCACGGTGTTCCGGGAGGCAAACTCTTGCTCCGGCTTGCAAGCTGAGCCTTGCACAATTCATCTGAAGCCTCGACGACGTGCAATTCGT
>JARLGI010000103.1 GCA_031296115.1 Acidobacteriota bacterium | reverse complement strand
TTTTGGCTTTTTTCTGGTAATTCCACAGCGTTTGGACGAACGAGGAGCGGGCGTCTTGAAGAGACCAGAGAATCGGGTGAAATCTCTCACTGCAAAAAACAATCTTTAGCGATGATACCGGTCGTTGAAGGTTCATGGGGAAATAAGGAGTTCCCCACACTCTACCCAGGCATTGCAAGAGATTATCTAGCGAAGCTAGTCGACTGGCAAGAGGGACGGAACGAATTGTTGGCAACTTATTTGCTAATTAGATTCGGGTCGCTCCGACACCGGACATTATGGTGCCAGTAAGCGCGGGCGGAGCCACCTGGAAGGCGGACTTCCCGCCGTCACAGTTGCGCAATCTGTAAACGATCCGGTTGACTGCCAGATACCTTCAGAGAGTTCGGCGCAGAGCTGCTGGTGCGCTCAAACTGGTTCCTGCGCATCACGCGCCGACGTGACCGGCCCTTGCCCACGTTAGGCCTGATGCGATATCCCTACCGTGTGAGGACGAGGTGGTTGTGTCTCTCACGCCTGCACCTATCGTGCGGACGCTAATGTTCTTTGAAAAAACAGATAACGCTAGAGAGGCAGCCCCGCAGGGAGACTCAAAATAGCCCCAGCGCGGGAGCGCAGTCGTAGACCAGAGATTTGGCCTAGGCCTCAGGGCGACACCGATTCGAGTCCCGAGTCTAACGGGCCTCTAAGTCTTGTTTACCGCCACGTAAACAACGTGTTTTCATCGCGTTCGCCAGAAGTCATTTAGAATCTATTACATATGTATAAAGCTCTACGATTCAATAGCTTGTCACGGCAAGATGCACGTTATGCGTTGGTCCTGCGATTAGATGCCAAAGTCTATGAGAAACCGGCCTGCTCACCAGGCTTGCTCGTTTAGCGATGAGTTAATACTGGCAACAGGTAGCTCAGACGCTTCAGGGCGGTGAGCAACGTTCCAGTATTCCGGTGCATGCCCTCTATAATCGTCCGGTACCGCGCAATCCAAGATTCCGCGCACTACCGGCGACTAAAGCGAGGCTGGTTTGGCCTATTACGACCTGAGGGAATGGATCTCGGCCGTGGACAAAGCGGGCGAGTTGAAGCGTATCAAAGCCGAGGCTGATCCGGTGCTGGAGATCGGAGAGGTCACCGACCGCGTCTCTAAGTGGGGCCCACGCGGCGAGCATGGGCCAGGCGGACCGGCGTTGTTGTTCGAGAACGTCAAGGGCCACCCCGGCGCCAAGGTGCTGATTAACCAGTTCGGCTCCGAGCGCCGCATGCGCCTGGCGCTCGACGTGGACTCGCTAGACGATATTGCCGACAGGATCAAGGCCTTCATGGATGTGAAGTCGCCGCAAGGCCTGCTCGACAAAATCAAGATGCTTCCCATGCTGGCCGAGATGGGCAAGTTCTTCCCCAAGGAAGTCGCCACCGGTCCGTGCAAGGAAGTCATCCAGCGCGACAATTTATCGCTTCTTGACTTTCCCATCCTGCAATGCTGGCCGCAGGATGGTGGACGCTTCATCACGCTGCCCTCAGTGATTACAAAAGACCCCAAGACCGGCAAGCGCAACGTCGGCACGTATCGCATGCAGGTCTACGACGGCCAGACGGCCGGGATGCACTGGCAGCGCCAGAAACAAGGGGCCGAACACTATCGCGAGCAAATGCGGCGAGCGGCTGCGGCCGGCGAAGCCCATCCCGTTACCGCGGCGCTCGACATGATGGCCCGCTCCGGCGGCGGCTCCCGCGTCGCAGAGGGGAAGCAGGTTGCCGGAAGAATGGACGTCGCCGTGGCGGTTGGCACCGAGCCCGCGGTGATGTTCTCATCCATCGTTCCCGCACCGCCTGACATCGAGGAGTACATGATCGCCGGCTTCCTGCGGCAGAAGCCGGTGGAGCTGGTGAAGTGCGAGACCGTTGATTTGGAAGTGCCCGCCACCTCCGAGATCGTGCTCGAAGGCTATGTGCAACTGGACGAGCTGCGCATGGAAGGCCCGTTCGGCGATCACACCGGCTTCTACACGCCGGAAGATCTTTATCCCGTCTTCCACCTCACCTGCATCACCCATCGCAAAGACCCCATCTACTCCACGACCATCGTGGGCAAGCCTCCCATGGAAGATGCCTGGATGGGCAAAGCTGTCGAGCGCATCTTCCTGCCGTTGATGAGGCTGACCATTCCGGAGATCGTGGACGTGAATCTGCCGGTCGAAGGCATCTTCCACAACCTGATGATCGTGTCGATCCGCAAGTCGTATCCCGGACAGGCGCGCAAGGTGATGAATGGCATCTGGGCGCTGGGGCAGGCCATGTCCACCAAATGCATTCTCGTCGTGGACGAAGACGTCAACGTGCAGGACCTCGGCGAGGTCGCGCTGAAAGTGCTGAACAACATTGATCCCGAGCGCGACATTCAGTTCACCCTGGGCCCGGTGGACTCGCTGGACCACGCCTCGCGGCTGCCCGATTACGGCTCCAAGATGGGTGTGGACGCCACCCGCAAATGGCCGAGCGAGGGTTTTACCCGTCCCTGGCCGGACGAGATCCGCATGGACGCAAAAACCAGGGAGCAGGTGACCAAGCGGTGGAAGGAATTTGGGTTGGAGTAGGAATATGACAAAGTCTTCGATTATGTTGAGCCGTCCCGAAAGCCACGAATACCCCGAGTCCTACAAGAACTACGTCTCGCTGGTTCCCGATGGGCCGGTTCTGGACTTCCTCACCCGCCAGATCAGCGAGTATCGGCAGCTTCTGGTGGGCATCTCTGACGAGGCTGCCAGCGCCGATCCGGAACCCGGCAGGTGGAGCCTGAAGCAGGTTCTGGGGCACGTGTGCGATACCGAGCGCGTCATGTCATACCGGGCGCTGCGCTTTGCCCGCGGAGACTCGCAGGAGTTGCGCGGCTTCGAGCAGGACGACTACGTGCGGGAAGCGCACTCCGACTCGCGCACCCTCGACGACCTGTTGGCAGAATTCGAGAGCGTCCGCCAGGCCACCATCGCCCTGTTCGCTTCGCTCCCCCGGAAGCTGAGTACCGCAGCGGCTTGGCCGACAAGGCGCGAGTGACCGTCCGCGCGCTGGCTTATATCGCCGGCGGCCATGCCCAGCACCACTACGAGCTACTAAAAGCGAGGTTTTCCCGTCAGGCGAAAACGGCGGCAAATTCTTAAGACGGTAGGATGAGCTGCCCGGCAAGTGATTGTTATACTAAGGTGGATTATGGGAATCGTTAAGAACATAGCGGCCATTGCCAAGGGCATGAGCGTGACCTTCATCGAAATGTTCAAGCCCACCATCGTGGAGAATTATCCCGACGGCCCGGGGCCGACTCGCGGCGCGATGTTTCAGGAGCGCTTTCGCGGCATGCATGTTCTACAGCGTGATGAGAACGGCTTAGAGAAATGCGTGGCCTGCTTTCTTTGCGCGGCAGCGTGTCCATCCAACTGCATTTACATCGAGGCGGCGGAGAACACGGCCGAGAAGCGCATCAGCGGCGCCGAGCGTTACGCCAAGGTCTATAACATCGATTACAACCGCTGCATTTTTTGCGGCTATTGCGTAGAAGCGTGTCCCACCGACGCCATCACCCACGGCCACGGTTTTGAGTTGGCGACCTACAACGCCAGCAACCTGGTTTATCGCAAGGAAGCGCTGCTCTCCGGAACGCCTGCTCATGAAGGCGCGAACGCGGTGTTCAGCCAGTTCGAAATGGCGCGCCTGGTGGCCAAGGAATAGCTCTGGCTGCTGAGCGGGGCGTTGAGATTCCACTCAAACCGGCTTCAACTGCTCCAGAATTTCGTTCCTAGAAATGCGAATCCATTCTGGCCTGTGTTCCATTCCATTCCCGATCTCGATCAGTGCTCCATCCAGCATATAAGCACCCGGCTGCATTCTGGTCTCGTCATCGCGCGGCGGAAGAAGTCCTCCGATTGGTACGGCTCCCAATATTGCTTTGGAAAGATCGCGCTTCACCAGGCGATAAGTGTGGCCACAATTTTAATTGACAAATTTTCATATTGTATTAATATACGTGCTACTGTATATTTATTCGCATGTCGAAACTCTCGCGCCATGCCGCCATCCGCCACCTGCTAGCCGGGCGCGACGTCGCCAGCCAGGAGGAGTTGCGCCGCCTGCTGTACCGGCGCGGCCATCGGGTGACGCAAGCAACGTTGTCGCGCGATATCCATGAACTCCGTCTGGTGAAGACGACGGAGGGCTACAGGGCCCCGCAGGGGGAAGAGGCCGAGATTCACCTGCCGTCTATCGAGCGGCTCATTAAAGAGTTTGTATACGACGTGAAGACGACTCAGAACCTGGTCGTGATTAAGACCAGCGCTGGCAGTGCACAGCCGGTTTCTGCCGCCATCGACGCGGAGGATTGGGACGAGGTCGTGGGTACTATCGGCGGCGACGACACTATTCTGGCGATTGCCCCCAGCCCCCGGGCTGCCAGCAAACTGGCGGGCCGCATTCGCGGATATTTTGCATAACGATGAGAGCCTACCTCCAACCCGCGATCTTTGGTGCGACCGGATATTCGGGCTACGAATTGGCGCGCCTGCTCACGCGCCATCCTGCGGCAAAGAAACCGCTGCTGTTACGCCGCAACGACGAGAGCGGTGGGTGTAACGACTTGAGTGAGGCCTATCCGCAACTTGCGGGCAATGGCGGCTTCCCGCTCGAGACCTTCTCGTGGGAGAGGATGAAGAGCGCCGGAGTCGATGTGATGTTCTTCGCCACCCCGCACGAGTTCTCGCGCGAACTCGTGCCGGAAGCTGTAAGCCAGGGTTTTCGCGTAATCGACCTTAGCGGGGCATGGCGGCTAAAGCATTCAGCCAATCGGGAAGTGTACGGCTTTGCGGCTGCGAATGATGCCTGCGACGAGGCTGCGGTCTACGGGATGCCCGAACTGCATGCCGATGAAATTTGGGACGCGACGCTCGTGGCCAATCCCGGTTGTTATCCCACCTCGGTGATTCTGGCACTGGCCCCGTGGATGCGTGCCGGCCTAGTCGACCTGGACCACGGAATCATTTGTGACTCGAAGTCGGGAGTGTCGGGGGCAGGGAAGCAACCGACGCCAAAAACCCACTTCGTGGAGGTGGATGGCGACTTCTCCGCCTACAGCGTGTTCGGTCACCGGCACACGGGAGAGATGCTGGAGCAGCTTGGGGTGGACAGCGGATCGCTGCAGTTCACACCGCATCTGCTGCCGATTCCGCGAGGCATACTCTCGACCATTTATGTCAAGCTCGCCCAACCCGCGAGCGCGGCCGAACTGGAGCAAGTTCTGCGGGAGTTCTATGCCGGCAAGCCCTGGGTCCGTCTGTTCGGGGCGGCGCGCCTGCCGCAGATCAAGTTTTCGCTCCATACAAATTACTGTGACATCGGGTTCTCGCTCTCGCCCGACGGAAAGCGCGCGGTGCTGGTGTCCTGTTTGGACAACCTCTTAAAGGGTGCAGCCGGACAAGCGGTGCAGAACATGAACTTGATGTTCGGCTGTAAC
The DNA here is from genome assembly GCA_031296115.1 of Acidobacteriota bacterium. Lineage (GTDB taxonomy): Bacteria > Acidobacteriota > Terriglobia > Terriglobales > Acidobacteriaceae > Bog-257. Next base: position 7,487 of record JARLGI010000103.1, on the reverse strand, counting down.
GAGAAGGAAGGACTGCAATGAAGGTGGTGGTAAAGATCGGTGGCGCTGCGCTTGACGACAAGGAACTGGTCACCAAGTTCGCCCAGGCGATTCCCAGTTTATGCGCTGAAGGACATCAGTTGGTGATTGTGCACGGCGGCGGCGCAGCGCTTAGCCGTACCCTGAAGCAGCTTGGACGCGAAAGCACTTTTGTGAACGGATTGCGGTTCACCGATTCGCAGACCCGCGATGTGGCCATGATGGTGCTGGCCGGCCAACTCAACAAGCACCTTGCGGCTGCGGTCAGCGCTGCCGGACAGCCGGCGATCGGAATTTGCGGCGGCGATTTGCGCATGTTCCGGGCGGCGAGGAAGAAGCAACCCGACCTCGGCTATGTGGGAGAGATCTGCGCCGTGGACTTCCAGTGGATCGACCGCCTGTGGAATGCGGGGATTGTTCCCGTGGTCGCCAGCTTGGCGCTGGGCCTCGACGGTGAGTACTACAACGTGAATGCCGACCAGATGGCGTCGGCTTGTGCAGTGGCCTGCGGTGCGCACGCCCTGGTCTACCTGACTGACGTGGCCGGAGTAAAGGACGCAGAGGGCTGTGTCATTCGCTGGCTGGAGGTGAATGCCATCCAGAACATGGTGCAGCAGTCAACGGTCACCGGAGGCATGCTTCCGAAGTTGGAGGCCTGCACTGCGGCATTGAAGAAAGGCGTGACTCGCGTCCGCATTCTGCCTGCTGCCCGCTCAGAAGTACTACCCGGATTCTTCACGCACTCCATTGAGTGGGGAACAGAGGTAATCCAAACCAGCGCTTGACGCTTAGCAATTAGCCAAGACAGTAAGCACCAAACGCCAAATGCTAATGGCCAACCGCTTACCGCAGATAGGAGATTCAACTTGATTGCAACCACGATTCCCCCAGGCATGAGCCCGAGCACGTACGCGCATCGCAGCGTGACGGGTCGTAACCTGATCTCGATCCAGGACTTTCTGCCCGAGGAACTTTCGTGCGCTCTGGAGTTGGCGGCCGCGATGAAGGTCCGTCCCTCGGATTTCCGCGGCACGCTGGTCGGCAAGCAGATCGTGCTGTTCTTCGAGAAGCCCTCGCTGCGCACGCGGCTGACCTTCGAAGCCGGCATCAACAGCCTGGGTGGAGTGGCGTTCTTCGTTGACCAGACGCAGTCCAGGATGGGTGAGCGCGAGAGTCTGAGCGACGTTGCCCGTAATTTGGAGCGCTGGGTCGATGGCATCGTGCTGCGCACGTTCGCGCACGAAACGGTCACCACCATCGCGCAGTACGCCTCAATCCCGGTCATCAACGCTCTGAGCGAATTGGAGCATCCCTGCCAGGCAATGGCCGACATGCTGACCCTGCAGCAGCACTTCGACGACCTGCGCGACGTAAAGCTCGCCTACATCGGCGACGGCAACAATATGGCCCATTCTCTGATGCTGGCAGCCGCCAGCCTGGGCGCGTCGATTTCGGTAGCAACGCCAAAGGGCTATGAGCCGAGTTCAACCGTCACGAATGCCGCGATGGAACTTGCTGCCTCAACCGGCGCTTCGGTGCGCGTGCTCAACGATCCAGCGGAAGCCGTGGCCGGCGCAGACGCTGTTTACACCGACGTGTGGGCCAGCATGGGGCAGGAAGACGAGGCCGACGAGCGCCGTCAGATTTTCGCACCCTACCAGGTGAATCGGAAGCTGTTCTCCCATGCGGCCAAACATGCGATATTCATGCACTGTCTTCCGGCCCATCGCGGCGACGAGGTTTCCGCTTCGGTGATAGATTCACCGCGTTCTGTCGTATTTGACCAGGCGGAAAACCGCCTGCACGTCCAGAAAGCCATTCTTGTTTTGTTGCTGGAAGGCGGAGTTCACCGCTTCCCCCCGAGGAGTGCCAATGCCTGAAAAAGTTGTACTTGCCTATTCCGGAGGCCTTGACACCTCCATCATCATCCCGTGGTTAAAGCAAAACTATGACTGCGAGGTTATCGCCTTCGTTGCCGATGTTGGGCAGGGCGACGACCTCGATGCGGTTATCACGAAGGCGTATGCGACTGGAGCCAGTAAAGTCATCGTGGAAGACCTGCGGCAGGAGTTTCTGACCGACTATGTCTTCCCGGCGATCCAGGCGGGCGCGGTCTACGAGCACAAGTATCTGCTCGGCACCTCGTTGGCGCGCCCCATAATCGCCAAGTACCAGGTGGAGGTTGCGCTACGCGAAGGCGCGACTGCAGTCGCCCACGGTTGCACCGGTAAGGGCAACGACCAAGTGCGCTTCGAGCACGCTTACCAGGCACTGGCGCCGGAGCTAAAGGTCATAGTTCCATGGCGAGAATGGAGCCTGCAATCGCGCGAGGACTGCCTCGACTACGCCGAACGTCACGGCATTGCGGTCGAGCAGAGCCGCCAGAAGATCCATAGCCGGGACCGCAACCTGCTACATGTCAGCCACGAAGGCGGAGAACTGGAAGATCCCAACAACGCGCCCCTGCCCACGACTTGGACGTGGACCAAGTCTCCGCAAGACGCGCCCAACGCGGTCGAGAACGTCACCATCGAGTTCAAGCGAGGACTGCCGGTCGCGGTGAACGGAGTAACGCTGGATGCGGTGGCGACCGTCACGGTGCTGAACGAAATCGGAGCTCGCAATGCCATTGGACGCATTGATCTGGTGGAGAACCGCTTCGTGGGAATCAAGTCGCGCGGATGCTACGAAACTCCTGGCGGAACCCTGTTGCTCACGGCGCACCGCGAATTGGAAGCACTCTGCCTCGATCGCGACTTAATGCACTTCAAGCAGCACATCGGTCTGAAGTACGCCGAGATTGTGTACTTCGGACTCTGGTTCACGTCCCTGCGCGAATCCTTGCAGGCATTTGTCACCAGCGCTCAGGGTGATGTAAACGGCACGGTAACGCTGGCCCTCTACAAGGGCAACGTCGAGGTGGTCGGCCGCAAATCGGAGACTTCGCTTTATCGTCCCGATGTTGCCAGCTTCACGATGGGCGCAAGCTACAACCAGAAAGACGCCGAAGGGTTCATTCGGATTCTGGGATTGCCGGCGCGCTCGCGCGCCTTGCTCCAGACGGAGACAGTGAAATGAAAATGTGGTCGGGTCGATTCAGTCAGGCACAGAATGCCGACTTCGAGCAATGGCAGCGCTCGTTTCCCTTCGACCGCGTGCTGTTGCCGTACGAAGTCGCGGCCAGCCAGGCACATGCTGCCGCGCTCGCCAAGGTGGGGATCCTGAACGCCGAGGAGTTGGGGAGAACAGTGCTGGCATTGGAGCAGATTGCCCGCGAGGAGATTCCCGAGACCGACGACCCGGCCATTGAAGACGTGCATCACTACGTGGAGTCGCGCCTGGTGGAGTTGGCGGGAGAAGTCGGCTACAAACTGCACTCCGGACGCAGCCGCAATGAGCAGATTGCTACCGATTTGCGCCTGTACGTGCGTGACCAGATCGACCTGATCTCCGATTTACTGGTGGAGTTCGTCGGTACGTTCGTCAACCGTGCTTATTCTGCGGGCGAGAACTGCATGCCTGCCTACACCCACACGCAGCGGGCCGAACCTGTACTGGTAGCGCATTGGTTGCTGGCTTATGTCGAGATGTTTCTGCGCGACCTGGGTCGTCTCTCCGGGTACCGCCAGCGGTTGAATCAGTGTCCTTTGGGTTCGGGAGCGGTGGCTGGAACTGTGCTTCCGCTCGATCGGGACGCGATCGCCCGGCAGTTGGACTTCGATTCACCTACCGCGAACAGCATCGACGCGACGAGCGATCGTGATTTCGCCCTCGAGTTCGTACAAGGCCTGTCATTTCTGGCCTTGCATCTCAGCCGTTGGGCGGGAGAATTGATTCTCTATTCGACCACCGAGTACGGCTTCATCAGGTTACCGGAACAGTTTTCCACCGGCAGCAGCGCGTTGCCACAGAAGAAAAACCCCGACGCATTGGAGCTGATCCGTGGCAAAGCCGGCCATGTTTTTGCCGCTGAGATGGCGTTGTTCACCACCATCAAAGGATTGCCACTGGCTTACAACAAGGACCTGCAGGAAACACAACAGCCCGTATTTTCGGCGGCCAGTCAGGTAACCAATATGCTACGGGTCGCCGCCGGTTTCATGGCCTCGGTCGAGTTGGACCTCAAGCGCATGCAACGGGCGGCGAGTCACGGCTTCATGAATGCGCAAGCAGGCGCGGCTTACCTGGTGTGCCAAGGCGTGGCGTTTCGCCGGGCCCACGAACTGACGGGCAAGGCGGTACGTTTGTGCCTGGACAAGAATTGCAAACTCGAGCAACTGTCTCCGGAAGATTTTTCCCAGTGCGGCATCGTGGCGGACGAGTCGTTTTACCAGAGCCTCACACTGCAAAACGTTCTGGCGGTCCACGACGCTTTCGGAGGAACCGCGCCCGCTCGCGTGCGCGAGGCCTTGCGGGATGCTAAGCACAAACTAGAAATCTATTCAGGAGCCGCCCATGCAAGCGCGTAGCGCCAAACTGCCCGATGCCATGGCCATCGAGCAATTGATTCAGGTCCATGTGGGAAGCGGGACGCTGCTGCCGCGCTCATTCTCCGATATTTGTGAAAATATCCGAGATTTCGTCGTCGTGGAAAACGAAGGCGAAATTGTCGGCTGCGGCGCGCTGCATCTTTACGGAATGCATCTGGCCGAGATCCGCTCCATCACGGTTACCATGAAGTCCAGTGGAAAGGGTGCAGGCCGCGTACTGGTTGACGCGCTCTTGAGAGAGGCCAAACATCAGCATGTGACGTGCGTCTGCCTGTTCACGCGTATTCCAGGTTTCTTTGCGCGTATGGGCTTTCGGGTGGTGAACAAAGAAGCGCTTCCAGATAAGGCGCTCAAGGACTGCCAGTTGTGTCCCCGTCAGAACGCCTGCGACGAAATCGCGATGTACATGGGAGCGCTGCCCAAAACCACGATTCTCTCGCGCCGCTCCAGCTCACAACGGAGATACGTGCACATCGCGCCCAACCCGGCGTAAGCGTGGAAGACACCTTGCTAGGAGGCTGGCACCTTTTTGATGTCAGCCATCACTTTACCGGCTAAGTGATCCAAGGCTAGGGTCACAATTTCAGCTGCCGATCCCACGTCCGTTGCCTTGGCGGAACCGCTGCCTACCGTGGACCCGTCAGAGACTCGAAATAGCTTGTACTCGATGGTGGCACTGTATTCCGGCACGTTGCTAGCATTGCCGGCACGGCCCGAAACATTGCCTTGTTCGTGAGCCTCGGTGAGTTTGGTCCGGACCAGGTATTCGCAGTTCTTCTGCCTGGCCTCGGCCATAATGGCATCACCGGCGGTGGCGTCAATCGCTACTCCGTCGAGCGCCAACTGGGCTTTCTTGTCTTTCTGATGGCCTATCGCTTTGACCAGTTTATCGCGCGCGGCGGCGCTCGACAGTCCTACGACTGAGTTCTCCATAAGCGTGACGCCGATTCGCACAGCGTGGTTGCCCTGGGCAAAATTCATTGTGCAGAGCAGGCATACTGCCAGTGATAACCCGACGAAGAGTCGCAATCCTTGCATGAAGCACCTCGCGATATAAGCCGTGACACGGTTGGAGCCATGTCCCGGTTCACTTCTTGTCCTCACCCGCGTCCACGGCGGCTATTCCTTGATATGGGGCAAGAGTTCCTTGAATTGCGGAGTGCCGGAACAGCGCAGTAGCTCATACATCATCATTTCGGTAGACGAGATCACCGCGCCGGCGGCGCGCATGCGGTCGAGTCCGATGCGCCAGTTCCACTCCGAACGCGAGCCCACGGCGTCTGATGCCACGTGCACCAAATAGCCATCGTTGAGTGCGCCCAACGCGGTCTGCATCACGCAAATGTGGGTTTCCATGCCACACAGCAAGACCGTGTTGCGATTGCCTGGTGCGGATTTCAGTGCCGCGCGGAACTGGCCGCTCGCGAAGCAACCGAACTCCACTTTATCGATGGTCTCGGCGCCGTCGAGCAGCGATGCGATTTCGGGCACGACCGACCCGAGACCACGCCTATACTGGGTGGTCAGTAGGGCCGGAATGGACAGGATCTTTGCCAACCTGATTAAGAGCTGGGAATTCTTGATCAGTATGTCTTTATTGAAGATCGGTGGTAGTAGCTTCTCCTGGATGTCCACCACGATGAGCGCGCATTGCTCCGCTTCCAGCGGCCGGCACGCCACCGCGTTCATCTCGCCCTCAAGTCTTGCCGTGCTGCTTGATGACATAATCCGTCAGTACCTTGAATATGCCGATATTGTACGCGCCCGCCATCAGCGGACGAAAAAGTGAGTTCGTCCGTTGTCCTCTTGCTCACCGCTTGTGGGGCACACCTCGGCATGATTTATTTCTTGTTGTTCGTGTGCCGTTGAGGTACCAGACCGAATGGGAACAGCGCACCTCCCAGGGACTCCGGAGCAAACCCATTGAGACTGAGCGTCAGCAGATAGTTGATGAGATCGTCAGCGTTCTTGGCCCACCTCTCTCGACGGATATGTATCGCCTCACAATTCTCTCTTCAGGATGTGAAGTGGGAGGATGCGAGAATAAGGGCCACTCTGCGGCAACAGCGCGGTTGACGCTCCACTTCAGCAAACCATACAATCGAGATGCCGTTCTCTTATCGTGAGCGATCTGATAACAAGCTGCAATTGCTGCCCCCTCGTTCAACGGCAGGACAGCTGACTCTGGATCAGCATATGGAGGTTCGAATCCTCCGGGGGCAGCCAATAAATACGCGGCTTTCATGCAACGTCACTCAAGAGCATGCGCGCTGTCTCACTGCCGTCTCACAAATTTCAGCAATGAAAAAGGGTCGCTCGTGAAAGCGACCCTTGTCGTGCTCACCTCTCGGGCCACACACGGACGCCGCTCGAAAGCCTCACCAGACTCGTACAGCATCCCGTCCGGAGACCGGCCTTCGTGCCGATTGCCACGTGCCTAGGTCAGTTTCCTTCGAGCGGTGCTAGAATTCCGGGCGATGGCCGACTTGAAGTGACCTCCCGAGAAGCGACGGCGAGCGTATACGAGGACAGATGATCCCTGTTCTCGAAAAATAGGCGGATAGCCGTGTTGAGTTGCCGTTCTGCGGCGTCTGTTTTGGTAACCATGACCGTAAGTCGATTGCGGCTTCGCATCCAGATTCATCTATTGAGCGCGGCCAGTAGACCGATAAGCGCTCCGACTAACCCGGGCCACCGAACCGATGATAGCGCCAAGCGGCGGGCTTGGTCTGATGATTGTTGAGAAATCGCCTCTCTGACAATGTCGGCGTTGTCAAGAGCGTAGTTCGGCATCCGCTTTAAAACAAAGCGCCACTTCGCTCTAGTTGAAAAAACTCTGTCCCAACCAACCACGGCTCGCCTTGTAATCCTCTCAGGTCAGGACTCGGTCCGACCCAAGCATCTCTTCGATCGCTGCTGCGATCATGATTACCAGTTCGAACTCCTCGCGAAGAGGAGCGGGGTGCCCACTCAGTTACT
>JARLGI010000015.1 GCA_031296115.1 Acidobacteriota bacterium | reverse complement strand
TGGGCATCCAGAACTACTTGGCGCAGCAGTTGAAGGAAGAGAACTGACGGCCGGGATCTCTAGGTCACGGAGCGCCGCTTGCGGCAAGCGGCTCCAAGGGTCTGCCGAAAACTACGTTACAATGAAATGGCGCCATCGTGGGGCTTCCGGAAGGCGCCTTTTCAGCGGAGAGATGGCCGAGTGGCTGAAGGCGCACGCTTGGAAAGCGTGTATACTCGAAAGGGTATCCAGGGTTCGAATCCCTGTCTCTCCGCCATTCCTTTAGAATCAATAGCTTAGAAGCCCGGATACACCTCCGGATACACTCTCGATTTTTCTTAGCGAGCTAATCCCGGTTTTCGCTGGCGCGTGGGTATTAACCCATATGGCGATAATCGTGAAAACCTCGAAGCAGTTTGAAAAGAAGAAAGCCCCCTCCGTACCGCTCAAACTACGCATACACCATGACAACAAAAGGCGTTACTCGCAGCCCGTCTACAGCGAGAAAGGCAAGCTGAAGGCCTTCTGGTGCCTCGTCAATGGACACGAGGAACATCACCCGGAGGGCGTTTACTATCTGCGCGTGAAAGGCAAGAAGTGGGTCAGGGTTGGCAAAGATGCGGAGCTTGCGCGTACAAAACAGCAACAGTTCGCAGCCGCACGTCGCGCTAATGATGTCGGCGTGGAGGTGAAAGACCCCGAGTTGGCGAGCACAGCGGTGGTGAGCGGAACCCCGTTGATGACAGCCGTCAAGAACTACCTCGGAAACGTCAAGAAGCTCAAATCCCACAAGACGTGGTGCGCTTATCGCCGCGCCGATGAACTGTTTGGCGAGCAGTGCAAAGCAAAAACAGTCGAGGCCATCAAAAAGCAGGACGTGCTGGATCATATCGACTATCTGAGCAACGAACTGGGTTTGGACTCACGCACGGTATACAACCATTACAAGAACGTCGGGATCATGCTCCGGACATATGGCGTGAACATCTCGACGATCCTAAAGCGGAACGAGCAGCCGGCATTCGAAGAGCCCATGGTCGATGCCTACTACCAAGACGACCTCGAGAAGCTGTTTAAAGCTTGCGAAGAGCAGGGCCAGGATTCGCTGGTCTGGGAATTTTTTCTGGGGACAGGGGTGATACGGGAACGCCAGCGCGAGGGAATCGCCCTTGCCAAGAAAGCGGGTGTGTACCGTGGTCGCAAGCCTTCGCTGACGGCTGAACGAGCAGAAGACCTCCGCAATCGGGTAGCTTCTGGGGAAAAGAAGGCTGGTCTGGCGCGGGAATTCGGCATCAGCCGTGAGACGCTGTATCAGTATCTGCATGCGTGAACAGCGACGTTGAAGCCAGATTCCCAACAGCCTGTTCCAAGACTGGCTGACGCAAGAAAACTGGTATCCGGTATAGTGGGGGGAAACCGTTGAGAACGGAGGAGAGGATAAGAATGAAAATGAAACTATTGTCAGTGCTCGGGGCACTGTTGTTCGCTGCATCTTCGGTGGTCGCTCAAACCCCGGGAACCATCGCCGCGCTGGAATTCCAGAAGCCCAAGAACGGGATGGTTAAACAGTACGAGGATGGTCGCAAGCAAAAAGCCACATGGCACAAACAACAAAACGACCTGCCGTTGCTGGTCTGGGAGACCCTGACTGGGGACAATACTGGAACCTACATTGTCGGTCGATTCGGGCAACACTGGGCGGATTTCGATAAGCCCCCTGTGTCTGATCAGGCTGATCAGGAGGAATACAACAAGGTCATCGGCACCTACGTTGAATCTCTTGCGGCTCGTTATTACGAGTACCTGCCAAAAATCAGCAATCCCGCCGCATCCAACCCTGCTAAATTTTCCGAGATCATGACTTTCCATTTGCGCTATGGGAAGGGGTCGGATTTTCGAAGTGCCATCAACAGGGTTACTGACGCTGCTCAGAAAACAAAGTGGCCGCTCAAGTATGAGTGGTATGTACTGGTAAGCGGAGGTGCGACCGGAACCTATGTGCTCGCATTGCCCCACGACAACTGGGCGGACTTTGCGGACAATCCGAATGTGAAACCTTTCCGCGACATGCTGAAGGAAGCTTTTGGACAGGCTGAGGCTGATTCCATCATCAATCAGATCGACTCCTCGGTTCAGAGCGAAACGAGCGAGATTATTCAATTCCGTCCAGACTTGAGTTACCTACCAAGCAAGTAGCAATCTGCCGACTCGCCGTGCCTGTCGCGGCGGCGGGTCTTGCTTTCGTGTATTCGACGATTTATTAAATGGTTTATGTGGATGCTTGTCGGCGTTTGCACGTTCGGCATGCCACCACAAGACGGCCAGCTGCCTCCCACCACCTCTTGCGAAAATCGTTAGCACAAAGGCGGTGACGTGGTGACGTGCGTCACCAATTTTATGAACAGCGGTGTGGATTGCTGTGCAAAAGGAGGCGTAAATCTGTTCTCACGAGCGCGAAAACCGAGGCAGCGATCTCAAATGGTTGCCGTTTCATACAAAGCACCTCCAAGGTAAGGTAGAACTGTGTTCCGCTCATTTGAAAGCGGAAATGCGGCGCGCCTTAGGCCTGCTGTCGCGCAGCCGGCGCACTTGGGCCACGCTCCATACCGCGCAGGCGAAGGCAACTGGAAGCAGCCACGCGCCGTTGACCTTAAGAGCCAGGTTCGCGCCGGAGAGTCCAAGAAGCGGCATGTAGGGCTCCAAGTACCGCAACGCATGTTCCCGGTCGTGCATACGCAGCAGGAAATACAACAGGCCAAGAAAAGCCACTGTCCCCGTAAAAATCGAAGCCGGATGAAAACGCCAGGTATTCCAGAACACCACGTCAGTTGCGAAGTAATACATGTCCTCAGCGACCCCGACGATGCCGCAGGCGAATATCGCAGCTATCCCAAAGGCCATGCCGGTATGATCCTGCCGTTCTCTGCGTCTTTTACTCATTATTGCCCTACGGCGCCGCGATCTGGAACCGGAGGATCGACTGGGCAATGCGGTATTGGTACTTCGCGGCGGCAAACTGAATCTGAGCCTCCGTCTGCTGCAACTCGGCCTGGCTCAACTCGACAATCGAGCTGAGGCCCAGGTTGTAGCGGGTCTGCGACAGGTCCACCGCCTGGTTCGTCTGGTCAACGAACTGCTGCGTGACGCTGATGCGGTTATAGGCGTTGATGGCGCTCAGCCAACTGGTGCGGACGTCGTTGGCGATGCGGTCCTTGAGATCCCGCAACTGCTCTTCCCCGGCCTGGGCTCGCAGCCCAGCTTCCCGCGAGCGTGCAGGATAGAGAAAGCCATTAAAGATCGGGATGTTGACGTTGACACCTACCGCGCCATACCAACTGGGGAAGGGCGAGATACCGGCAATGCTGTTGCTGTAGGGGGTGCGTCCGACTACGCCCAGAGCTGAAATGCTGGGGAACAGTTCGTCGCGCTCGGCCTTCTGGAAGTGCTGCGCCGCCTGGTACTCGTAGTTCTGCGCGGCAATCTCCGGCCGGTTGCTGAAGGCCTGGTCCACCAGCTGCGCGACCGCGTCAGGGGGCGGCGTTATTTCCTTCTCGGAATCCACCAGTTCAAAGGCCTGCTGCGACGCATAGCCTAGTATCTGCGACAACGCCGAGAGCGCAGCTTGCTGATTGTTTTGCGCGTCCAGCAGCAATAGTTGGGCCTGCGCCAGGTTGGCGTTGGCAAAACTGACGTCAAGCTGGGAGCGCAGCTTGTTGATGAACAGCGTCGTAATCTGGTCCGACACCAACTGACGTGCCTTCACGGTTTCCTCGGCCACGCGCAACAGCGCGACGGTTTGCAGCGCGCTGTAGAAGGCCTCATCCACCGCCAGCTTGATCTGGTCGGCGGTGGCAATGGAATTCTGGTCAGCCGCCTTGGCGCGTAGCGCCGCCGTGGCTACCAGGTTGTTGGTGCGTCCGAAGTCGGTAATGAGCTGCGACAAGGTGACCCCACCGGCTGCGCGCTCGTAGACGATCGGATTGTTGAGATTGCCGGCGGCGATGCGGCTACCGTCATCCCTCGGTTTGACCGCGGTCAGGCTGCCGTACACGTTGGGGTAGTAAGCCGACTTCTGCTCGCGAGTGACTTGCTGCGAAGCCAGCGCCAGCAGGCGGTACACTGAGATCTGCGGATTGCTCTTCAGCGCCAGAGCCTCGGCGTCCTGTACCGTGAGACGCTGCAGCGCGCCGCTGGTGGGCAGCTTTTGCGGCGGCGGAGTAGCAGGCACGACCGGCGGCGCCGGCGCAGTTTGTTGTGCGGCACCAGTCTGTTGGGGCGCGGTTGGTGTTGCCGGCGCAATCGTCCCGGGTGCGGACGAGCTGTTTTGCGCCGCGAGAACGAAACTGCCGAGCACCAGGAAAATAACAAGCCAGAAGATCTTGCGTCTCAAGCCTGCACCTCCTGCGCGGGCTGCGCCTCTTCCCTGCGATGGATCAGCAGGTACGCAGCGGGAACAATGAACACGGTCAGCACCACCGACACCAGCAGGCCGCCGATGATGGAGCGCGCCAGCGGAGCGTACTGCTCGCTTCCCGCTTCCAGCGCCAAGGCCATCGGCACCAGTCCCAACAGGGTCGCCAGGGAGGTCATCAGGATGGGTCGTAATCGGACTCGGCACGCCAGTGCGACGGCCTCGCGGATGGCCATGCCTTCCTCGCGATACTTGCGCGCGACATCCACAATCAGAATGCTGTTGGAGACCACGATGCCGGTCATCATCAGCACGCCCATCAGCGACATGACGTTGAGCGTGGTGCCGGTGAGCAGCAGAAACAGAATCACACCCGTGATGCCCGACGGGATGGCCAGCAGGATGATGAAAGGATCGATGAACGACGCGAACTGCGCCATCAGGATGAGGTACACCAGAACGATGGCCAGCAGCAGTCCGACGCCGAAGCTCACAAACGACTGGTGCATGGCTTTGACCGAGCCGCGCATCTCGACGCGGATGTTAGGCGGCAGCTTGGTGTCGTCAATGATCTTCTGCACCTTGCCCGCGAGCGCGCCCAGGTCCTCGCCCTTAGGCGAGACGTAGACGTCGATTTTGCGGAAGAGCTGGTAGTGGTCCACCTCGGTCGGCGTGTTGATCATCTTAATGTCGGCTACGTTCTGCAGCGCGGTGGTGCTGCTGTTGTCCCTGGCGTGCAGCGGGATCTGCTTGAAGTCCTCCATGGACATGGTGTCGAGCTGATGGGTGTTGTACTGCACGGTGAGGAAATAGTTGTTGCCACTGCGCGGATCGACCCAGTAGCTGGGGGCGATCATGCCGTTCGAGGTCAACGCGGTCACCACGTTGTTGACCACGTCGGTGGCGGTGAGCCCGAGGCGCGCCGCCATTTCGCGGCGGACATTGAGCTCGATGCCGGGATAATCCAGGTCTTGCGGAATGAGCACATCGCTCACGTCCCGCAACTCGCGCAGCTTACCGGCGATCTCGCTGGCGACAGCGTAGGCCGCGTTCTGGTTGTTGCCGCTCACCTGGATGTCGATCGGCGCGGGCATGCCCATGTTGACCACGGAATCCACCAGGCCGCCGGTCTGGAAGTAGGTGGAAACTTCCGGCAGGTCGGCGTCCAGCTTGCGGCGCACGCGGTCCATGTAGGCGAAGGTGCTCACCTTGTGTTCCTTGTGCAGGCTTACCTGCACGAACGCCGTATGCTGCGCCGAGTTGCTGGTGTAGATGGCGGACAGGTCAGGCGTCATGCCAATGTTGGAGACGATCATCTGCAGATCATCTTTGCCGATGACCTCGCGGATGTCCTGCTCGACGCGAGCGACGTACTGGTTGGTCATCTCCAGGCGGGAGCCGGTGGGAGCTTTGAGGTTGATGACAAACTGGCCGGGATCGGTGCGCGGGAAAAACGCGACGCCGAGCAGCGGGAGAAGCGCCAGGCTCACGACGAAGCTCCCCATAATGAGCGTGACGGTGAGGACCGGGCGGTCGAGGGCCCTGGCAACCATCGCGTCATACCTTCCCAACATGCGGTTGTAGCGATGGTTGAAGCCGGCCACCAACCTGCCGAACACCGATTTGGTTTCCAGGTGGCCACCGTGACCGTGAGCCATCTTGATGAACTTTGCGCAGAACACAGGGACGACGGTCATCGCCACCAGGTAAGACGCGACCAGTGCCAGCACCACGCCGAGCGCCAACGCGGTAAATAGGTATTTGCTGACGCCGTACAGGAAGATGACGGGAAAGAAAACAATCGCGGTGGTGAAGGTGGCGGCCAGCACCGCAAGCTGCACCTCCTGGCCGCCGCGTTCGGCGGCGGTGACGGCGTCGTCGCCCTCTTCCATGTGGCGGAAGATGTTCTCAAGTACCACCACGGAGTTGTCAATCAGTCGCGAGAGCACCAGCGCGAGTCCGCCGAGCACCATGGTGTTGATGGTCCCGCCGAAGGTGTTCAGCAGAAGGAAGGCAGCGAAGCAGGAGACCGGGATCGAGATCAGAACGGAAATCGTTCCGCGCACCGAGCCCAGGAACACTAGGATCATCAGCGCGGTCAGTACCAGGCCGATGCCGCCCGCCCGGAGCACGCTTGCGACGGCGGTCTTCACGTATTGCGACTGGTCGAAGACCACGGTGGCATGTAACGAAGACGGAATATCCAGTAGATGCTTCACGCGATCGCGCACGCCGTCCACGATGGAGATGGTGTTGCTGTTGCCGCCCTGTTTCAGGATGGGCAGATAGACCGACTTCTGGCCGTCCACGCGAACGATGTTGTACTGGATGGCCGAGGAATCTTCCGCGTGTCCGATGTCGCCGAAGCGCAACACGCCGTTGCCGATGGCCTTCAGCGGCACATCGTTCATCTGCGCGATGTCCGGCAGTTGGCTGTTGCTGTAAATGTTGTAGTCTTTGGGGCCGATGCGGACGTCGCCGGCGGGCAGGATTTTGTTGGAGTTGTTGATGATGTTGACCACGTCCATCGGGCTCATCTGCGCGGCTTCCAGCTTCACCGGGTCAACGTAGAACTGGATCTGGCGATACTTGCCGCCGTAGGGCTGCGGCACCGACGCGCCGGGAACGTTCGCAATCTGATTACGGACCGTGAACTGTCCCTCGTCGTGCAGTTGGGTTTCGTTCAGCCCCTGCCCCTTCAGCGTAACCAGGCAGACGGGCAGGCTGGAGGCGTCGAACTTCAGCACTACCGGGGGCAGTGTGCCCTGCGGCAGGCGGCGCAGATCGGCCATCGCCAGGTTGGCGATTTCGCTGACCGCGGCGTCGGCGTCGGTGCCCGGCTGGAAGTACACCTTGATGAGGCTCACGCCGGTGAGCGAGCGTGACTCAATGTGATCGATGTTGCTGCTAAGAGTGAAGAAGCGCTCGAAGGTGTCGGTGATGTTGGCCTCGACCTGCTGCGGAGGCATGCCGCTGTAGAACGTGGCCACCACGACAACCGGGATGTCGATGGGCGGAAAAAGATCGACCGGCATTCGCACGACGGTGGTCACGCCCACCACGACGATGGCGAGGCACAACATGAGAATGAAGAAGGGATATTTGATGGCGAAACTTGGCATTGGCTACTCCGAATCCGCGCTGTTGGCTGAGATCGTGGCTTCTTTCGGCCGCACTAACTCGCCGGGCTGGTAACTTCCGAGGTTGCCCACAATGACCCGCTCGCCGGCGGAGAGTCCGCTAACAATCTCGACGTTGTTGGAGCTCTGCACTCCGGTCTGCACCTCGCGCTTCTGCACATGGTCCTGCGGGTCCACGATCAGCACGCTGGTCTTGTTCTGGTCGCGCTGAAGAGCGTTGACAGGGATGGTGAGGACATCGGTCCTGCTGTCGGAAGCCAGCACCACATCCGCGTACATTCCGGGCTGGAGACGATAGCTTGGGTTGGGAACGTCGATTTCCACTTGCATGGTGCGGGTGGAGGGATCAAGGGCGCCGGTAAAGCGCGCCACCTTGCCGGTGAAATGCTCGCCGGTGGCCTGCACTTTCACATCAACCGCATCGCCGACACGGACCTTGGCAGCAATCGATTCCGGCACCGGAATGCGCAGGCGTAGTTCACTCACTTGCGCGACGGTGACCACGGGAGCGGCACTGCTGCCCGAAGTTCCCGCCTGCACCAGCGAACCCGTATCGGCGTAGCGCCAGGTCACGACGCCGTCATAGGGCGCGACGATGCGGGTGTAATCCGACAGAGCCGAGTAGTGCTGCTGATTGGCCTTGGCGACTTCCAACTGCTGGCGCGCCGCGGCCAGCGACGACTTGGCCGCATCCACCTGCGCCTCGGAAGCCCGGTCCTTGGCGTTGGCGTCGTCCAGTTCCTGGGCTGCGATCAGTCCCGGCCGCGCCTTGTCGGTGTTGACCAACCGTGCCGAGTTGGCGTGCAGGGCGACATGGTCGGCCTCGGCGCGTGCGACATCGCTTTTGGCGCGGGCAATCTCTTCCTCCGCGTGATGCGAGGCGGCCTTGGCTTCGTCCACCTGCGCCACCAGTTCAGGAACTTCCAGCACGGCCAACACCTGCCCGGTATGCACCCGGTCGCCGATGTCCACATTGATGTGCTTGATGTAGCCCGCCACCTTGGCATGTAGTTCGACGTTCTGGTAAGGCAGGAACTGCCCTGCGATAGAAAGCGAAGTGGCAATCGTCTCCCTCTTCACTAAAGCAACAGCGGCGTACGGTGTATGTTCGTTGTCTGCGCGTGTCTCTCTTGCACTGTTGCTGACGGGTGAGCCTACGCGCGCTCGCCTCGCGAAGAGGGCGGCAACCAAGAGACAGACAACAACGAGCCCTAACACAAGTAACTTGTGCCAACGACGAACTTGCATGAACGTCCTCTTTTTCAACTGAGCGGTTCGTTATATCTGATCCCGCTCAGCGTGAGCTGTTTGGCCGGATAGATACGGAATCCTTAGGCAAGAGCGAAAAACGACTGAGGAGAACCTAGGCTTGGAGAGGCGGAGGCCGGAGGAAACGATAAACCTGTCGCAGAGGAAGGTTTCTTGGGGGAGGAGTCAGAAAAGTGCTTTGAGCTCGCAGTTTTCGATGGAGATACACCCCGGCGAGGCAAAGTACGGCCATCCAGAACAGGATGCCACTGCCTGATTCAACGGATTGGACTTCCATCTTTTGTCCGCTGAGCCAGAGCTTCGAAGCGGTCGAGGGAGTCGCCTCGGTTGCCCCGCTGCCATGATAGACGGAGGTCTTGGCATGCAACGCAAACATGAACACCAGCGCGCAAAGCGTTATCAGTTGCGCGCGCCACAGATTTTTGGGCTTCATGGTTTGGAGGTTCACAGCCAGTAACAACCCCACCTGACACCATTAATATACCTTAGAACACCGGATTTGTGAGCAAGTTGCACGCGCAGTCGACTAAGCCGTGAACCGGGCATGATGCTCTGGCGCGCTTTCGATAAAACCGTCAGAAGGAAGCCGCTTGCTGCGAGACCCTCAAATCGAGGTTTATCGATCCAACCATGAAACGCAAGCTCACACTCGTCTCATCGTAACGCGAGACGGACTTTCTGCAAGATTGCTGGTGTCGAATCTTCGATGCCGCTCGGTTCACCTCACGCGACAGCGTCCGCGCCGGGCGGCTTCGTTCTCACGGGCGATACTGAAGTAGTCCGCTCGATTTCCAACTTCCTACTTGCCAACGACTCAGGAGCTATAGCAGGCAGCTGAAAACCCCCGGCACCCATTGCCGACGCCGGCCGCTGCGAACTTCAGAAACAGGCTACAGCGAGAGATCGGCGAATCCACTAAACTGCCAGACTCCAAAGGATCTGACAACAACAGGCTCGCCGCAAGAACCTTGAGCCCTCGCATATACATTGCTCCTTTGCTACTCACAGGAGATGTCACCATGTCCGTTTACGATGCAACTTTGGTATCAGGATGCGGGGAGTTTCTCTGCACAATGAGATTGGCGGTGCGACGGGGTATCAGCTAACCTGAAGGCATGGCGGGATC
>JARLGI010000014.1 GCA_031296115.1 Acidobacteriota bacterium | reverse complement strand
TCTGACCGTTGAATTGAATCGTCTTGATTTGCCCGACCGTGGTGAATGTGGCCGCCGGACCCATCGAGAAGATTGTCCCCTTACCTGTGAAGCCTGTGGATGGTGCCATGAGTTGTTCCTTTCACTCGTGGGTTAGCAGTCTTTGTACTGAAAGAGCACGTGAACGGCGGTGCATGAAATGCGGCTGCCATCTTCCCAACGGTCCACCAGGTTGACGGACTGGGCGAGAAAGACAACCGTGCCATTCGGGAGCGTCCCGGAATAACCGTTCAACGCGGCCTTTACAGCAAGGGCGAGATTGCGGGCGTCGAGATATCGAAGCGCCTTGCAATCGAAAACGATACGGGAGGTTGCCACACCTACCGGCCCGTCGTTGGCGTTATCGCTCACGTCGGACGGGCTTTGATAGGTAATAAGCGGATACTGCGAAAGGTCCTCTGGCGAAGGGATCGGTTGAATGCTTTGGTTCACGATGGAGGTGACAGGCTCTTGCGCGAGCAGGTATGCGACTACGCCGTTGGTGAGCATCAGCCAAACTCCACATCGTGTGAGTTGTTCTCGGGCCGAGCGTTCTCGCCGTAGCCGAGGATGTCTTGAAGCGCCTCGCAAAACGCATCGACGGCGGATTCCGCCGATTCATCGAAGGCCGCGGCCATGAAGTGTTTGCCGGGAATATCGCGGATCGGGTTGCGGCGGCCCCGCGTCACTTTGCCGCCGTGTTCGGTCAACGTCCAACCGTTCTCTTGGCGATAAGCGACCAGGCCGCCGATGTCTTTGGAAGGCCCAACCTTCACAAACCCCGTGCCGGTCTTTTTTGATAGCCCCACTTGCGTGTGCATGTCCGCTTTGAGAATTCCGGGCGGAAGCGATGTTCCCTCCGGCGTCTCTTCATCGGTGCGCTCGGGGGTGTGGTCAACCACGGCATCAAGCAGGACATTGCCGGCGGCTTGGAGCGCGTCGCGCATCACTTGCCCGGCGGCGCGTTGCGAGAGCCGTTCGAGGGCGGCTTCCAACTCGCGCGTGTCCACGACGAGATCGACAGTGTCTTCGGTCAATTGGAGGTCCCGTCGATGATCAGGCAGGCGAGACGCACGACGCGGTTTCGATGGAGCACGTTGTCCACGTCTTGCACCAGGTATGTGTTATCGCCGAAGACGACACGCATGCCGGGCGCGACGGCAATTGAAGCGCCGGGCCAGCGGATGGTAACCATGTCGGTGGATTGGGAGGCAAGCGAAGAGTTGCTGAAGGACTCCTTGTACGCCAGCGATCCGGTGTTCTCTATCTTTGCCCGCGTGGATAGGACAACATTCCATGTTGCGACGGGCTGGCCTGCCGCGTCCCGCGCGGTGCTTGCGGATTGAATCTGAACGGTGTGGCGGAGTTCGCCCGCTCGAAGTTGAAGAGGATCGTAAGCCACGGTCAATTTCCCAGCGCAAAAGTGTCGAAGCGTTCCGATGCAAGGAGGGCATCTACCCCAAACGGAATCGAGGTGAGAAGTGCCGAAGACACCGACTCGCGATTTGCATACCAGTGGGCGATCAACAACAGCATGGCGGCTTGAATCCGAGCGGGAACATCCGAGGGCTCGTCACCGTAGCCGCAAGTGAAGACGATCTGAACGGTGTTGGGGCGGTACATCTGCGGCACGGGCCAGTATGTATTCGGCGTTGGAGCAATACGGGCCGGAATCGAATCGGCGTCGACAGAATAGGCCGCGGCATTCAGAGTCTGTACAGCCCCCGCGGTATCAATCCATGTGATTGAGTCGACGGAAATCAGACTGGGCTTAGGGAGACGGATGTACACGGACTCAGCCCATTGATTTGCAATCTGCCGGTACGAGGATCGGTCGTTGAACCTGATACTTCCCGGTGCGTAAACCGGAAATCCGTCGAGGCTTAAACGCCACTGCTGCGAGAGGACCGCGCGATTGCAGTTGGATTCTACATACTCGCGCGCTGCCCGTATGTAGAGTGTGACGAGGGCGTCGTCCGTGGTGTAGGAGGCATCGAGGCACAATTGTGCTTTGGCCTGTTCGAGCGTGATAGGTTCCTGGCTCGGAGGAGTAACGAGCGCGAGAGTAATCACTTTTTCCTCCGCTTGCGGTCCATGGCTCTGGCGGTCTCGTATCGAGGTAGGGTTGCCCGCTCCGGAACGGTATATTCGGCGTCGCCCCGAGCGACATAAATGGATGCGCTGGACTCAGAAATGTTCAAGAGTTGGTTAGCGCAGATTAAGTCGTTGTTGACGTAGAAAGGTCTTTTCGCTCGTACCTGCATTTGGGCCTTACTGCGACGGGACAGCTGGTTGGCTGTCCCGCCGAGACTCGTGTGGATATTGTTTAGCTGGCCTTGGCAGTCATGCTGGCAATCGGGTGAGTGCCGGCGTCAAGCAGCTTTCCGCCGAATGACTGATAGCCGAAGAAGCCGACCTGGATCGTGTCCGCAAAGCGCTCTTCCAGACGCACAATCTCCTGCGCTCCAACATCGCGCAGGACGTACTTCTCGAAGTTGCCGAAAAGCGCCTGGACAGTGGATGCCGCCAGAGTCGGGAATGCCTGGTTAATGCAGATCGGGCGGCCAAGGATCGCGTCGAACCCTGCGCCGTTCACGTTCGGAATGAGAAGCGGGCGACCGTAGCCGTCGACGACGCCCAGCAACTTGATGAAGTAAGCGTTCGAGAACATCCACGTTGCGCTATCCCGGTAACTTGGATCGAGCGCCCCGAACAAGGACAGGATGTCCGCGTAGGCCGGGACGTTCAGGGTCCCACCCGTACCCGAGGCCTGGACGTTCGCAGCCGCGTTGATCGTTCCGGCGACCAGGAGACCCTGCGTGTTGGTAGAGGTTGAGCCGAGGGTGATGGTCTTGTTCAGACCCCGATTCCAACGGGTTGCAAACTGGGCCGCGAGAAACCCCTGCAGATCGAAGCCGGCGTCGCGCAGCAACTGGCGCGAAACCTTCACCATGCCCGTCGAGTACATCTCGGTATTGATCGTGCTCTGACCAGCCGGGACGTCCGCCTCAGCAACCGCCACCGTCTCCGTTACCGGGACCGCGTAGTTGGTTGTGTCATTCGCGGTCGGCATCTGCAAAGCTTCACCCGACTGCGTGTGCAGCTTGCCAACAACTTTCAGCGCGTTGCCGATGGCCAGAGTTGCGACCTCAACAGACTTCTGGAACGAAGTTGGTACGAAGTTGCCGCCCTGAGTCGGAGTACCAACCACCATGCCGTCGCGGGTTTCAACGGTACGGAGAGCAGAGCGTTTCTCGCCGGTACGAAGAAAGGTGCGGAAGGCGTCGAGTTCGGCGTCAGGCGTATCACCAGCACCGGGCATGGCCTGAGGGGGACGCTTAGAGGAACGCAGGTCAGCATTGAGCGCGTCGAGCGACTCCATGGTCGCAATGTCTCCGGCAATAACTGCGGCGTCCGCGATCATCGCATCGATCTGGGTGCGGGTTTCAGTCGTGACGCCGGCAATAGCAAGAGCCTGTGCGTCTGTTATGAGCTTGGCGCGATTTGTGCGCAGTTCTGCGATGGTAGGCAAGGTGTTTTCCTTCTTGGTGCGAGGGTTGAGGCGGGACACCATACGCGGCAGGCGCACAGCTCATCGCTCCGCTGTATCTCTTTCGCGCTTAGGCGGCCTGGCAGGCAGGAGAGACGGGGCGGCGATTCTGGAGAGACTAGAGAAGAGAGGCGAGGTGCAATTGGAGTTGGAGGGATTCCAACTCGGCATCGGTGATTGGCTTGCTGCGCTCGTGGCACGAGCACCGCTCGTCAGAGCAATCCTGGTCGGAGCAGTCGTAGCAATGGCCGTTTGTGCAATCTGGACATTCGCACTGACATATCGGCGCGGAGTCGCCCGGCGCACGAAGTTCAGGCTTGGTTAGAAGCGACCGGAGTTCCACTGGACAGGAGCGAATGGTCACTTGCGATCCTTGGTACGCAGCGAATGAGCATGGCGACAATTCAAAGAGTTCAACGCTGATCAGCGTTCGGACTACGTTGCCCGTTGCGTCGGCTGCCCATTTATCATCCAGGGTGTAAAACCCGAATGAAGTTGCATCCAGATCTCCGCGGTCGACCGACTCAGCGAGGTCATTCGCCTGCGTGGTCTTGGGGAGCTTGCAGGTGAAGCGAAGTCCATCCACGGAATCAGAGAGCGAAAGAGTTTTACTCTTCGTTCTACCCATCAACAATTCCGGCTTGTGATCGCGTAGACATAGGATGTCGGCATCCGGATCAAGCACCCCGGCGAAAGCGCCGGGGGCGATGAGTTCCGTGAAGCCGCCCAGGTCTACACTCAGGGAGTTATAGGGGATGATCCCACTGAGAGTGCGGGTTCCGTCTTCAGACGTGGCAACCCTGAACTCTTTCGTTGCAAGTGTTCGGATTTCCTGTTCACGCTTTGCCATTAGGCAGCTCCGACGATCAGCGAACTTGCGGCATCGTTGAAGGTGCCGATGAGGATGGCCTTGACGGCCTTGGTCAATTCGATTTCGGTGTTGGTGTCGACCGACTCAAGCGTCCATGCAGCTGCCCGTTTCTCGATAGAGCGGTACACGTCGCGCAGGATGC
>JARLGI010000102.1 GCA_031296115.1 Acidobacteriota bacterium | reverse complement strand
TCGTTCGAATCGGCGCAAAGCAGATACCTGCGTTGGGGATCGGTGAGGAGGTTGTGCCGCATGGTCTTGACCTGGCTCGGAGAGAAGGTCATTGGGTTCTTGCACATGAAGTAGCTCATCACGTTGCCCTTATCGGGCGTGAAGGTGAGGGAGAGGGGCTTCTTGTGCTCGTCTTTTCCGTGTAACGTAAAGCTGGCCCCATTGAAGATAACTTTGGCCCCGCTGCCATCACTGCTCATCTTGCCAGTAGGCGTATTGCACATGTTGACACCGTTAGAAACGAAAATCTGGGCGCCAGCGTCCGGCGCAGTATCGGTGACGGTAAACGTCCAACCGGTGTAACCGCCGTTATCCCGGGGACCCGCGGGCGAGTCGCCGTCGAATACCCTGATCGAACGGGTGGTGCCGGAACGAGGGGTTCCATCGTACCAGCTCTGCAGATCTCCAGGCTTGGTTAAGGCGTCACTGGGACCCGGGAAAGTGTGCGGCAACCCAAAGTAATGCCCAACTTCATGGACCAGCTCATTGAAGTTTTGGATGAAAATCAAGCTTGTTTTGCGCTGGACGAAGATGGGACAGCCAGAGGCGTCCTTGCCCGTGGAAGGAACGCTGGGGCCGGGATTCCTGCTGTCCGCGAAGTCGATCCCTACGCCCGTGGCGCAGTACACAGACGGCATAACGACGTAACTTGCGCTGCAGCCCTTGCGGGAGCGGTCTCGGCAGGTAGCGCTGCCGATAGGAACATAAGGATTGTAGGCGGTATATCCGTTGCCGGTAACTCCGCTGTTGCCCATGCACTCAGAGCCCTCCTTTTGGGCATAGGCCCGGAAGAAGACCACCATCTTCCCTGGATACTGCGCGGCCACTGCGGAGGCATGCTTATTCTGATTGTGATTCAAGCGATTGAGACAGGAATCCTTCAGATGCACAAGGTCTTTTTCCGCATCGAAGTCAAGCAGCAATTTAGCGTCCGAGGCACGGTAAGTCTCGTTTGCCTGGTGGACCCACTGCTTTAACTGATCGACGCTCAGAATACCGCCGGGGTTTGAGCCGTCGTCATCAGAGAGAATGACAGCCTGCATTCGCACATGGATGGTCAGGGTATCCAGTGGCTTCTTGCCACGACTTCGGGATGGGCCGGCCTGGGCGAATGCCGGGCCGGTGCCAAGAAGCAATGTGAACACAATGGCCCACAGCTTTCTCATTTCATTTCTCCTCGAAGAGGTTCCGAAGTGTTCTCAATGAGAGGAGTTCAAACCAGATTTCCTTTTTGACGTCGAAAGCGGCATCGATATTACACCCATCTCGCCCCGGTAAGCCCCACCGAGACCTCGCTGACGTCGATTTCGTCCCCGTGAACCAAAGCCCCCAATCGCCCTAGCTCCCATTTCCGTTGTCGACGCCCGCCCCGGCCCTGTCGCGCCGGATCCCAAGGACAGTTCTCTGCTGGTGGCAGCCGGGCCGAGTTCCTCATGACCGGCGACTCGGAGTGTTAACTGTTGTACACAGGCCATCTCACACCCTATCCGCCTCGACAAATTGATCATCGAATCCCCCGCTTGTCTCATTGTTACTGGCTTCGGGGACATATGCCGGAACAGGATCTCACCAAATGACGTGATTTCCCAGAACCAGACTTCCGGGGCATGTAGCATTCCCAAAACGAACGCGTCACGAGCAAACTGGCTTCTGCTCGGCAGGCGGTCGAAGGCGGCGTTCAGTTTTCGACACTAGGCAACCCTCTAGAACAAATCGATACGATGGGTATAATCGGCTCACCGATGACACTGCCCTCAGGCACGATGCTTGGGCCTTATGAGATCGAGTCGCTCCTCGGCACAGGTGGCATGGGCGAGGTGTATCGCGCCCGCGACGCCAGGCTGCAGCGCACGGTAGCGATCAAGATTCTTCCGGCCCACCTTTCATCAAGCCCCGACCTGCACGCGCGCTTCGAGCAGGAAGCGAAGTCGATCTCCGGGCTGCAACATCCCAACATCTGCGTGCTCCACGACGTGGGTTCGCAAGGCGGCTTGGACTACATGGTGATGGAATTCGTCGCCGGGCCGACCCTCGATCAGCTAATTCCTGAGGGCGGTCTGCCGACCAAAGTAGCGCTTAAGTACGCCGTACAAATCGCGGACGCTCTCTCTCGCGCTCATGCCGCCGGAATCGTACACCGCGACTTGAAGCCGGCGAATGTAATAGTGGATGACAGCGGCCTGGTGAAGGTGCTCGACTTTGGTTTGGCAAAGATCGCCGTGGCGACAGCGGCGGCGGGTGACGAAGGAGCGACGATCGCGGCAAATACGACTAACCCCGGCATGATCGTTGGAACCCTCGCCTATATGTCGCCTGAACAAGCGGAAGGCGCCCCGATCGATTGCCGCAGCGACATCTTCTCATTCGGTTCCGTGCTCTACGAAATGCTGACCGGAAGCAAGGCTTTCGAGGGTAAGTCCAGCGCCGCACTGCTGGCGGCGGTGATGCGCGACGATCCGAAGCCGTTGAACGAACTTAAACGCGATGTCCCAATCGAGGTGCGGCGTATCGTCAGCCGCTGCCTCAAGAAAGATCCGGCAGCGCGCTACGCATCGGGCGCCGACCTGGCGCATGATCTCAAGGCATGTCGCGACCTGCTATTCCCAGAGTCCGGCACTTCGCTGAGTCCGGGACGAATTGTTCGCCAGGCGAAACGTCCCCGCATACTGGTGCCACTTCTCCTCTTGATAATCCTTCTCAGCGCAGGAGCGGGATGGCTGGTCAAACGCTCCCGCGATACGCGTTGGGCGCGCGAAGTCGCACTGCCGGAAATCTCGCAGCTTTACGATCGCGGCAAGCTTGCAGACGCGTACGAACTTGCCAACAAGGCCGAGCACTACATCCCCGGTGATCCTGCCCTCGCCAAGCTATGGCCTCTGATCTCGTGGCAGATGACGCTGGAAACCACTCCGCCGGGCGTTGACGTCTATCGCCGCGAGTACAACGACAACGCTCGGCCCTGGGAATATGTCGGCAAGACTCCGCTGAAGAGTGTCCGCCAGCCGCGTGGCATGTTCGTCTGGAAGTTCGAAAAGCCCGATTTCGGTACAGTGTCGCGATTGACGACTTCGCTGATCCCGCGCTATGTGGTGCCTCCGGGCGAGCCCGTCGAGGGACAGGTCACGCTCTCCGAGGTGGCGAAAATTCCACCCGGAATGGTCCGCGTCTCACCAGAAAAATACTTCAAAACGCTGTTCATTCCCGGCTACGAAAGCATGCCGGAGTTGGTGCTGAAAGATTATTGGATCGACCAGTACGAGGTCACCAACCGACAGTTCAAAGCCTTCGTTGATCAGGGCGGATATGAAAAGCGCGCGTATTGGAGGTTCGATTTCGTGCGTGATGGCAAACATCTCAGCTGGGAAGAAGCGATGGCTCTCTTCCGCGATGCTGCCGGACGTCCCGGACCGAAGGACTGGATTGCGGGTGAATATCCCAAAGGGCAGGATGACTACCCAGTCACCGGCATCAGCTGGTATGAAGCTGCGGCTTACGCCGAGTTTGCCGGCAAGAGCCTGCCCAGTATCTATCACTGGAATCGAGCGGCTGGACCATTATCCGCAGCTTTGATCGTACCCGCCAGCAACTTTGGAGGAGCGGGAGTTCTGCCCGTCGGCAGCAAGCAGGATATGAGCCCGTGGGGTAACTACGACATGGCCGGCAACGTGAAGGAGTGGATCTGGACGGAAGCGGAAGGCGGCAAACGCTATGTCCTAGGTGGCGCATGGGACGAGCCCAACTATATGTTCATCGATCCTGATGCGCAGTCGCCGTTTCTGCGCGCCGGGAACATCGGCTTTCGCTGCGTGAAATACATCGAGCCGGACTCGATCCCGAAGGAAGCTCTCGCTGCCATGCCTTCGCCACGTCGCGATCTTACGAAAGAGACGCCGGTGTCGGACCAGATATTCCAGGCCTACCGTGGGCTGTATTCGTATGACAAGACGCCGTTGAACGCCTCCGTCGAACAGGTGGATAGCAAGGAAGAGGATTGGAGAATAGAGAAGATCACCTACTCGGCGCCGTACGGCCACGAGCAGGCCATCGCTTATCTGTTTCTGCCTAAGAAAGGCATGCCGCCATACCAGACCGTGCTCTTTTTCCCTGGATCGAACGCTCTCACGCTGCGCCACTTCGCGGTCTACCCGTCGGCGTCGCTGGATGCCATTCTCCGAAGCGGGCGCGCCGTCCTGTATCCGATTTATAAGAGCACCTATGAACGGGGCGATGGGATGGAGTCGGACGTAGCCAGCACCACCAGCGACTGGAGGGATCACGTCATCATGTGGGTCAAGGATGCCTCGCGTAGCATCGACTATATCGGGACGCGTCCTGACCTGGACCACAGCAAACTGGCCTACTATGGCTACAGTTGGGGCGCGGTGATGGGAGCGATGATTCCGGCCGTGGACCCGCGAATCAAGGTTGCCGTCCTCGCGCTAGGCGGTCTCGACTTCCATCGCTCCCTACCTGAGGCAGATACCATCAACTTCCTTCCGCATGTTAAGCAGCCGGTCCTGATGCTGAATGGGCACTATGATTTCTTCTTTCCCGAGGACGCTACGCAGGTGCCGTTTTATAACCTGCTGGGAACGAAGAAAGACCAGAAGAAACGCGTGGTTTACGACACTGGCCACGCCATCCCGCGCAACGAACTCATCAAGGAGACTCTGAACTGGCTGGATCTGTATTTAGGACCAGTAAAGTGAACCGGATAGAGAACTCTCCGCGAGCGAACGCCCTCGATTAGGTGGACGGGGTATTGGCTGCGCGGGCAGAGGAATGGATAAGTAGTGTTGGCCGGTGTGAAACGAGAGTTGCCCCAAACCGGCTTACAGGAGACCGGAGCACAAGCAGCTCTCCCTAAACACACATCTCCTCCAAGAAGACTTCTCAACAACTTCGAGACGGCGGACCGGCCGACCGGCTGTTGCTCAGGATTACTTACGGCATGGCGATTTATCGGCCGTAAACCGATGCGTCCCACGATGGCGCTGCTTCAGATCCGTGGCAAGAGTCGCTTGCGATACGTTCGAGCCGGTTGGCAGCCTCCTGGGTGCGGCCGTAGTTGTGCATTGGTTCTGAAATTCGCTGCGCCGACTTGCTATAGCCGGACTGGGCCAAAAAGCGGTGAACCTCGTCAATTGACACGCCCACTATTTTTATTAGTCCCAGCATCCCAGCTCCTGAATGGATTTATCCGTCTCTCTGTCACGCTGTCTCTCCTCATTCTTGGCGCACCCGCTAAGGCTGGGTGTACAAAGGATTGCTGGGCGAGGGTGGTTCGTAGTCCTGGCCGTATTTGTTCTTGTGCTGGGTCGTGCCTGAGTCGGCTTGGCGAACACGTAGCGTCCCCACGGAATGCATGGTCCCGTTGAGTTCCTCCTCCCGCGACAACGCCTCGAGTGTCTCGGGCAACGAATTCTCGGCCCAAACGCGCAGCATGTATCGTCCGGGAGGGACTCCAGCGATAGAGAACTCGCCGTTCTTTGCAGCGATCGAATAGTACGGACTAGACACCACCACCACCACTGCGCTCATCTCGGGATGGATATTGCAGAAAATGTAAGATACTCCCTCGCGATCAAAGTGGACGGTGCGCGAGGTGCCAGCCTCGTACAGTCCGAGGTCGAACTTCTTTCCATTGAAAAGCGAGAACACGTTGTGGAACCAGGGATCGAGGTTGGGAAACTGCACCGTCGAGCCCTTAGCCACGACCAATAGGTGAGGTTCGAATGCTTTGTTCTTCTGGCGCAGGACGGCGTCCATCGGCTTCGGTGCGAGCGTATCGCTGGCCGGCTGCGCGGCGGGCACCAGCCACACCACAGCGGAGATGCCTCCCGGGGGATTCGTGCCGCCATAATAGGCGACGCGACCGGTGACGTTTACGCCCTGCGCGGCCGAGCGCGCGACGAACCCACAAAGACCAACGGCCAGCGCCAGTGCGAGTTTGCGGTTTCCCTTCAAGCTGCTCCTTAGAATAAGATTCCCATCCCCAGGTTGACTTGCCCGGCGGTAGCATTCTTGTCGTAAATGTTGAAAGTCTTCAGGCGGCGATACTCCAGCGAGAACAGCAGGTCGGACCGGGGACGGTAGATAACATTGGCAAACATGCCCTGGTTGCGAGTGAGATCGGGATCGCCGTAACTCTGGGCGTTGGCGAAGAAGCGCACATCCGAGGCAAACGGGTTGTCCTGACCGAAGGCAGCGTTGAGTTCGAGGGTGGACGTGGGGCGATATTTCAGTTGTGCCCATCCGCCCACGGTGTTGAGGGGGAGCACATTCGTGTTGGGGTCGGCCAGCGGTCCGCTATAGGGGACGCTGCGTCCGATGCCGCCGCCCAGTCCGCCAATCGCCTGTCCACGGTAGAACGCTCCGCTTAGTGAGAACCAGCGGTCGAGAGGAAGGCTCCAATCGGCCATGGCGGCGTAGCCGTTGACGTCGCGTCCGTAGCCATAGTTTTCGCGACTGTAGTAGCCGGCGGTCCCGAGGGTAAAGGTGTGCCCGAAGAGCGGATGCGAGTAGGCGATCCGTCCAGCATAGGCGGGTTGCCGCGCGCGCTCGCCGGCCAGCGGCGTGCGATACCAGGTGTAGTAATCCGGAGGCTCGCCGGTGAGGGGATCGAGGATTCCTCCCTGCAGCATGAAGGTTGACTTTTCCGACAGTGCGATGCGGTGCTCGACGCGCATCTGCGGCGTCCACGCCCACAGGTTGCCAGAGTAGGACAGCGCTGGCACGATCAACGACGCGAACGAAGTTGGCGCGTTGGGCGCGAAGAAGAGCTGGTCCTGACCCACCACCAAATCGGTGTCCTTCCAGTCAAACCGCAGGGTGGCGGTGCGCAGGCGCACCAGTCCGGAATTCACGCCGTTGGAAAGATACGGAAAGCCGCCGCCGACATCGAAGTTCACGTTGCCGCTGGTTTTGGCGCCCATCACTTGCGGTCCAAATACCTCGAAGCCGAGGATCGACTGGCGCAGGGTGCCGCCGAAAGATCCCGACGACTGCAAGCCTGCGCTGCGGTAGGCGAGGGTGGGGACATCCATGTTATCGGTCGTGCCCTGATTGCTGAACAGGTTGAACAGCACGACACCTGACATCCGGATGCGATACTTGGACGCACTCTCCACTTTCGTCTGGTATTGCTCATCGACCTTACCGGAGAGCATCTGCTGCTCGTCCTCGAGGTGTCCGACGCGCATGTCAACTTCACCGGTGGCGGTTATGGGGTTGGAACCGAGGCCGGCGCGCTCCTCCTCCAGCTCCTGCCGCAGGCGCGTCATCTCGGCGCGGGTGGCGGTGGTCTCCTGTTTCAGTTGCTGCACCAAATCCT
Organism: Acidobacteriota bacterium; assembly: GCA_031296115.1. Classification (GTDB taxonomy): domain Bacteria; phylum Acidobacteriota; class Terriglobia; order Terriglobales; family Acidobacteriaceae; genus Bog-257. The sequence goes on along the minus strand of JARLGI010000102.1, from coordinate 35,346 downwards.
TCAATTCGCGGACCTCGGACTGCAACTGATTCAACGACGCTGTGACGCTGGTGTCGTCGTTCGCGGGCTTTGGTTCCTGCGAGGCAGCGCTGGCCGTCAGCAACAGCGCTATCACGGTGACTCGCGAAAATCGTGATCCTCGACAGAGTTTCATTTGCCACCTCTGTGTAATGAAGTTATGGGCCATGGTCGATGATGTTCTAAATCCCCATGTTGCAGTAGCGCCCCGCGGCGGCGGTAACCGCCTCCATGCCCGGCAGGGTAATGCGCATCACCGTGCGCCCCGGCCCTGACTGCTCGACCTGCAACTGGCCGGAATGGTCCTGCACGATCTTCTGCGCAATGGTCAGGCCCAATCCCGTGCCGTTTTGTTTGCCGTAACTCACGAAGGGATGAAACACCTTGTCTCGTATGGACGCGTCGAACCCCTGACCGTCGTCGATGACGCGAATCTCGAGATGGTTGTCGTGATTCTCCACCGTGACCGAGACATGCCCCCCAGTTGCCTGCACCGACTGGCACGAATTGTGCAGCAGGTTGTAGAAAACCCGCTCCATTTTGCGGGGGTCGCACATGGCGTGGTGCACTCCACTGGAAGTGATTGCGACGGCGACCTTCTGATACCCTGGATGGGCGTGAATCAGCTCGATCGCGCGGCTCACCGAGTGTTCGATCACGGTCTCGGTCAAGTTGAGCGACTCCGCAGGACGCGACAGCTCCAGCAGGGAATCGATAAGGTCGGTCAAGCAATGCACAGCGACGCGAATCTCCATATACAGTTCTTCCCGCTGCCGGGGCGGAAGATCGGGCTCAGCCAGAAATTCCGCGTTGGCCAGCACGGAGGTCAGGGGATGCCGCAAGTCGTGCGAGATGGAACTGGCCATGACGCCGATAGTCGCAAGCCGCTCGGAGTGGAGCAGGCGCTGTTGAGCGTGCTGCAGGCTCTCGCGCATTCCCGCAAACGCATTCGTGACTTCGGCGACCTCGCCATCGCTCCCAACCGGGAGGGGAAACGTGTAATCCCCTCTGCCCAGCGCGCGCACGCCATCGACCAGCCGCTCCAGCGGCCGGGTAAATGTGCTGGCTATGACATAGACCAGCAGGCTGCCGAGCAGCACAGCGCCCAGACCGACTCCCAGCAGAAGTTGCCGCAGATGGCTGAGGAACTGTGCCGCCTGGTCGTAGGACTTCATGACGTACATGGTAACGGGAGGCGCGCCCTTATTGAGGGCGAGCGAAGCCACGACGAAACTCTCGTTCCCCAGCTTGACGTCCAGCGGCCAGACGTGAGCATCGTGCGCCGCCAGTGCCTCTTGCAGCCGGTCAACGTCGGCCGAGTCGATGGTGCTCACAACCTCCTTGCTAGAGCACACCACCGCCACTTGGCCTGCGGCCACGCGCGCCAGTTCGTGAGCGAACGTAGCGTTAATCTCGTAGCCAATCGCTACGGTACCCAGTACGGTGTTGCTCGCCCGTGGGCCGAAGTAAATGGGTGCCAGCGACACTTCGTAGAGATGGCCGCTTGCGAACCACCATTGCCGCGACTCGTCGGAGACAGTCTTCTGGTGGCGCAATGCTTGGGCCTGATCAAGTGTGATTCCCGGCGTGCGCGTGTAAAATCCAACGATTTGGTTGGACTGGTCAGCGAGCGCAAATAAGTCACCACCCGAAAGACGGAACAGCTCCGCCGAGGCGTCCTGGATTGTCGGCGCATGGTGCGATGTCATCAGCGCCTTCAGCACAGGAAGGTCTGCCATCAACTCCGCGGAACGAGCGAGGGAATTCTCGCGTTCGCTCTGAACGTTGCGAAAGGTCTCGACAGAGTTCGCCAGATCCACGCGCAGGCTGCGGCGAACCTGGTTCTCCACGCTGCGCTGCACGATCAGCAGTGACGCCGCCGTGAGTCCGGCGGAGGTGAGCAGCATGGCGATCAGGAATTTGGTCCTAAGGCGGATGGTGGCGCTCCTCCACTCGGTGTGTTTGTTTTATCGCACAAATTTGTAGCCAATACCATGGACAGTGCGGAAGTGCATGGGCTCGCCTGGGTCATTTTCGAGCTTTTGCCGTAAGCGCAGGATATGCGTATCCACCGTTCGCGTGGTGGGATAGCTGTTGTATCCCCACACCTCGTTCAGCAATTCGGCGCGCGAGACCACCCGTTCCTCATTGTTCAGGAAGAAGCTCAGCGTCTTGAATTCCTGCGGAGTCAGCGGCACCAACTTGCCCGCCTTCGACAACTCCATCTTTGAAAAATTCACTTCCACATCGTCGAAGCTGAAGACCTCGCGATTCTCAGGGCTCTGGTTCAAGCGGCGGATGGCGGCCCGCACCCTCGCCAGCAGTTCACGCGGACTGAACGGCTTGGTCACATAGTCGTCTGCACCCAGCTCCAGCAGCAGCACCTTGTCAACCACGTCGCTGGCCGCGCTGAGGACAAGAATCGGCACGCTCGCGGCCACCCGCTTGATCGCACGGCAGATGTCCTGTCCCGAGCGGCCGGGTAGACGCAAGTCGAGAATCACGACGCGGGGTGTGGTGGCGCGGAACACGTCCATGGCGGAAGTGCCATCGGCCGCTATCGTGATGTCAAAACCGGCCGTCTCGAAAGTCCGGCGCAGCGCCCGCTGAACGGCCGGATCATCTTCGATCGCAAGAACCTTGTCCATCTCTCCTCTACACCAAGTCGCGGCAGACGTTCTTAGTTCAACTGGTATACCAGTTGCAGCCGTCAGTCAACGAAGTGTTCACAATTCCTTGACATTCAGCAACGTCGCCGAGCGCGGTGGACGCGCATTGCGACCCTGTTACTTGATGGATGCTTTCCCCGCCATGTTGGCCGCCACATTTTGTTGACAGTTCTTCGACAGTGCCATGACGACGCCACCCGCCGCCACCAGCTACATTCGCTTGGTCGATCCACATTGATCACTCTTGAGGAGGTCGTGCAATGAGTCTCAGAAAGTGGGCCCTACATCTGTGGACGCTGCCTCTGGCCGTGTTCATGGTAGTCGCAACCCCGACGGTGCTCTATTCGGCACCCAACGCCTTTAACAGCTTTGGACAGCAGAACCTGGTTTCTGACATACCTGGCCTCGGCCTGGACAGACCCTAACTTGGTCAATCCCTGGGGGAGTGTCTTTTCCTCCCACGAGTCCGTTCTGGGTCTCCGACAACGGTACCGGACTGGCCACGCTTCATAACAGTACCGGCACCCCACTCTCTCTGGTGGTGACCATCCCTCCACCCACGGGGCAACAGGGTCCCGCCGCACCTACGGGGCAGGTCTACAATCCAAACACCGCGAATTTCAATGGCGCACGTTTTATTTTCGCCACCGAAGACGGAACCATCTCCTCCTGGAAGGGCTCGAACGGAACCAATGCGGTTCTCAATGTTGATAACTCAGCTGCGAATTCCGTATTCAAGGGTCTCGCTCTCGCCACCAACGGCTCGAACAGTTTTCTCTACGTTACGGATTTCCGCAACGGGACCGTTGACGTGTTCGACAGTAACTTCAACAAAGTCACCCTCGGTGGCTCGTCCACCGATCCCAGCCTTCCCACCGGCTACGCGCCGTTTGGCATCGAGGCTTCCGGCGGCAGGCTCTATGTCACCTATGCTTTGCAGGATGCCGCCAAGCACGACGACGTCGCCGGCCCTGGTCATGGTTTCCTCGACGTCCACGACACCAACGGCAACCTGATTCAACGCCTGGTTTCCATGGGCGCCTTGAACTCACCTTAGGGCATGACATGGGCGCCGGCCGGATTCGGCAAATTCAGCCGCGACCTGCTGATGGGTAATTTCGGTGACGGCATTATCAATGCCTTCGATCCCAATACGGGAAACCTCCTGGGACAACTCGACGGCACCAATGGCTTGCCCCTGGTCAACGATGGCCTCTGGGATATCACCTTTGGCAATGGCGGCAGCGGGGGAAGCAAGAACATCCTGTATTTCACCGCCGGGCTGAATCATGAAAGCGACGGCCTGTTTGGCAGTATCGCCACTCCAGAGCCAGGAACTCTCACCCTGCTGGGCAGCGAACTTGCAAGCTTACTCGGTTAGGGTTATCGCCGGGGAAAACGCACAGCCTGAACCATCCTCCAAAAGGGTCCGAGCAGACAGGAACGCGCGGACCCTCCCTCCGCCGACTCTCCTGAGTTGCTCGCCTTAAGCCGGAGCGAAAGCGCTCCGGCTCTTCTATCTCTTGAAAAGGAATGCAGAAACCAGCACCGGCCGCAGTGACGTGACCGGCGAATTTTGTACCAGGTGAAGTGAGAGAAAATCTGGTACGAGAGGAGCTGGAAGGGGCGACCAAGCTGGAGTGAGCACGCCCCTCACGTCATGTCCGATTGTTGACACTAAACTGACAAGTCCCTGACAACATCGCCATCGCATCCCCGTACGCTGGAGTAGATCAAGCCCGCAATAGCGGATAAGTAGGGGGGAATATTCAGCTCCTCAACAACAAAAGGTCCGTGCCAATGGTTGTGCTGATGTTGCTGGCAGTGCACTGCATTTATGCGCAGGGGAACGGCACAAGCACGCCGCCACAACCGGCAGTTGGGAGCAGAGATGTTCCAGTGACCTCCGTGGCGGGCGAAAGCTGGCTTAGCCACCTTCACAGAACGCTGGCCGAGACGAGCATGGGCAAGACGTGGCGCTTGGGGCCGCCGGCTACGCTGGGAGAAGAAACATCTCGCGTACCCCTGGAGATATCGCCCCTCCACGCCACGCAAGCGGTAACTCTTTACGGTTCGGACCTGTATCGCCTGAACTGCCGGGGATGTCATGGTGAGTCTGGCCGCGGCGCACCCCCAGAAATCAATTCCGTCATCAATCCCGTTAGGGCGACGTCTGTCGCCCTCATCAGGGAGCGGATGAAGAAGTCTGGTATGGACGTCAGCCGGGCCGACGCAGAGGAGCTTGCTGGGCAGTCCCGGGCTGCGTTACTGCAACGGCTCCACAATGGAGGGCAAGATATGCCGCCGTTTCCTCACCTAAGCGAAGCTGAGATTCGCTCGCTCGTCGCCTACTTGAAACAGCTTGCTGGCGTGCCTGGGGCCGAACACGAGCAGCTCGGGGTTAACGAATCTCCCATACGCGTAGGCGAGCAGATTGTGAAATCCACCTGTCACATCTGCCACAGCGCGGCTGGGCCCAACCCCGGGCCGCAGCAACTGATGGACGGGGCCATTCCGCCGCTCGAAACCCTCACTACGCGCACGAACCGGGCCGAATTCGTCCGCAAAGTCACTCAGGGTGCCCCGATCGTCATGGGCACGCCGCCGTTGTCGTGTCGGGGACGGATGCCAGTGTTCTATTACTTGAGCGACGACGAAGTGGCGAATGCGTATATGTACCTTACGTTCTACCCACCATACCACTGGGCAGTTGTTGATCCTGCTATGTCAACGCTGGTACCACGAAAGGACAGCCGTGGCCGCACTGAGAAAAACCGTCGTGCTCACCTTGGCTCCGTGAGCGCCTTGTCCTCCCCGGGGAGTTGATCGACGATAACTGGAGCCAGCGCGATTCACGTGAGATGAACCGCAGAAAAGGACTAGGTGCAGTAATGAAAACCGCCGTAGTGTTGTTTGTTCTTGGAGTGTCCCTAACCCTGTTGCTAGCGGAGGGTCTCGGCATCGTTGTGGGACTGTTCGTGACCCTGCTGCTTTCAGGTGGACTCGGATTCACTCTGCGCGAGTTCAAGAGACTGTCCGCCGAAAGCGAAGCACGCAACCACTCTGTGGCTAAAATTCTCGACTTTCGCAATGCCGACTTCCACGGCACCTTCCGGCATCTTTCGCCTTCAGAATTCGCCGTTTACGGACAAAGCCAAGCCGCGTCCGTACTGCACGAGGTGAAACTTACGTCTGCCACCCTATGAAGGTGGCAATCACCGGAAACTTGGCGGAAAACACGCGCCAGGATGGAGCATCAGCACTACCCGCTTTCATTGGTGTCCGATAAGTCACACTACTTTGACAAATTCGTGACAATTCGCTACCGACCGCATGTTGCACTCATCGCAGATGCATTTTACACGGCGCTTGGGTCGAGTCGAGTCGAACTCGGTCTCTCTAAGAGCGCGACACGGGGCGGAGTCGCCCGCAATCAACACTCATCGACGAGACCAGCTAGGGAGGCGTGAATATGAACGACCATAAAGTCAGATTGCTTTCGGTTTTGTGTGCCATCGGCGTGTTAGGGGTGCTTCTCGTGTGCGGCGTACACGCTGCTTCCGCTGAACAACCTGCAGCGCCCGCAAAACCACACACCATCGACACCATTTCCTCGACAATTCCCGCTAATGGCGACGTAAACCCGTACGGGATCTTCCGGATTCCTCGCACCGCAGGAAACCTGAGGAGGGGTAATATCCTCATCAGCAACTTCAATAACAGCGCGAACCTGCAGGGGACAGGGACGACCCTCGTCCAGATCGCGCCTAGTGGCGCGTTTAGCCTCTTCGCACAAATTGATCCCACGACTTTGCCAGGGCTCTGCCCGGGAGGAGTCGGCTTGACCACAGCCCTGGTAGTGTTGCGCAGTGGATGGGTCATTGTGGGCAGCCTGCCCACTACCGATGGCACATCGGCTACAGCGCAGGCTGGGTGTTTGATCGTCTTGGACAGCAATGGAAATGTCGTGGAAACCATCACGGACCCGCAGATCAATGGTCCTTGGGACATGACGGTCTCGGAAGGGTCCGGTGGCGATGACGAAGGCCACGATGGCGAGGCGACGCTGTTTGTCACAAACGTTTTGAATGGAACTCTGGCTGGGAACGGCAATATCGTGAATGAAGGAACAGTGGTGCGGATCAAGCTTCACGTATCGTCAACGTATGCTCCCACCGTTGATTCGCTGAAGGTGATAGGATCCGGATTCTTTGAGCGCACAGACCCAGCAGCGTTGGTGATTGGGCCGACTGGCTTGGCACTGAGCAAGAACGGCGACACGCTCTACGTTGCTGACACCCTGAATAATCGTATTGCCGCGATTGATGACCCACTTACCCGCCACTCCAGCGGAGGCACCGGGACAACCCTTACCACTGGCGGCACCTTGAATTTCCCCTTGGGGCTTACGCTGGCTGTTAACGGAGATATCCTCACAGTGAATGGCGGCGACGGCTACCTGGTGGAGACCAATAGGCATGGCAACCAGATGTTCAAGACGCTGCTCGACAATACCGGCAATCCGCCCGGTGCGGGAACCCTGTTCGGGCTGATCGATGTTCCCGGCCAAGGCATCTACTTCGTGGACGACGGAAGCAACACCCTGAACCTGTTTCATTGAGAGGCCGCCGAGAACTGGATCGTCAGCGACACTTGCTGATTGAGCGATCGAATGCAGAGCCACCTGCGGGGTGGCTCTTCTTTTTCAGTGTTTATCGAGTGCGATCAGCCTCTCGCGCCCACTTCGACTGTCATCAGCATGCCCTTATCTTGAAAACTGGCGGTTCACATCCGCGTCGCCCTCCCAAGGCGTTTCTCTGAGCTAGCCGTTTTCGACGCGCGCCTTTATATCCGAGTACGCCGCATCGATGAGCCTGCGTAGCGCTGCGGTGTTTGTGGCCGTTCCAGGTTTCAGCTTCACATGGCGCATGAACTTGCCGGTGCCTTGCAGCAAGCGTGCCGGATCCGGCAGCGCTGCGCCGTGAAAGAACCCCACGTTTACGTGCGAAGTGAATACATTGACGTAGCCGAAGGGCGCATCTCCCAAACATGCAACCTGACAGCCGTCATGCATAAGCTCCCGGACTTCGTCCCCGCATTTTCGCATCACCTCAAACCACTGATGCGCGATGGCTCCCAATCCGCCTGCATGCTCTTTCATCCACGCATCGATGGCGGGATCGCGCTCGACAGCGCCGTTGAATCGCAGCAAATCCGTTTTCATCGTCGCTCCACTTTCTGTTTTCGAGATCTGTGGTTACGTGGCACCCTTATCTTCCCTTCCCTCCAGTAAAATCGCGCGTCTGGAATAGTCGGTCTTGTCGAGGGGAGTGTCGCTCCCGGCTAACGCCATCGTCTTTTATAACCCGGATCGTCCGTGACCGGCTTGTCGGCAAGCAGGAAGTTGGCCAGAAACCTTCTTCGAGGACAGGTGCCACAACAGGGTCTCACCAATACCGTGACATGCCTTGCCGTCGTTTCTCCGATTTTTGCTTTACAATTTGTGGCGCATGAAACTACTGGCATTTGCCCTGCTGTTTCTCGCCCTGCAAGTCTCCTCGGCATCAGCCTGGAAAGCACCTGCGGCCCCACGCGATCCTGCTCAGAAGGTAAGTGCAACGCGCCGAGCTCAGAACAGCGGGACAGACAACGGTGGCGGCGAAATCCTGGTTGCTCAAAGCTCCGCGCCTTCTCTCGATGGCGCCAGGAAGGGCCAGGATACCAGCGGGAACCGGCGTGGCGAGCCCACCCAGACCGTCAAGGTCAGCGACCTCCCTCCCCTGTCGATCACCAAAGATTGGAGCGACCGGGCTTACTGGCTTTTCACCTTTTTCCTGGCCGCCATCGGTGGACTTCAGGTCTTTTTGTTGTGGGGGAATCTGCGCGCCATCGAGCGCCAGGCAATCCAGATGGAGCGCCAGACAGGGATTCTGGAGAAGTCGGTTGCTCTTGCCGAGAAAAGTGCAGAAACGGCCAGCCAGAACTTAGAAATGTTAGTCAGCCGTGAACGGGGACATCTTCACGTGCAGGTGATGCCACTCGAGTGGCCGCTGAAACCCGGCACCGCGAAGCTAAAGTACAAGGTCACGCATTCTGGTGCGACGGAGGCCTACATTACGAGTTCGTGCGCTCGGGCTGAAATCACGGATTCACCGGAACCGGGGGATGATGCGCACTGGTGGCCGGCGATGAGCATTCCACAGATAATCACTCCCAATGACAGAGTGATTGAGGCGTATGTCCAGGACATATTTCCCAAGCCGACGTTGGAACAGCCGGACATAGAAGCTATTGATGCGGGGGAAAAGTTTATTCATTTCCGCGGGTTCATCCGATATAACGATGTGTTTGGAACGGAGCGATCGACACGCTTCCGGCGTGTGTGGGAAGTCTCGAAAGTGCGCACCCCGGATGGCACACGCTCTGCTCGCTGGAGCAAACGCGGCGGTCCAAAGGACAACTCGGAAACCTAGAGCAATTTCTGGCGGCGCGGATTCACACCGAGAGCGTGTCACCCAAGCCGCTTATGAGTGCAGAGTTCATCCAAGGTCGCGCCGTACAGATTGCCGGCGCCCCGTCCGTGCCGTAGCCGAAGTTATGCGGCACCTCCTCGGGACAACTCTCGCCGCTCAGGTCCGGGCGCTAGCCGATCAACGGCGAAACCGTTGCGCGGCCCAACCCGGGTTTGGTTTCACCGATTACACTGTGAATCATGCAAACTCTGATCCTAGCTGCGACTGTCATCATTGGCTTAAGCTCTCTGCCGGCACTGGCCACCGGCACCGACTTTGGCCCCAACAATCCCTTTGTCGCTCCCAGCACCCTGCCGTTTCATGCGCCTCCCTTCGACAAGATCAAGGACGAGGACTACCAGCCCGCAATCGAGGCGGGAATGGCCGAACAACTAAAGGAAATTCAGGCGATCGCGGCTAATCCCGCGTCCCCAACTTTTGAAAACACCTTCATCCCAATGGAAAAAAGCGGTCAGTTGTTGCGGCGGTCGCAGGGAGCCTTCGGAGCCGTGGTCAGCGCAAATTCGAATCCCACGCTGCTGAAGATCAGGGCGATCGAGGCGCCGAAGCTCGCGGCCCATCGCGACGCAATCTACCTCGACGCCAAGCTGTTTCAGCGCATCGCGAGCATCTACAACCAACGCAACGAACTCAAGCTCGATCCGGAATCACTCCGCCTGGTGGAATATACCTATGACCAGTTCGTCCACGCGGGGGCGAAACTAAGCGAGACCGATAAGGCCGGACTGAAGAAGCTCAACGAAGAGATAGCCAGCCTCTCTAATGCCTTCAGCACTAAGTTGCTCGCCGCCACCAAGGACGGCGCTTATGTGACTACCGACAAAGGCGCGCTGGCTGGCCTGACCGACGCGCAGATCGCCGCGGCCGCCGAGGCGGCGAAAGGTCGCAAGGTGGAAGGGTTCGTCATTCCTTTGCAGAACACCACGGAGCAGCCCGACCTGGCGACTCTCAGCAACCGCACCACTCGCCAGTCGCTGTTTGCCAACTCCTGGGACCGCGCCGAACGCGGGGACGCTAACGACACTCGTGACACCATCGCGAAGATTGCACAGCTTCGCGCCCAAAAGGCCAAGCTGCTCGGTTATCCGAACTTCGCGGCCTGGAAGATAGAAGATCAGATGGCCAAGACACCGGAGGCGGCGCTGAAGTTCATGGACGCGCTGGTACCGGGAGCGACCGCACGCGCCGCCACCGAGGCCCAGGACATCCAAGCAGTGATCGACCAGCAGAAGGGCGGCTTCAAGCTCCAGCCATGGGACTGGGACTTCTACTCCCAGCAGGTGCGCAAGGCGAAGTACGATTTGAATGAAGACCAGATAAGGCCGTATTTCGAGCTGAATAATGTGCTTCAGAACGGCGTCTTTTACGCCGCCAACCAGCTCTACGGGATCACCTTCACGGAGCGCAAAGACCTCCCGGTGTACGACTCGCACATGCGCGTGTTTGAGGTGTTCAACGCCGATGGCAGTTCCCTAGCGCTGTTTTACTGCGACTACTTCAAGCGCGACAACAAGCAGGGAGGCGCCTGGATGAACGCCTATGTTGACCAGTCCAAACTGTTAGGCACGAAACCGGTGGTGGTGAACGTGGCGAATTTTGCCGCGCCGGCGGCCGGCGAGCCTGCACTGCTGACCTCCGACGACGTCCGGACCATGTTCCACGAGTTCGGCCATGCGCTGCACGGCATGTTCGCCAACAGCCAGTACCCCACTCTATCCGGTACTGCAACGGCGCGTGATTTCGTGGAGTTCCCTTCGCAGTTCAACGAACACTGGGCGACCTATCCAGCGGTCTTCAAGAATTACGCAAAGCATTACAAGACCGGCGCGCCCATGCCGACGGAATTGATGGAGAAGATCAAGAAGGCTGACAAATTCAACAAAGGCTACGACACCACCGAACTGCTCGCCGCCGCCGAGCTTGACATGAAGTGGCACACCCTTCCGGCAAGTGCGCCATTACAGAAGCCTGATGCCTTCGAGACCGAAGCGTTGGACCAAACTCACCTTTCCATCAATTATGTGCCGCCGCGCTACCGTTCCAGCTATTTCAGCCACATCTGGGGCAGCGGATATTCGGCCGGGTACTATGCCTATCTATGGACCCAGATGCTGGACGACGACGCGTTTCAATGGTTTGAAGACCACGGCGGCCTGACTCGTGCCAACGGCGAGCGGTTCCGCGAGATGGTGTTATCGCGCGGCAACACCGAAGATCTGGAGAAGCTGTACGTGGCATGGCGCGGGGCAAAGCCCAGCATCGAACCCATGTTGAAGTATCGTGGTCTGGGGCCGGGCGGCGGTTCCAAGTAGCCACGAGCTACTGGTGGATCATCGCCAATTCTTCGCACACGCAGTATTTCCCATGCCGATCCGAGGTGGTGGTTCCCAGTGGGAAAATGCTGATGGCGCCCGAGTAACGGGCAAACCGGAATTAATATGACGGACCCTCTTCGGGGAAGTGTCGATACCGCCATAAAAGGCGAGAGAAAAAACGGAGGCTACCCGTTTCCCCGGCCCGGATCGATCCTCGCCGCGCACAGCCGCGACGGATTAGCAGTCCGTCGCTCTTGTCTCCTAGCATGAGATAGTCCGGACAAAACGCGCCGATGCGAAGAGCAGAACACCTCGCATTGCCGCTCATTGCGAACGGTCAATTGCGCGTCATTATCAAAGGCGGCTCAGATGTGGGAAAGGCGACCATCGTCCGCAGAAAGCAATCCGTCTGCTGCCACCAGCCCTCGAAGTTTTGGCGCGCGGCACAAACCACGCGCAAGGGATGCCAGGTGGGAGCCTGGGGCTGAGGAATCACGGCCATGGGACTCGCACTGTTGTGGTTTGAGCCAGACAGCCCATCGGTGAAGGTGACAACCGCGGAGCGAGGATCCAGACGAAGCCCCATTGCGAGGGCCTTCAGGGCGCACTCCTTGGCGCTCCAGATGAGATTGGCAACCCGGCTTCGGTCGGCGGCCGGGACTTGCGCAACCAGGTGCTGCTCTTCAAGGGTCAGATAATCGCCGAGGAAAGCATCGCTCCGCGGCTCGACCAGTTCCAGGTCACACCCCAACATCGCGCCCGATGGCGCGATCGCACAAGCCGCGACATCGCCGCGGTGGCTGAGTGAAATGGAAACTGCGGCAGGCACATCTTCTATGAAGACCTGGGGCGCGCCAGAAGCTGCCGGACGTATTTCCAGCGCGGCAAGCGCGGGCGGACTGCAGTCCAGCTTCAGGTAAGCAGCCACCGCGTGCTTGGCGGTCCATCTCCCCAGCCGCCAATCGGCCCGCCGCTTGGGAAAGCGCATGCCGGCCAGGCGTTCTTGTTCGCAGGCCGCCAGCCAATCATTCCCGGCCGGCAAATTGGCGGCCGCTTGTTCGAACCAGACAACTACCATTTAAGCCACAGAGGAAGCTTCTTTTTTTGCCATCCACGAATCTGTCGCTGCGGCCTTTGGAAGCCGGGATTGCTCCTCCGCCAGCACGCCTCGTTCGACGGCGTGAATGAGGTACGGACGAAGATCGCGAGGCGGAAGAATGTCATGCAGGGCGCCAACTTTCAAGGCCCTGTGCACGCTGTGGATGCGGTCGAACTCACTGGCCACCTCTCCCAGCTTTTCGGAATGCACCGTCTTGAAGAGTTCGTCCCACTCGCCGCGGAGGCGGCCTTTCTCCGCCCCTTCAGCCTGCGACATCGACCGGGCGAGGGCCTGTAGGCGATCGTCTTTGCGGGCCCGGGCCTCGACTTCAGCGGCAAACACCACGGCCGCTGCAGGGGCGCCACCGATCACGGATGCGTAGCTTCCCTCCAAAGCGACCACCTGCAGCTGCTCGTTGAGCGCCCGAGAGAAAACCACGTAGGCACCGCCATGGTAGCGGGAGATCACGCAGAAAATCATGGGGCCTTTGAAATTCACCACCGCCCTTCCGATTTCCGCGCCGTATTCAAGTTGCAGCCGCCGCATCGATTCTGGTGAGCCATCGAATCCGGATAGGTTGGCGAGAATCACCACCGGCCGATTGTTGCTGGCAGCATTGATGGCGCGGGCCAGCTTCTTCGAGGAGAGCGGAAACAGCGTCCCAGCGGTCCATTGGTCCGGTCCGTCGGCAGGTACAAATCCGAAGCGGGCGACAGGCTGGGATTCGATGCCGACGAGGCACACGGGATAGCCTCCGAGATGTACATCCCAAACCACGGCCGTCTCGGCGGAACGCATGCCCGACCATCGCTCCAGGGGAGCGTGGTCCTGGTCGCTGACGGCCAGCATCACTCTGCGAATGTCGAAGGACTTCTTTCGTCCCGGGTTGGATTGGTCCGAGAAAATCTCCCCTACCAGCTTGAATCCATCGTCCTGTCCGTTGCCATGGGGGTACAGCCGCACATCGCGATCAACCGGATCGCTGGTGCGGGCGCGGCGCGGGAAGCGCTCGCCCGTCGCAACGTAAGTGTGATCGTAATGGCGCAACAGAATGCGGCAGGCGTCGTCGATGTCGCGTGCGAAATACTGCGCCTGACCGTTAAGGCCCATAACGCGACCGTATCCACCGATGCCTTGATTGTCCTCCGCTGAAACGCTGCCCGAGTAGTCCAGCGCGCGTTTGCCGGTGAGCACCATTGCCGCCTTCGGCGTCATGATGAGAATGCCGCGGGTGTGCATCAGCATGGTGGCCTCGGCGTTCCAGTAGGGCTGCGCCCCCACATTGATGCCGTTGACCACCAGGTTCACCTCGCCTCCGGCCTGGGTGAAGTCAACCAGCGCGCGCAGCACGTGGGCGATCCAGTCCATGTTTTCCACGCCGCTGTCCATCGAGATTTTCGCCCCAGCAGAGATGGGGAACCATTCCAGCGGGACATTCATCTGCCTTGCCAGTTCGAGGGCCGCGATGATGCGACGGCATTCCGGTTCAGCGAGTGCCCCCAGGTCCTTGCTGGGATCGCCCAACAGCAGCACCCGCGTCATCCCCTCGGGATACTTGGCCGTGAAGTTACGAATCACGCCAACAATAATGTTGGCTATGTTCTCGCCGTAAGGACGATCGACGGGGCTCAGTCCTCCCGCGGCATCGAGATCGTACTCGATGAAATCGCCGTGAGGAAATTCCGCTGGTCCGGCGTCGGGGGTGGAAGTGAGCAGGCGCACGATCTCGTAGGGATACAACAGTCCACGCTGCCGCATCTTGACGACCTTCTGCTCATATGCCGACAGGGGTTTCATGGGTTGCATCTTGGCAGCGGGGCGGAACGTGATAAGCGGTCCGGTATCGCCCGGGGCCGAGATGCGCATCACGGTGTCGCGTAGCTCTCCGGTTTTGGGGTTGGGAATACGGGCCCGCACCACCACCTGCTCCAATCCCAAACCATCCGTAGAGGGCGCAAGTTTATGAACGATCTCGGTTACTTCGTCTGGCTTTAGGCTGAGCGGCGGCCACACGTAGAGGAAGATCCGGTTCCACTGCAGACGGGCGTGAGGAGGACGGGTTGCCTGGAAAACCCGGATCGCTGCTGTTGCCTCAGCGAACATGCGCTCCAGGTGAGGTAACTGAACGATGCGGCCTGACTGGTCGCGCACCGGCGTCAGGTCGCGCACTTCAGCCACCGCGAACAGGCGCTCATCCTTGAGGTTCTCGTTGGCCAAGGCGTGAAGCAAGTAAACATCTTCCACGGACGGCAGCCGCTCGATCTTGAAGTTCTTCAAACGCCAGAGATGGAGCCGCTCTGCCATCATGGGGTGGACGCCGCGGAAGAGTTCCACTTCTTGATATCCGTTGCCTGACCATTCGTAGGTGAAGTGCTGCATACCAGCCATGCCGGGGTCGCGGCCGGCTCCGGAAACGGTCACAACAATGCGGCTGACAGGCGGCTGAAATCCGCTTGCATTGATGATGGAGTTGATCTCCTGCCGGGCCACCTCAGGCGCGGACAGCTGGCCCTGGTTCCAGGTATAGAAGTCGAGGACGATTTCGTGGTTTGCCGGGACTTCAGCGAGAAAGCCGATCATCCCCTGGGTCGCCCTGTGCAGCAGTTGATAGCCTGTATGGATGGCGAAGACATGCACGCGTTTGCCATCCTCGTCGTACTGGGCGGAGACGCAGCAATGCCCCTCCAGGGAAAGCGCGCAGAAGCTGGTGAGTTTTCGTACGGAGTAGTAGCGTCCCAGCAAGACCTCCAGCATCAAGTGCTGCATGGTAGCTGACGCTCCGGCGAATCGGCCAGAGAGAACGCTGGCGAGGGGTTGCGGACACTCGATTAGCGCCCGCACCCTGGAGTGACGATCGGCGGACTCAGGATTGGCGGCAAGGTAATCCAGGTGCCGCTCGGCTGCGGCGTAGTCTACTCTCCTCGCCTTCTCAAACAGCGGCTGATCGAAACAGCGGTAACGCAGTTCGCGCGCCAGGTCGCTGACGGCCGGGAAAAGCCCGCGGGTAATGGAGACCATGCGGTCCAGCAGGGTGCGAAACGTCTCGCCCGCGGGCTGCGTGGGCTCCCGTTGTGCCAGTCGCCGTTGCAACACGCTCATCGTGGTCGTGGCCTGCTGCTTCACCCGCTGGTGCGATTTATAGATCCAAAGTAGAACCTCTTCCAGTTCAGCCGAGCGATCCAGCGTCTGCAGCCCGTAATGGGCGACGGCACGGCGCAACGCCGCTACAAATTCCGGCGGAGACCCTTCGCCCTGGGTGTCGAGTGTGCGCAGATAGGAGAACAGGTAAGCCTCCGTGCTGGGCGCTTCACCGCCAGTCTGCAGGCTCACCTTGGGGCTCGTGCGGAACAGCGAACACAGGTCAACGAAGATGTTGAGAATCTCATCCTCCCGCTGCCGCATCTCCTCGCTGTCCGCCTGCGCGTCACAGAACCGGTCCCATTCGGCCAGCAGACGGGCTGTGCGCTCCGGATCGACATCGAAACCCAGCATCAATTGCCGGAGTTCTTCGAGGTTGCGCCGATGGCGCGACTGCTCGTCCGGCGCCTCCGCCGTGGGGCCGAACGATGCCGGGAATGACAATCGCTGGGTTGCTGCCGCGAACTTCCGGTCGGCCAAGGGCTCGATCTGCAACAGCGGCGCGCCGGTGCTGACCTGGACATTCGGTATGGCCATCACCTGCCGGACCCTTCCCGGAAAGGGCGCGACCACCTGGGTCTCCATCTTCATGGCTTCGATTACCACCAGGCGCTGGCCGGTAGAAACCATATCGCCCGGATTCACGGCGACGGAAACCACTACCGCCGGCGACGGGGCGCGCACCATGCCACCGTCATCTCGATCAATGCGGTGAGAGGCGCCATTCAGTTCGATCCGGTAGCCCAGTCCCTGCTCCACCGAGACCACATGAAAGCGTTGCCCAAAAGCGGTGAGCCAGTATTCGAAGGGCCCGAGCCGCTCCAGATGCGCGTCCATGCGCGCCCCATCCACTTCCACCCGGTACTGTTGAAGGCCGAGGCGGCAAACCCTGACGGAGTAGGAACCGTCACCGTAGCGCAGCTCGAGGGTGTGCCCCACCTCGTCCCGGACCTGCGGCCGTCCGCGCAAAGCCGAAGCATAGAACTGGGCCTGTTCCACCTTCAGCTCGCTGTTATAAGCCTCAATGGCTGCTTGCAGCAGAGCGACCTCAGCGTATTGCCGGGAAAGATGACCGCCTGTTACCGCCAGGCGATCGAGCCAGCCGATATCAACCTCTCCGCTCTGCACCTCCGCGCGACCCACCAGTTCCATAAGAAACGCGCGATTGCTACCGCCGTCCCTGATGACGACGACGCTCTCGCGCAGGGCACGGTGTAGCCGCGACAGCGCTTCTTTTCGGTTCTGGCCGTAAGCGACGATCTTGGCGATCATCGAGTCGAACTCCGCCGGCACGGTATCGCCCTCTTCGACGCCAGTGTCGATTCGCACCCCCGGCCCCGTCAGGATGCGGAAGCGCTCAATCACGCCTGGCGACGGCGCAAACCCGTTGTCAGGATCTTCCGCGTTCAGTCGTACCTCAATGGCATGACCCGTCGTCCGAGGCGGCTCGCCTTCCAGATGCCCACCGTGTGCCACATGGATCTGAAGCTTGACCAGATCGATACCAGTCGTACACTCCGTAACGGGATGTTCAACCTGCAGACGGGTGTTCATCTCCATGAACAAGAAGCGTTGGCTTTCCGGCTGGTACAAGAACTCGACCGTGCCCGCGTTGTGATAACCGGCCGCACCGCTTAAGCGGATTGCAGCTTCGCGCAACGATTGGTCTTGTTCAGGAGTTAGTGCAGGCGAGGGCGCTTCTTCCAGGACCTTCTGGTGCCGGCGCTGAATGGTACAGTCGCGCACGCCGGCCGCCCACGTCGTACCGTGCTGATCGGCAATGACTTGGACCTCGACATGGCGCGCACCGCCGACCAGTTGTTCCATGAAAACAGTCGGATCCCCAAAGGCCTTAAACGCCTCGGCACGAGCGCCCTCAAAGGCTTTTTCCAGCTCGTTCGCCGAATGAACGCGGCGAATACCGTGACCGCCGCCACCTGCCGTGGCTTTGATGAAGAGGGGATACCCCAGGCGCTCGGCGTGGCGCCTGGCATTACTCAGTGTCTCCACCGGCCCGCCGCTCCATGCGGCGATCGGAATCTGCGCTTGCTCCGCCAGGAGCTTCGAAGAAATCTTGTCGCCCAGCCGCCGCATCACATCGCCATCGGGTCCGATGAACACGATGCCCATGTCGCGGCAGAGGTCGGCAAACTGGGCGTGCTCGGCTACGAAGCCCCAGCCCACCCAGGCTGCCTCGGCGCGTGCAGTCGCCAACGCGCGCTCAAGATGGCCGTAGTCCACGTAACTGCACTTGAGATGGTTCGTATGCGGGTCGATGACCTGCGGGGGGCCGAGATACACGGCCTCATCGGCCTCGCGCACGAACATGGCGTGGCGGTCAGGATCGGTATAGAGCGCGATGGTACACAATCCCGCGCTGTGTTCCTGGTTGAACTCGCGGGCGGCGTGGATGAAGCGCATGGCGGCTTCACCGCGATTGACAATAGCTACTCGTTGAAATTCGCGGTGCATGGGCCACCCATTCTACAAAGATCACGACAATCTAGTGAGTTCATGAAGACGCGACACCTTCCGGCGTCATGGCGGCTTGCCAAGACTTCTCCTGCTCCGCAGTGAGCGCCTCCGGCAATGCCGCCGTGCGGTAACCAGTCAAACGCAAGTAACAGTTTCCGGCGACGTCCACCACTTCCGCATCGAAAGTCCCTTCCTCTGGATTCGGAGTGACGACCGCATACAGTTCGCTCTCCGCCAGATCCGGAGCCCGCAACAAGGAAACTTTGTGAACGTCCCGGGGCAGTCCGAACCGGTTCCGTACCGTCATTTCCCACAGGCCGGCAGTCTGAAAGCAAAGCTCGATCAGCCGAGGCGCCATCAGGGTCGGCAGCTCCGACGGCTGATGGTTGTCCGGCAATCCATCTGCCAGCAGTCCGATCATGCGTTCGCCGTCCCACCAGGCGCTCTCCAGCACCTGGTACGCCGGGCCATGGAAGTAGATACGGTAAATCTCAGCAGCTTCCACGATGGAATCGGACGACCGGGTGATGAGCCTTCCGGTCACCGCTGCCGGGGCTTGCTTGGTCAGCCGCACGCGCGCTGTAAAATGGGTCGTCTCTTGCGGCTGCGTGTGGTTGGGTAGCATCCGCCGGCCGATTAATCGGCAATCAGTCACCAGCCTGTCGCCTTGAGGGCGGCAGACAGCGTGGATGGTCACTGTCCGCGGTTGATTGCGGTAGAACTTGAAAGGAGCCAGGAAGTTTACCTCTTCCACTGCTTCCACGTACCAGCCGGGATGCACGCAAAGAGCAGCTTCGGCAAACGCCTCAATCCCCATTACGCCGGGTAGCACTGGTGTGCCCTCGATCCGATGATCATTCAGGAACGGCTGCATGTTGGGATCCAGGGTTGTCTCCATGGTCAAGCCGCGGTGCAGGTACATGCCCGTAATCTTGCCGACCATGGGGCCGTGCCCCGGCAGGCGCTGTTCAATCGCTGCTTGAATTGCATCCGTGCTCAGGCCTCCAGTTGCGTCCCACTCGTTAAGCAAGATACCGAGACCCTCGCCCGCCACAACTTCCCCGGAGGTCGCGCCGGAGGTGAGCTCGCGGCGGATCCACGGAATGCCCGCCTCGGGCGCGAGCATGTCAATGCCCGCCGCCTCCATCATCTTCGGAATCGAACCGCGCGTCGCCATGCCAATGCCACCCCAGGCTGTCCAGTCGATGACGATGCCACGCGTTCTCGGCCGAGTGGTGCGGAAGCTCGAGGTCAACTTGCAGAGCAGATCATTGGCAGCGCTGTAATCTGTCTGTCCACCATTGCCGAATCGACCGGCAATCGAACTGAAGGCTACGGTCGCACCAAGAGGCATGTCGCCAATAGCGCGCAGAAGATTGAACCAGCCATCGGCCTTGACGTCGAAGACCACGTCGAACTCACGCGGGCCCTTTTCAGGCAGGAAATGGCTGCGCTCCAGACCGGCTGCGTGCACCAGGACATCAATGCGTCCATGATTTTGCCGCACGTGATGGATGACCTTGGCCACCGCGTCTGCGTCCGTTAGATTGACGCTGAAGTATTGCGCCGTGCCGCCGGCTGCCCGGACGGCCTCGATTGCGCTCAGCGCGGCTTGGGATCGCTCCAGAGCTGCGAGCTCTTTCTCAACCAGCGCAGGAGTAGCCCGCTCGCCGCGAGCTTGTATGCGCGTAAATAGATCGCGCTTAAGACCTTCCTTGTCACTGGTGAAGCGCTTGAGGTCCGGATTGTTCGCGTCCGGCTCCGGAACCAGATCAAGCAGATAAAACGTGCCGCCGGAAGCCGCAGCCAAGTCTGCCGTGATAGCCGACACGATGCTGCCGGCAGCGCCGGTAATCACAAAGACGCTGTCTTTGTCCAGTTTGATGCCAGGTTGACCATCGTTTGCGGGTTGTTCCCGCAGGCCGACCGTCCAGCGCAGCTCGTTCCTATAGCCGATCTCGACCGCACCGGGATCGCGCAGCGTTTCTTCGATGAGTAGGCCGGCAACTTCTGGGGCGTCGGCGATCGCCTCGAAATCGACCACCTTCACGAGGGCGTCCGCCCGCTCTCGCTTGTAAGCCTTGGTGAAGCCGGCGACCGCGCCGCCCAGCGGAGCCAGCGCTCCGGCCTCGTCGTAACCATGCTGGCCGCCAAGTCGTGTCGCCGTGACGAGGAAGGTTCCCGGCGCAGCAACTTGTTCATACAGAACGCGCATCGCAGCATAAAGCAATTTGACGCGCAGCTGCAACGCCTTGTGCCAGGCGCTCAGGTCCATGTCGCCAAGGGGACCATCGTCGTCCAGCGCGGTCAGCCAATAGACACCGTGGATTGGGTCCGCGGTCAACCATTGTTTGAGGGTTTGTGTCACCGCCTCAGCGGTTGAGGTGTTGTTGTCAAGGGACAGTACTTCAATCCCAAGCGCCTGCAGGCGCGCGGTGAGTGCCTTCCCGATCCCACCCCTATCCGGCATGATGACCACGCGTTTGCCGGCGCTAAGAGTTACGCCAGTCGGTTTGCACAGGGCCAAGGGCGGACGGAGGTTGGGCACAGGCACTCGGCGCGGGATCCGGTTCGCCGCGTCGAAGCTGGCGGCAATCGGTCGCGGAGTTGCAGACGGAGTTGGAGCCTCAACCACGGTCACTTCTCTTGCGGTTCCGGCCCCGTCACCTAGCTCGATAGTTTGCGCGGGGGCCACTGCTCCCGGTCGTCTCGCTTGTGCAAATTGGATGACGTGCGCCAGCGTGGGGAAATCGCGCAGCTTGAGGTTTTCGTCGCGCGGGATGCTGTAGGCCGCGCGCACGGCGGCCAACATTTCAGCCTGCTTGACGGTGTCAACTCCGAGGTCGGCCTCGAGGTCGAGATCCAAATCCAGCATGTCGATTGGATAGCCCGTCTTCTCGGCGACGATCTGCAATATCTTCTCCCTGATGGAGTCGTAGGATTCATCCGGCGCAGTTTGGATGGGTACGACCGATGCGCCTGGCGCGGCGGACAATGCGACCTCCGTCAATGACTCGGTTATCGTTGGGAACGGCGAAGCTTCTGCAGCCAAATCAGGCCGTTTCTCATATACAAACCGGATTACGTGCGCCAGAGTTGGATAATCGCGAAGCTTGCGATTTTCGTCGCGCGGGATGTTGTAGATTTCGCGAATCGCCGCGAACATCTCCGCCTGCTTGACGGTATCCACGCCGAGGTCAGCCTCCAGATCGAGGTCGAGATCCAGCATGTCCTTGGGGTAGCCGGTCTTCTCGACCATCAATTCCAGAATGCGTTCCTTCACAGAATCGCCGGCGGGCAAAAACTGAGGCGGTACGGCGGGCGCGGTCACTTCTGCGGCGACGGCTGGTGCAGGGGCAGCGGCCATGTCCAGGTTGGTCGTTGCCGGCGAAACCCCCGGTGCGAGGTCGTGGCGCTTTCCGTAGACGAAGCGGATCACGTGGGCGAGGGTGGGGTAGTCGCGCAGTTTGCGGCTTTCGTCGCGCGGAATGTTGTAGATCTCGCGGATGGCTGCGAACATTTCCGCCTGTTTGACGGTGTCAACGCCAAGGTCCGCTTCGAGATCGAGATCGAGGTCCAGCATGTCTTTCGGGTAGCCGGTCTTCTCCACCATCAAGGTCAAGATGCGTTCCTTCACCGAATCGTCGGCCAAGTTCTGCACGGATGTAACTGCGGGTGCTGGCGTGGTGAGCTTAATTTCTTTCTTCGACTCGATGGCTACCGGCGAGGGAGTCACGCCAGCCAGGTCGGGCCGCTTCTCGTACACGAACCGGATCACGTGGGCGAGGGTGGGATAGTCGCGCAGCTTGCGGTTCTCGTCGCGCGGGATGTTGTAGATCTCGCGGATGGCCGCGAACATCTCCGCCTGCTTGACGGTGTCAACCCCGAGGTCCGCCTCGAGATCGAGATCCACGTCCAGCATATCCTTCGGATAGCCGGTCTTCTCCACCATGAGGGCCAGGATGCGGTCCTTCACCGAATCGCCCTGCGCAGTGGGTTGTGCCGGGGCGGAAGGCAGGGGCGCGGCGACCTGGACCTTCGCGCTCGGCTGCGATTCGACCGTTGCGCTTGGGCTCGGCTCAGCGACCTTGATTGCCGTCGCAGTTGGCGCCGGTACTGGTCGCACTTCCCTGGCGGCTACAGCGATCCGCGCTGCCAGGCCTTGATCGCGCACACGCAGCGTGCGGTGAACCACTTCCAGATCCGCCACCGGGTAGCCCGCCATCCGACTTAGCCAAGTGCTCCAGGCGGTCTTATCGGCAATACGATTGGAGTAGCCCAGAGTATTGGGGCTGGGACGAATCCCGTCCTTCGTCGGCACCCAACGCAACAGAATCATGCTGATCTGCGAACCGAAACCGGCGCCCAGGTGCAATGCATACTGGATGGGATAGGCGCCGCCCTTCGACAGGTTCAACGGGCCCAACTCCGGGTCGACCTCCTGGAAGTTGGCAACCGGCGGCACCAGTCCCGTTTCCAGGGTCTTGACCGCGAGGACATCTTCGATGCCGGTGCCCATCGCGTGGCCCGTCATGCCTTTGGTATTGGCGATCACGATTTGGTCCGCACCGTCGCCGAAGACGCGGCGCAGTGCGTGGATCTCCGCTGAGGCGCTGCCGCCACGCGCGGGGGTGTAGGTTTCGTGGGAAACGAAAACCATCTTCGGCGCCACGTCAGCGCGTGCAATGCCGGCGCTCTTTTCGGCCCCGGCCACCATGTTCTCCATCACCTGGCCGATGTGCTGGACATCGAGGCGAGTGCCATGAAATGCGCTATTGGCCGTCACCGCGCCCAGCACTTCGCAAATAGGCTGGATTCCGCGTTCCCGCGCGGCGTCCAGGCTCTCAACTACAAGGGCGGCGGCGCCCATGCCCATAATCAGGCCGTGCCGGCGGCGGTCGAAGGGAATTGCGGCCTCTTCCACTCTTTCGTCGGTGGCTGCCGCTCCGCTGGCCAGGAAGCCGGCGCCCATCCATCCGATCAGGTGGTCCGAAGTAACATCGTCCGCCGAGATGATGACCACGCGGCGACACCGCCCGGCGCTGATCCAGTCCTCTGCCAGCCCAACGGCTTGTGCGGTACTAGCGCAAGCTGCATTGATTTGGGTGTTGGGACCCCGGGCGCCGATGAGTTCGGCGAACTGCGAATGTCCCATCGACAAGGTCTTGAGCAGGAAGCGCCGGTCGAAGACGTACGGCTCTTTCTCGATTGCGGCGCGCAGTTCTTCGATCTTTCGGACGATCTCCTGAGCGAGGGGCGAATGACCGTTTGTCCCCGCTACCAAGGCGACCATGCTTTCCAGCGAGGCCAATTGCTCGCGGCGGGCATGGTCCGCGTAATAACGCGCCATCTCATCAGCGAAGGAGTCATAACCCGGGAAGGCCGAACCCATAATTACACCGGTGTCGTCGCGCAGAGCGTCTGGCAGTCCCCAACGGTCGGGCAACTGGGTGCCTTTGCTGGTGGTCTTATAGCGCATGACCAGCGGGATGCCGGCGTCACGCAGCGCGTCGATTCCCGCTCCGATAGCCAGGCGGGTAACGCGGTCGAGGGCGGCCAGGTGATCGGAGGGAACGCCGAATTCTTTTTCCAGATCGAATTCAGCTCCGCGACCCGCCAGTTTGATGACGTCCGCGACATCCTCAATGGTGTCAAATCTGGCCTCTCCGCTGGCGCTCTTCACTAGGCGCGTAATGCGTTTGTCGAGCATGTCGCGGCGGAACTGCGAGGGGATCGGCTTGATAAACTGATCGCCCCTGAGGATGCGTTCAATATTGCCGTCGTCGAAGATGTGCTCGGTTCCCGGCAGGCCTAAGGCCGCTCCGGTGATCACCACCGGTTCACGGTTCAAGCCGGCGGGCTGGGAGTCCTGGGCCTGGTAACCGCTGCGCTCGAGAACCTCGGCCAACATGCGACCGAGTTGGGTGAAACGATCACCATTCGACGGACTGACCCGAGTGCTTGCCACCGGCGGCGCGGATTGGATTGGCTTTGTGGCAGCTTCTGCGGGTGGGGCAGCGGTCATGCTTTCCACCGTGCTGGTGGTTACCGTGCGAGAGATGTGCTCTCTTTGACCCAAGCCGGATGCGTACAGGCCGCACAGCGCCTGATTGAAGGCCGTAGCATCACTGAGTTTGGGATGATTGGTAAACAGCGAAAGCACATCGCCGCGATCGCCGAGCACATCTTCGGCAAAGCCCTGCAGGGCTTTCTTGGGGCCAACCTCGACGAAGACCCGCGCTCCAGCGTCGTAGAGCGTCTGCAGCCCCTTTACGAATTGCACCGGGGACGCGACCTGTTGGGCAAGGAGGTCGAGCATCTGTGGGACGACATCGCTCCCGCTGGGATAGAACTCGCCGTTCACGTTAGCCACAACCGGCAGTCGTGGCGATTGCAGAGGCAGTCGCGCTAGCATCTGGCGCAGCGGCTTACTGGCGGGAGCCACAATCGAGGTGTGGAAAGCGTGGCTGACCGGCAACTCCACCACGTTGTAGCCAGATTGCAGGAAGGCCTGTATGGCCTGTGCAACCGCATCGCTAGCGCCTCCGATCACCCCCTGTTGCAAACTGTTAATGTTGGCGATGACGACGTAGCCGTTGATGGTCTTCAAGATTCGCTCAATCTCTGCCAGGGGAGCAAAGACGGCGGCCATCTTTCCGTTGTCCCCGACAGCCACTTGCGTCATTCCGCGGCCGCGGGCGCTGACCGCTTCCAACGCGTCGTGGAAGGTAAGAGCGCCGGCAGCGACCAGCGCGCCGTATTCGCCCAAACTGTGTCCCATGGTCATGTCCGGCTGAACACCGTAGGCGGCCAGAAGACGGGTGATCGCAAGGTCGATGGCCAGCACCGTCGGCTGAGTGATCTCGGTTTGGCGCAGGTCTTCTTCCGCCCTCGCCACCGCGTTTGCGTCGGTTGGGTCAACGAAGATGAAGTCGCTCAGCGGCTTGCCGAGGAGTGGGGTCATCACCCGATCCGCTTCCGCGAAGGTCTCTGCCACAATCGGCTCGGCCGCACGCAATTCCTGAAGCATGTTTACGTACTGCGAGCCCTGGCCAGTGTAGAGAAACGCCACCTTCGGCGCAGGTCCGTGACCGCGGAAGATGCCGCGCGCGCGTAGGGCTTTCCAGACGGCGGGTTGATTGGCCGCCAGCGCTTTGAGCGCGGCGCTCGCCTTGTCCGCGAACTCAGCAGCGTCTGCGTAGTCGATCGCCAAACGCTCTGTTCCACGCAAGTCCGATTCATCCGGAACGATCGGTGGCGGGGCGTTCCCCGCCGCAGCCGCCTTCTGCAGGCCGCGCAAACGTTCGACCAGTTCCGCCTCTGAGGCGGCTCCGACAACCACCGCACCGCGCAATGGCGACTTCAAAGACACTTGCGCCGGAACAGGGGCGTTACTGTCTGCCTGTAGGGCCACATCCATCTTTGCTGGGGCTGCTGTGGGAACTGCCACTGCCCGTTTACCGTTTCCGTTCAGTCTGCCGGGAATGTGCTCCTCCATAACCACGTGGAAGTTGGTGCCACCGAAACCGAAGGCACTGACGCCAGCACGCCGAACGCTGTCTGCGGGGATGGTCCAGGGTTTCAGGGCGGTATTCACATATAGAGGAGAGTGGGCAAAGTCGATGTCCGGACTGGGATGCTCACAATGCAAGCTGGGCGGCAAGACCTTGTCCCGCAGCGCCAGGGCTGCCTTCAACATTCCGGCCCCGCCGGCCGCCCCTTTGAGGTGCCCAATGTTCGACTTTACAGAGCCCAGCGCTACAGTGTGAGTGGGAAGATGAGAACTGCTTAACACCTCGGCCATGCTTTGCGCTTCGACCACATCACCTACGCGAGTCGACGTGCCGTGGCCTTCAATGAGGGTCACGGTCGCCGGAGGCAGGCCGGCATTTTCCCACGCCCGCTCCACGCACAGCTTCTGCCCCACAGGATTGGGAGCCGTAATGCCCTTGCCCTTCCCATCACTGGATCCGGCGATACCGCGCAGCACGGCGTAAATTTTGTCTTGGTCGCGCTCGGCATCGGCCAGACGTTTCAGCAGGAAGATGACGGCGCCTTCGCCCATTACAAAGCCGTCAGCCCCTTCCGCGTAGGGCCGGGTCCCGGTTGCGGAAAGCGCGCCAATCTTACAAAACTTCACGAACGTTGGCGCTCCCATGTTGCGGTCGATACCGCCAGTAATCGCGACGTCGAAATCGTTCTCGATCAGGCCTTCCACCGCCGAACTCATGGCCGCCATGGCCGACGCACAGGCGGCGTCGCACACATAGTTCGGACCGTGAAAGTTGTAGATATTCGCAATGCGGCCGGCAATGCAGTTGGCCAATTCGCCCGGCATGCTGTCTTCGGTGATCGCGGGTAGGCGCTGGTCAATGCGTTGGTGCATCTCAGCGGTAATGGCGCGCCGCACCGGTTCCGGCAAGGCGGCAAAGCTGGAACTGCCGGCCAGGTCTCGGGCATACTCCGGGAAGAACACGCGCGACGAAGTTAGGTAATGCTTTTCCCCCGCCATGGCGTTGCCCAGAATCACAGCCGTGCGATCGAGGTTCAGCGCACGCTGCGGGTATCCGTAATCCTCCAGTGCTTCGCGGGTACACGCGATGGCCCATTTTTGCGCCTGGTCCATGGCGTCAACCACGCGGGGTGGAATTGCCAGGTGCCATTTCATGGGCTCCCACGAGTACTCGCGCACCCATCCGCCAATCTTGGAGTACGTCTTGTCCGGCGCTGCAGGGTCGGCATCGTAGTACAGCGCTGGGTCCCAACGGTCGGGAGTGACTTCGGTGATGCTGTAACGGCCTTCCTTTATATTGTTCCAAAACGCCGGTACGTTGGGGGCGTCGGGCAGGACCGCTCCCACCCCTACGATGGCAATCGCTCGATGGGCGGTGTTTTCCATGACTTTCCTCTTCTGGGAGCATGCAGCCTGGAGATTGAACACAGGCCTGTGCCATGCTTGTTTCTAGTGTTGGAGTGCGACTTCCATGCGCTCTTCGGTTATGTGTTTTTGCGCCCGGCCGTAAAGTACGTCGGCTAAGTAATCCATGTCTGCGATTAGCCCTGCTTGTGCGCGGTGGATCGCGGGCAGCCCCAAGGCAAGTTCGAACGCCGCCATCTCGGCGCCGTTTATGCCGCCGGCACCAGTTACCCACCGCAAACCGTCCTCTGCGACCTTGAGCGCTGCTTCGCGAGCGAAGACGCGGCTCAGCGCCGTCAACCACGCCGCATCAAAGCGCTGGTTGGCTTTTTCGTTGAGCTTGCCTTCCGCCAAGCGCGCCGCGCGGCCGGCCAGGCTGCCCGCACACTCGGCGTAGGCGATCAGCTCTCCCAGGCGGAACAGGATGTGTTGATAGCGGGTAAGTCGCGCCAGGCGGGCCTTCTCCATGATTTCCGCCAGCGCGTGGAGAGCCAGCGCCACCACGTCGGCGCCTACCATCGCATGGCGGCTGTGAAGCTCCTCGAACTGCCGCGCTTTGTCGTGATAGTGCTGCCCACGGGTCTTCAGGTGAAGCTGCCAGCGATCGCGGCTGATGGTCATCTCCATGATCTCGGAGGTACCTTCGTAAATGGTGGTGATGCGAACGTCCCGGCTGATCTTCTCCACCATGTATTCGTGGGTGTAACCGTAGCCACCCAGGGCCTGAATACTGGCCTCCGCTGCCGCGTTACCCGCCTCTGTAGCCATGTACTTCGCGATAGCGCCTTCGGTGTTCAGGCTACCCTCGCCGGCGTCGATGCGCTCCGCGGTTTCCTCGATATACGAGCGTGCGGCCTCCAGCCGGACGACGTGCGGCAGAATCAACTTGTGGGTGTAGCCTTGCTTTTCCGACAGCGGCGATCCGGCCTGAATGCGCTTGGTGGAATACGGTATGGCTCGATCGAGAGCGGCCCAGCCCGCGCCGAGGCCGAACGCCGCTACCATCACTCGCGTGTAACCAAAGACCATCTGCGCCTGTAGCAAGCCTTGGCCTTCTACGCCGCCGACGAGCCGGTCGGCATCGACATACACGTTATCCAGCCCAAGGGCCGCCGTGTTGCTCAGCCGTATGCCGTGCTTGTCTTCCGGCTTGTCGTGGGTGAAGCCAGGCGCGTCCCTTTCCACGATGAACCAGCTCGGCCCGGCGGGCGAGTTGGCCAGTATGGTGTAAACATCGGCGATGCCACCGTTACTGATCCACTGCTTGCTGCCGTTGATCTTGTAGCCGACGATCTTGCCGTCTTTCTCAACGCGTTCGGCGGTCGTCTTCAGCGCGCCCAAGTCGCTGCCGGCTTCCGGCTCCGTCGCGCCGTAGGCGAACAGAGTCCCTTCTTCGGCAATACGACCCAGCCATTTTTTCTTTTGCTCAGGAGTGGCGCCGAAAGTTATGGGATCGCTGCCAAGGAATGTGGCGAACAAGCTGGTGGCGACACCCAGATCGATCCGCGCCATCTGTTCGCAAATGAGATAGACGTCGAAGGTGCTCCCGCCCATGCCGCCGTACTCTTCCGGAAGGAACAGGAGTTGAATGCCCAGTTTGTCCGGGTGGCTCATGTGCCGGACTATCTCCTCCGGGCATTCGTCGCGTTCATCCAACGCGATCAGATCGGCGTCAGGCAGGCGCTTCTTGGCAAAATCCCGAAGCGATTTCAAACTGAGATTCAGCGTTTTCTTTGTAATCACTGGCGGTGCCCCTCTTTTCCTAGACTGAAGCGCCTTTCGCTTCGCGGATCTTGTTAGTCAATTCCGGCAAAAACTCCAGGATGTCGGCAACAATTCCGACATCGGCCACCTGGAAAATCGGTGCCTTGGGGTTCTTGTTGATGGCGACGATCAAAGGACTGCCTTTAATGCCGGCCAGATGCTGGAAGGAACCGCTGATGCCGCACGCCAGATAGACTTTGGGTTTCACAGTTTGACCGGACGAGCCTACCTGCCGCGACTTCGGCAGCCACTTGGCGTCCACCACGGGCCGCGAGCAACTCACGGCTGCTCCTAAGGCCTTAGCGAGATCCTCGGCAAGAGCGATATTGTCTTTGTCCTGGATGCCGCGACCGACCGAAACCAATAGCGGTTCCTTCGTGATGTCAACATCTCCCGCTTCGGCCACGATCGTCTCCAGGTAGCGGCGTCCGCCCACGAGGGTCCCGACCTCGGACGATTTGTCCACCAGGCGCCCATTGGCGGGGACTGCCTCGATCGGCTTGAACGCTCCCGGACGCAGGTTGAAAATGGCCCCGGACGAGACATCGCAACGAACATGAGCGCTTACCTGTCCCCCGAATTCCTGGCGAACCAGTTTGAGATTGGCGCCTTCCGTGCCCTCGACTCCCATCACGTCGGAGACAAAAGCCGCATTGAGCTTTACTGAAAGACCCGGGGACAGGTCGATTCCGAAATGATCGTGGGGGACCAGCAAGAGGCAGCCTTTCGGCAGCACCTGCACCAGCGCCTTGCGGACTAATTCAGCATTGGGATAGGCCAGACTTTGGTTGGCGACCTTCCAAACTTCGTCGTAGGAAGCACAGGCTGTTGTACAAACCGCGTCGAACTCCGGGCCATAGCCGGCCACAATCGCGATGGGCGAGGCGTTGGCGTCGATCTTTCTTGCGGCGGCCAAGAGCTCGGTCGCGGAGTCGTCGGCCACGCCGCCATGATGTTCGATGTAGGCGAAGATGGGAGCCATCAGTTCAGCCCTCCTTTTGCTTTCATCAATGCAACGAGCTTCTCGATGATTTCTTCGCTGCTGCCTTGTAGCATCTCGGCCCCCTTGCCCAGTGCGGGCACGAAATAATCCGTCCGCTTCACTCTGGCCGCAGCCACCCCCACGGTCCCGACGTCCACGCCTAACGCTGATGCTGTGAAGGTCGGGATTTCCAACCCGGCCACCTGCCGGATGCCGCGCATGCCGACATAGCGCGGCTCATTGATGCCGGTCTGAATGGAGAGCACGCAGGGCAGATCGATCTCGTTCATCTCCTTGTTGCCCCCCGCGATTTCCCGGCTGATCTTCAGCTTGCCGCCGGGAAGGACTTCAATGGAGTTCACCAGCGAGGCGAAGGGGTAATCGAGCGTGGCAGCGAGCATCCCACCCACTTGGGCGCCGCCGTCCTCGGCCTGGACGCCGGTCAGGATCAGCTCGTAATGCCCCTGCTGCACAAAGGCCCTGAGAACTGTGGCGATGCCTTTGCCGTCGGACCCGTTTAAGGCTTCGTCCGCAATCAGCACGCCCTGGTTGGCACCCATGGCCATCTCCCGGCGCAGGACCTCCTCATCCTCTTCGCCGCCCACGGTAACGACCGTCACCTTGCCACCGATGCGAGCGACAATCTGCAGCGCTTCCTCGACCGCGTAGTTATCCCATTCATTCACCGAATAAACCAGGTCGCCCCGCTCAATGTCGTTTCCCGCGCTGTTGAGTCGGATCTCGTTCTCCGCAGTGTCGGGCACGCGTCTGACGCAAACTAGAATCTCCACAATCGCTCTCCCAGAATTGCTTCTGTTGCAATTTCTCTTTCCTGACTGGCGTTCCTCGGCGCTGTGTCAGGCCATCGCGTTCTCTTGCCTAATCTCCATTTGCACGGACGGTGGCCGCGCAATTTGCTGATCAACCAGTTCCGCCAGATCAATCGCGGTCATTTTCCCTTCCATACCTGTCACCTTGATCGCGTCTTCAATATTCGTCATGCAGAACGGGCAGGCGGTCACGATCACATTAGCCCCGGCCTCGGCGGCCATCCTGACCCGCTTGACGCCCATACGTTCTGTTTCCTGGGGCTCGTAGAACAACATCAGTCCGCCACCACCGCAACAGAACGAGCGGTCCCGGCAGCGCTTCATCTCGACCCGCTTCAGACCAGGAACCGCGTCCAGCACGTTGCGCGGATCGTCATACACCTGGTTGTGCCGCCCCAGGTAACACGGGTCGTGGTAGGCATACACGTTGTCGGGGTTTTCGACCGGGGCGAGCGCAAGCTTTCCCGCCCTCACCTCGCGTGCGATCACCTGGCTGATGTGCTCCACCGGCGGCACATCCTTGTAATCATGTTTGAGCGCGTTGTAGGCGTGCGGGTCGGCGGTAACGATGCGCTGGACTCCCGACGCTTTGATGGCCTCCACATTGTGGTCGCGCAGCGCCATGAAGAGCGTCTCTTCGCCAAACCGCCGGACATCGTGGCCGCTGTCCTTTTCCGCGCCGCCGAGAATCCCGAACGGTTCTCCGACGTGGTCGAGAATCCTGGCGGTCGATCGCGCAATCGCCTGCATCCGGTCATCGAACGAGGTGATGCTGTCAACGAAATACAACGTGCCAGCGCCATTCGTCCCGTTCAATGTCTTGACGTCACAGGTTTCCTGGAACTCCTGGGCTTTCGCCCAGTCGGTCCTCTTCTTCTCCATCTTGCCGTAGGGATTGCCGCGGCTTTCCAGGGCCTTCAAGGCTTTCTGGATGGACTTGGGCACATAGCCGTCATCGACCAGGCCGCGTCGCAAATCAACGATCTTGTCGATGTACTCAATCAGCAACGGGCACTCTTCTTCACAGGCGCCGCACGTGGTGCAAGACCAGATTTCATCCTCGGAATAAATGCCGCCAATCAACGGATTCCCGTTCCCCGGCCCGCCGAGCATCGGATAGTGCCGAAACGCATAATCTCTTGCCTTGATCGTCAGGAACCGCGGCGACAAGAGCCTCCCTGCGGCGTTCGCTGGACATTGATCGGAGCAGCGTCCGCAGTCGGCGCAGGAATAGAAATCCAGCATGTGCTTCCAGGTGAAGTCCTCGAACTTTTTCACCCCGAAGGATTTCACCTGGTCCAACTGCTCGTCCGAAACACCCCAACGGACCGGCTTCACCGTTCCGCGGTCCAGCTTTGCGAAGTAAACATTGAACAGCGACGTCTCCACATGGAACTGGATGCCGAACGGCCGATAACAGAGGAGGAAGTAGAAGGTCAGTACATCGAGGAGGTAGGCTCCCCGATAGACATTCCACAACGCCGCCGTTGACGTTTCGCTGAGCAGGTTTTTTAACATCCACGGTAGTGACAGCACGGCCAGGAATTCAACCCCGCCTCTCTGCTGCGCCTGCAGAGCAGACTCGCTGGCCTTAAACAGACTTTCAGACGCCATCAGGACCGCGATCAGCGCCAACAGGAAGATGGCGTCTGCCCCATGGCCTTTGCCGTACTTCGCAGGCACCGCGTAGCGCGCAGGCTTAACGACGATCCGGCGAACCGCAGCAACCACCATGCATGAGAACACGATGGTTGCAGCGTAATCCTTGATGGCCTCATACATCTGGCCGGCCATACCGGAGAACCCTGGAACGATGAAATGGCCGGAAATACCGAGAACGAGCAAGGCAAAGGCGCGGGTTGCCAGAATGAGAAACCCCGCGAAGATGAGAACGTGCAGGACGCCGGCGAACCTGTAGCGCGGGTGCTTCCATTGTCCCAGCCAGTATTGCGCTAACCTGCCCAACCGGATTAACGGCCGATCAAAACGGAAATCGCGCTCGCCGCGAAGCAGCGGCGTCAGACGCCTCATCACAATGTAGGTGAAGCACGCGATCCCCAGGAGAGCGATGATCGAGAACAGAACTTGCCCTGGGATCGATCCGTAGTTTGCTAGCGCGGGGGATTGTATGCCTCCCACCATGACTCGCGATATCTCCGAGAAAAACAGCGGTTCTCAAGTGCTGGCAACCATTACGATGGGAAGTGGCGACTTGGGTCCGTAGCACCTGTTGCTGTTGCTGGGTATTATGCGTCGCCGGGGCGATATGTGCTGTGAGGTGTGGCGCTGTCCAGTGTGAGGCGGGTCACACTAGGACAGGGCAAAACGACACAGGTTTACCCAGTAATGCATACGGATGAGCAGTCTGTCTGAACGTCACGGTATCTCGTGCCCGACGTCACAGACGAAAGTTGGGAACTATGGCACGCTCAGAACTGAAGTCGAGAATACCTGAGGTCAGATGTGTTCCAAAGTCCTGTTGCCACGTGCGAACACGCCGGACTTGAGTCGCCAGTGAGGAGTGCTCCCATGAATCGCCCCGAATCAGTCGCAAGCACCGTCGGCTACGGCCGGAAGCTAGTCAGCGCTGGTCTCTCCGGAATTCGCGCAGGGCAGCCTGCCGCGTTCGATGGCCGATCCCTTTCCGCTGTTCTGTCTGAGACGGCTCTAGCCTCTTTGAGGTTAGCCGCAGTGGGTGCATGCGCCGGCCTATTCGGCTCATACGTGGAACATCGACGCGGGCGCTCCTCCCATCCTCTTGCGTATGGCGCCATGGGAAGCCTACTGGTTTTCTGCGCCGTCGTGAGTTGGAAGAGCCGTAGAGTAGCAACCAGCCTCACACACTCCGCGCTCAAGGAGATGCGGATAGTCAGCGATGAGCATTGGCTGGAAAACCACCCCATCGATTACGCGTAGCTGCAAAACCCAGTGTCCCGTAGCTGACTACTGAGGTCACATTGCGTGCTTTTTGGTGAGGGAGTGCGACTATAAGTGATTGGGATTGCTAAGTGGCGTCTCTTTTCAGAGAACTTGATCGTTGGCAGCAATAATTTGACCCTTGGCTGTGCTGTAGGAGAGGGAGACGCGGCTGGTCGTCACACTGCCATGACTCTCACCGACCTCATGGCAGCAAGAATTGACCCCCGCCGAGGCTCCCCTGCCCCTCGGCCTCTTTCGGCTTGGAGTCCCTTTTGCAAGCGCTGGTCCCGGCCAGCTTACATCTTGATTCCTGTTCCTGCTGCCTTATAATTCGCCGGAGGGTTCCCTTTCTCCGAAGCCGAAAGAGGGGTTACCCGACTGGGTCGGTGGCGTCCCATTTGCATGATGCATCAATTCAGCGTAAGAGAACCCTGCTCAGGAGAAGCCTATGTTCAAAGGATTTCGCGAGTTTGTGTTACGCGGCAACGTAGTTGATCTGGCCGTGGGCGTTGTGATCGGCGCCGCATTCGGTACCGTGGTCAGCGCATTTGTTAAAGATTTGCTCACCCCTGTGATTGCCGCTATCGCCGCCAAGCCCGACTTTTCGAGCTTCTTCTTCGAGGCAAATGGAGCAAAGTTTCTTTACGGTGACTTTCTCAATGCGGTCATCTCATTCCTGCTGATCGCCGCGGCCGTATATTACTTTGTTGTTTTGCCAGTCAATACTCTGATGAAGCGTTTCGAGAAGCAGGCTTTACCCGACAAGAAGAAGTGCCCAGAGTGCCAGAGTGATATCCCGATCGAGGCCCGTCGCTGTGCGTTCTGCACTTCGGCACTGGCCTAGCCTGCTTAATTCATCAGACGACTATGCACAAGTGGAGAAGCCGCCCCGGTGACCCTACTCTCCGCGATCCTACCGATAACGACAAGGGCGACAATGGCCGAACTTAAAGAGTTCGGCAACAGAGGCGAGTTCTTGGCGTACCGTCCGTCGCCTGCCGTGCTGCGCCAAGCACCTTCGCAGCTGTAGATGAGGGGAGGCCCTGGCCAAAGCTCGGCAACCGCCACAGGAAACATCCTTTCCTAAGCTGGTCAAAACGAGACAGTCAATCAACGTGGCTACGCTTAATCTGAAATGTGAGGCACGCTTATGAAGCGATTTGGAGTTGTCAGAAGAGCATTTCTGTTGTTTGTGCTTCTCGGAGCCACTGCTTTTGGCTACGCGCAGCAGGAACAGCAAAGCGAAAAGCAGACCAACCAGGAAAAGCAAGCCAAACCAGAACAGCAACACGCCCAGCCGCAGCAACAGCACGCCCAGCAACCACAGCAGAACCAGAACAAGCAGCAGGCCCAGCCGCCGGAGAAGGTCTTCCAGCCGCCGGAGCAGATACGGCACCCCAAGCCGGTCCAGCCGCCGGAGCAGATACAGCACCCCCAGCAACCACAGCAGAACCAGAACAAGCAGCAGGCGCAGCAGCAGCAGCATGCCCAGCAGCAGCAGGGCCAGAACCGACAGCAGGCTGCTCAGCAGCAGGCCATTAGACCTGCACAGCTACGGCCCACGCAGCAACAGCAGCATGCCTATCAGCAGCAACAGCAGACTACCTGGCAGCAGCATCGCGCTCAGAACTGGCAGTCTGAGCACCGCAGTTGGCAGCAGCGCGGCGGCTACAACGGCTACCGCATT
>JARLGI010000101.1 GCA_031296115.1 Acidobacteriota bacterium | reverse complement strand
TTGGCCAGTGGACTCGATCGCAAACGTGCCGCGCAGACCTTCGCCCGCTATGGACTAACCGGCCCCGCGCCAAGCGCGAAGGACGACAGTTTGGTAGGATTGGGCGCCGCCTGGAAAGAAACGCCGCAGGCGCTCGCCCAAGCCTATTTGAAACTTCACGCAGAGCAGCAATCGGCCACTCAGAGCAGAATTGTCAAAGGAATGCTCCTATCCGCGGAGCGCGGCACCGCGCGCGCAGTCGACGCGGCTCTGGGAAAATATGCGGCCCTTGCCAAAACCGGAACAGCGGTTTGTTCGCATACGCCCCAAGGTTCCGCCGATGGCTTTACGCTCCTTCTCTATCCCGCTGTACAACCCCGCTTGTTGCTACTGATGCGCATGCACGGCATAACGGGCGCGGAAAGCGCCAGAACCGCAGGCGCCATGTTGCGTTCCCTGGGAGCCGGCGCTCAATGAGTCCGCGAACATTGTCCAATCCCGCACCTCTCCGTGACCGCATCCAGATAACCTGCCACCGAATCTGGTGCACCCGTCTGCCGCTTCTTCTACTGCTGGCTGCCATCCCGGCGGCTGACGCGCAGCAGCAAGTTCGCATTGGCGTAATGCAACTCTTCCATCCCCACCAATTGGTTCTGGAGCAGGACAGCGGACAAGTCCTCGCTGTTGCCACGGACAGCAAACCGGCAAGCCTCGTCCTCAACGGCGAGCCTGGCCGGCGTCAGCTCATCTTCCGTGCCGACCGTAATCGCGTAGTCGTTGGTTCCCGTTCGGCACTCAGTTGGACGGCCTCCGCCAGAGACGGCTCCGCGGCCGCCTTCCGGCTCTCTGTCCCCGGCAAGTTCCACCGCATCTATCGCGGCCAACTCACCATCCACTCCGAGAGCGGCGAACTGGTCGCGGTCGTCCGCATGGATCGCGAAACCGCTGTCGCCTCCATCGTGGCAGCGGAGATGAACGACAGCGATCCCATGGAGGCGCTCAAGGCCCAGGCCGTAGTAACCCGCTCGTTCCTGGCCGCGGGTCCCCGCCATCCTAACTTCGACTTCTGCGACACCACGCATTGCCAGTTCCTCAAGTCGCCGCCCCCCGCTGCAAGCCGTGTCTGGAGCGCCGTACAGGCAACGCGCGGAGTGCTCTTGCAGTATCGCGGCAAAACGCTGGCGGCTCTTTATTCCAGCCGTTGCGGCGGCCAGACCCGCAGTTTGCGCGACATCGGCATGGAGCCCGGCGAAGCGTATCCCTACTACGCCGTGCCCTGCGCCTACTGTCAGCGCCATCCATTCACCTGGCACAGCACGATCAGCAATCGCAGCCAGAATCCAAAACCCGGCAATGAAACCCGCAGAATTCAAGAGGCGCGGCAGTGGGGATGGAGTGCGATTCCTGGCAGCGATTTCACAGTTGCGGCAGAAGCAGGCGGCTGGCAATTAGAAGGTCACAGCGTAGGCCACGGCGTGGGAATGTGCCAGCTTGGCGCAGTCGGCATGGCGGCATCGGGTGCCAGCTTCCAGGACATTCTCGCCCATTACTATCCGAACACCGTATTGATTTCGCAACCGTAGCAAAGATGAAACCTGGAGCGACAACTGCGCATCAACAGTCCCTTCGCATCACTGCATGTTTTCGACAAGCGTGATGTGGCTGTCCACGTTGCGCTCGTCCGTCATCAGCAGCGCGTTCTCGCCCTGGTCTATCGTCAGCCCCGAATACGGCGGCGGATCGCGATCCAGAGTCGCCACAGTCGAAGTCTTCTGCGTCGAGAAATCGTAGAACACAATCCGCGGCGCGGGCCTGTCGGTGTCGAGCAGGTAAATGCCGCGGCGGCCCATGCACCAGTAACCCCAGTAGCCACCGCGCGGCTGCGGCAGAATGCGTTCCTCCGTCCCGCCGGTGGATGGAATGCGCCATAATCCCGATGCATCCCCCTTGGTGAAATAAATCCAGCGCCCATCGGGAGACTCCGAGGCGACATAACCTCCGCTCGTTGTCACTTGCTGCACCTGTCCGCCGTGTACCGCCGCCTTCCAGCATTCCCAGCTGCCGTTGCGGTTTGAGGAGAAATAAACTGCATGTCCGTCGGCCGACCAGCGCGGCAAAATATTGTTCGAGTTCCCCGTCGTAATCTGCCGTGGCGATCCGCCGCCTGCTGAAATCACAAAGATATGCGAGTGTCCCTCCACGCGGCTGTCGAAGGCCACAAATTGCCCGTCGGGCGAAAACGCGGGGCTCCCCGTCAGCCCGATCCCGTCGGAAGTAAGCTGTCGCAGATTGCTTCCATCGCGCGCCGC
The DNA here is from genome assembly GCA_031296115.1 of Acidobacteriota bacterium. Classification (GTDB taxonomy): domain Bacteria; phylum Acidobacteriota; class Terriglobia; order Terriglobales; family Acidobacteriaceae; genus Bog-257. The sequence goes on along the minus strand of JARLGI010000101.1, from coordinate 5,192 downwards.
AACCCATAGTTCCTGCGTGCCCGAGCGCCAGCTTTGAAATGCAAAGCGTGTGCCATCGGGCGCAAACGATGGAGCCGAGTCCTGTTCGGTCGACGAAACCACCGCCGTTGGATGACCTGCTCCCGCGCCTGCGCGCAGCGGAATCGCCAGAATGCTCCACGTGGCCGAACTCTGCGTATAAAGCAACCGATGCGTCGCCGGAGAAAATGCCGGCTGGAAAGCGTCCTCCGTCCCAACGGGTAGCCGCTCTGGTTCTCCGCCTCGCAGCGAAACCTTCCAGAGCGCAAACTTCCCGCCTCGATCCGACGAGAAAATAATCGAATTGCTGTCCGGAAACCAGCTTAGGCTGTCCACGATATGGCCATCGTGCGTAATCTGCTTGGGCTCGCCGCCGCCCGCCGGCATCACATAAATATCGCGCACGGAGTTGTCGCTGGCCCGGATAAAAGCAATGCGCTTGCCGTCAGGCGAGAAAACCGGGTTAATGTCGCCATCCCATGCGCTGGGCGGCGATGTGATCGGCCGCGCCTGCATCGTATCCAGAGACTCCATGAATATGGACGAAGGAGAGCGCGTCGATAATCCATCCGGAAAGATGATCGACTTCCCATCCGGCGACCACGACAGCGCCCCTTGCTCCCAATGGATGATGCTCAGCGGCGTATAGAGTTTCTTGACCGGCCCGCCCAGGCTGGAAACCTCGTAAATGCCCAGTCCCTTCTCTGACGCAGCCAGAAACGCGATCCGGGTTCCGTCCGGTGACCAGACGGGCGAAAACTCCGACTCGTGCGCATTGGTCAGCCGCAGCGTCGTTTCATTGCCAATCTGTTTCACAAAAATATTCCGGCTGCCGTTCTCCGGGCTTGTCCAGACAAACGCCACGCTGCTGCCCGTCGGTGAAAACGCCGCCTGATCCTGTTGCCCTGCATAGGACGTGAGCGATACCACACGGAACGAGAGCGAATTCGCCGCCCGATGCGTTCGCCAGAAGAGCACTCCCCCTGCTACCGCGGCAACCACCACCCCCAATGCGGCAATTGCCCACCAGCCAGGAATCCGTCTGATGGCGTCCTTGTGCTCAACTCCGGAAGAACCCTGAGCTTGCACATCGGCTGCTACGGATCGATTCGTGGCTGCCGCGCCGCTCTCGGCATGGGCAGTCACTGTCGGCGAATGCGGCTCGCTGCCTGCCGGCCTCACCTCGGCCACCAGCCGGTAACCTGCCTTTGAAATCGTCTGGATGTAGCGCGGCGTATGCGGGTCGTCCTGCATCTCGCGCCGAAGCACGGAGATGCAGCGCGTCAGCGCCTGCTCGCTGACAAAAGTATCCGGCCAGATCGTCTCAATCAGCCGTTCTTTGCTCAGAACTTCACCGGGGTGATGCGCCAGTTCAACCAGAACCTGCATCACCTTGGGCTCCAGGTGGATCGTCTCGCCGGCCTTCGAGATGGTGTTCAACTCGGGCTCAATCAGCCATTCGTCTATCGAAAAGTCCGTCCTCACAGCGAGTTCACCTGAGCCTAGCTAAGTTTAACATCGGATTGCATGAGACGATAAGATTATTGTTTTCAGCACCCTATGATTCGTCACAAAATCATCATAAAATCCTCGGCGCGACGTCAAGACCATTCCGATGCGGGAGGCCTAATTTTTGCTTCGGTTTATAGAACTTCCGGTCCCATCCATTCCGGAAGTACACACAGAAGGGAAACATGAACCTCAACAAGACTGAACGACATTCGCCAAACGACGCGCAAGGAGGAAAGATGCTGTTCTGTAGACAAGAATTCTCAGATGCGGCCGCAAGCTCGTCCCCTATCCCCACCCGGCGCCCGAGTCTATCCGCATGGGTGCTCTTCGGACTCGTCGCACTGCTGGGCATGGCCACAACCGTGCAGGCACAAATCACCTCGGGGTCCATCTTCGGTTCGGTGCAGGATCCAACCGGCGCCATGATCCCCAATGTCACCATTACTGCCACCAACGCCAGCATCGGTGTCTCGCGCACTACCACCACCAGCGCCACCGGAAACTTCTCCCTCCCCAATCTGCCTCCCGGCACCTACACGCTGGAGGCAACGGCTCCTGGCTTCAAAGGCTATCGCAAGTCGGGCGTGATTCTGAACGTCGCCGACAGCTTGAGCGCCGGAACGCTGGTGCTGGAAGTAGGCGCGGCCTCTGCCTCCGTTGAGGTCGTCGCCGACACCGGCCAGCTTCAGGTGCAGTCCAACTCGGGCGACCGTTCTGACCTCATCACCAACAAGCAACTCAATCAAGTGGCCATGAACGGCCGCAACGTACTCGACTATCTGCGCCTGGTTCCTGGCGTTTCCGGCGTCGGAACCTTTGGCGCCTCTGGTACCGGCGGTCTCAGTTCGTTCAACATCAACGGCACCCGCGCCAACTCCCACGAGTTCACACTAGACGGCTCCTCCAACGTCGATACCGGCGACAACGGCGGCACCCACGTCACCATCAACACCGACGCCATCGCCGAAGTCAAGATCCTCACCTCCAACTATGCGGCCGAGTTCGGCAAGGCCTCCGGCGGACAGATCTCCGTCGTCTCCAAAGGCGGCGCCAACACCTTCCACGGCGGAGCTCACTTCTTCCACCGCAACGAGGGTATGAACGCCACCGGCTGGTACAACAACCGCAACGACATTCCCAAGCTCCTCTATCGCTACAACACCGAGGGCTACGACATCGGCGGACCCATCAAGCGCGACAAGATCTTCTTCTTCTGGTCCAACGAGTACTATCAGCAACTCGTCCCCGCCGGAACAAACTCCTACTATGTGCCCACCACGCTCGAGCGCAAGGGCGACTTCTCCAAGAGCTACAACAGCAACGGACAGTTGCTCACCATCTACCAGCCGGGAACCACCACCGCCTACACCGGCAATGTCATTCCCACCGCCTCGCTGAACACTTCCATGCAGAACATCATGAACCTGTATGCGCAGCCCAACGTCAGCAGCTACGGTGTTAGCCAGTTCACATATAACCGCGTTGACGGGTTGTCCTATAACCATCCGCGCAAAGAGTTCGTCGCGCGCGTCGACTACCAGCTCACCCCTGGCGAGCGCCTCTTCGTGCGCTGGATCGGCAATCGCGAGTCGACCGTAACTCCCATGCAAACCGGCGTTCTGCAGTGCATGGGCATGTTGCAAATCGTCGGCGGCTGCAAAAATACGCAGCCAGGCTGGAACCTCTCCGCCGACCTCACCAGCACTCTCGGCTCCCACCTGCTCAACGAGTTCAACGTGGGACCCAGCGTTTACCGCACCACCTGGACCGGCAACAACGGCAACCTCTCCGTGGGCAAGAACAACGTCAACCTGCCCCTGCTTTACTCCGTGCCGAGCGACACTTCCATCCCCGACATCAGCTACGGCGGCAATGGCCAGAACTATCCCTGGTCCTACTACGGCGCCAACCCCTGGTTCCAGGCCAACACCACCATCAACGCAAACGACAACCTCTCCTGGGTCAAGAACAACCACAGCTTCAAATTCGGCGCCTTCTACCAGCGCAGCCGCAAGGACCAGCCCGCATGGGGCAACTACAACGGCCAGTTCAACTTCAACAACTGCGCCACTTCCAACAACGTCAAGTCCTGCGACTCGGCAACGGGATCTCCCTATGCCAGCGCCCTGGTCGGCGATTTCGCAAAGTTCGATCAGTCCAGTTCGCGGCCCACAGGCTACTTCCGCTACAACCAGCTTGAGTTCTACGCGCAGGACACATGGCAGCTCGGAACGCGCCTCACCCTCAACTACGGCATGCGCTTCGTCTGGATTCCTCCGCAATACGACGCTAAGGACCAGATTGCCCTCTTCGACCCTTCGTCCTATGTCAAGTCGGCTGGCACGCAAATTGATACCAACGGCAACATCGTCGCCAGCACCGGCAATGCCCTTGAAGGCATGAAGTACTCCGCCGACGGCTCGCTGCCCAAAGGCGGATGGAACGATCGCCACATCATGATCGAGCCACGCATCGGCTTTGCCTGGGACCCGGATGGCGAGCACAAAGGCGTTGTCCGCGGCGGCTTCGGCATGTCGCATGACCGCGAGCAGGGCAACCTCGTCTTCAACCCCACCTTCACCAATCCCAAAAACGTTAGCACTCCATCCATCAGCGCTGCCACCTATCTGCCTCTGTCCAGCATCAAGTCGGCCACGCAGGATTCGGCTGGCGTGCTCGGCGGCATCATCGGCGCGGACCGCACCGGCAAGGTGCCCACCATCTACTCCTTCTCGCTCGGCGTGCAGCGCGAGGTCGGCGCGGGCTTCTCGGCCGACATCGCTTACGTCGGAACCATGTCGCGCCATCTCGTTACAGCGCGCGACATCAACACAATTGCCTATGGAACCACCTTCACCAAGGCCGCACAAAACCCGGCGAACTTCGCCAACGGTATCGTGCCCAACGTGGAGCCTAATCTGCCTCCCGAGTACTCCGCCGCCGGCTACAGCTTCAGCGGCCAGTACGCCTATCCGGACAACTACCTCGCCCCCTACTGGGGCTACGACCAGCTCGAGTACTACAAGTTCGACGGAACCTCCAACTACAACAGCCTCCAGGCCTCGTTGCAGCGCCGCTTCGGCAGCAAACTCACTGTCGGCGCGGTCTACACCTGGTCCAAGTCAATGACGACCTCCACCAACGACGAGAGCTACGTCGATCCCTTCAACCCAAAGAAGTACAACTACAGAGTGGCCGACTGGGATCGCACCAACGTCGCGGCCGTCAACTACGTCTACGATCTTCCCGCTGTCTCGCGCTATCTGGGTGGCTCACGAGTCCTCAGCTATCTCACCGACGGCTATCAGATCTCAGGCGTCTCCAACTTCATGAGCGGCACGCCCACCTCCACAGCCTTCTGGGTTCAGGGAAGCCAGTTGACCGGCGGGCGTCAGTGGAGCAAGATCGCTCCAGCCTTCCTCGGCATCGACACCACGGGCAAGCCCATCGTTCCCAAGATCGGCCAGCCCTACAAGGGAACCCCCGAACGGCTCCGCGATGGCGCCATGCAGACCTGGGACATGTCGCTGTTCAAAAACTTCCCGCTCGGCAAGTCTGACCGTACGGTGCAGATTCGCTGCGAGGCCTTCAACGTCTTCAACCACTCCAACTTCAAGACCCACGATCTCGGTGCGAATCTGACGCTGCCTAGCTTTGACTCG
>JARLGI010000100.1 GCA_031296115.1 Acidobacteriota bacterium | reverse complement strand
TAACGGTAGAAAGAGGTGCACGGGTTACTTTGGCGATTTCGTCGAGCGACAGCTCCTCATGGAATCGGAGCACCAGCACCTCGCGGTGCAGCGTATCGAGTTCGAGGAGAGCGGCGGCAATGTGTTCGCGGTCTTCGAGGTTGGCAAGATGATCGAACGGAGTCGGCTCGCCGTCGGCAATTTCGAAGGTCATGGGACGGTCGTCGTCGCCGCTGCCCTCAAAAAGCTCGTCGAGGCTGCTCATGGTGCGTTTCCGGCGCTGGTCAATGAGCAGATTGCGGGCGATGGTAAAGAGCCAGGTTTCAAACCGCGCTTGGCCATTGTATTGGGAGCCGCGGACCAAGACGCGCATCCAGACTTCCTGGAACAGATCTTCGGCTTGCTCGCGATTTCCGGTGAGGTAGAGCAGATAACGCAGAAGACGGTGCTGATAGCGGACGATCAACTCGTCCAACAGGTGGGCATCCTGACGCTTAAGCCCAGCAGATATGGCTAAACTGTCTTGGCGAACCAGTTCATCTGCCGCCGCAGCGGAGCCCGATACAAAAAAAGACGATAATGCCGGCATGTATTTACTGCTCATCTCATTTGATTAGACGATAAAAGCCGCGGCGACGGCTAACCAAATCTCCGCTGCGAACGCAAAAAGCTACGGGAGCGGATATAGAACGGTACGAGCGGGTTGCAGTTGGCGGATGGGCAGACTGGGTGGGCGTTGTGCCGGATGCAAGGGTCTGGTTGAGCTGGAACTCGCGCTGAAGGTTCTCATTTTTGGCTGCAAGCGTCTTTGAATCAATGGGATGCTGATCGGTAGGGGTTCGATGCGCGGGAGTTGTGGTTCAACGGCGAGCGCAGCGACGGGGCTGGGGCGCGTTCAGTCATTATTGAGGGCCGGCGAAAAAGCCGCGGGTTATTTGGCGGCGGCGCGGAGGGCGTCTTCAACGGCTTTCTCGGCTCTGCGCTGGCGGGCTTCGACGCTGTCGTAATAGAAGATGCCCAGCAGATGATTGCGGCGCTGCGCGGGCGTGAGTTTATTCCAGCCGGCGAGCGCGCGTGGGTCGTGCTGGAAGGCGGATCGCAGGATCGGCGGCGGGTCCTTTTCGCCTTCCATCGTGAGGAACAGGCGCTCGGCCATCTTTTCGGCGCGCTTCTGGCGCGTCTCGGGGCCTTTGGGCTCGTCGGCCCACCTACCGATTTCTCTGCGCATGGACGGGCTTAACCGATCGAACCAGCGCTGCAGCTTTCGATCGGATTTGAGTTCGGCGGCCAGCTCGGGAGGCATCAGGGTGGGGCGCTCTTCGAGGTCGGGCTCAAGCGTGATGCGGACTTTGGTTCCAGCGCTGGCTTTCGCCCCGGCTTGCATCTTCTTGTTCACGAGAAGGACATGGCCGGAACCGCGCGGATCGGGGAACAGCGAGGTGCGAAATGCAAATCCTTCAACGTCGCCACGCACTCGGCGGCCACGGCGCACGGGCCACACTTTGGCCAGGTCGAACGGAACGCGGGCAATGACCCAGCGCAGTTGGGTTCCGTCGGGCTCCAGAAGGGCCGTGAATGTCTTGGCTTGAGACTTGGTCATCGATTTCGAGCCTGATCCAGTATGGCGTTTGGTTAGGAGCGGGTTCAATGGGAAATTGGAAGAGCTCGGCTTGCGCGTTTGCCTCGGTGGTCTGGCGCGATCTTCTAAACTATCCCTTATGGAAGTTCTGTATGGCCTGCATCCGGTGGAAGAGGCGCTGAAGGCCGGACGCCGGCGATTTGACCACGTGCTTGTGGCCCAGGAACGGCACGATGCACGACTGGAGCGGCTGGTGGCCCAATGCCGCGAGTTGGGCGTGCGCGTGCGCCAGGAAAGCCGCGAGCAGTTGACTCTTGCGGCACAAACCATTGCACACCAGGGGGTGGTCGCCTTTGTCCGAGCACAGGAACTGCTGACAATCGAAGACTTGTTCGAACCCGATGCGGCGACGAAGGCAGGCACGGCTCGGCTGCTGCTGGCGCTCGATGGGGTGGAAGATCCGCAGAACCTGGGAGCGCTGCTGCGCGTGGCCGACGGGGCTGGGGTCGACGGCATTGTGCTGACGGAACGGCGGTCTGCTCCGCTGAGCCCGGTGGCGGTGAAGGCCAGCGCTGGAGCTTCAGAACATTTGCGCATCGCCCGGGTGGTAAACATGGTGCGGGCTCTGGAAGAACTGAAACGGCATAATCTTTGGATCATTGGTCTCGACGAGCACGGAGAGACTGACTACGATCGCTTCGACATGACGGGCGATTGCGTGATCGTGCTGGGGCGTGAGGGCGCGGGACTGCACGAACTGGTGCGACGGACATGCGACCATCTGCTGCGCATTCCGATGGCCGGCGGGGTTAGCTCACTGAACGTTTCAGCGGCGGGGGCGGTGGTGCTTTATGAGGCATTCCGCCAGCGGCGCAACGCTGCTATCCCTGCCGCCGCAGCCGCGTCGAAACAAGGCAAGCAACCACGCAAGCAGAAAGGCCTGGGTTCATGAAGTTACCACTTGCGCGGACGCTGTATTTGCCGGTGATGATTGCCGCTCTCGCTACTCCCTCTGCGATGGCGCAGAGCAGCAGTCACCAGACGCCGCAGGCCGCGCCTCAGCCAAGCGAGGGAAACCACGGGCAGGTGATCTTTTCGCGCTCGACGGATGAAAACGGGGAGACCACAACCGAGGCCGGTCCCGCGGCGGCGCAGATGGCAAAAGCTCCCACAGCCGACGACGCCGAACGCGAGGCCGTGACTTTCGTTGCCTTCGACATGGACGTGCGGCTGCACACGGCGGAGCAATCGATCGCCGTGCGCGCGCTGGTGACGGTGCGTAACGACGGCAAGGTTCCGCTGGCCCACATTCCGCTGCAGATTTCTTCTTCGCTGAACTGGGAACGGGTTCGCGTGTTGGGACACGATGTGAACTTTCCCGTGGCTACACTCAACTCCGATGCCGACCATACGGGGCAGTTGCACGAGGCCGCTGTTCCGCTCTCCACACCGCTTGGGCCGGGGCAGAGCATTCAACTCGACGTGACTTACTCGGGCACCATCGCACAGTCTGCTCAGCGATTGATTGCTATCGGAACTCCGAACGAAGTGGCGCTTCGCTCGGACGGGGATGGAATCAGCGTTCCCTTCACCGGGCTGCGCGGGTTTGGGAATGTGGCGTGGTATCCGGTATCGAGCGTGCCCGTGATTCTCGGCGATGGAGCACGGCTGTTCGATGAAATGGGGGAGCACAAGCTGCGCATCGCGGGAGCGCAATTCCGTTTGCGTTTGACGGTCGAGTTTCCACACGGACATGCGCCTACCATCGCGTTGATCAACGGACACCCCGCTCCGCTGGCTGTGACCAATGTTGACTCGGTTGGCCCGGAGATCAATGGCATTGCCACGGCGAGTACCGAAAACACGACCCTCGGCTTTGAAGCGCCGAGTCTGTTTGCCGCCACGCTCACCCCACACTCCGCCACCAACACCACGCTGTGGACTTTACCTATCGACGAAGCTGCGGTGCAATCGTGGACCACGGCCGCTGGCGCGGTGACGCCGTTTTTGCAGGGCTGGTTGGGCAAGCAACCTCGGTCGCAGCTTGTGGTTCTCGATTTGCCCGACCCGGACGATGCGCCCTTTGAGACGGGCGCTATGCTAGCTACGTCGATTCGCGAGGCTCCGCCGGAGCAGTTGCAGAACGTTTTGGCGCACGCACTTACGCACGCATGGATGCAGTCTCCGCGGGCGTGGCTGAGCGAGGGCGTTGCTCATTTTATGGGGACCCTGTGGGTGGAGCAGAAGCGCGGACGCACCAAGGCGCTGGAAGAGCTTGAGGCCACGAGGCCCGCACTGGCATTGGCTGAGCCATCGAGCCCCGGGGTGAGCACGGGACAACCGCTGGCGCAGGCCATTTCTCCGATTTATTACCGAACCAAGGCCACCTACGTTTTTTGGATGCTGAGAGACCTGGCCGGGGACGCTGCTCTCTCGGCCGCGCTGCGCGCGTATGACCCCGCTGAAGATATGAGCAAAGGCTATCTTCACGACCAGGGGCCGGGAACGTTTGAAAAGCTGCTGGAGCAGGCCAGTGTGCGACGCGACCTGTCGTGGTTTTTTGCGGATTGGGTGGACGCGGACAAGGGACTGCCCGACCTGACCATTGACAGCGTTTTTCCGACGACCGCAGAGGCCGGGAACTGGCTGGTTGCGGTGAATATCTCAAACTCAGGCTACGCCGCGGCTGAAGTGCCGGTGACGGTTCGTTCTTACACCAACTCCGTTATGCAGAGAGTCGTGGTACCGGGACACGGCAAAACTGTTCAGCGCATTCTCATCCTTGGCAAGCCGATCCAAGTGCAGATGAACGATGGCACCGTGCCGGAGACGGAAGCCAGCGTGCACGTGACCAAGCTCGATAGTTTGGGGAGTAACTCGCCTGCACCTAGTCAGCCGGGGACGCCGCGGCCGTAGGGCCCTAGCTCGCGATGATTTTGCGGTATTGATGTACGGGGCTGAAGAGACTGCGGGAAAAGGGTCGATTCGGGCGACGGACGGGAAAAGCATACCTCGGGGCCTGAAGGCCGCATTGATTGCATACCACTTATACCGGGGTTAAAACCCCGGCCTACCGCCCGAGTGAGTTTTCCGTAGCCAGCGAAGCCCGTACCCTTCACCGGAATGTGTTTCGCTCAATGTGAAATTGTGCACCTTTGAGGCAACGGGTCCTTCCGCGGACTGTGAAGTGTCTTGTTCCCTGCCCAACCACATTCTGTACCTGCCGCTGAGACTGCTAGCGGCGTTGCTATCCCACCCATCCCGCGAAAAGCTGCGGGATGGATGGGGCACCCAGTCGCGTACCGAGTTAAGCGATCAAGAATGTGGACTAAGGATCTGGAGCTGAAATCTGGGCCTAGATCTTGCGAAGATTGGCGAATTTTTCTATGAGCTTCTTCATGCCGTGGCGGTTGAATATTACCGTCAGTTTGGCGTCTTCGCCGTCGCCTTCGCGCATTAGTACAGTGCCTTCGCCGTACTTGGCGTGATGGACACGCTGACCTTTTTTGAGGCCTACGGCGCCATGCGACTGCGGAATATCGATCACGGGACGCGGCAATGAGCCGGGCTTGCCGAGCCCCGGCTTGCCACCAAAGAAACGCGCGATGTTATCGATGGAGTCGGGCTTGGCTGACGAACCATCGGCGATATCTTGCTTTTTGGAGCCAGATGCGGCACTGGGTACGGAAGCCTTCGCGGTCATCCATGAAGCGACAAAAGGTTTGGAAGTTGAGCCTTTGCTGCGCGCGCCGGCGGCGGGGTTGTAGACTTCCTGACTTTCATCTTCGTAGTTGTAGTGCTGGTCGCCGAAGTCACTGAAGTTGCCGCGGGGGCGGCCTGCTCGCTGCCCTGCACCGTGGGCAGGCGTTGACCACGCGGGGCCGCGTCCGCTGAGGTTCTCGATGAGTTGGCTGGGAACTTCTTCAAGGAAGCGCGAGGGGATGCTCATCTCAGGAGCTTCGTTGCCGTAGCGACGACGGTAGTGCGCTCGGGTGAGGATGAGGGTATTCATGGCGCGGGTCATGCCGACGTAGCAGAGGCGGCGCTCCTCCTCGAGTTCTTCGGGGTTGGAGAATGTGCGCGAGTGGGGAAAGAGGCCTTCTTCAAGGCCGGCGAGAAAGACCAGCGGAAACTCAAGACCCTTGGCTGCATGCAAGGTCATGAGGGTGACGCGGGAGTCGGGATCGTACTGATCTGTGTCGGAGGCCAGGGCGGCGTGGTCAAGAAACTCGGCCAGCGTTTCGCCGCGCACCTCGGCGTCGTGGGCGGCGTTGGCGAGTTCCTTCAAGTTTTCAATGCGGCTGAAGGCTTCGGGCGATCCCTCGGTTTCAAGCGCCTTGATGTAGCCGGTGCGATCGATGATGAAGCGGATGAGCTCAGGAAGCGTGGCGGCATCACCGGGAGTACGGAAGGGCGGCTTGGCGGCAGAATCGTCGTCGTCATGCTCTGAACTCCCAGGTCCCAGAATCGGGACCTGGGGCACCCGCTCTGTGCTTGCCGTTTTCTTCGGCATGACTAGAAAAGGACGCTTGGGTTGCTCGGCGAAGGGCGAGAAGCTTGCGGAGTCGAGGAGCGGAATCTGGTCAGCGCTTCCGCCAAAATCGAAGCCGGTGTCGGAGTCGCTGTTGTCAGCGTCGGAACCGGTTGAAGCCGATGTTGACTCACTTGTCGAAGCGCCGAATTCGAAGCCCGTGTCAGCGTCTTGCTGCTCGGCAACATCGCCGGAAAGCTTGCCGGCAAAGTCGGGGTCCATCATAGCTTGGGCATCGACGATGAGCTGACGGAATTGCTCGATGGCCATGAGAGCACGCGACGAGACGAGGTGATCGGAGATAGCTGCAGCAAGCGCGTCCCATGTGGAACGGCCGGTTTCGAGGGCCAGCCTTTCTAGCGTTTCAAGCGTAGTTTTGCCGATGCCACGGGTGGGCGTATTGATGACACGCTGCAGAGCCATGGAGTCGTGCGGATTGCGCACCAGGCGCAGATAGCAGAGCAGGTCTTTGATTTCAGCACGCTCGTAAAAACTGAAGCCGCCGACCATGGTATAGCTGATGTTGTAGCGGCGCAGCGCTTCTTCAACCAAACGCGACTGGGCGTTGGTGCGGTAAAGCACGGCACAGTGCGCGGCGGCTCCGGAGCTATCGCTCTCAGATGAGGACTGGCGCAGAAAAGATTGAATTCTGTCGGCGATGAAGAGAGCTTCGTTATCGCCGTCAGGGGCCTCGTAATAGCCGATCATGCTGCCGCCCTGACGATCAGTCCAGAGCTTCTTGCCCTTGCGCTGAAGATTGTTGGCGACCACAGCGCCGGCAGCTTCGAGGATGACTTGCGTGGAGCGGTAGTTCTGCTCGAGCCGGATGATGCGAGCGTTGGGGAAGTCTTTCTCAAACTCGAGGATGTTGCGGATGTCAGCACCGCGCCAGGAATAGATGCTCTGGTCTTCGTCGCCGACGGCGCAGACATTTTT
>JARLGI010000099.1 GCA_031296115.1 Acidobacteriota bacterium | reverse complement strand
AGAATGGCCCTACGAGAGTGCGGATGGAAGCACGGCGCAGGCGGTCTACAGCAGTAATCCACATCCCGAGCAAAGAACGCCCTTGACACCGCAGCTACATGGAAGTCGATTTTGTAACGGTCAAAGCACCAAAGAGCCACAGGGATCAACAGGTCTGGGCGAAGAGATTGCAAGTTACTCTATATAAACCACTTATTTTCACGAGATTTCAATAGATTTCCACAAACGGTGTGACCTGTTTTGGGACAGATGGAGCCACCTTCATAACTTCCATGAATTGAATGGGTTACATAACGGCCGTTGGGAGAGCTTGTCTTCTTTTTGGATTCCACTGGGAACTCAATTGGAAGGTAACCCAAATTCACTTTCGGATGATTTCGGGGGGCAGTCATTGGAGACCCAGTATGGGTTTCTGTCGAAGAGAACGCAGCCGGCAGCGTTGGCAGTTTTTTCGAAAAGCTCACCTGTTGGCACCAACTGACATTACTCTTGTTTCGCGTGACGGACAGCTTCGTAGATGCCGAGTCCGCGTTACTGATCAGTGGCTAGAATTGGATTTGTGACGCGTACCCATACAGGACAATATGGCAGGCCGAGGTGTCGAGTTGCAATCCTTCTGGTTGGTATTTTGGCGAGCGGCGGGACATCAGCGCAAACCAGCGCAGGCCGGATCTCCGGTTCGGCGCTCGACCCGTCTGGGCTCTCAGTTGCCGGAGCCCACATCGAAGTCGATTCCGCGTCGGGTGCGCGCGGCTGGCTCTCGGGTTGCGTTGCTCCCCATTCATGTCTGGCGGTGGAGTTGCGCTCGGGGCAACGTCGTTGCACCTAATCGTGATAGTTTGCACCCAACCATGCGCCGGCGGTCATGGCGAGTAAGCTGAGCAAGGCTATCAAGACGGCAAGCCATTTGTCTTGTGCAGTAAAGCGTATGCGAGCGAATTACTTTCTGCCACGATATCGCGTCGGTCTGCCTGAGTAGGTCATATCGCATCTCTTTCGGAATGGGCAGCTCCATGGCATGGCCGAAGGACGGGCCTTAATCAAATGGATGGATTGCCAGCCAGTGGGCCAGCACGAGGCAGAGGAGAGATATGAGACACCCCAGCCCCGCGACGCTCACGATCTCCCAGCGTGTCCACCGGATCAGGCGCACGCGGCGCTTGCTGCTGCGACCCCATTTCGGAACTCCTGCCACAACCCCCTCCTTTCGAAGAGCCCGCCCGGAAGAGCGTTGCGGCTCCTCCGGGCAATGCAAGGTTGAGTTGAGTCCCAACTAGAAGTGGAAGCCGAGTTCTGCCGTCAGTGCTCGCGGCGTGACGTAGTGCGTGCCCGAGAACGTCGAGAGGAAGTTATAGAGCGCGTACTTGTTCGTGAAGTTGACGGCGGTCAGGCGCAGACTCCACTTCTTCTTTTCGCCGCTGAGCAGGTTATCGACGCCAACGGACGCGTCGAAGAGGCTGCGCGGGGCGACACGCGGTGGGTTGTGGTCGTCGTCCTCGGTGTTGGGAGCGGGGATGTTAAGCAGCGTCGACCCATACTGCGAGTTCAGGCACTGCCTGAATCCTGCGGCGGGAGTCGCGTGAACCCTGTTGCAGGTGATGCCCGCCTGGAACTGCTGGTCGAACGTCAGGCCGCTGAGATCGACTCCGGGTTGGCCGTTGATGGTGATGTCGGAGGAGCACAAAGTGTTCGCGCCGATGACGTTGTAGCAGGGTGTCGCGCCCGCCACCAGCCCGCTGTCGTAACGCCAGTTCAAGCCAACCCACGCACCCCGCTTCATTGGAAACGAGTACTGCACATGCGTTGTTTGGTTGAACTTTTCGTCGTGGTCGATGCGGAACGGGAAGCCGCTCTGTCCGACCGTTGCGCCCGCACCAGCCACCTGCGGCGGGAAGAAGCGGGCCGCCACCGACGACATCACCACGAAGGCGGAGAAGCCGTGCAGGTTGGGTACATCCAGCCGCAGGTCAAACCCCGGGATCTTCGAGTTGTGCCAGTCAATCGGAAAGAAGATCGGCGTATTGCCGAGAATGCTGAAGTCGAACGCGTTGTGGGTGTACTTCCAGATGTAGTCGCCCGAAAAGACGAGGTTCTTGCCGAACGCCTGCTGCAGCCCGGCGTGAAATTCGTTGCGGAAACCCGGCTGAAGCGTGGTGGAAACGCCCGGAGTGCAAGCTAGCAGCGGTGAGAGAACGACGCTGCCGCAGCCCTGGCTCGAGACCACGAGGTTCTCGTTGAACGGAGTCTCCAGCGTCCGCGCGTACGAGACTCGCAGAACAGTGTTGGTCTGCTTGACGGTGTACGATAGACCGGCGCGGGGTTCGGCCTGCCGCGTAATGGCAAGCCCGTTGTACAGATCGCCGCGCAAGCCAACATTGATCGTCCAGTCGCCGGCTGTGATCTGGTCCTGCGCGTAGAGCGCAAGCTCCTTCACGTCGGTATGGCCGTTGAAGTTGTAGAGGCTGCCTCCGCGAGTGAGGTCGTACGGCAGCAGGTCGGAGTTGAAGGTGCCACCGACAGAGGGGTCGTTGGAGAAGTCACCTGCATGGGCGCACTGTGTGGGACTGGTGAAGCCGGGCAGCGAGTTGCCGCTTCCATCCACGCACGGCGAGTTGAACGTGGAGTTGATCACCCCCACCGAGTCGTTCTCCCGCAGGAACGTGTGTTGGTAGACTGCGCCAACCTTAAGGTTGTTCACGCCCTTCACGTAGGAAAAATCGCTGCGCAGCCCGGCGTTCGTGAGCGACCGTGCCTGGATAATCGACTCGCTTTGAATCGGGCCAAGGTCCGCCAGAGGGTTCGCGCTGGGATAGTAGTTATAGTCGTCGCGACGGACGAACGCCCCGAGGTTGAACACCGAGTTCATGCTGATTGTGCGGGTGTACGTAGGTGCGATGTTGTACGTGAGAATCTTTGACCGCTGGTCCGTGTTCCCCACCGTGCCGAATACCGGGCTACTGCCCGTCCCGCCCGAGATCACGTTTTGTACGCCCAGATTGTCGAACGTATTCGGCGTCTGGAACCACGAGCGGCTGAGGCCAAGGTTGAGGTGGACGGAATCGGCGGATGTGAGCTGGCGATCGATCCGGTCGAAGATGTTGAACTCATTTCCTTTGGCGTGGAAGACGGAGAACTCGGGGGGATCGAGGAACCGGCCGGTGTTGAGGCCGTCGATCTCGATGAAGTTACCCCAGTTCTTGCCACCGTAGCTGAGATCGACGGAGCCGGTGGACGAGCCGAAGGTTCCGAAGGAGGTGGAGACGGAGCCAGTTGGCGTGGTAACCCCCTGACCGGAGCGGGTGGTGACGTGAATGACGAGGCTGGTTTTGCCGCCATACTCGGCCGGGGGAGCGCCAGAGATGACTTCGAGGGACTGGACAGAGTTAGAGGGGAGCTGGTTGGAGAAAATCTTGCTCTGCTGGTCGGTGATCGGCTGGCCGTCGATGGAGAAGGAGTTGGAGGCATGGTCGCCGAGGCCATGAAAGAGGCCGTTGGAGTCGGCCGCGACACCCGGAGAGGCGAGGGTGACCAGCGAGCTGAGAGACGAGGATGAACTCTCCAGCGGGAGTTTCTGGAACAGGTCGCGGTCAATATCTGTGTGGCCGACGGGGTCGCCTTCTATGAGATCACCGCCGGTTGTGGTGACTTCAACAATTGTGGAGGTAGCGCCCGGCTTAAGCGTGACGTTTACGGTTATGGGAACCGTGGAGCGCACGTCGGCGTCCTCGGAGATGGTGCTGAAACTGGCGGCAGAGACGGTAAGGTGATACGGGTTGAGCGGCAGATTGGTGAACTGGTAGCGGCCCGAGCCGTCGCTCTTGGTCCGCCTGCTGTATCCGCTCACGGGGTTCTCGATGGAGACGGCAGCATTGGGAATGACTGCGCCCGTGGCATCGGTCACCGTGCCGTATATTGTGCCCGAGTTGCCCGCCGACTGCGCCAGAAGGATGGAGCAACTGAAGAGAATGGAGATCAAAAGCGTCGCAAAGGACGCCCGCTGGATAAGCGTGTGCATGCACTACCTCCCTGAGTTAGAGCCTGACTGTGAAACGCTGAGTTACGAGCGGTTCAAGCCAGCCGGAGGGGGGCGTGAAAACAGTGCAAATTGTGGAATGAAGTCGTGGGAAGCAACCGGGCGCGAAGCCTCAACCCGCGTAAAGACTTGAGCGACGCAGACCTGAGTCACCGTGACGGCGACCTGCACCGCCATGTGCGCGGTAACGCAAAGGCCGCAGTCCTGGTGGGTGATCTCTCGCTGCGAGTGGGTATGGGTGGCCGCTACGACGCCGCCAACCATGATGAGCATAATGCACAAAACGCCGAGGAGGATTCTCCACGGCGACCGCATAGGCGAAGTTGTGATTTTGCCCAACATCTCATGAATATAGCTCAGGTCTGACAAAAAGGGGAAATGTCCTCCCCTAGGAGTGGGTCATTTTGAATGCACAGAGCCGATTGCAATCAGCAGCCCCACGGAAACGCTCATGGATTGCTCATGCCCACTGCCGAAGTTGTATCCGTAGCTCGGCTCCAGATACCAGCCAAACCTTCGCTTCGGCGACGGCCAAAACATGAAATCGAGTGCAGCTTCCCCCGTGACGGAATTGGTGCTCTTACCGCCGCTGATCGTGTGCGCCCATTCCGGGCCAACGCCGAACATGAACTCCGCCGTCTTGGATAACGTATAGGGTTTCTTGAAGAGAAGGTCCGTGTCCCATTCCGTCTGACCACGACTAAAGAAGGGCGTCACGCCAGCCTCAATTTCCAACCACTCCCTGATGGGTGTTACCTCGACAGCGACATTGGGGCCGTAACTAGGCGTGCCATGGGTAAGCGCCCATTCCCCGGCACCCCCAATCTCGACGATTGCCACTGGCTCCGTTTCTTCGGCCTGACCAAAGGCTTTCCCTGCGAATAATAGAGTCGCCAGCAAAGCTGCCGTCGCAATTCTCATTCGCCCAGATTAGGCTGTCATGTCCTGTCCGTCCAGATCGGCTTCGGCTCATCAGCGTGACCGCGCCTCAATCGTCCAGACGGTATATGCAAGTTAGTCTCCATCGCAGGAGCTGTGCGCAGAGTCGCAACCATCACCTAGATTCAAGCTACCGGCGAGGATTCGACCCTTGTTCAACTGACCCATCGTGGCCTGGCTAATTTGACACGAGCTGCGAATTAGGTAAACCTAATTGTTAGGTAGACCTAAATCATGCTCAAAAAACTTACAGGTACTACTGTCGCGCTCTTTGTACTCCTGGCAGCGGCCAATACATTGCCGCTGCGGGCGCAGAGCGGCATCAGCAGCGCCCTTGCGGGCACCGTCGCCGATCCCAGCGGCGCGATGATTCCCGCCGCACAGGTCAAGGCAACCGAGGTCAATACCGGCGCAGTCCGTACCGTCCAGAGCAATGCCGATGGGCGTTTCCTCTTCTCCCAGGTCAATCCCGGGACCTATCGCATTGAAGTCTGGACCTCGGGATTCGGTGTCGCCGTATCGCAGCCGACGAGCGTCTCTGTATGCCAGACGGCCATCATCAACTTCACGCTCACTCTCGCATCCACCTCGCAGGCCGTCGAAGTGATCGCACAATCCGGACTAATGACTCTGGAGAACGCGAACACCTCCACCACGATCGAAGCCAAGACCATCAAGAGCCTGCCCAACCCCGGCCAGGACCTTACCTACGTCGCGCAGTTCGCCGAGGGTGCACTGATGAACACGGCAGGCTCGTCGAACGATGCCAAGGCCGCAGGCGGCTACGGCAATGTCGAGTTCAACGGGCTGCCTGCGACCTCGAACGGGTATATCCTCGACGGCTTCGACGCGAACGATCCGTTTCTCGGACTCAACATCGGGCTCTCTACGAACCTTGTCATCGGGCTGGACGCCTTGCAGGAAGCCACTGTGAATACCAACTCATATGCGGTCGATATGGGGCGTTACGGGGCGTCGCAGGTCAATTACTTCACCAAGTCGGGGACGAACCAGTTTCACGGCGACGCGTACGAGATATGGAACGGCTCCCTACTGAACGCCACCGACTTTTTCCTTCATGCCAACGACACGCCGGGCAACACCGCAAAGAAGCCGCGCTCCACAGTGAATGAATTCGGCGTCAGCGTTGGCGGCCCAATTCGCCCCAACAAGCTTTTCTTCTTCGCCCACTACGAGGGGATTCGCATTGCGCTGCCGCTCGTCGCCCGTACCACCGTCCCGTCGCCCGCCTACCAGCAATATGTTCTGCATCAGCTCCCGATGGGAGGCGTCGACCCAATCAACGCCACCGCGCTCGCCGCCCAGCCGCAGGAAGTGGCCTTCTTCCAAAATATGTTTGCGCTCTACAGCAACACGACGGGGGCGCCCACACCCGTTCTTGCTTGCCCACTCGATGCGAATGGCGCGCTATTGCCCGGCACGCAGACCTCATCCAATCTCTTTAGCGGCTCCGGCTGTGCGAACAAGCGCACCCAGGCGATGAACAACCGGGATAGCGAGAATCTGATTGTCCTCAAGATTGACCACACCATCGATGCGAACAACATCGTCTGGTACCGGTTCCAGCAGGATACCGGTCTGCAGGCCGCCTACACCGACCCCATTAACCCCATCTTCAACTCCTACTCCCCGCAGCCGCAACGCACGCTGGTCACGGGATACACGCACCTCTTTACGCCGAACCTAGTGAATCAATTCAATCCTGGTGCAAGCTGGTATTCGAGCCTCTTTCAACCCAACAACTACTCGCAGGTGCTCCAGACCTTCCCGATAGTCCTGGCCGGAGGCAGTTCCGACGCGCCGTTCACCACCATCGGCGGCAACAACCAAACCTACACCCAGGGTCGCAAGGTCACCCAATGGCAGATCAACGATAATCTCATCTGGACGCATGGCCGCCACAGCTTCAAGTTTGGCGAGAACTCGCGCCGCCTCGACGTCAGCGACTACGACCTTGGCGAAGGTGTCGTACCCATGGTTGTCTACAACGACCTTGCCCAGTTCACATATGGCGCAGCGTCCACCGTCACCGCATCCTTCCCCATCACGCAGAAGGAGCGCATTGCCGTCGGCGATCTCGACCTCTACGCCATGGACACCTTCAAACTCAGCCAGCGATGGACCCTGATCGCCGGGCTGCGCGTGACGTGGAACACAAACCCGGTCAACCAGCACGGCCTATTCGCGCGGCCCGCCGGATCCTTCCTGAACTTGACCCACGACATCACCCAGCCCTTGAGCCAGGCGATTCAGTCCAATGTGCGGACCCTCTTCCCAGGCACTCCACTCTTTAGCTGGCAGCCGCGAGCGTCCGTGGCCTTCAAATTGTCGGGCAAGACGGCCCTCCACGCTGGCGGCGGCGTCTTCAACGACATCATCCCCGCTCAGGTTGCCGACATGGGCGCGACGAACCCTCCCTATTCTCCGGTCTTTGTCGGCGGAATCAACGGACAGGTTGGCGGGGTCGGCATTGCGCCGGGTGGCCCCGGCAGCGCCGTAGACGCGACTGTGAAGGCCAACCAATCCTTTCAGAGTGTCTTTCATTCGGGCGGTGCTCCGTGTGCCGATCTGGCTGCTGGATCTCCTACGTGTCCGCTGGCGGTAAACATGAACACCTTTCCCAGCGGCACGTTGAAGACGCCTTATTTCCTGCAATGGAGCCTTGGTATCGAGCGGGAACTCGGTCCGCGTGGTGGGCTGCGAGTGGATTACGTTGGCACACGTACCGTGCATGAGCCGTATCAAGTCCAGTTGAATGGCTACCAGACGGTGTGCAATGGCTGCTTCGCTCCCTTTGCTTATAACCAGCCGCTGGACCAGCGCTTCGGCAGCGTGAACGAATTCCGCACGGACGCGGGCAGTCACTATTCCGGCCTGCAAACCAGCGTGACGAAGCAATTCGGCAGTCTGACGATGCGCGGAAACTACACCTACAGCCATTGCCTCGACGAGGTTTCGAACGGCGGCCTGCTTGCCTTTTCCAGCCTTGGCATTCTCTCTCCGCTGCCCGGCAGCTTGCGACCGGAGTACGGCAACTGCGACTACGACGTTCGTCACAATCTGTCGGCCTTCGGAATTGTTGAGATCCCTTTTCATTCGAGCCACGCTTTCTTGAGGCAGGCGTTCGGCGGCTGGCAAGTGTCGGAGACAGCGTTCCTGCACAGTGGATTGCCGTTCAGCGTGCTCAGCGCTCCCTATACGGCCAACAACCACGGCGTCTTCCAGGGCAGTGGGCCACAATATGCGAACCGGGTCCCCGGCGTACCGATCTATCGCAAGAGTGCTGTCTCCGGCGTCACCCAGGCAGGCAGCCTGCAGTGGTTGAACCCCAGCGCGTTTGCCTCGGTTGTCGATCCCAGCACTGGCTCATGTGTCGGTGGAGATTCGCCCACCAACTGTAAGTTCGGCAACTCAGGCCGCAACAACTATCGCGGGCCGCATTTCACATATTCCGAGGTCTATCTGACAAAGAAAATCCCAATCGGTGAACATGTCACCCTCCGCTTCGACACGCAGTTCTTCAACGTCTTCAACCATCCCAACTTTGCTCTACCCACCAACCAGGCCGGCACCCCTGGAAGTCCCGCGACACAGACCGGCTTCGGCGCGCTCACCAGCACCATTTCGCCGCCTACCGGTCTGCTCGGCGTCGGCCTCGGCGGCGACAGTTCGCCGCGGATGATTGCCTTCCAGGGAAGGCTTGAATTCTGAAGTTCGATGCTGAGTGCGGCCAGTCGCATTCTCACAAGTTCACTTTCGCGATGTCCCTGTTCATGCCATGACCCGGTGTAGATAAAAATGTAGCTGCCAAAACCCCCGAGGTCCACCAGTAGTCTGTGGCTGGGGCATTCCCCACGAGGAGGCAGCGATGAACCAGAGAGCGGCATTTGCAGCGAAGCAGGAAGCGGTTACAAGTGGACCTTGT
>JARLGI010000098.1 GCA_031296115.1 Acidobacteriota bacterium | reverse complement strand
CGCAGTGCCGCGAGGTACCCAACACAGGCTTCTTCCGTACAAAAGCGCCGCTCCAACTCCAGCAATGTCTCCGGATAATCCTCGTCCATGGCCCAAAACACTATATCTTGGGGTCGGTGGCGTCAAGTAAATACCCCTATTCCATTATTGACTCTATACGGGTATGCGCCGGAAGTGGGACAGAAGACCGTTTCCGGAATTCGTCTCTTTGATGGATTCGAGCTTGCTCGCCGGGAACAGGAATTATGGCAAAGTCAGCGCAAAGGAGCATTGCCGCCTCTCTAGCGATTGAGCACAAACCGCGCAAGCTTGTGTCGACTCCAGTCGAATCCGGCGGAAAATCGCGGCAGCGTTACCGTGGAATTATTTGGAGGCTATCAATTGCGCTTACACTGTCCTGCTTGTCTATCCAGCAAAACCAATGACTTTTTCGCTTTCACAGTATCGGGAATGCCGCCTGAGTGCCTGCGCGGCGGAGTGATTCAATCGGTCCCTGACAACGGCCGTATTGCTCAGCTTCTCTACGGTCCTGCGTTTAACGCGCCGATGATCATCCAACGCTTTTGTTTCCCACCCCGGCCGCGGTTTACCTCCTGCTGGTCCATCGCCTGCTTGGTATACGCCGCAGGCGCTGTGATCGTTGCGATCAGGCTTCTCGCTGAGGGTAGTTTCTCTTTCTTTCCGGCAATCATCATGACACTGCTGGCCGGCAGCCTGATAGGGTGCATTCCATTCTGGCGGCGCAAGCTGTGGGATCGGAAGTGGGCTACTCAATCGCAATACCTGGCCAGAGTCGCTTCCTGCTTACATTGTGGTCACGCTTGGCGGCCTTGACACTCGTTTGCCGGCTCGCATAGACGTAATCAGCCCGGGCTGTATCGTGGAAATGAAGCGAGCCTTCCTCGTGGGAGGCTACCGGGCTTATTCTCGATCCACGAACGTATCAGCCAACAGGAGATATGACATTCCTGCACTTAAGACTGAGATTCTTCTCGGCGAATACTACTACAACGGCGTTAGCATCCCGGGCCCGATCTCACGGTCGACTAGGTTTGGATCTGCTTCACCTCGATTTCCTGAAATGGGCCAAAGTCTCAAGCAGAGCGTTAACATTACCGCCGATCCAGTCGCAGTCTCTTGGAGCGACTTGCCTCGAAATCGCCCTGAATCCGGCACCAGCCAAGTTCCGGCAAGCAACGAAACTCGGTGCCGCCGATCTGCCGACGGAATCGAGTGTGCCAGTGCCCGAATATCCACTTCCTTGGCCTGTGCACATCGAGCATCGCATTCAGAGCGTTGCCGGTGGCGGTGCGATTGATCTCTTTGTGCGCCGACCCGGTAGCATGCAGAGACCGTACCGCTTCGTCCGGTCCGTCGTGCGTCAGCACAATCTCCGGGTTTACCTTTGCATACAGATCGACCGCGGCCTCGAGTTCGGCAACGCGGAGCTCCTCCTCGCGCCACCAGTTCACGCCTTCGGTCCGGTGCCACTGATCCGACGACCAGGCGCCTGAGAGATAGAAGATCCGCATCCCATCGATCGTTTTGCAACCGTAATCGCCGAGGTAATTCCCATGCAACCGGGCGGCCTCCGGATTGTCGTGGTTGCCACGGATGAACCAGGCATTGCCGGGTAGAGGAGGAAGCGGCTCGTCGCCCGGAAACCCGATGCCGAAGTCTCCCAGCTGCACGCTGGGCTCGCCTCGAAAACGGGTAAGCAGCTTCAGGTATCGGTCTGTCTTGCCATGGATGTCGCCGATGACGATCAATTTCTGTTCCTTTTCTGTTGCGCCTGACCGCACGGGCCCGAATATGCTCAACGGGCGGGTGTCTTGGATTCAATCGTCGCGTTCCTTCCCGCGCGGGGACACTGCCTGGCCGATAACCCTTTCTTCATCGATGTCTCGCTTCCTGAGGTTAGGGCCAACGCAGTACAGAGCCCAATCGACGCCGACGGGCTCAGTGGAACCGGCCGGCTTGCCGACCTCGATTTCGAGCGGTCTGTACTGATACTTGCGCAGGAAGTCGTTGGCAAGCCTCACTGCACTTTTCCGGTTGTAGGCCCGGACTGCGATGACCACGCCGGCGACTCCGGTGTTCGAGTTTCCAGCATCGAACACGTATTTCTTTAGCTTTTTGTCTGCCATCGCTTCCCCATATTCAGATGTGTTTTCGGATCCCATCCGCTCCCGGTTAAAGCTGCTACTTCAGTTCCGCAGCCGCTTCAGGCAGAAGGCCCATTCTCCGCGCCATATGCCTGGGAATGCGCACCTCGACCCGCATTTCGGGGCGGCCGGAGGGCGCGAACCGGACCGACGTTTCGAATGTCATGCCTTTAATTTCGAGCATCACGCAGTCGCCCTCATCCAACAGATCTTCATAAACGTGGAACCCTTGGCCGGTAGCCTCCTCCCGGGCGTACTGAATGGTGCATCTCGTGCTCATTCCCTTATTCCTTTTCTGTTAATGTCGCTTCGCCTGCCCTCTATCCGCGGTTATACGCGGCACATATAATTATGCGCGCCGCGTATAATTTCCTTCCCAACCGATAGCGTGCCAGCTTAGCGGACTCATTGTTTTCCTTCTATCTCGATTTGCGCAGGACCTGAGAATTTGATCCTGATCCTGGCCGTGAACCAGATCGCGAACAGGCCCACGCAGCGCCAGTAGCTCAGACGGTCCGAGCCTAATAGAGCGTGGAGGGCGACGCCTTGACCGAAAATTTTGCTTGCCAACCACGACAGCGGGAAGGATGCCAAAAGAGCGGATAATGTCTGCGTGATTGCGATTGCTGCCAGAGTACCTACGGCGGACCATCCGGTGGCGTGGTCTGTCTTGCGGCGTATGCTCATCAAAGTTTCCTTTCCAAAAAGCTTAGGACCAAGCACCAGATGTATATGCCAGGTGCCTGGTCTGTAAGGGGAGTTCCGGTCGACAAAGCCGCGAGGGTTCACGGGCGTTCGTCGGCGCCTGCGAAGTGAATCCGCAGCGGCTCAATGGCGCAATCGAGTACGTCAAATGTTACTTCCAGAGTGGCGGCGATGGAACGCAACAGGCTCTCGTCGAAACTGGGCACCCAGCCTTGTTCCAGCATGCTCCAATCTCGGTGACTAAGCCCCGCGAGGGCGGCGGCTCGCGCGCGGCTGAGGCCGACCTCTTGCCTGCGACGAGAGATCCAATTGCCGACGGCGGGAATTGCGATAGGGAAATGGCCTGAGGACTGACGGAGATATGCGTGCATTACTTTGCTCCTTCCTTGGTTTCACGGGACAAAAAAGCCCGCTGCTCGCGACTGGCCTTTGTCGAAGGCGAGGCGAGCGGCGGGCTCAGGATTTGGAGGTCTGATCCGCCCAATGTCCACAGCAAGTGAGGACGCTGGCGGATTATCGTGGTTCGGATTTACCAGTCGCTGCAGTCGACCGGCCGGATCAGGTTATGGGTGATTGACTAGTCCTGGGTTCTT
Organism: Acidobacteriota bacterium; assembly: GCA_031296115.1. GTDB lineage: Bacteria > Acidobacteriota > Terriglobia > Terriglobales > Acidobacteriaceae > Bog-257. The sequence goes on along the minus strand of JARLGI010000098.1, from coordinate 21,591 downwards.
TTGCCTTGTTCCCTCATCCCTGTTTTGAGATGGGGAGGCAAAAAAGCAGAACGGGCGCGCAGCATTGAAGCGGCCGCCGGCCGTTCTCATGCTGTGTCTGCGGTCCGATGCATTGCCCAAATGCGTTTAGCCTGGCTGATACTACAGCCGGCCAACTCCGCGGTCCGCTTGATGGTCTGGCCGGCAACGCGAAGCGCAATGATCCGTTGATGGATTGCTATGTCGGGCAATCGACCTGCATATTTGCCAGCTTGTTTAGCAAGGTGAACTCCCTGACGTTGGCGCTCACGGCGCGTCTCGTAATCATCGTGCGCCATTTGCAGAGCCAGTTTCAGCAGCAACTCCTGCACGGATTCAAGGACGATTCGGGCGACTCCGTCGGTCTCGGCGGCGAGGTCCGACAAGTCTACGAGGCCTGGAACCGCAAGCCTTGCCCCCTTGTCTCTAATTGATGCGACCAATTTCTCAGCCTCTGCCAGCGGCAGCCGGCTGATTCTGTCGATCTTCTCGGCGACGACAACCTCACCAGGCTGGAGGTCGGCGACCATGCGCAGCAGTTCCGGTCGGTCTGCGCGCGCACCCGAAGCCTTCTCCCGATAGACCCCGGCAACGTAATAGCCGGCGGCCCGCGCGGTTTCTTCGATTCCAGACTGGCGAGTCAGATCCTGTTCTTCGGTGCTGACGCGCAAATAGATTCGCGCCACCTTCATCGAAGGCTGGCTAATTTGGGTATACATCTCTTGACCTCCTCGAATCTCGTGGCCAAAAAGGCTGGCGGGCAACCCTGATTGGCCACGATTAAATTAGCTATCCATCTTGCCCTACCCCAGGGGGCAAAACTGACTTCCTGCATTGCTAGCAGCTAACCAGAGGTTGATGCTCAAGCAAGCTCGACAAGAGAACCATTAAGTCGCGCCGCCGCGCAGCCTCGTCCTCGGGTTCAAGACATATGGCGAAGTACTCATCAATCAGGACCAACATGGCGTTGTCCTCGCCGTTGTCGGCCTCGGTCGCCGCAACCACCGCTTCCCGGAGTGCATCTTCGAGTTCCTCGACCGTCATAGCCGCCCACGCGGCCGGAAGACTTGCGATGTGCATATATTCACCTTTCTTTGATTTCTGGGTTTGAAGTCGAGGCGTCAGATGTCGGGCGTGGTCCCCCAAAGATCACTGGGTGAGATATTCGCTGCGTCCTAGACGTGGCCCACCGAAGGATGCTGCCCAAGTTTGCAGTCGGTTAGCGAGACAGTGCACTTCTCAGCCGCGGCGTCCCAGGCTCTACAGTTTTGGCATCTGACCTGGTCGGGAAAACCGGAGGCAGTCGGCACAAGGAGAAGAGTTGACCCCGCCGTGCTCCAGTTCTGCTCAGTTCTGTTCTTCTGAGCCTCTTCCGGCGCCATCTTCTCTTTCGTTTCCAGCGACGGGTCAGCCTGCGAGCTGTCGCCCGCCGAGCGAGGGTCCGGTGCGGTTTCCTGAGCTGGAGCGGAGGATTTTGCTTCGGCTTCTCCAATCTGTTTACGCATTTTTTCCGAGCGTGCGAGGGATCCGTCTGTCGACATCTGAACCTCCCGTTGGCCGGGAATCTCCTCGGTCGCGTTATCGTCCCCGTTCAGAGCATCGAGCTGCCGCTGCCGTTTGACTTCGTCCTTGACTTTCATCCTGGCCGTGAGTCCCTCATACGAGTACCCACGGCCCTTGTGGAGTTCCGCCTGGATGTTCCGGTTTACCGCTTCAGTTGGACCAGCTGTTGCGCCGGTCTCGAAATACTGAAACACTTCGTCACGGCGCTCGTTGACGGCATTAATGAACCGCTCGAAATAGGGCTCGACGGCAGAGGGAATATGGTCGGCCCAGAAGTCGAAGAGACTGGTTGCTTCCCGCGAATTCCGCGCTGAACGCCAAAAGGAAAGAAATGCCTTGTACGTGTAATGCGCCTCCATGATCGATGGCATTGTCTGGAAGAGGTCACTCTGCTGGCCGTCCCATGCGGCAGGCTTGTCGAGACTCTGCCAGAAGTGCTTCCGGTCGTGGAGGATTGCCTTGGCGTCACCCGTGGCGATCTTCCAGGCATCGACTCGGACTTGCTCCCGGCACTCGTCGAGCTTATCCACGACGTGAAACGCGTCATAGATCACGAAGGCATTGGCGAAGAGTTCCCGCGCAAGCCAGGAATAGTCGTTGTGCATGTCGATGACGATGAGACCGACGCGATCGCGGTGCTTGTATTGCTCCAACTCTCTGCGGATCGTTTCGTGGTCGTTGCCCTTGAGCATGCTGATGAAAGTGCGCGTGACGAGATCTACTAAGACAAAGTAGTCGACGCCATCGATGCGCTTCTCATCCCAGCCAAGGGCCAAGTAGACGTCGAATGCTTTCTGGCGGTTCTCGATTTCGGCCGCGTGGTCCAGGTGGATGCCCGCAACGGTTTTGTCGGACACTCCCACCATGCCCGCGAGCTTGACGTTTGTGAGGTCAGGGTTATTGCGAATGAACAGGACCAGGCGAACGGTCATGTCACGTTTGGTATCAATGCCAGGCAGGGGTTGTCCGATGAAATGGCGCACGGGACCACAGCACATGTACTGGCGGCGGTGGACGATGATCACACCTGTGTACTCGCCCTGGTTGACGTCGCGGAACGACGGAGTCCGTGAGCTATACATTTCCAGTTCGGCGCGGCAAACTGGACACTGATCGGGTTCGAGCACGGCCTGTACGTGGATCTGGACTTCGCTCATGTTCCGGCGCGCGCTCAGAAAGTCATATCCCGGCGGCACGCTCACCTCGGACTGAGGAACGTTGACCCAGCGTGTGCTCTTGCGTTTTCCTTTTGACCATCTCCCCCGCATGGAAAGCCTCCCTTATGAGTCGTTCAGCGGGCTGTACGACTGCCCTTACCCAGAAGTACTCCTGGAAGGGGGTCTCCGAGAACGGGTCCCAGAGCAGAAAGATTGAGGGTAAGTTACCTTTCTTGCCGATCTGGAGAGGGTCACGGCTGCATAAGGAGTATTAGGTGAAATGCCGTGTGTTAACCGGGAGGGGAGCTCACATGCTCTGAATTCCGAACGCGTGCTTGGTCGGAAAATGTGCGAAATCTGCCCCAAATTCCGAAGACCCAACCTCCTTTTCGGATTCCAGGGCAGGTTCAACCTGTTTCAGCCGATCGAGGCTTACAGCCATTCGCCCTTAATTCCGAATCAGGCGACTGAGCCTAATGACGCGGAATGGGGCTCCCATACCGAAAGCACACCGTTCCCGCGCCCAGCGGATGAAGTCTTCCCGCTACGGGTCCGGCGCATCCGGCGGAGTGTCATTTTTCCTAAAACATCCTCATTTTTGGGGGGGGAACAAGGGGAACAAGGGGAACAGCCGCATAACCGTTGGCTGTTTCTGTTTCATGCTCGAGGGAACACACGGGGAACACAGGGGAACATTCCACAATCGGCGAGTGGTTGTTGCTCTCAGCATTCGCTGTTTCGTTCCCCGTGTTCCCCCATGTTGGAATAACAGGGGGAACGCTAGACACCTCATGAATACTGCTTGTTCCACCTGTTCCCCGTGTTCCCCCGGCTTTTGACGTAGCCTGCGACAGCACATCAAGAAAGTCGAGGATCATTCGTCACCCTCCCACATCTTTGAGCCGATCACGTAGGCTCGCGTAGAACCCAATCCGGGCAGCCTGATTCTTTGAGCAGCCTTGTCATTGCCGGCCAACAGCCAGCCGTGCTCGCGTAGGATTCTAGTCGCGTACTTCAAATCGACGCCGACGCAAACTTCCCGCTTGAATGCTTCCGGCAACACCAGAAACTCGCGCCGCTTATCGCTAACAAGTCGGAAAAAGCCCGCGCGGTTGATGATGTGCTGGCTATCGCCGGATACCTCTTGGAACCGGCTGGCCCCATTCGTCTCAAAGAAAGCGCGCACTTGGGCCAGGAGCGCCCGCTCTTCATGGTTGCCGGTCCCGCCAAAGCCATCAAGCCAAGAGGCAAAACACTTGCCCACGGCTGCACCGGATTCGCCCTGATCCCATCCAGTCAGGCCGTATTGGGTCGCGATCTCCCCTGCCACCGCCACAAGCCCAAAGCGCCGCGCCACCCGATCCACCTGCCCACTGCAGCCGGTGGGTGCAAACTCCGCAACAAACTGCCGGATGCCATCGGCCAGGACCGTGCCCAACTCGTCGTGATTTCGAACGAGCAACTGCAACCATGCCGCGCCCACGGCCCCGTAATACCGGCCCGCAGCGTTCTTGACAGCCAAGGCAAACGCGGCCCCACTCGCAAATCCGTGTAGTTCTTCAAAAGTGCCTAACCCGGCACCCGCGTCCCCAGCAATCTCAGCCAAGCGAATTTCCTGGCCAGCTGTCGGTTTCTGGCCCGCACGGGCCATGAATGCCGACAGCGATTCTTCACCTGCGGAGAGAAATAGCAGTCTCCAGCTTGCCGACTGGCGTGCTGTGCCATTGCGTGCAGCGCGCGCCTTACCCAGGCCATTGGCCAACAGGTATGCGGCTTCGCCGGCTTCTCGCGGATCCGCCTGGCTCAGCTCGTCCAGTATGAGCAAGCCGTCATTGTGGAGTGCGGCCAGGCCCTCAAGCCCGTTGGTTGTCGCGCGCCAACTCCGCCAGTAAGGGTTGGGCTTCTCTGGCTTACCCCAGACAGAAGCGCCGACCTTTAGCGCCGTGCTCTTGCCCGTCGAAGAAGGTCCGTGCAAGTGGAATCCGCCCGAATCTTCGCCGGCGGGCTCCAACAGCGCGCCGGCAAGGGCTACGCAGATGGCAAATTCCAATCGGGAATTGCCTCGCGCGAGTGTAGCAACGTGATCGCGCCATCCCTCCGCGGTTCCGGCCACCGAAAAGGCGGGGTCGACGACGCCAGCATTCTGAAAGACAACCGTCTCGCCATTGTGGCCGACAACTCCGCTCGGCAAGACGTAGACGCCACCATGCCATCCCAGCCGGTCTACACAGCGCGCTCGCGCATCCACCGGCCATATCTGTAGGTATGTAGCGAGTAGGTCCCGCGCGGCCTTGACAGGCGAAATAGATAGGCCCTGCCGCGCGAGTTCGCGGCGGACATCGATGCCGTCACCTTGAAGAAGTTCGTTGGGCATCGCCCACTGATGCCGCACGCCGTCCCTGTCGCGCCATTCGAGCAGACGTCCCCATTCACTGCTCTTGCCGTCGCGCGTCGAGGCGACCACGTGAATTGGCGCGCAAATCCAAACAGGCGGCCTAGGGTTGCCATCTTTGTCGTCCGGCCCGATGTAGCTCACGCCTTTATCGGTCACCTCAAAGCGGCCTCCACCAAAGTCGCAACTGGCAACCGTGGGACGGGCGTTATCGAGTACCTTTGCCAGCGCGTCATCTCCACGGGCCCCAACATAATCGTCCGGCCCGTTGATCCCTGCCTCTTCGGGCAGATGACACAGCCGCACGGCACAGCCCCGCCTGACCAGGTCTCTGACCAGCGCGTTGCGCGCCGCTTGTACCTTGCTGTTAGTGGCCACATTTGAATCAAGCATGACGAACACCGTCCGCCCCTCGCAGACGGCCATATCGGGCAGCGGGCCTTCCACGTCCACCGGGTCACCATTGATACCGACAGTCTTCCCGATTCGGCCCTTCCAGCCCCAGCAGCCTCCCATGCCAACGGGAATTACAGCAGTACCGGTGCGGCGCGCCCATGCTGTAAGCGCCAACACGGATTTCTCGGCTTCGACCAGCACAATCGGAGTACTCGGCTCCTGTAATTTTTCCTGCGCATCGGGTGGAAAGTATAGATGCCTTCCGTCGCCGTAGGCGCTGATGTATTTGTCCTTTGGCTTGTCGTTTTCAAACTCAGGATTGTCGCGCCGCGCGCGCGCCGTCACGCGATGTCCGGTGAAAGGAGAATAGTAGGGGAAGATTATCCCGGCCATATTCTTAGAGGGTGGCCCGGTGATGCCGAATCGTTCTCGCGCCTCTTCGTCGGACACGCGCTCAATGTGAGCCTCTTCCGGCAAATCGATAGGGACGCCGATGGAGGCAAACATCTGTACATCACGCTCGTTGAGCGTGCCCGCATACAGCGCATCCGAGGGTTGTATTTGTTCTGCCATCAGATATGAAGTGCTCACGATCTCAGATTCCCCCTGCCATTCGGCCCTGATATTTCCCCTTCTGCTTCTTCCTTGTAGTGGCACGGAAGTCGGCCGACTCCACAGTCTCATCCGCGGTCGCCGCTATCGCGCACATATCTAGGTTCACGCCACGCCCTGGCCCCGATAGGTTGCCGACTTCCAGCAGGAGTTTTCTGGTTGGCGGATGCAAGTACACAACATTGCCCATGATTTGGAGCGTCGTCGGAACCAAGTCCGAAGTAGTCTTGCCGGCGCCGACGGTGTTGGAGTCCGCGGGCGCGGCTACCGGGGCGGTCACGACACTGTCTTCAATTCCATTGCACGTGTCGGCTTGGGTTGACTTTGCCGGCGCCGAGCCAGCGGGCGTCACCGGCTTCTTGCCGGCAGGGCGACGCGATTCAACCAGAGCGTCGACATCGTCCTCGAGCCAGCCCGCCGAACTGCAGCCTTCCATTCGGTCGGCTTGCGGAAGGATTCCGGCTTTCCCAAGGCGGTGCAACGTCGACCGGCCACACCCCAGCCGCAGCAACACCTCATCCCGTCGGAGGATGCGCGGGTGGTGTGTGCTTCCGGGATGGGCTGCCTGGGATGCCATGCTAGAGGCATCCTAAAGAAGCCTTGAGTAAAAGGCACGATCCACCAGAACAAATTCGTATCTAGCTCGCGCTCAAGGCTGTTATTTCCACCAGACTACGGGCTTTTTACTCCATCCGTGCCCGCTGTGGTCGCCTTCCGCGCGACCTGACAACATATCTTCCGTTTCATCGCGCCGCGCAAGTTGCCGAACTGTGGACTTTTACGCGGCAGTGGAGAACAGGTCAAATCAGGAGCCCCGACAAGCTCACGTCCCGTCGCCGCCTACTGCTAATCCTCGAACAGGTGCCGCTGAGAGACGGGCGGCGTTAGAGCTGCGTCTGATTCAGGACATTCGAAAGCGACGAAGCTGAGCCGAATTCATCCGTGGAGGCGACTTCACTTACAGCGGGGAACACTGGGCTACCCGGTGACCACAGCTCAACGCTTTCCGAGTTCTCGGCGTAGAAGTCAGCATCTGTAGTCGCACGCACAGATTCCCGCATTCCAGGTGCGCAGTAAGCGTACTCCCGGTGCCCCAGGGCTTTCGTCTCGACACCCGGCGGCAAAATGGTGGCGGATAGGACGATTCGGTCAAGGTCATCCATCGTGTACGGCGCAGGTGGTGGAGCGGCCCAGTCGATGTCGCTGTCGGCGGCTTCGTCCAGGTCCAGACCAGTCTGAGGTGCGCGAACCTGGTCGTCAAGCTGCCCAACCGCCGCTGCCCTTGAGCCGTGCTGCAGGACGATGCCCTTAATCCGATTTGAAAGCTGTGAGAGGATCGGTTGCAGACCGCCGACGAACTTTTCAAAAAGATGAATGCGTGTGCGCAGCACGCGGTAGATGTCTGCTTCAACGGTATCCTCGTAGTGCAGGTTTACAATCTGGATCTCGGGGTACTCCTGCCCGAGCCTGTCAATGCGGCCAATTCGCTGCTCTACTCGCATCGGGTTCCATGGCATGTCATAGTTGACGACGGCCCCGCAGAACTGGAAATTGAGACCCTCTGCCGCAGCATCTGTACAGAGCATGATCTGCGCTTGGCCTTCTTTAAAGAGACGCCGGGCATTGTCACGACTGACGTGCATCCAGGAGCCGGAACCCATCGGCACTTCGCCACCGCGGCCCGAGAAGCACAGCAAGCGGAAGTTCGTCTCTCTGAGCAGGTACTGGCGAAGAAAATCCATCGTATCGGTGTATTGCGTGAAGACCATGACCCGTGTGTAGCCTTGACTGGAGAGTCCTTCGAGAATTCCCTTGAGCCTGTCTGCCTTACTGTCAGGCGGTAGAGCGGCTGCTCTCTTGGCTAAGCTCTCAATCGTGGTCATCTCCTCGACCACAAGGGCTTCTCTTTCCAGCTTCGCGGCTTCCGAGGAGTCGAGCAGCTCGTCATCAAGCTCGTCGTCGTAAGTATCGTCATCGAGCGTGTTCTCTTCACGCTGAGTATTGCCGGCCTTGATCGAGTCCAGGTGTGCGGCCAGAGTCTTCCTTAGCGCATAGAAGCTACTGGCCAGCCGCCTCCTGTAGATCGTCATCACAAACCCAACCGCGGTGCGGTCTGTTTGCGCCGCCGCGTTGTAGCACCGGGAAATGTAATCCTCTACATCGGTGTAGAGGCGTCTCTCTTCGGCGGAGAGGTCAACAAAAACATCAGTGACCTTCCTGTCCGCAATTGGCGTTGAAATCTTACCTTCCTTGAAATACTTGCGCAGCAGATCGCGGGTGTGCCGGGAAACCAGCTTGCGTACCGGAGTGTTAGCCCTCATCAGTCGCAGAGCTACCTTGCGGTCCTCGGAACTCAATTGCGCTCGCGGGACCTGTGCATGGTCCCGAAGAGCTTTGAGTACCCGCTTGGCACGAATGGTGCTTCCAGCACAGAGCCGCAGACACTCCTCAAGAGGCACATCTCCGTACGCTGTCTCCACGGCGCGGAAGAGGTATGCAAGATAGTCGAGTATCGCCGTCGATGGATTCGTTCCCGCAACCTCCTCGAAGAATCGCAGGAATGCGTTTTGATCCCACTGCGGGGGCAGCCCCAGGAGATCTAACAAATCCCATACCTCAAGCGGAGCAACCTGCATCGGTGTCGCAGTCAGTAGAATCAATCCGTCTGTTTGGACCTTCAGCCGGCTCATCAGCCGGAGCAATTGGTTGGGCCGCGTGTCGGCTCCTACTCCCCCTGCCCGCCGGCGAGCGTGGTGCGCCTCGTCCAGCACGACTATGTCCCAACGATCCGCCCGCAGTAGTTCCTCCGCACGATCCCTGCGGCGCATCAACTGGCTCGATACCAGCACGAACGGCTGCTGGTGCCATTCTGTTGAACTGACCGGCTTTTCATGCGAACCCTTCAGTGCCGGAGATGGGTACCAACGAAGTTTTTGGCCGTCATAGATTGGCCAATTCAAGTTGAACTTCTCCCGCAGTTCGATCTGCCATTGCCCCAACACCGCTTTGGGTGCCAGGATCAGAACACGCTTGGCCCGTTCTGCCAACCAGGCCTGGCGCAGAAGCATGCCTGCCTGAATCGTTTTGCCCAGTCCTACCTCGTCGGCAATCAACAACCGCGGCGGCCAGTTGTCATACATCCTTCGAAACGCCCTCGACTGATGAGGCCAGGGAGATATGGCTGCAGTCACCTCGCCCACGCGCTCGCCACCGTTGGGAAACTTAGGCGCCTCTTTAATGAATCCCCACACCAGGCGCCGCAGTTCACTCTGCGTTGGCGGCAGAGGTGGCAGTTCAACCTCGACGGGCGTGTCGGTCCCGCCCTTCAGTGGCTCGTGCTGCTCAAGCCGTGCGGGCCGGTCATCGGCAGGAAGGAAGCGAAGCAGGTCCTCGCGCACAGCAGTTGGTACGTCCAGTGTGATGATGTGCGGTGACTGGTTTGCCCAAACCTTGGCAAAGTGTTCGTCTTCCGCGGTGACATGGTTCAACTCGCCGGACCAACTCGTAAAGACGTGAAAGCTTTCGGCGTTGAAGAGCCAGCCGGTGGCAGTCTCGTTCAAGCTTCCGCTCCATGCGATGCGGTCGCCGGCCTTGTCTTCGATGACGCCGGTTTTCTCATGAAAAATCCCATTTGCAGCCACGGGCTTGCGGTCTTGGTTGCAAGGGACTGCGACCTTTACTTCCAGGATTCCCTTAGCCACCATCCACGCCAGAAGCTCCAAGGCACTCGCTTCGCTATGGTCGCCAGGCTGCAAGGGGAAGGCTCCGATGCGCTGCTCAACTGCGTCGTGCAGCTTCTGGCCCTTCTCAATCGCGTCAACTTCTTTTTGGTCGAGTGTGCAGCCAACCACGAGGCGCATGTACCCATTGTTGCGAACCACTCCTTCGATGCCGCGGGCCGCGAGTGCAAGCGCCGTGGCCCCGAAGTACCCCGTTGAGCGGCAGTACCGCACAGCAGTCTCAAGAGCGGGCACGTAGAAGAGCCTCACCAGGTTTCCGTCACCCTGGGAGTACTTCGGTTTCCACGTGTGGTCTGTCAGTAGGCTCACCTTGGCTCACGCTCTTTCCACGAATCCATTTTCAGACATATTGCTTCATGAATCTCTCGTGGAACGATTCGGTCACCGTATTCCATAAACCAACGAGCTTCCTCTTCGAGCCCGTAGTCCTGGACAAGGCAGTGCACCATTCCCAGGAAGTGGAGATAACCTTCGAACCCGAGATCGAAGGCCAGCGCCCCTCCAACATAGTCACCCGATGGGCCACCCCGTTCGTGAAAACCTCGATGCAGGTGCGACAGCGTACTCGTCACTACAATTTGCAGGATTTCCGGGCGGATGCCGGTCTCCTCTGCGAGTTCCTCGATGAGAGACTTCATGCCTACTCTCCCTGGGTTTCTTCTTTCCAGAGTTTCAACTGTTCGGGCTCGTCTACGTCTTCGGAGAACGAGAGCCTGCGGAGATTCTCCAAGGCCTCAAAGTCACTTCCAAACTCGCGGACATCGCCTTCCAGCTCGATGCCGCTGAAGTGGGTGGACACCGGTAGAACCTCAAGCAGCGCCTCCAATGCCGAGTAGAATCCGCTCTGCTCCCGAACACGGGCTTTCTCCAACAGTTCGTCGGCGGCTTGCAGGTTGCGGCTTCGTGCCGCATAGGCAGCGTGGTGCAGCGCGTCAAGCCAGCTCGTGGAACCATCAGCGGCACCCAGGGCACCCTTGGCCGCTCTCCTCGCACTGTCCCACATCACCACCTCGCTCCCTTTCTTCTCGGCTACGCGGCCAATAACCTCCTTCTCAATGTCCACGCCGATGGCCCGGCCTAGTGTCAGCGCCTCATTGAAGTCGAACTTCGGCGCGCCGAAGGTATCCCAGGCCAGCACATAGAACGACGTCAACGGGTCCAGATCGGCGCGGCCTTTCAGATGGGTCAACTGCTGCAGCCGCCAGTTCTTCACTTCGCGGCGTGCGGCATCGAGCGCGTCCTCCGGCGTCACTGCGAAGGGGTCCCACTCCTCTTCGAAGAGTTCGGCCTGGCGCCTTCGCTTAACGGCCTCAGGCTTGGGCCGCGGAGTGCCACGACGGAGAGGCCAGTGCTTAGAGAACTCCTGTAGGGCAGGCCCAAAGGATGCCAGGTACAGGTCTACGCGGCGGATGCCCGCCTTCTGAAACTCCCCAATGCGCTTGCGGACCGCACGGGCCACCAGCGGCTCTACCTCTTCCCAGTAGGCGGCTTCGGCGCCAGCCAGAGCCTCTGCACGCGGACGGCAAACCAGCAAAATGGTGCTATTGGCCGCAGCCTTGTCCTTGATGTGCAAGCTGTCCTCGGCCTCGGTGTTCACCGGCCAGGATGCGGTGATGATAAAGCCGGCCTCCATCAGACCCTTGGTCAGCGCATCCCACGCCCCGGTAGCCTTGTGGGTGAACATCAGGGTCATGATGCCGTCGGGTTTCAGCACGCGGCGGCATTCGGCAAAGATGGCCGCCATGCGCTGCTGATAGTCACGGCCAGCCAAGTCCTTGGCGCGTTTCTGACCCTTAAATTTTGTCGGATTGGCGATGGCCTCATGATCCTTGTCTGTCAAAGCACGGACGAAGAGCTCGGGTATCATGTAGCCGGCGGTCCGCTTGAGCCAGACGTAGAAGAAGTCCGAGAGTTCCGCGTACATCACGTTGTCGTAGTAGGGCGGGTCCATCACCACGGCATCGACCGAACCATCTTCGAGGTGGTCGAGAGCATCGCCCGACTTACAGGAAATCGTTACTGGAGGGAGATTGAAAGAGCCTTCCACATTCAGCGAAGCCAGAAGTGGATGGTCCATTCTGTTTGCATCTTCAGGGTTGATCAACTGGCACAGCTCTTCGATGCACTTCGCCGTTTTCTGAAGAGCCCAATCGTATCCAAGGCCGGGAGCAAGCGTGGCCATTTCAGCGTACGACCAACAAAAGGCGAAGTCATGGCGGTCGAAGATCGACCGCACCCGTTCCGAAACCACATCCCACCGGCAACTGCGGCACCCGTAGTTCAACGTTGTGTCAATTGCAATTGCCAAATAGATATATGCCGCTTTGCGTAGTTCCGTGAGCTGACCCTTGGCTTGGTCCCGCGCAAGCATCTCGCGATAGATCTCGACGCATGTTCCATGACAGTAAAGCTGGCGGTCCGAAAAAAGGTCCTTAAAACTCTTCGCTCCGTACTGCGCTGGAGTATTTCCATGGCTCCACGACTCCGTATCAATAGGGAGCAACTCGTTGGGAACGTAATCTAGAGCTTCCCATTCTGGTGTCTTCTCAACTAGGCGCGTGTGAATGGCCTCGCTGTTGTCGTCCTCGGGCCGCGGAGCGCGGAAGCCACGCACCCACTTAACCTTTTCCTCGCCGTTCTTTTTGTAGCCGGTGATAGTGCGCTGCTTGTAGATGACGGTATAGAGCTGCTCGCCCATCTGCCCGGCTTGCGCTAGGCGCTTGATCTCGTCGCCGTCGATGACACGGTGACAATCTGGGAATGGGCAGCGTGAATCCCCGCCCGAGACCGTTCCATCTGAGTGCTCTGGGGCCTTGCTAACAATCTCAAACTGGCAGATCCGTTTCCCTTTCGTCTGAGGTAGAAGGCGCACACCGGTACCATCGTTCGATAATTTCCAGTTCGGGGATAGAGGAACCAGGCCGCCACAGTATGGGCACTCGATCGTGCGGGCGTACAGGTAGGTAGTATCCTCGATATCCGACCCGCCAATCTGAGAGTAAAGATCGTTGAGTCTGGTCTCGATTTCTGCTCGGAAACTCTTCGCAACCCTTTGAAATTCCGGTACAACAGCAATCCCCAGTTCAGATGGGATTTTGACTGTTGCATGAAGAACCAGAGCGGCAACCGGATTCAGATCATTTGCAATCGATGCAAAGCGAAGACGGTTAGCCTCAAACGGAATGCTTCCACCGCCCGCAGTTGGATCGAGAACCACGGGATTGCGTACGCCTATTGAACCTGCTATCCAATCGCGTGTCTTGGCATCCGGTGTGTACTTGAATGCTCGACCATAGCCATACGGGTCAGCCACTCTGTTGCCGGTTCGCACCGCAAGGTCAATCTGTCGGCGTGCCTTTACTGGATCACCGTGAATCCCGAGCGTGTGAAGAAACTTCTCGTGGTCGGCATCGGCTGGTAGCAGGCAGCCGAGAATCGAGGCGCGTGAAGCCACAAGTGGCCGGCGTGCCCACCAAACATGAAGGTAGTAGGTCGGAGGAAGCGCGGTCATAGAGCGGCGTTCCCGCACACTCTCCTCGCCAATCGCCCCAATGGGCAGCCACTCCTCAATCAGACGGCGGTCATCTGCCATTCTTTCCCTCGCTTGGGCTTCCATCGGTGCTTGTCAATAGATAACGCAGCGCCGTGAGTACGCGGCGTGGGTTGCGGCGGTGCAGAGCCATGCCCAACCAGTAGGCCGCCTCTTCGCGCCCCATAGCCTCTATGCCTTCAGTGACCGAGCGCATCCGTTCACGGCTGCGCATAGGCGCCAAGACACGGAAGAGAAGACCAAGCCGCAGAGCCAGATCTTCCGGAAGGTTGTAGGCGCGGACACGGTCCGCTGTGCGGGGCAGGCGCACTCCTGCCTGGTTAAGGCGACGGAAGACCCGGTGTTCCACTAACTCAAGGTTGCGACCACGCAATCCAGCAATGCGCTGTGGCGATGTGAGACGAGGTGTGGCCGGCGACGGCATCTCCCATAGCTCGATCTCTGTATCACCGATTCCGTGGTTTCGAATGCGGACTTCGAACTGGGGGGCAGAGGCTGGTGTCTCCACCAGCCGTTCGCGGGGAATTCGATAGGTTGCAGTGCTCATGGAAGGACCTCCGCTTGGGCGGTCACGTAAGCCGCCCCGCTGGCAAACCTTACAAGTTTTTCGGTGAGCTTCTCCGCGGCGTCGCCGGCCATCTCCAGACCCTGTTCGAACTGGAGCGCGTAGGTGGCCTCAAAGTTGTGCTCGGGTGCGGCACGGAATTGGGGATCGAGGAACTCTTTCACCGGCTTGGCGTCCTCGGTTGTGCCGGTGAATTCGACGTTGAGTACGCTTTTGTCCTTGGTCTCGTATGCCCCTTCAAACTTCACGGTCTTATGAGTCTGTGCGATGGCTCCAACTGCGGCCAGCAGCTTGAAAGCGTCGCTGGAGTCGAAGATGCGAATTTCGAGCAGGCCAATCTTGGCCACTTTGGCGCCGCGGGCCTGCTCCCAAAGACGGGTCAGGGCCTCGCGTAGCACCCCTTCAGCCCGAAACTTCCCAGGGCCGGTTGCGGGCTGTGCGGTCGGCTGCCCAGGGGTAGTTCCGCCAGGCTTCTGCGGTCCTGGTGGCAATGGTTGCGTTCCACCACCAAAGGTAGTTGGCGGCCCCTGAGGAGGGATTGGCCCTGTTGGTTCGGATGGTTCGGGAGGCTTGCGCGGCCAGATACCGGTCTGGATCGCGTAGGCCGTGGTGAGCACGAAGGACTGCTCGTCAATTTGAATGGCTGCCCCTGGGTCTCCCTTGCCGTACATCAATTCACCGCGGCGATAGATGTACTCGCCACTATCAATGCCACGGAGAATGAGCCGGCGGAAGGTGTCATCCTCAATAAGGATGGGGAGGGCAGGATCGCGGCGGAACTCGTCGCGAAGGGCGGCCACGGTCATCTGGCCTTTCTTAAGAGGAGTCCGGTCGCGGACCCAGGTGGGCGAGTCGGGTTCGTCGCCTGGGATGCGGAGCTTACCGAGTTCCTGGAGTGCAAGGATTACGGGGCGCTGCCCCTGGCCTGGATTCTGCCCGGTGGCGTGCAAATCGAGCGCCGTGTGAGCAAGGTCGACCTCGCTGGTACCGAGCCGAATGCGCGACGGATAGAAGACATGGCGATAGCACTGCTGGATTGCTATTGCCACTTCCTGGATCGATTTCGACTCCAGTTCCTTGATCTTCTCCTGTTGGTGTTGGGCCAGGTCTTTAAGTCGTTCAGGCGTCTTCAGGTCACGAAGGGCCAGCCGACAGACCATCTTGTGTTTCATGTCCTCTTTGCGAGATTCATCCGCCACCAGAAATACAAGGTGGTTGCGGAATGCTCGGTACTCAGAACCCGCCTGACCTTTGCGGTCAAAGATCCGAGCCAGCAATTCAGGAACGGCCTCTACTGTGGTTCCCACGGTGACGCCGTCGTAGGACATGACATGCAGGTACGGCCGTCCGTCGTTGGCGTCGTCGGGTGCCTCGGCTGGAGTGGACGGGAAAGGGACCATCTGGAAGCGTGTCTGTCCATAGCCGACACCGAAGATCTGTTTAATCTCATCGTTCAGATCCGTGCGCGCTTGTCCCTTGTCAACCAGTTGCTCATAGCGTCGGATGATTTGGGTCAGGTTTGCTTCGGCCAGGAAGCGGAGAGGTGCTGTCGGCTTGTCATCGAGGTATGCGGAGCCAGCCACGAAGCGTTTGCGGGCATCCTCAATGAACCCAAGGTCGAGCGAGGGGCTCACCACGGAGTAGCGCATCCGGTCCGGAGTGATGCCTTTTAGCTGCTCATTGAAGGCGAGCGAGTTGAGGAAGATGGTCCGGGCACAGTATGAGGCGTAGGGCGCCAGTCCGCCGTAGTTATGTTCATCAAGCTCTTGCGCCAGGGCCTTGGCCGGTGCGACTCCGGCAATGTCCCCGCGGATGGCCGGGGTGAAGGCCTGCTGCTGGAGCTTAGTGGTAATCTCCTGCAGGATGGGGCTGAAGCCAACATCAATATGGTGTAGGTGGATCGCTGTCGCGTCCGCGGGACGGTTGGTCCAGAGGTGGGCGATGGTCCGGGTGAGGATGCGTAGCATGCCACGTACACGCTGGAAGTTCGCAAGTGTTGAAGTCTTGGTTGTAAAGACATGCAGGACTTCAGGGTGCAACGGATAGCTGCTGCGGAACGCCTCTACGGTTTCCAGGCGGTTGGCATCTGGATCGAGAGCCTCCTGGTTGGCGGCCCACCTGGCCCGATAGGCATCGATCACCTGAGCCGCACCTGCCTCATCGACACGAGAGAAAAGGCGCCGCCTCAGCACGTGGATGGTTTCGTCGTCCTCCGTCGGGTTCAGGAGGGTGGCTTTGCGCGCAACCACACTCTCCGCCTCTGCCATCCAGCTCGCGATCGCCTGATTCTCTTCGCTGTAAGCGTCTGTGGATTGCCAGTCCTTGCCGATGGCCAGGGTGAAGACGAGTGCAACCCGCGGAGAGAGTTCTACCGCTTTGAAGAGCGATTGCAGGAAGGCGGTCAACTGTTCATCTGCACTGATGCCGGCCTTGCGGGCCTTTCGTACATAGACCGAAAGTTCATCGAGGAGAATCAGGGTGGGCTCCCCACCGAACAACTCGGCGATGGTCTCTGCCCCTGGTGCGACCATCTGCTCATCACTTTTCCGGACGCGCTCGTAGCCCGGCCCTTTCGCCAATCCCCAAGCAAGTTCGCCCCATGGAGTCTTAGCGTAGATGCCCTCTGCCATCCGGCGGCCATTGGCCGGGTCGGCATTTTCCCCATCGAACGCCGCCACCCTGACGTTTCCGGTGGGCAGCAGCTCCTTAGGAACGAACTCCTCGACGTTGCTTACACCCTGCATGCCGTTCGCCGCGTGGGCGAGGGCTATCAGGGCATGGGTCTTGCCGCCACCGTAGGTGGTGTCGAGCCGGAATATGGAGGCCGCTGCTGGCCTGGCGCCACTCAGGCATGCACAGACGTTTTCGAGCAAGTTGCGGAGCCCGCGAGTGGGGTACGTGTTGGAAAAGAACCGGCTGGCCTCCTTGTACTCGGGAGAGGCCTCTCCACGGAGAACCTTGGCCAAATCGGCGGCAAAATCTGCATCGCTGACCCCGTGAAGGACGTCCGGGCGGGGGTCGCATAAGTCAAAGACCAGGGCTTTTGCTGGTTGGAAAATTGATGAGGACATTTTGCCATCGCTCCACGCAAATTATTGCAGGTGTGGCAAGTATAGCTCTGGTAGAAGCCGCCTCGATTCAGCGGTGTAATCAAGACGGCGCAATGGGTCCACAGCCCTAAACCGTACCCTCTTCCCGCGGCACTTGCCGGGGTTAGCGCTTGTCAGTGCGGGAACCGGAAGCGGCCGCACTCCTGAAGTGGCCCTTTGCTGACCGCCATCGATACGGGCGTCCGAGCCCATCCTGACTCGATCGCCTCCAGAGTCACCGATCTATGGACCTCTTCTTTCCAGAAAAGAGGTGCCGATCATTCGGCTTTGCTTGGCTGCTGCCAAGATACCTCGCCGCTTTCATCTACCCAATAGATGCTCGCTCCCAAGTATTCAAGCAACCATCTCACTCGCCTAGCAAGGTTGTGATACGTAATCTGATTCGGAAAAGCAAGTGCAAGTTCAACTGACGAATTCTCACTGTGCCAAAGGACAAGATCGAACAAAGCGTGGGAGAACCAGTGGCGGGCCTGGGTTCGAGGATTCGTCTTCACTGTGCCGGCTGGGTACCCCTTTACCGATATCCAGAGAGTCTTACCGATAGGCGAATTGGCTATGATGTCTTTGCCTTGTTGCTTTGACGCTGTATCAGCCGCGAAAATAACGCTGTATCCGAGATGGGTTATGTAAGCAGCTACTCTGGCCTGAACGTTGCCTTCCCAAAACCAAGACCGCTCCTCTGGCATCTGACCTGGCGCCAGCACGGTCAAAGTGACAGGAGGTTCTGAACAAGCGAAATTGTGGAGTTTCCCGTTTACGCGCCGGCGAACCACCCATCCAAATTGTTGCATGCGGCGACACCGCTGATTCGCCTGCTGACGTTGGGCGAGTCCTAACGCAATGGTAAGGCTGTCGTCGTCCACGCCTTCAGGATGTGCTTTCAAGTAGTCAAGAATTCGATCTTGAATCGTCATACCGAGCCTCAAGGTTACCAGCCGAATCCGTGCATCAAACTGCGAACCTCGTCTTAAAATGTTTAAATGCCGACTGTATTTCGGCGACAAACCTCGTGACAACTATAGGGGTCCCTGGCTCAAGTCGGCTCTCCCAATGCTTGTGGTGGTACGTGAGAAGCTTCTCCACTGAGATTGACCCTGAATTACTAACGAAATAGCAGTCTCGGGTTGATAGGTCGGAACACAACCCTACAAAACCTCTCGCGAGACCAATCTGAAGATTTGCAGCATAGAATTTGCACTCGGTGGCGATGATACTCCGCTTCGATCGAGGAGGCACTTGGTTCAAACGGGCTAGACCTGCTTCATCTGACAACAAAACCAGCACGTCAGCTTCGTGAATTAGGCCCGACTTCCCACTGACGTACACGCCCATGTGCGCTTCGAGCAAGGGGATGCCAGGAAACTGGATTGTCGCATGCGAAAAGGGCTGGCTGTCCCACCAAATGTGTCCGGGGTTGGTTCTAAACGTGAACTGGGTTGGTATGGAACCATCTACATTCAGGAATCCGATGGTAGCACCTTCAGTTTCCGCAGCATCGAGGATCAAACTGAGGACATAGGCTTCAAATACATCCCAACCAGAAGACGCAAGTGTCAGGCTTGGAGTTAACGCGGGGCCGAGCGCCGCTTGAATCTGCGCTAGAAGCGTGTTCAGAGGAGGCAACGGCGACATCAGATTGCCCCCCTTAACGTGTTGAGCAACTCACGAAGGCGCGCAACGTTGTCCTGATTTTGCTCGTCAAGAGTCCTGGTGATTTCAACATCGGGTCGTTCGCCAGCATCGGTCCGCACGAGCCTTAGCCCATCCCATTCAGGCAAAACTCGGTCCAGTCGGCTACGAATTGCCATCTGCATTTCGGAAGGCGCAATCACAGCTTGTTCCATCGCCGTACACAGAATTTCGAGTCTTTCACGTGGAGTGTGTTCTCGCGTTGCCGGGATTTGAACCCGCCGGCGGTGCGAGTCGGACAGCGCAGGAATCGCTATATCTTCGGGAACGTCGAGGGGAGCATTCACTCTCCGGGTTGTCATTTTTCCGAACCGAATCTCTTCCGCAACCTGGCTAGTTACCCACCTCAGCCCGGAATCATTTAGCAACTGCTCAATGAAGGCAAACGCCTGCAGACATTCATTGTCAGAAAGGCTCATTGCTCATCCCCTCGCTGTATCGACCCCAGTTTACAGGTTCCAGAATCAACTTTTTTTGGAAGGGCTGATCCAATCACCTTCGACACGAGTGAATACGCCCAGTGAGTGAATTTCCAGGATGCTTTTGAAACATCTCTGGAATGTGGGTGTCATTGGCGAGAGGGGCCAATAGGCATAGGGCCAATTGAATGTGCGGCCGCGGTCCGCGGACCCGCTCCTGAAGTGCAAACTGGGAAATAGCTCCCGTTCAAGTCGGCCACTGTTTACTGTTGCCAACCCCTTGAAAAGAACATTTCCCAAAGTCTGGCCCTCCGCTTAGATGGACGGATGCACCTTTCATCTGCTGATACCGACATCCCTGGCGACAGCCGTTGCATGGCGCAGTTCGCACACGTTACATGTACCCGGGCACCATGATCGCTCTCAAGTCCGTAATCGGCTTGGGTTTCATCATGGGAACCACCTTTTGCGATTTCAATTTGTCTAGATAATCAGCCCAGTACTGCATCATTAGCTGCCGTTCCGGCAGAAAAGTTGCGCGATCGTAGGCACTACCGTTGGGACCGATCACCTGGTGTCCGAGTTCATGCTCGATCAAATCCGGTTTAATGTGCAACTCCTGTGCCAGCACAGTGCGCGCCGTGGCACGAAAACCATGACCGCACATTTCATCCTTGGAAATTCCCATTCGGCGCATCGCCGTGAGAATTGCGTTCTCGCTCATGGGGCGATTGCGGTCACGTGCGCCGGGAAATACATATATGTCGTCGCCAGTGTGTGCATGCAGGGCTCTGAGGATCTCCATCGATTGGCGCGACAGGGGCACGTACAAGTATTTATCTACGTCATCTCGCCGCCCCTTGGAATCGTCCACCTTCGAGAGTTCTAGGAGCCACGTTGCATCATCCAGGTTCATATCCTGCCATCTGGCCTTTCGAAGCTCGCCAGGACGTACGAATACCAGCGGGGCAAGCCGAAAAGCGGATCGAACTACAAACGTGCCCTTATACACATCAATTGCCCGTAGAATTCCGCCGATCTCACTCGGCGTTGTTACCGCCGCAAAATGCTGCTCTTCCACAGGCGTCAAGGCTCCGCGCAAATCGGCCGTAATATCCCTCTGGCACCGGCCCGTCGAGATGCCGTAGCGGAACATCTGGCCGCAGCTTCCGAGAGTGCGATGGGCGGTATCCCCGGCGCCACGGTCCTCTATTTTCTTGATAACGCCAAGCAACTCCATAGGCGTGATCTCTGCGATCGGGCGGCCGCCTAGGTAAGGGAAAATGTCATTATCAAACCTGGCATAGACTCGCTTTCGGTGACTCTCTTCCATCGGATCGATGAACTTTGTTAGCCATTCCCGGGCGACGACTTCAAGACTGTTCGCTGCTCTGCCAGCGTGGGCGGCCTTTTGGGCTTTGCGAGCCACGCCAGGATCGATGCCTTGAACCAGTTGCTTGCGGCATTGATCCCTCGCCTCGCGGGCTTGTGCCAAGGTGACGTCCGGATATACGCCAAGCGAAATTCGCTTCTCCTTCGGAAACCTATACTTGAACCGCCAATACTTCCCACCAGACGGGTCCACCTCAAGGTAGAGTCCTCCCCCATCGAACAACTTGTAAGGCTTCTCTGTCTTGACGAACTGGGGTTTGGCAGTGTTCTTAATTGGTTTGACCGCCTTCCCTTCGGTCGGGATTTCCGCTGTTGCCTTTACCTGTAATGGGGCGTCGGCCTCCTGGCCTTCCTCGCCCTGCCTCACCGGTCGAAGGCAAGGCTTTGCAGCATCGATTTCAAAAACAGTTAAGGGCATATGGGGCAACTCCATTTAGGCCTGGGGGCAACACTTTCTTGGAATGTTGACCTGCCCCCAATGTTGCCCCCAGGACAGTTGGGCTGTCAAGGAATTCGCTGGGACGCCTGGACACAAGTAATGTTGAAAAATAAGGAATTATGTGCTTTCAGAGGAGGGATATGGAACCGCGTGGGACGGGGTGAAACAGAGGAGTGGTGGCCAGAGACGGGATTGAACCGCCGACGCCGGCCTTTTCAGGGCCGCGCTCTACCACTGAGCTATCTGGCCTCAGTGCAAACTTCAAGTTGCAGTCTTCTGCGCGGATTCCGGCGTCGCCGGAGAAGGGGGGCGATTCCTCGAACACTGCGCTTCAAAACAACCTCACCCAGTATAGCAACTCCCATTGTCCACGCCAAACCCGCGCCCAATCTTCCTCCCCGCAGGCCGGATTCTCCCACCTTGGCGAGCCTGCTCTACACTGGATAGCAATCATGCGCCTTCCAGCCAGACTCGCCGCCTGCCTCACCCTGCTGCTCGCCGTCGCCACCAGTTGCTCCCATTCGCGCGCCCCCCGCATCTCCGAGCAGG
>JARLGI010000013.1 GCA_031296115.1 Acidobacteriota bacterium | reverse complement strand
TTTTCCTTCGCGCGGATGGGGGTTAATCCGGCGCGGATAGGAAGAAACCCATGCGTATTGGCTCTTTTCGAATTTGCAGGTTCGCGCTCTCGTTGTTAATTGCTTTGCTGATGACTCCGGCTTGCTTCGCGCAGGGTGCGCAGGGCAAGCGGCCGATGACGTTTGAAGACATGATGAAGATGAAACGGCTGGGGGAGACGGCTGTGTCGCCGGATGGCAAGTGGCTGGCGTACTCCGTGACGACGGTGGATTTGGCCGCGAATACAAAGACGGCTGAGCTCTGGCTGCAGGCGATTGCCGGTGGGGATCCAATGAAATTGGCGGTGGCGCAGCCGGGGGATTCGGGGCCGCAGTTCTCCGCGGACGGCAAGCGGCTTCTGTTCTTGAGCGGGCGCGAGGGCGGGCAGCAGGTCTGGACGGCGGACTTTGACACGGCCAACGGCGCCGCCAGCAACGCGAAGAAGCTGACAACCATTTCAACCGAGGCCGACAATGCCCTTTGGTCGCCGGACGGGAAGGCGATTGTATTTACTTCGAGCGTTTATCCGGACTGCCCGGCGATTGGGGCTTCGGCTGCGGGGTCCGGCGACAAGTGCAATGCGGAACGGGACGCGGCAAAGGCTGCCAGCAAGGTGAAGGCGCAGGTATTTACCCACCTGCTCTATCGGCATTGGAATCACTTCACAGGGGACAAGCGGTCGCATCTGTTTCTAGTTTCGGTGGATTCCGGCGCGGTGCGGGATTTGACGCCGAACGATCCGCACGATGTGCCGCCTTTTTCGCTGGAGGGTGGAGGCGGGTTTGCGATTTCGCCGGACTCGAAGGAACTGGCGTTCACTGAGAATCCTGACCCCGAGCCGGCGACCAGCGTGAGCGCGCAGATTTACACGCTGGATTTGACCGATATGGCGGCGAAGCCGGTGAAGGTGTCGACCTCGGCAGGCGGAAATTTCAATCCGGCTTACTCGCCGGACGGAAAGTACTTGGCCTGGCGGTCGGAAGCCCGCGCGGGGTATGAGAGCGATAAGTTCCGGCTAGCACTGTTCGATCGGCAGAAGCATACTTTGGAATATCCTCTAAGATCCGCCGTTGTCTTCGAGCCCGGTCCTAAACCTGCCAAGTTTGACCGATGGGTTGACGAGTTCTCATGGCGCAATGACTCTAAACTCATCTACTTCACATCGGGATATAACGGCGAAGCGCCTATTCAGAGCATTTCCTTGGAACCTATACCGCAAGACGCGGAAGTGGCGCTGCACGAAGATCCTCTTGACCAGCGGGGTGTTCCACCCGCAGATGCAGACCGTAGCCCCGTTCATAGGCAGCTTAGTAGATACGGGAAGATTCGCGGCGAGTGGAGCGGGGTTCAGGGCGTAATGGTTAACGGGAGGTTCAGACTGCTCGGCACTCTCATGCGCGTGGATATGCCGGGCGAGGTGGTTCTCGGCGATCCGCTCGAGATCGATGACTCCGCAAGAACGGCGATCGTGAACTTCGGCAACCCCGGATCGGTTCAGGAGACGACAAGGGAGACATACGAGCCGACTCTTGTCACCCACCTCAACAACGCCCTTCTCACCCAACTCGACCTCCCCAAGATGGAATCCTTCTGGTTCGATGCGGCCGACAAGACGAAGGTTCAAGGCTTCCTCATCCGTCCGCCAGCCTTCGATGCGTCCAAGAAATACCCAGTCAAATTCCTCATCCACGGCGGCCCGCAAGGCGCCTGGGGCGACTCCTGGAGCTATCGCTGGAATGCTGAGCTGTTCGCAGCCAACGGCTACGTCGTCGTCATGGTCAACATGCGCGGCTCGACCGGCTACGGCCAGGCCTTTGTCGACGGCGTCAACGGCGACTGGGGCGGCAAGCCCTTCAGCGATCTCATGCTCGGCCTCGACTACGCCGAGCAGCACTACAGCTTCATCGACAAGGACCGCGAATGCGCGCTGGGCGCGAGCTACGGCGGATACATGGCCAACTGGGTGCTCGGCCATACCAACCGCTTCAAGTGCATCGTGAGCCACGACGGCATGTTCGACGCCGAGTCGGCCTTTGGATCGACGGAAGAAGACTGGTTCAACATCTGGGAGTTCAAGGGCCATCCGTGGGACTACTACGGCAAGCCCGACAGCGAAAACCCCTTCCGCAAGTGGGCGCCTATGATGAGCGCCAAGAATTTCAAGACGCCCACTCTAGTCATCCACGGCCAGCTCGATTACCGCCTCGATGTCAGCGAAGGCTTCCAACTCTTCGACACCTTGCAACTGCTCAAGGTCCCAAGCAAAATGCTCTACTTCCCCGACGAAGGCCACTGGGTGCTGAAGCCGCAAAACTCCCAGCTCTGGTATAAGACAGTGAACGACTGGGTCGACCAGTGGACTGCGCCAACGCACTAACCAGACAAACACACAGAACTGAGTCCATCTCAGGAGTAACCAATGCAGAAGTTTTACGAAATCCACGACAGCCTTTTGGAGTCTCTCGATCAAGAGGGCGAGCGCGTCTCCATTCGCCTCCGCGCCGTGCTCACCGAGACCGAAAATGCCAACGCACCCGCGCCCAACCATTTCCGCCAGGAGATTCGCCTTGTGCTTGACGGAGCCCAACTGACGATCGACTCACCCAACCTGCCGAGCTGGCTTCTTGAGGGCGCATTCCGCTGCGAAACCTCCGATGCGGAGAAGACGGATGGCGGCGCAGAAGAAACGATCCCCGCATCGCTGCGCTCCGCAAAGAGCGTAGAACTCGTCCTGGCCGGTCTGCATGAGGGCTCGGGCGATTTCGTCACGATTAGCGTCAAGGCAAATTCCCTTGCACTCGAACAGCTCGGCGAACCTCAGTCGCTTCAGCACACGCGGGCTTCCATCTAGCGGATCGCGATGACCTTTGCCTCCAAGTCGAAGAAGCCTCGCCCCTTCCTCAACGAAGCCGGGCTCTTTGAGTACGCCACCCAATCCCTCGGCCGCCAAATGCGCACCGAAGCCAACCTGCGCCGCCTGATGGAAAGGCGCGTCGAACCGGGCGAGCACGGCGAGGCCATCATCAACGCCGTCGTTGCCCGCCTGCACGACTACGGCTACTTGAACGACGCAGCCTTTGCCGAGACCTACGCCCGCCTGCGCCAGGAGAACGACAAGCTCGGCGTCCGCCGCGTCCGTCAGGACCTGCAGTTGAAAGGCGTCGGCAAAGACCTGATCGCCGAGACGCTCGAAGCCCGCTACGGCCAGACCGACGAAGAAGCCCTCGCCCGTCAGCATCTGGAACGCAAGCGCATCAAGAAGCCGGAGAATCCGAAGGAGACCGCCCGCGTCATGCGCCGCCTGGTCACCGCCGGCTTCTCCACCGGAGTCATCTACAAAATCCTCCGCCAGTGGGATGTGCCCGAGGAAAGCCTGTCTGCGCTGGAGATGGTGGACACGGAGCATCCGGATGAAAGTGGCGAATGTTGAAGGCCATTCTCAAGGCGCTGTTGAGGCTTGTCGCGATGGCAGTCTGGACGGCTGCGGGATTCTGTATGGGATTTTTATTAGGCGGCAAGATTTGTGAATGGTGGGTTGTGCCAGGGTGGGTTAAGCAGTATCCGCATGACGGGCAATTGGGGCTGGGAGTGCTGGGTTATGCAGTGGGTGGAGGCCTGTTAGGAGGAATTGCAGCGCTTGCCAGCGGGATTTTCCTTATCCTTAGGCTTCCGCGGTTTGAAAAATTCTTTCGATGAGACCTACTGAGAACAGCAACGCACCGTGCACCTACCTCGTTGCCCAATTACACTAAAAGAGCCATGCAAAACCGCTCTGGGAACGAGATCCGCGAAGCTTTTCTGCGCTTTTTTGAGTCGAAGTCGCACCGCCGTGTGCACTCTTCGTCCTTGGTGCCTGCCAACGACCCGACGCTGCTGTTTACCAACGCCGGTATGAACCAGTTCAAAGACCTGTTTCTGGGTGCGGAAAAGCGCGCGTACTCACGCGCAACCACGTCGCAGAAGTGCGTCCGCGCCGGAGGCAAGCACAACGACCTTGAGAACGTCGGCTTCACCCGCCGCCACCACACCTTCTTCGAGATGCTGGGCAACTTCTCCTTCGGCGACTACTTCAAGCAGGACGCCATCAAGTTTGCCTGGGAGCTGGTCACCAGCGAAGACGAGGCCACGCGGCGGTGACCCTTCGACTCAAAAAAGCGCAAAAACAGCTCGCGAATGTCGTTTCCAGAACGAACTTGCATCTTGCCTCTAGTGTAAAGGGCTCCGCAGCGTCGTAACCTCGGCGCACCGTTCGCGTCCTATGGATGCGGCTTCCCCCCGCCCGGAGGATCACCATGGATCGACTTGCGCTGTTGGCACTGTTGGATGCGAAGGCAGGAAAAGAGAAGGAACTGGAAGAGTTCCTGAAATCGGCGCTGCCGCTGGCGCAGCAGGAGCCGGGAACAACCTCGTGGTATGCGCTGAAGCTGGGTCCCGGCCGCTTCGGCATCTTCGATACGTTCAAGAATGAAGATGGGCGCAACGCGCATCTGACCGGCCCGATTGCCAAGGCGCTTATGGCCAAAGCCGACGAATTGCTGGCCAAGCCTCCTCAGATTGAGAAGGTCGAGCTACTTGCGTTGAAGGCTTAGATCGCCTGATTGAAACGAACGGGCGCAGCTCTCCGTCGAACAAAACAATGAGTTCTCATCCGGCGAAAGGGTGCCGCGCTGCGTTGCGCCGGCTCTTGGTCGTGTCCTATCTGGCGGCCTCCGACTTCGGTGCGCTGTGCGCGGCGCAGCCGGGACGCAATGTCGACGTTGCCGAGAC
>JARLGI010000012.1 GCA_031296115.1 Acidobacteriota bacterium | reverse complement strand
CGAGCATTCGGCGCATTGGACTTGACTCCTTCGCAGGTGACAATTTGTGTTTCTACTCCTGATACGTCTGGAATATACAGTTGGCTCGTCCCTTGAGTCAAGCACATTCTTAATATTTTCTTTCTGATGCCGGGACCACGCGACCGCAGGATTGACGCAGGCCCCACGGCCTTTCGCCGTTCATTACCTCGCGCTGCCGCGACCCGCACCGGCGACCGATTGCTAACCCGAGATGCGGGGGCGATAACGATCGCACTGCAAGAACCGGAGGAAAATAGAGGACCGGGCGGCGGTTCCTCAGCGCGACGGAACCCATTGCCAACCTCTCTATGAATGCCCGCTTTTGTTTCTGGCCTCGGCGAAAGACTGCAAAGACTGCCAAGATAGTCCCATCCGGCGAGACGATCCGTAATCAACGCATTCATCTGATCCTTATCTTTAAATCTTTTGTCACCCCCGCATTCCAGGCTGGTTTCGCTTGATGTCGATCTTTGACATTCGAGCACCGACGCGCGCGCTCGAGCTTTGAGCTCATTCCTTCTGTGTTGGATTCGCCGGAGCGGGAAGTGGCTGGATAGGGACAGCACCGAAATCAAGGTCTACGGCAGCAGAACAGACGCTGCTGTGGTTCGAAGGCGAAGGTGATGTCGAGCGGCGCGGCTGCGGCACTTGTCGAGCAAGGGGACCGGCAGGACCGGTCACGCCAATAGAAGGAACCCGAAGGCATTTCGGGTGGGATGAGGAGAGAACGCCGAGGGCGACGGCAGCCAAGGCCGACCGATCGATGGAGCTTGGAGAAGCCTGTTACCAATCTTGGTTCCCCCCAAAGCCATCACGGCTGCCGCTCACAAGCGTGCCCGCATCGTTTATTGCCAGCTCCGCACCCAGCAACCGTATGACGAGACCATCTGTTCGAAACACCAACCGCAATCCCGCGCGCGCAACTACCTCCAAGCTCAAAGCTCACCCTGATCGCAACCACGCTTCGAGTCCGCCGCATGACCACAAACACAACTTCCTCCTGAGGAACACATTTAAGCTCTGATCGGTGTTTGGGCGACCTGGAGTGGAGCGAGGAGTGGCCGGGGCTTCGCCAGCGTCCCTCCTCCCGGGAAGAGATCGCCAAGCCGAGCTTCCGTTTCAGGATGTCCTCGGAAAGTAGCCACTGCTGTTGCGGCGCACGATTTCCAGCTGACCGTTGATGGCTTCCATGATGTGGCTGCTGGAGAAGGAGCGACGGATCGATTCAGGGTACTGAGGAAGACAATGTAGTGCGGGCGTTTCTTGCGCCGCTCGGCGTTGGACGAGTGTGTGACGGCGCTGGGCGGAGTGCCGCTGCTGGTGCGAGCCATCGGTTCGTTGGACGTGCCGTAGCACTTGTCAATAAAGCTGTGTTGGGGTGCGTGATGCGGCGGTCTCGAAACGTGTTTCAAACATGGCATTGAGCTGGTGAAGGACGGCGCAGATGGAGCGGCCTGGGCTTCGCCAGCGTCCCTCCTCCAGGGAGGAGTTGGCCAGCCCGAGTTTCAGCTTCACGGCGTCCTCGGAGTGGAAGTAGCCACCGCTGTTGCGGCGCATGATTTCCAGTTGGCCGTTGCGGGCTTCGACCATATAGGTGGTGGAGAAAGGCCAGGTAGTGCGGGCGTTTCTTGCGCCGCTCAGCGATGAAGCTGGAGTAGCCGCAGGCGCGACCGAAAGTGGAACCCGGCTGCACAACGCCAGACAGATACCCCGGAATTTTGCAGGCGCAACGACGTCGCAGGTCGGACGGAATGATTGCGTAACCCAAGTGTATAGTGTGGGCTGTCGGAAGGTAGCTATAGATATTGGGGGGCCATTATCTCAGCACACTGCAGTGGCTCAACTCTGCGATGCAGCAAACTCAAATGGCCGCAGGAGTACTGTGGAAGTCGGAGATTTCTGCGTTGTCTCGCCATTTTGATCTTTGGTTCGGCTGCAGACGACGCAGGTGTCGCACCTTAACCCTTCCCTTAGCTCTTTTCGGAATAGCTTTCGGACAGATCTGCGGTGCCGGAACGAACGATGACACATCCGTCCAGTTCGTGCGCATGTTCCGCGCTGACGCCGACGTCAATGGAAACCGTACTCCTTGCCAGCGCCTACGCGATATGGTCGATCGCTCCGCGGCGACGGGCGATGTAACCGAAGAACGCCCGGCGGCGGTATGCGAGAAGGCTCTCGATATTATTGCGGGGAAGGCCAGTCCCTCGCCTGCGGACGCAGCGGTGCCCATCCAGGCCGCGAAAGTTGCGGTCGATTCTCGCCTGCGTGTTTTGATCACCGAACCCACAACGCGCACCGTTCATATTCTCGACTTCGCAAATAGAAAATACTCGAGAATAGACGGGGCGAAAGGCGGCCGCATGTACTTTCCGTACGGCATTGCCGTGGACGCCCACAACAGCATTTATGTCACTGACCTTGTGCGCGGGAGGATTGCCGTTTATAACGCGGAGGGCAAATTTGAGAGGTATATAGGAAACTTCAAGGGCGAAGGCGAATTTGATCGCCCACGATCCATTGCGATTGCCCGCGCGGCCGGGCGTATTTATCTTGCCGATACTCCGCGTAACCTGGTCCTCATCCTCGACCTCAACGGCAAGATTCTTGCGAAGGTAGGCAAGCGCGGCGGCGGAAATGGCCCCGCCGAATTCATGGAGCCAATTGAGGTTGCGATCTACGAGAACGAAGTATTTGTTCTCGACAGGGGGAACTTCCGAATTCAAGTTCTGGATCTCGACGGGCGCTTCCAGCGGCAGTTCAATTTGGGGGGCAGCGGAGCGGTTGATGCGAATGGAATGGCATTCGACACTCAGGGTCGTCTTTTTGTCCCGGCGCTCAACTGGGTTGAGGTCTTCAATCGCGAGGGAAAGTTGCTGTTCCGGTTCGGCCAGTACGGCGACCAGCCCGGAGAGTTCCAGATGGCCAAAGGGATCTGCACCGACAAGAAAGACCGAGTCTATGTAATAGACTCCGGAAATCACCGCATCCAAGTCTTTCAAGTCGCACACCAGCCCAAGCCGAAAACAGAAGCTTCGCCCGTTTTAGCTCCCGACAGCCCCAATCTATGATCCCATCGAGGGATTCCAGCACACGATTTTTTCTTTCCTGGCTGGGAGTTGGGCGGGAGGCTGCCGAATCGACCTTTTTCAGCGGAAACCTGCTGCCGATTGGCGGCATGAAAGACATGAAAGAGAGGACACTCGCAACTCAGCGGCAGGCGTGAAGGGCATCATCATACTCGCCGAGAACACGCAGAATGTGCAGGAGGACCTGACGCCGGAGTGGCGCCAGGGCTGGACATCCACTACGTAAAGACGATCCGGGAGTTGCTGGACATCGCACTGCCGCACTCGCGACGAGGCGAAGAAAGATGCCGCAGTCCGCGATGAGATTCTGAACATGGTGCCGGTTGGGTAAGAACTTCTCTCAGCAACAGGGCGAGTAAAAGGGCCGTCCATCCGGATAGCCCTTTTCCCCGTATCAGGGCTTTCCGAAGACGCGAAAGTAAAAGTTCAGGAGCCCGGAACGATCCTGTGCTGCACGTGACTGCTGCCAACGGTAAATCTGTCGTTCCGAGTCGCGCAGCCGTGCGAGAAACTCCTCATCACTGATGCGGCGCTTGCCCATAAGTTCGCGACGCTTGCGCCGCATGGTGCTAAGACCGCCAAGTGCCCCGCGCCATCCGCGCAGATACGCGCGCCCTCCGGAATTGCGCAGCGCGTAGATCATCCACAGAAGCTGATACACAAGGATTCTTGGCAACAGCTTGAGCAACACGCTGCTGGGGTAATCTTTCAGCAGCAGCCAGATCTGGTTGCGCGTGAGGTACTCGACGATCCGAGGGTGAACAGTATCTCCCAGAGTTGCGCTGCCTACGTGATAGGCAACCGCATCCGGGAGATAGATTCCTGTCCTCCCGATGAGCTGTGCGCGCAAGGCGAGATCGAGGTCATCAAGATAGGCGAAGAACTCTTCATCCAGACAGCCGCAAGCTTCGAATACTTCACGACGATAAAGAACGGCGGCGCCGCAGCCACTTAGAATGGCCCTCGGACAGTCGTACTGTCCATTGTCAGGATCGAAATGTCCAAGACGAAATGCCGCGCCGGCCATTAACATCGCGTCGCCCGCACCGTCGAGGTGAGTTCGTTGCGTAGCCCGCATTAGTCTTCCCGCCGCAAAACCGAGCGTTGAGTCTGTGTCAAGGGCGCGGACCAGCTTTTCAATATAGTCGGGTCTTAATTCGACATCGTTGTTTAGCAGCAGAACGTAGCGTGACTCGGTGGCCGCAACCGCTCGATTGATCGATCCCGTCGTGCCTTCGTTGACAGTCAACTCGATTCGCTGCGTGTTGGGAGGCAATGGATCGGGAAGGATGCATTCCGGCTTCGCTTCGTTCTCGATCACCATCACTTCCCAAGAGTCTGGCGGAAGCGTCTGTTGTCGAATGAATTCGAGGCAGCGTGCAGTCAACTCAGGGCGGCGCAAGGAGGGAACTGCAATGGTAACTGTTTTCACGCGGCTCTACTTGGGATTGTACACATCGCCTGCCGAAGCGGCGAGTGACTGGCCGATGTAATTGTTCTAATTGCGTTGCAGTAGTGTTTGAACTGTGTTGCAGCGAGTTTGAATTAGATTGCAGTGAATCGGCAGGCCAACCACAGGAGCAGGCGTCGAGGGTCCCCGCGCC
Source organism: Acidobacteriota bacterium (assembly GCA_031296115.1). Lineage (GTDB taxonomy): Bacteria > Acidobacteriota > Terriglobia > Terriglobales > Acidobacteriaceae > Bog-257. The sequence continues at coordinate 17,843 of JARLGI010000012.1, read as the reverse complement.
ACCCGGGCGCGATGTGCTTGCGCTCAATACGCGAAGGGAACGGCAGGTTGTTAACTGGGAGGGTCCGCAATAACGCCAAGTGTACAGGCAGCAAAAAGAGGACAAACCGTTTTGGGGGGTAGTGAAGGCATGGCATCAGCTTCACCCCCGGCAACGCAGTCTCAGGACCGGCAGAACGTCCACACCAGACCGGCCCGGATCGGCGACATTCCACCTCAGCCCCGCCGCTAAACGCATCGGCAGCTAAAGGATCAGACACCTTGAACAAGTACATATGCCATTCGCAACGTGATCAGTACCTGTGTAGCAGATGCAACTAAACCGACAGCAGCGGTTGTCCGCTCCTGGTGAACTGCCAGTCCCCGCACGAAGACCACTGCCTCGTACAGAAGGAACGTGAAAAGCAGAACCAAACCAAAGCGCTACCGGACCCGCGAACGTTCGATCCCAAACTCGGGCGATGGGCCGAAGTACTTCATACGCAAGAGCCACAGTCCATAGCTCAGCCAGAACGAGAGATTGAAGGCAAAGCGGGTGAGCTTCTTCCACAGTGCGAGCGCGTACTGGCAGGCCTTGCCCTCTATTAGTTCCCGCCTGCCGCGGATTCTCCGGAGGCCTTCGCCAGCAAACGCATGTGAAGGAGAATGTTCAGATGGTTTCCGACGACGGCACTGAAATTCGAAGGCGGGCCAGGATAGTCCTCTCCGACGCGTATACCACCAGGCTCCGGAGGAAGGCCGGAAGCTTCCATGAACGTACCCGTGCACTGGAAGCCGCGATAATCTTCAGTGCCGGCGGCAGGATTCTGACACTTTTTGTCTTGAACCACGGCCGGCCAGTAGGTGCCAACTACCGCCTTCACCAACTGCGGAAAATTCTCGCGGTAGAGACTCGTCGATGCCGAGGCCGGAATTGCGCCGTCTTTCTGCTGCTTCACACCGGCGGCCGGAAAGTCGAAAACGAAAGTCGCTTCCTTCGAAACGCGGTGGACCATCGGAGGCCCATAGGTCGGCCCGGAATATGCTTCATTCGGTTCGATATTGACGTTGCGGTCCACGCGAGTCAGCGTCAGATCACCAGTGGCCTGCAGCCGGCCGTCAGCAGTACGCTGGACCGACTTGGAGTGAAAACACACCAGCGTGTTGTTGGCCTGGTCCATCAGCCATTGCTGCAGGAACTTTCCATTTTCAGCAATGTTGGGCGCCATACCGGTAGCCGGATAGAACCGGAAAACGACGTTGGACTTTGTGGGATCGGCGTCGTCAATTTTTACCTCACCCATCAGCCTTCCGTAACCGAGAGTGTAATCGATTTTTTTCTTTCCGTAATCCGTCGTTCCGTCAGTGATGAGTTGGACATCGGAATGGCGGGTGTCCACCTGCCAGGACCCCGCCGTGGCCGCTGGTTTCGTGGAGACGCCCACGCCGAGAACAGCCAGCGCGAGAATTACAGTTGCTGCGAATACAGCGATGTGCTTGAGCATCTGATTCTCCCTCCTCGGAGATTCAGCGGTTGGATGCAGACGCTTCAAAAAGGTTGCGGGGGTTTTTTGCTCGGGGTGGGAAGTCGACTTCCAAGGGCCAAGGCAGGATGTAACATTAGTTATACGTGCGGCCGAGAGCCTCGGCTTAAGTTTTTGCGGAGCACAAGGGCTTCCCACAACCTTGGAAATCGCGGCGCGATTCCCATATTCCCACCGCCCGGCTACTGCTATCTATTTTTCCAAAACCTATCCCCAAAGGAGTCTTCCTCACCGCCTGCACCTTCTCTCTTCAGGCTCATTCTTCGATTAGACAAAGACTCCGGATTGACTACCTGAGTTGCCGCTCTGCGGCTTGCTAGATTAACGCGCAGCTTCCGCAAATCGCGCATGCAGGTCGTTGACGTCGGAGCGCGCCGCGTCGGTAACCACCAGATAGCGCAAGCCATTATCCGACCACGACGCGAGATTGAAGGACAGCTTGCGCATCTGGCCATTCGACCCCAAGGCGCGGTCGAGTTCGGGCGAATCCTTGAAGATGAACACAGACAGCAAGTGCTTCCTGACGCCAAACAAGAGTTCTGCGCCGGGATTCTGGTCGAGGTACGTCACTTTCCCCCCAATCAACTCGAACTGCGAGCCCTGCAGTTCGGGGACGTTGAAGGTGAAGGGCACTTTCCCTTGGAACCAGGGCTTCACCGTGTGGCGGTCGGAGGAAACCACCTCCACCCGATTGGCGCTGGCGAGGGTGGCAACGTGCAGATCGGTAAGCTCCCCGATAATCTGCTGCTGCTGAATCTGTCGAGTCCAGAGCAGAGACCCAGCGATCACCAGCAGAATCATGGCGAATGCAGTGCCAGCCGTCCATGCCCAGTTCCAGCTCCGCCCGGCGACCTTTGGACTGACGGTGTTCTGTATCCTTTTGCGGAATTCGGGGTCCGGAACATAGCTCTTGGCGGCGAGATGGATGGAGCGCTTCAATTCCGAGCGGGCGAGGGCTTCCGAGGAGCACGAGGCGCAGCTTCGCAGATGACTGGCGACGTCGCGAACATCGGCCTCCGGCAACTCGTTGTCGAGGTAGGCATCGATCTTCGGCTGCCATGTATCGCACGTCATCGGTACGCTCCTTGCACTCTCCCGGCCAGCAGCTGACGCATGGACCTGCGGGCCCGCGCCAGCCGCGACATCACTGTCCCCAGCGGAATCATCAAGGTCTCGGCAATTTCGCGGTAACTCATCTCCTCCACATCACAGAGCAAGATGATCTCGCGGAATGGCAACGGAAGCTTTTGCAGTGCCGCAACGATCGCATCGTGATCAGCCCGCGCCAGCAAAATAGACTCGGGGCTTTCCCTGGTAACTGGAGTGAACGACTCCGGCTCGTCCGCCTCGTCCACCGGCACGGTCTTGACGGCGTTGAGTCCGGTCCGGGACGTCAGGAACGTGTTGCGCAGGATGCGAAAGATCCACGCGCGAAAATTAGTGCCCGGCTGAAACGAGTTGAAGCCCTTCAACGCCTTGGCATAGGTTTCCTGCACCAAATCCTCGGCCTCGCTGCGATCCTGGGTCAGCCAGTGCGCCAGGTTATACAGCGATGCGAATAAAGGCATGGCAAGCTGTTCGAACTCGTTCGCGTTGTCGCGGCCGGGCCACACCCTGAAAGAGTAAACCGGAAACTTGTGGTTTTATTCTCCTATCACGGAGATTTATTTATCGCGGAACATTGACCCCGCTCAAAAATCCCCCAAGATGGGCGGTCAGGGCAATGACCATCGCTCCGAGCACCTCTACTGGCAGCCGGTACAGAGGCAGAGCGGATTTTGGGGCAGAGCGGGCCCGGTAGTGAACCGCCCATATCACCCACAGCAGGCTGCTGGAAGCAAAGCCCAGCACCAGGTGCAAAAGCAGCTTTCCTTTCAACGCCTGGCCTTCCAGCTGCCAATGCCAGGCGAGGAGGCCCGTCGCCAGGACCGGAATGGTGAACAGAGCCGCGACTGAGAGGTTGTAATACGACACAACCTCGAACTCGCGCTTCCTGGTCCATTGGTAAAGAAAGTCAAAGAAGATGCCAACCAGGCACAGTGCGATCGGGAAGTGGATCAAGACCACATGCTGAGCATGCTTCGCCAACAGCATCGATCGGAGGTCGAGGGACTTCACTGGATCCTCCGTTATTGCACGACGACTTTGGCAGTCATCTTGGGATGAAGGCCGCAGAAGTAGCTGTAGGTGCCGGGCTGATCGAACTTGTAGGTGAATTGCTCGTCAGTGTCCAGGGCCTTCGACTTGAACAGCTTGTTATCGCTGACCACGCTATGCGGGATGTCATCGTTGTTCGTCCAGCGGACCGTAGTTCCTGCCGGAACCGTAATGGTGGCGGGCGAGAAGCTGAAATTGTCGATCTTGACCACCACCTCCGATGCCGGCTTCTGATCGGGGGAGGCAGCGAAGCTGTTCGCTCCGAAACTCAGAACGAAAAGGAACATAACTATCCAAAAGGGTAAGAATCTGGTCTTCTTCACGACATACTCCTTTTCTATTGCGACTCTGTTTTAAGTCAGGTTCGAATCGGTCACGGCCAGGGTGTGCTTGCCATGAACGGCGGTTACATCGGTCACGCCCAGAAGGGACCTGAGTTGATCAGCGGGAACCTTCATTGGACCCGGTGACGGCGCCTGGCCGGGCTTGGGTTGAGGGAATGCAGTCGAGGCGGCCGTGTGGAATGTAACGTTGCCCTCGATCTTCTGCATCGTCTGGTGAATGTGCCCGTTCAAGACGGTGACGGAGCCGAACCGCTTCAGGTACGAAAGCGCCTGGGCGCTGTCGTCCGTGCCCCAACCCCATTCGGGGTACACGCTCCATAGCGGGATATGTGCGAACACCACGATGGGTGTGCTCTTCGAGAGGTGCTTTACATCTTTCTCCAGCCACTCCAGTTGTTCTCCGCCGAAGCTACCCAAGCCGCCGGCTTTCAGGTTCATGACATTCACCAGACCGACGAAATGGACTCCGTTTTTATCGAAGCTGTACCAACCGGCTCCCTGCGTTCCCTTCCCATAGCGCTCCAAGTACTGCTTGCCCTCGTCATTCAGCACGTCATGCTCGCCGGGCACGAAGAACACGTCATTCGTTCGGGCGCTCTTCAGGATCTGGTCGACGGTGTCGAACTCGGAAGGTTTGGATAGATGGCTGATGTCGCCGGTGTGCAGGATGAAAGCCGGAGGTAGGGGCAGGGCGTTGACTTTGTCCACCGCTGCCTTCAATGTCCCCACCACGTCAGGATTTGCCGCCTTGTCGAATCCCATGTGGCTGTCGCTGAGTTGCACGAAGCTCAATTCGGCATGATGGCCGCCACCGAACGAGGGAAGCCCGTCCAAGCTGTAGGAACGGAGCACGCCGCCCTGGATCAGACAGAATGCGCCTGTCCCAGCCCATGCCATGCATTTCAGGAAGCCGCGGCGATCAATCCCGTCGCGGTCTTGTTGGTGAAGTAATTCGTTATCAGGAGCCGCTTTCGCGTCTCTTGCATGGTTCTTGTGCATCGCCCGCTCCGTGTGCGCCTTAGTTAGGCGTCAGGACTGCTAACCGGCGAGGCTGGGATTTATTCCCTCGGAAGTCGCGCCCTGAAACGAAGCGAGCCCGAACCTTCTCACAGCGCGCGCAAGCGCTTGACCGTCTCAAAGATGTCGCCCTGTTGAAACAGCCTGATCCCGGCAATGCCCGTCGCGCCTGCGTCGAGACCAGCCAGGGCATTGGAGAGATTGACCCCGCCCAGCGCGAAGACCGGGAACTCTGCCGATTGCACTCGCGCGCAAGCTGCACGGAGTACCTCAAGGCCAATTCCCGACGAGCCTGTTTGCACCTTTTCAAAAATCGGGGCCAGCACAACGAATTTCGCGCCTTCCGATTTCGCCCGCACAACATCTTCAACGGTATGCGCCGACACGCCGATGACGGGTTCCCGGCCGCAGCTTTGCGACCACAGGGCTCGGACCTCGGAGGCAGCCAGTTCCCCGGCTGGCAGATGTACTCCATCGGCGCCGGCGGCGAGCGCGACATCGGTCCGGCCATTGACCAGCAACTTCACGGTCGCGGAGCTTGCGCGAACCGCCTGCACCGCCGCACGCGCCAGCAGTTCCAACTCGCGCGCTGGAAGGTCCTTCTCCCGCAGCTGGATGTAGTCCACCCCCACGCGCGCAGCTTCGGCGACGCGGCGCAGCAACGCCTCTCGCCGCTGCGCCTCGGTTGCCGCGAAGCCCGCCCGATCCGTGATGTAGTAGAGCAGCATGGCCGAAGTGCGATTGTAATCCGCAAATTTGACGCTCCCCAGATTCCTTTAGAATGAACCCGTGTCCCTGGCACCTGATCCCCGACCTTCTTCCCGTGCAAAAAGCTCTCCCGTGCGGCGTCCGATAGCCGTTAACAGTCCCCTCGAAATCCTCCGCTCGCCGAGTCTTTCGGATCTGTCCTGGCTGGTGCACGGGTTCAGCACGCGGCCCGGCGGCCATTCCACCTGTTACGGCGGACGGAGCCTGAATCTTGGATTCACGCCGCAAGATGCGAGAGACAATGTCGAGCGCAATCGCGCAATCTTCCTGCGAAGCTTGGGAGCGGCTGACGACGATGGGAAGTCGTGGCCGCTGGTGCAGATGAAGCAGATTCACTCCGCCATCACACACCGGGTGAACGCCGCGCCGCGCGAGGTCCTCACGGGCGATGGACTCATCACCAACGCTCCAGGGTTGCTGCTGGCGGTCAAGACCGCCGATTGCACTCCCATTCTGGTGGTGGACGTGAAGCGGCGCGTGGTTGGCGTGTTTCACGCCGGTTGGCGAGGGACCGCGCCCCGAGTGGTCGAAAAAGGAATCGGCGAGATGCGCCGCCAGTTCGGCAGCCTGCCGCGCGACCTGCGCGCTGTTATCGGGCCGTCGATTCGGAGTTGCTGTTATTCCGTCGGTGCGGAAGTGCAGGCGGAGTTTGAATCGCAGTTCACGTACGCCGCAGATCTCTTCGAAGAGGTCTTCGATGCCAATGCGCTGCACGTCCGCTACCCGCTGCTGTTTCTGAACCAGCGGGCTCCCGGGCACGGCGATCTCGGCCCGGAGATCCATCTCGACCTGGTGAAAGCCAACCGGCGTCAGATGGAAGACGCCGGAGTGCGCGAGCAGAACATCAGTGTCGTAGACGGATGCACAGCCTGCGACCGCGCGCGCTTCTTCTCGCATCGTGCTGAGTTCGGCAAAACCGGACGCATGATGGCGGTCATCGGCATTCGCCCGGAATAGTCTGGGCTGGCTCCCAATCCATGATTAAGCCAACTGACGATCGCGGCACTATCGGACTCGCCATAGTCACCGCCTTCCTGGTTTCTGCCACCATGATGGCGCTTGTCGTCAGCGCCGCATTGTTATTTCCAACGCGGGCGTTTGATGCCCTGTGGCGACTGAATCCCGAGGCCCGCAGCGCCTTCCAGAGCATGGGAAAACTGTCTTCCCTATTGCTGTTTGTGGTAGGAATTGTTGCCGGGGCAGCCGCCTTCGGTGTTCACCGCCGCCGCTGGTGGGGATGGTGGCTGGCGATCCTGCTCTTCGCAGCCGATGCTGCGGGCAATGTAATTGGCATTGTCATGAGGAGAGAGTTTGTCAGAAGCGGTTTTGGGCTGCTGATAACGGGCGGGTTTCTGTTCTATCTGGTACAGGCCCACATCCGCCGCAAATTTGGCAGGCAGCCGGCTTCGTCCGACTGGAAAAGCCAGGCCTAGGCTGAATGCTCGGAAGAACTTCCGGCGGCAGCCTGTGGCTGCCCGGCCGAGCTGTTCACCATGTCCTTCAACTCTTTGCTGGGCTTGAAGAACGGGATCTTCTTGGCGGGGACATCGACGCGTTCGCCGGTCTTGGGGTTGCGGCCGACCCGGGGCTTGCGCTGGCGGGTACGGAAGCTGCCAAAGCCGCGGATTTCGATCTTATCGCCGGCGCGCAGTGAGCGCACGACGCTCTCAAAGATGGTTTCGACGATGACTTCGCTGTCCTTGCGGGTCAGTTCTGCCAGCCGGGAAACTTCATCAATCAAGTCTGCCTTGGTCATCGTGCACGCCCCTTGTCGAGAAACCAGACTGCAACCTGCACAGCGGATACTCTCAAATTTCTCAGAATGTGGCAAGTCTATAATTTAGTATGACTTCCGCGCCTCGCGTCCCTTAACCTGGCTACCTCCACAGGTAATAAAAGCCGACATTACTTTCCATCAGCTTGGCCCGGCTCGGCAGGTATTCGGAGACATCGCCGAAGAGCAGGTCGAGCACACTCTTGCGCTCCTTCTCAGGGTGGACAAGCGTAGGTTCGCCCTTTATACCAACCGACTTAGCGGTGTCTTCGATGGCTGCACGGAAATCGCCGATCTGGTCCACCAGCTTCAAGGTCAGCCCTTCTTCGCCGGTCCAGACCTTGCCATTGGCCAGGGCGCGCACGTCTTCGTCCTTCATGTGGCGGCCGAGGGCCACGCTGTGAATGAACTGCCCGTGCATATCGTCAATGATGCCCTGCAGATAGGCCCGGTCGGAGGGCGTCATCTCACGCGTCGGGGAGCCCGCATCCTTGAACTCGCCGGCCTTCAAGGTGATGGCCTTCAGCTTGGCCCACTTGATGAGTTCCTCGTAGTTGTACCATTGCGCGATCACGCCGATGGAGCCGACGATGCTCGCGTCGTCCGCATAGATTTTGTTGGTCGCCGAGGAAACATAGTAAGCACCGCTGGCGCCCACGGTTTCGATGGAAGCCACAATGTGTTTCTTTTTCTGGTCGCGAATGCGCAGCACCTCGCGATAGATTTCCTCGGAGGCTGCGGCCCCACCGCCCGGCGAGTTCACATGCAGGATGATGGCCTTGATCGAGCCGTCATCGCCGTACTTTCTAAGCTGCTCAACGACGTCCTTCGGAGTGACGATCACTCCTTCCAGGTCGACGATGGCAATCTTGTCGCCGAAGCCGCTGAAGGTGTTCTTCTGCTGCGAGCGGACGGTGAAATAGACCAACGCGAAGATAGCTACCAGGAAGAGAAAAAAAGCTCCGCCGCCCAGTAATACCCAGAGAAACACGCGGGAACGCGGCTGTTCAGTCATATGGGAAACGTCAGTTTAGCAGAAGTGGTCTCGGTAGTTGGCAATTAGTAGTTGGTGGTCAGTGATTGGTGATTGGCTGTGGCACTTGGTGTGGCATGGCTCGAGGCTGCCGGGTGCCAGCCTCCAAGTGCCAATCACCAACTGCTGCTTTTTCAATGAAACAGCGTCGCGAAGAACGATCCCAGGCGGCTGAAGAAGCCGTGTTTCTTCTCCTTGTTGGCGGTCGTCGAAGATGTCTGCGGATCGCCGGCGCCTTTCTTGGTCTTCTCCGGAGGTGGTAGAACCACCGTTTCCCACTGCACCACCTTGTTGTTCTCCAGCTTCAAGGTGGCGACGTTCTGGCTCAGGTCTGGCACCGGGTCATTCGCACGAAAAACAAACGGCGCTTCCACTGTTAGGTACTGCTCCGGCGGTGGCGGTGGCGCCGGCTTCGGAGCTGCTGGCTCAGGTTTTGTTTCGACCGGAGGGGCGGGCGGCGGCACGACCTTCGCTACCTGTGTGGGCTGAGATACCGGGCACTCGCAGTTCCGTCCGGAACGGGATGCGCCACTGATATGTCCGCCCTTGAAGAGCACGGCTTCATCCGGCTTTACCTGGTAAGTGGCGTCGCCCATGCTCTCGGAAACGACGATGGCCGCCACATTCGAGGGCAGCGACTGCACGCAGGTATCGCCCTGCGGAGTGACGTTCACGGCGATGTGTACCGTGCCTGGGCCGGGCAGGAGCAGGCGGAGGTCGGGCGTAAGTAAGGTGTCCGCCGAGGAGCCCAGCGGGTAGTTCATTTCCAGGTTTCCGCTGTTCAGGCTGAACAGCAGCTCGCGGCCGCTCTGCGACGCAGTAATGGAAAGCTTGGTTCCCTGGCAAACCAGCAGACTGCCGCCGCGCTCCAGCCGGAGGGTCGCAGTTTGAGCGCCGGCTTCGATGGATGAGCCGCTGAGCACGCTGGTGCCCGAGCCCGCGAGAACAATCGAGCCTTTCACGCTGGCATCGGTTGCGTAGAGTTCGCCGAGGATCTGTTGAGCCACTGCAGTGCCCGAGATTCCGAGAACCAGCAGGGCAGTCAGCCACAGCTTGCGATGGAAAGGCGAAAGCATGGGGCACAGGGAGCCGAAAGGGCTATAGTAGCGACGATATCACCCACAAGCGCGGTTCAACAATCGGCAAAATGCCCCCGGCTTCGTTGCTGACCCGTGTCGCGGCGACCTCCATGCAACCAGAAAAACGCGTCCCGGTGGATGGCCGGGACGCAGGGACAAGATAGATAGAGAGACATAAGGAGTTTTAGAACGTGAACTTCGCTCCAATCTGAATCTGCCTGGTGGAATAGGCAAAGTTGCTGTTAGCGTTGTTGACGGTCCCAAACGGCGTGTTGTAGGTCAGGGCCGTTCCGCTGATGATGTAGCCGGTGTTCTGAATGCCGGTGACATTGAGGTGGTTCATCAGATTGAACGCCTGCGCCACTACCTGCAGACTGTACCTCTCCTTGATCGGCACCGACTTGGCAAGGCTCAAGTCGAAGACCTGGGTGGAGGGATAGCGGTAAGCGTTGCGGCCGGTTTCGAAGATCCGGTTCGCGCCGCCCGATCCGTTGATGGTGGAACCGATGCCGCTCACTCCGTTTTGATTGGGCGTCCCACTGGTCAGCAGCGAGTAGGGCAATCCGGTTTGCGCCTGGAAGATGGGCGACAGTTGCCAGTCATTGGCAAACCATCCGGCAGGGCCTTTCAACTTCCAAGGGGCCTGCAGAATCATGCTGAGGATGAACCGCTGCCGCACATCAAAGTTCGAACTGGCATACTCGCACTTCAGGCAGTTCGGAATCAGCAGATCGTTGACGTCGGTGAAGGTTGACTCGTTCTGGCCATAGTCGAGAGCATGGGCCCAGGTATAGCTGGCGGCGAACTGCACATGGTTGCTGAAGCGTTTGTTCAGCTGCGCCGACAACGCATTGTAGGTCGAGTTCACACCGCTGAAAATATCGGTCATCGAGCCGTAGTTCGGATTAGGCCGTGCGCCGCTATAGAACAGGCCTGTAAGGGTGGGCGTGGTGATCGGCCCGCCGCCGTTTACGGTGTAGGTGATCGTGCCCGGTGTGGGCAGGTTGGTATCCACGAAGTCGGGCAACTCACGCCCGAAACTGCCCAGGTAGCTGAGAGAGAAGACCGTGTTCCAGCCGAATTCATGCTGGATGGAAAAGTCGGTCTCGTAAATCAGCGGGTTCTGGAAGTTGCCGTTGAAGAACACTAGGTTCGGTTTCACGGTACCGCCCGGCAGTCCCGGCAGAATCTGCGGGAACGACGGACCGCCGCCGGTCGCCGTGTAGAAATAGCTCAACTGGCCGGCCGAGGAGCCGGTGTTGATAAGCGCGTTGTAAATGGTGGAGTTGATGATTCGGCCGTAGTACATCCCAACTCCACCGCGCAGGGACGTGTTGCCATCTCCGAAGATGTCCCAGGCGAAGCCAGCCCGCGGGCCCCAGTTGTTCTTGTCGTTCGGCATGTGGTTGGTCGCGGGTACCGAGGCATTGGCCACCTGCGGGGAAGGCATGGGGTCATACTCATAGCGCAGGCCGTAGGTGATGGACAACCGGGGAGTGACCTTCCACGAATCTTCCGCGAAGAAGTCGTAGTCGTTGCTGTTGAAATTCAGTCCCAGCGGTCCGAACGCCTGTTGGTAGTTGGAATAACAGGGAACTTGCTTCTTGCCCGAGGTACAGGTGTTGGTCCCGTAGAAGTCCGAGAAGTAGTTCAGCAGGCTGCTGTAACTGTATGCGCCATACTGGAAGCGCAGGTTCTGCGTGTTGTCGTTGACATGGTTGAAGTCCATGCCGAACTTGAAAGTGTGTTTGCCCTTGATCCAGGTCACCACGTCACCATACTGCTGGCGGCGCTCGTCGGGATACTTGGGCCGCTCCAGGAAGCTGGGGACGCCGAAGGTGAAGCCATTGGTGATGCTCACTTGCGGGGGCAGCCCCAGGGGATTGGTGTAGCCCGGCGGGGAGACCAGGTTCGATTGCTCGTAAGGAGTAGGTACCTGATTGTTCTCATACTCGAAGTCCCGGCCATACTGGAAACGGAACTCGTTGGACAGGCTGCTGGTGATGAACGTGTTTAATTTTGCCACCACCCACGTGTCCTTGACATAGTCATTGCCGAAGCTGGCGATTCCAAAGGTGTTGCTGGACTGGGTCTGGATGCCGGAAGGTGACGACCAGCGCATACGATTCACAGAAATCGACGCGGTGTTCTTGGAGTTGATGTTCCAGTCAATCTTGGGGAACCAGATGGTTTGCAAACCGGTGCGGGGGGTCGGTCCCAGCATACTGACCAGCCCGTTCAGCCCATTGTTATAGTCGAGGGAGGCCTGTGCCTGGCTTACACCCAGGCGGGTGGCCAGGGTTGAGATGGTTGAACCGCTCGGTGTGGCGAAAAACGCCGAGGGACTGCTAGCCACCGCGGTTCCGGGGAAGTTGCGGTAGTACCAGTCAAAAGCGAAGTACCAGAAAAGCTTGTTCTTGATGATGGCTCCGCCCAGCCCGACGCCGCTGATTCTGCGGATGTCGCTGGGCTGGAAGGGATGGGTCGTGTAAACCCCCGGCGAGGTTTGCGTCGTCAGCGTGGTGAAGGGATTGATCGATGACCACGCCGAGTCGCGTATGAAGTAGTAGGCCTCGCCGTGAATCTCGTTGGTGCCGCTCTTGGTGACCGTGTTGATGACGCCACCGGCGGAGCGCCCGTACTCAGCCGAATAATCCGAGGTGTTGACCTGAAATTCCTGCACGGCGACCTTCGCCGTGGAATACCCGGCGCGGGTGCGTCCGCGCTCTTCGGAGAAGAAGGCCTGGTTGTTGTCCGCGCCATCGATGGTGGTGTTGTTCAGCAACACGCTGATGCCGCGAAAGCTCAGTAGGCCGAAGCCGTTCAGATCGTTGACCACGGCCGGAGTCAGCAGCGCGAAATCCGACCAGCGCCCGCCGTTGATGGGAAGATTGTCGATTGCGAGCGTATTGAGCTGCGAGTCGAAGTCAGCCGATGTGGTATTCACCGTCGGGGCCTCGCTCGAGACTTGCACCTGTTCCAAGGTACCGCCCACGGTCAAATGCGGCGAGAGCTCGGTCACCCGGCCCACTTCAACGAGCACGCTTTCCGCCTTGTAGGATGCGAAGCCGGCGGCGGAAACCGAAACTGTGTACGACGTAGGAGCCAACTTTGCCACGCGGAAGTATCCGGAAGAGTCCGTAGTCGCGGTCTGTTCCGCGTTCGTGCCGATGTTACGCACGGTCACGGTCGCGCTGGCCAGCACTGCGCCGTGCGGATCAAACACTGTGCCGGCAATGGCTCCGTCGGTGACGGATTGCGCGGCGGTAAACGTTTCCAAGGATAAACAGAAAATGAACAGAAGGAACAGGTGGAAGGCAGTTAGAGAACGCAGAGCGACAGTTTTCTGGCCCGACGTATATGGCATGAGCAGTGACACTCCTCTTGAAGCGAACTGTGTGGATTTATCTGATTAAAGCACAACAGAGTTCCCCGGGTCGGGGGAATCCCACTTTGGCTGCACTTCCCGCGAATTTATCAAGGAGACGTGTGAATTTTCCGTTACGGGAAGGGAAATCAGGGGGAAAAGGGTTTGCCTTAGGGTCTGTGCCGTCAGCGATTCCCATGGGCGCGCAACGCGCGGAGAACATCAAGAGCTACCTGACCACAGTAGCGCCGGAAAAGAGTGACTCCAGCCGCGTGCAGGCTCGCGACGGTGGCAACAAGGGCAAAATGGTCCACTTCTGGTTCGTGCCGTCGGGCGATCTGTGCAAGGACCAGGTGGAAGAGGCACCCCGGTCGACGAGACCAAGGTGCGGGCACAGCCGCGCAAACCGCTCGGTCAGAAGCAGGGAAAGAGCAAGAGCAAGGCAGCAACTCCGCAGGAGCCGAGGTCATAGCGGAAGCGGAGCGGCGGGAAAAAGTCGGTGAGGAATGAAACCAGTTGAGGGTCGGTGGACTTCCTCACCGCAAAGACAGGTTCGGCTGATTAGTAACTTGCCCGTCAGCCGAATTTTTTTGCGGCTGCGATCCCATCTCGATTGCGATTTGAAGCTGAAGCTTCGAACAGATAATCTAACCACAGAGAAATGGCGATTAACGGCCAAAACGGGCGTCCTTATCCCAGACTGGTTTTCGGTGAGACGCTCAACGTCGCAATCGATACCTTCCGCGTTAGCAAAGTGCGCTTCCTTCTGACTTCGCTGGGCATGGTGATCGGGACCGCCTCCCTGATTCTGGTGGTCACCATTGGGCTGACAGGCAAGCAGTACATCATGCAGCAGATTCAGAACATCGGGTCAAACATGATGGTCGCGGAGTATCAGGGTGGCAGCGAGATGTACGCCACCCAGACCAAGAGCGACTATCTGACGCTGGCAGATCTCGATGCCGTGCGACAGCAGGTTCCGGGCATCAGCGCGTCCTCGCCCATGGCCGAGTTCCACGACCACATTACCGTTCCTGGTGGCAAAGAACGCGACATCCTGGTGCTGGGAGTTTCGCGCGAATACCTGTATGTCCGCAATCTCGACGTACTAGCCGGCCGTTTCTTCGATGAGACCGACACCCAGGCGCACAGCAAGGTCGCTCTTCTCAACCTGCCGCTTGCCAGCGTCCTGTTCGGTTCGGCCAGTGCTGCAGTTGGCAAGGAGATCAAGCTCAGCGGGTTGCCGTTCGTGGTGATCGGCGCCTTCCGTGAGCGCGTGGATACGTTTGGCCAGTCCGAGGTTACGGACAATACCATCCTCATCCCATACTCGGTCGCGCGCTACTTCACCAACAGCGACGAAGTGAAAGAGCTGTTCTTCTCGGTGTCCGATTCCAACGAGGTCCCGCGCGCCACCCAACAAATCCAGAAGGTGCTGGAGTCGCGGCACCGTCCGGAGTCGGTTTACAAGATGACCAACCTGACTCAGTTGCTTACCGTCGCAAGCAGGACGGCGAACACCCTGACCACCGTGCTGGCGCTTATCTCGGTGCTGACACTGATTGTCAGCGGAGTCGGCATCATGAACATCATGCTGGCGACGGTAAATTCCCGCATCCGCGAAATCGGTGTGCGACGTGCTGTGGGCGCTACCAGCGCCGAAATCCGCGCCCAGTTCCTGACCGAAGCCATACTGATTTCCCTGGCCGGTGGGATTGTCGGGATCTTCATTGGTTTGGCGCTGCCGTTTTCCGTACGCTTTGTTACCGACTACCGAATTCCGATTTCCGGGTGGTCGGTCATCATTGCGGTACTGGTGTCAACCCTGGTGGGAATCCTGTTCGGTACCGCCCCCGCAGCCCGGGCCGCGCAACTGGACCCGGTCGATAGCCTGCGCTATGAATAGTGCCGTCGAACAGATTCACAAGGAAGAGAGACAGGAAAGCCCGGGTCGTTTCACCCGGGCTCCTCACTTTTCGCTTCGGTCCGCGTGTGCTCACGTCCAGGTTCTGGCGTCACCCGCGTTCCGTTCCATTTTCAGGTTTAGCGAATTCTTTTCACCTCTACCCATAGGCTTCCCGGCGGGTCTTACATCACCAGCGCGATGCTTTCCAGTTCTCGCTGAAAGGCCTCCACAGTTCCACCCAGCATGCCCACTTTACTCACCGCGTTGCGGGCTTCCTCGACCGAAACACCATATCCGTGTCCGGCCAGGAACATCTGAAGCAGCTCTGCCGCGTCTTTGGAGTCGAACCCCTGGAGCAGTTCGCTCCTCAGCGCCGTTATTTCCGGGACGGAAAACTTTTCTCGCATTTTCCTCACCTCCGACACCTCCGACCCTTACGGGCTTTTCTAGTTAGACTCGTAACCAGCCATAAAGTTGCGAGCAATCCGATTGCCGAACTCGGTTCCTTTTTGCCGGCGACATTGTCCCACTTCAGAATGTTCTCAACCCATTGATCACGCAATAGTTGCAGAATTCGCTTCCGGAAAGCAGGCTCTCGCGAAGGCATTTGTAGCCCAGGCGCGCCGGGTAACTTCCCAAAACCTGCAGCAATTTGCGGAAATGCGGAGGGAAAATGCTTTCCCATGGGGACAGTGAGTGTCTTGGCCGGGTGTGCAGCGTCTTATGGCTCACGGCTTAGGCTGCGTTTCACTTAGGACAAGTCAGCGAAAAAGGCCGGGAGACTCAGGATTGCTCAATCGTGGCTTCCGGTTCCAGGAGGATCGGAATTCCGTTGCGGATAGGATACACGCGCTTGCACTCATTGCACTTAAAGCCCCGTTCGCCGAGTAAGGTGAGAGGTTTGCGGCACACAGGACAGGCCAGTACTTCCAGCAGGTTCGGATCGATCATGGCGACTGATTTTAGCAGGTTCGGCTGCCTATTGTTATGCTAAAGGAAGGTGAGGGCGAAGGCTCGGCTGCCTCCGTCTGACAATCATCGAGGACTGAGCCCAAGCCAGTACGGGTCGCTACCTGACAGAGAACCGACGGCATCACATGGCTGTTACGATTCGCAACATCCAACTCTTCAAAGGTGAGTATGGCACTGGGAACACAGCAGAATTCGACTACCCTCAGAACGCCGGAGAGCAACATCAATTATCGTGGCCCGCTGGCGATGGTCACGACGCTGTTTTTCATGTGGGGCTTTCTCACCTGCCTCAATGACATCCTGATCCCCCACTTGAAAGCAATCTTTGACCTGAATTACGCGCAGGTCATGCTGGTCCAGCTTTCCTTTTTTGGGGCATACGCCGTGTTCTCGATCCCGGTGGGATGGGTGGTGGAGCGGGTGGGCTACAAGACGACCATGGTTGGCGGTCTGCTGACCATGGCCCTCGGTGCGCTGTTGTTCATTCCCGCTGCCAGTGCTCCGTCCTTCTCGCTGTTCTTGGCGGCACTGATAATCCTGGCGGCCGGCATCACCGCCCTGCAAGTGGCGGCCAATCCCTATGTCGCATTGTTGGGGCCGGCGAGGACTTCCTCCGCCCGCCTCACCATGACCCAGGCCTTTAACTCTCTGGGGACCTTTGTTGCCCCATGGTTTGGCGGCGTGCTCATCCTGGCCACTGCCGCCAAGAGTGCGGCGGAAATCGCGAGGATGAATGCCGGCGAGTTACAGACCTATCGCATTGAACAAGCCTCATCCGTAAAGTTGCCGTATGTCTTGATCGCGGTAGCGCTGATCGTGCTGGCGGTGGTGATCGGCCGTTTCCGGCTGCCGCATATTCCTGAAGCCGAAGGCGGTCATGCGGCCGAGGCCGGGACGCACGACAGCATTTTGCGCCATCGCAACCTGCTGATGGGATCCCTGGCCATCTTCTGCTACGTTGGCGCCGAGGTGTCCATTGGAAGTTTCCTCGTCAACTACATGCACGAGCCCAACATCGGTAACTTGAATCTGGAAACTGCGGCGAAATTTCTGACAGTGTATTGGGGCGGCGCTATGGTGGGCCGCTTCATCGGTTCTGCCGTGCTGAGTCGTGTGGCGCCGAGAGTGGTGCTGGGTTTCAACGCCGTTGCCGCCGCCTTGCTGGTTTGCACCTCAATGGCGACCAACGGGTATTTTGCAATGGCGAGCATGTTGCTGATCGGTCTGTTCAATTCGATTATGTTCCCTACCATTTTCACATTGGGCATCGAAGGCCTGGGAGTGCTGACTGGCGAAGGATCGGGACTGCTGAACACGGCGATCGTCGGCGGGGCGATTCTGCCCTGGATACAGGGGTTCATCGCCGACCGGCTGGGCATTCATCACGCCTTCATTCTGCCGGCGCTCTGCTACCTGTATATTCTGCTGTTCGCAATCAAAGGCCAGCCGAATAACCCGCGCATGGCGACTGCGTAGGAGCGGACAGGATTTCAGGACGCGCGCCCGACGACTTCGTCACACGAGATAGGAGTTCTTCTCTTCTTCCGGAGCGCGGATTCCCTCCGGCAGACGGCCGCCGTTGTACTCGGCCATGCGGTTCTTCCATTTCAAGAAGTCGGTGATCGTCTGCGGTTCGATGCGCACTTCCACGCGGCGAAGGCTCGCCAGTAGTAGGTTCATTTCTTTCATCAAGCCGGCCGTGCTGCGCAGGTCCTGTTTCGTCGGCCTCACCGCCATTTTCACCTCGCGGCCCTTGCACTCCAACAGTCCCCAGCCCTTCGGCAATTCTTCGCGCCCGATGATGCCGGCGGGTGCCAGATAAAATCGTTTACTGCCAAAACCCTCGTCCGGATTGCAGCGGAACGGTTTGTTCGAGTCGGCCAGGAAGTCGCTGCGCGAGACCT
>JARLGI010000097.1 GCA_031296115.1 Acidobacteriota bacterium | reverse complement strand
GGCGAGGCCCGCAAAGAGTACACCACCTGGCACAAAGTCGCGGTTTACGGCGGCTTGCAGAAGTTCGCGGCGACGATCGAGAAGGGCGACCTGGTTGCGGCGTCCGGCCCGATCTACACCCAGTCCTTCGCGGGCAAGAACGGCAAGGTGGAAACCTACGCCGTACGCGCCAACACCCTGGAGATGCTGAAGCGCAAGAACGCCAGCACTTCCGACGCTCCGCCCGAAGCCGCCGCCGAGCTGGTGGAGGGCGCGCCCTGGTAACTCTCCCTCACTCCACAGCGCCAAAGGCCGCCCTCCGGGGCGGCCTCTTTTCACGCTTCTTCACCTTTCGCCAGACAGTCGGCTGCTCCCTCCGAACTTCCCTAAGGGGCTCCGCCCACTCGCGCGGCAAGGGCGCGGCCCTACGGGTTTTGGCTCCCCCACTCGCTGCGCTCACGGTCCCCCCCAAAAACCTGCAGGCAGGTTCCGCAACCCTTGCTCTTGCTACCCCCGCGCCTCGCCGGCGAGTCAGGGTTTCGTGAGCGAGCCCACAAATCCCACTTACCAAGGAGAACAAAACCATGAACACCGAACTAGCCGACGTTTACACCCGAATCACGAATCAGATCGTTGAAGCCATCGAGGAAGGTGCAGCCGATTGGCATATGCCTTGGCATTGCACGGGCAAGGATTCCTTTGCACCCCTGAACGCCGCCACGCAGAAACCCTATCGCGGTGTCAACGTGCTCAGCTTGTGGGCAGCTGGCCAGAAGCACGGCTATCCGACAGGGTACTGGGCAACCTACAAGCAATGGCAAGAGCTGGGCGCCCAGGTGCGCAAGGGCGAGAAATCGTCGCTCGTCGTGTTCTGGAAATTCGCGGACGTGGAAAGCGAAGACGAGGACAGCCCCACCGCCGACGAAACATCCCGCCGCTTGGTGTTGGCCCGTGGATATTCGGTGTTCAACGCCGCCCAGGTCGATGGTTTCGTCCCGCCTGAGGTTGCAGAGCAACCAGTTGCGAAGCGAATCGCATGCGCGGAGGAGTTCTTTGCCGGCTTAGGCGCAACAATTCAGCACGGCGGCAACCGGGCGTATTACCAGCCAAGTACCGATTCTATTAACATGCCCGTGTTCGAGGCATTTATTGATCCGGTGTCATATTACAGCACGCTAGCCCACGAGATGACGCACCTGACAGGCGCCGCATCGCGCTTGAATCGCGATTTGTCCGGCAGGTTTGGCAATGAGGCTTATGCCGCCGAGGAGCTGGTTGCAGAGTTAGGAGCCGCTTTCATCTGTGCGGACCTTAGCCTCAGCAACGAACCACGCCCAGACCACGCAGCGTATGTTTCGAATTGGCTGACCGTACTAAAGCGGGACAAGCGTGCCATCTTCACCGCAGCCGCAAAGGCTCAGGCCGCAGCCGATTGGATGCACGCTCATTGCGCTCAAAAGACAGAGGCGGCATAAGGGGCGCAAGTCCCTTTTCGGCCCTCAGCTCAATACAAATAGCTTCAACAAGGAGAAAGACCATGACCTACGATGTTGCGGATTACCATGGACCGCGCGCCTTTGGCTGCTGTTCGTCGTCAACTGCTTCATTACTTTGTGTCCCTCAGTCTGAGCCCCAAACGGCACGCGCGTGTCAGAGGTCTGCGTTCGCGGATTAGCGCTCGCCTTGGTCGAAGCTCCGGAACTTCTCCTTCAGGCGCTCAACCGTAGTGCGCCACTTCTGCGTTGTCGGCTTACAGACCGTGTTCTGATTCCCACGTTCTCGAACGCTTCGTTGAAGCCCATCACCGCAGCGCACCGGTAGCGGTCTGTTCGATTCCGCGTGATATACAATCATGGGTTCGATCTGCGACGTGCGGAGGTGGCGCGCACTTGCTCGTAACAAGTACAACATGGAGATCCCTGCCGCAGGCTTGGCGGTTCATCCTGTACCGGAGACCGGGGTGGCGGACAAAGCGCGTTCCCAACAAGGGCGCGCTTAGCCCGATCACCAGGACTGCGAATTATATCTTCTTCCTAATCAATGACTTGGTTAGTTCACCCCTTGCGAAACCGACAGCAATGGTATCAAATGATACTCATGAGGCACTGGATTGAGCCGAAAAGCCCCACAGGTGCACCCGGATGCACATTCACCAGAGGCAGCGCTCCGCAAGATGCGGGAGGCGGTCGCGGCGGCGCGCTATGTCACTCATCCTCGCGTTCTCGGTCGGCTCCCTGAACTGGGCCTTGCCCCTGGCGAGGTGCGTGAGGCACTGGAAGCCGCGCTCGGCGAAGTCACGCTGGAGGACTATAAAGCGCCGGATCACGCCTTCAACCCACCTGGGCATGGCTTCGTCTGGCAGTCAAGGCGGTTTGGCTGCCGCATGTATTTGAAGTTTCGATTGGAGGGGAAGAAGCCCGTCTGCTGTCTGTACTCCCTCCATAAAGATGACTACTAGGAATTGATTTCATCATGAAATGCATGGAATGCGGGATGGGGCGGATGCAGCTCAAAATGGCTCGCACGTGCCATGAGGTGCGTTGCGTGAAGTTCGAGGTGGAGGGCAAGGCCCTGGTTTGCTCAAGATGCGGCTTCCAGGTGATCCCGCCCGACTTGCTCAACGAGCATGCCCAATTGGTCGACCAGGGATTTCGCAAAGCGGCTGGTCTTCTCAGTGCCAAGGACATTCGCGCGGCGCGAACCGGATTAGGTTTCAATCAGCAGCAATTCGCTGAGTACCTCGGCGTGGGAGAAGCCAGTGTCAAACGCTGGGAGCTTGGCGCGCTTCAGGACAAGAGCAGCGACGATCATATACGCCTCAAGACAGATCCGGAATACGCGCGGAAGAACCTGGATAGTCTCTGTGAGCGGCTGGGCAGGAAGTCTCCCACTGCGCCTCAACGCGAGGTCATCTACGTGCCCGTGTCGGCCTCGTCGCGCCGTCAGTCACACCAATGGGACGTGGAGAGCCTCTCAATTCTGAGTGGGACTGCGCTATCGGTCTATCCGGGCATGGGCGCAGTGAACTGAGGCGCCATCATGAGTGTTTTCACAATTCGCCAAGCACACGAGGAACTGGAATCAGTCTGGAAGTTCCAGAAACACGCCCAACTGTCCGGCGTGCGCATGAAGGGCTTCTGCGCATCGAGTGCCGAGAAAGAGCCGGAAGTCACGGACGGACTGCAGCTGGACCTCAAGCACTCGGTGCCCCGCGTCGAGGTAGAGGGGAACTCGGCGTATTTCGACGTGAAGCTGCAAATCGAAGCTCTGGCGGACAAAGATCCAGCCAAGATGCTCTTCCACGTGGACTGCTGTTTCGAGCTTACGTACACTTTAGCTCCGGACTACCTCCCGACCGAAGGTGATCTGGAGGCCTTCCAAAAAGGCAACGCTGTCTTTCACTCCTGGCCCTACATGCGCGAGTTCGTGCAGAACGCAACGCAAAGGATGGGCCTCTCCGTTCCTCCCATCCCCTTGCTGCGGCTGGAACCGCTGCCGCCCGCAGGAGCCGGAGAGAACACGCCCGTGCAAGCGCCTCCAGCGGCGGCGCGCAGAAGGGCGCCGCGCAGAGTCAAGCCTGCTGAGAAATCATAATCACATTCACTGCTGGTCGAGGCTCGACGCAGCGAATCGAGGGCATTTACAAGGGTGCCGGTACGGCGTCAGTGCTCAGCGGGATGAAGATGACGAAGGTGGCAGGAGCAGCCGCCTAGTCTGCGTTGTCTGGGAACGCGAAGGCTTCTTGTCACTTACGGGAAGGCCCCGCGAATGCCTGTCCTCGCGCCCCTCTCAATGTGATGTCATGTAGAACTAGTCGGTGCTCCTCGCCGCCTACGAAAGGGAGGTACTTCCGTCGTGGCTTCTGGAACTTTGGCACCCGGCGCGCGGGTTCTGATCCGAGACGCTGAATGGATCGTCAAGCGCGTGGACCCCACCGGCACCGGCGGCAAGTCCATACAAGTCGTGGGTGTTTCCCAGATCGTACGCCACAAGGAAGCCCGCTTTCTGTCTGAAATCGAGGGCAAGGGCATTACGGTCCTAGACCCCGCCGAGACGGAGCTGGTGCCGGACGCTTCGCCACAGTTCCGGAACAGCCGGCTGTATCTCGAAAGTCTGCTTCGCCAGTCGCCGCCCACAGGCAATGACCTCTGGATCGGTCACCGCGCAGCCATCGACGATCTACCTTTCCAACTTGATCCCGCCTTGCTGGCTCTCGAGCAGCCGCGCCAGCGCATCCTCATGGCCGACGCCGTTGGCCTGGGCAAGACCATCGAGATGGGCATCCTGCTCAGCGAGCTGATCAATCGCGGCAAGGGCAAGCGCATCCTGGTGGTTACCACGAAGAGCATGATGGCGCAGTTCCAGAAGGAACTTTGGGCGCGGTTCACCATTCCGCTCGTCCGCCTCGACTCCCTTGGACTGGAACGTGTCCGGAGCCGCATCCCGACCAACGCGAACCCTTTTCACTATTTCGACAAAGCGATTATTTCCATCGACACCCTGAAGCAGAACGCCGAGTTCCGGGTTTGGGCCGACAAGAGCTATTGGGATGCGATTGTCATCGACGAAGCCCACAACGTCGCATTCCGGGGCTCGACGCTGTCCCTACGCGCCAAGCTCGCCGACCTGCTCTCTCGCCGGTCCGACACGCTCATCATGGCGTCAGCCACGCCGCATGACGGCAAGGCGGCTTCCTTCGCCAGCCTCATGAACATGCTGAATCCGACGGCCATCGCCAATCCGGACGATTACGGCCCGGATGATATCAAAGGTCTTTTCCTCCGGCGCTACAAGAAACACATCCAGGACCAGGTTTCGGGCTCGTTCCTGGAGCGCCAGGTCAGCAAGCACGCCGTCGCCGCCTCGCCGGAAGAGGAGGCCGCCTACGACCGACTCGCTGATGCACGCTTCCTTTCCTTCGACCATACCCGCCGCACTGGGCAACTCCTCTTCAAGACCGTTCTGGAGAAAGCCCTCTTCTCGTCGCCGGCCGCCTGCATGGAGACCATTCGCCAACGCCTCCGCAAGATCGAAAAGGAAACCGGCGCCGACGCCGATCAGGACCGCGTCACGCTGGGCGGCCTGACTGAAGCCCTGGAACGTATCGGCCCGGCCAACTTCGCAAAATACCGCCGCTTGGTAGACATGTTGAAGCCGGGCGGCTCTCTGCATTGGGATCCAACCGACCCCGCCGACAGGGTGGTCCTCTTCACCGAGCGAATCGAAACCCTGCGCTTCCTCGAACAGAACCTGGCCCACGACTTGAAGTTGAAGCCTGCCCAGATCGCCGTGGTCCACGGCTCGGGCATTGAGGACGTGGACCTGCAGCAGATGGTCGAGGACTTCGGGCGCGACGGCTGTCCAGTTCGCCTGATGCTCGCCTCGGACATCGCGAGTGAGGGTCTCAACCTCCATTTCCTTTGTCACAAGCTGATCCACTTTGATATCCCCTGGTCGCTGATGGTCTTCCAGCAACGCAATGGCCGCATTGATCGCTACGGCCAGGAGAAACAGCCGCTCATCGCTTATCTCTACACCGAGCCCGAGCACCCCAAGGTCCGCGGCGACCTCCGCATCCTGGAACTCCTGATGGAAAAGGACGCGCAGGCGGCGACGAACATCGGGGACCCTTCCGTGTTCCTGGGCGTCTTTGATGCCCGGGAGGAGGAACTGATGACCGGCAAGGCGATTGAGGAGAACCTGGCCCCCACTGAATTCAACCAGAAGATGGAGAAGGCGGCTGAGGACGACCTGCTGTCCATTCTGCTCGGAGACGCACCAATACCGGTGGGCGAAACGGTCCGGAGCCGGTGCCACACGTTTCCCAGCCTGTTCGCGGACGACTTGGTTTACTTCCAGGAAGGACTCTCGGCCCTCAGCGGTTCTGTCGATCTCCAGGCCGATTTTGATCCGGAGCGCCAGATGGTCACGCTCACTGTCGATGAGGACCTGCGGCGCGCCTTCCGCGCCCTTCCGCGTGAGGCCATTCCGGAGGACGGCCGTCTACATCTCACAACCAATCGGGACCGCGTGAAAAAGGCCATTAAGGACTCCCGCGCCGAAGAGGACAACTGGCCCCACATTCAACTGCTATGGGATCTCCATCCCATCATGGAATGGCTCAACTTCAAGCTCATGGTCGCCTTCGGGCGCAAACAGGCGCCGGCTATGCGACTCGGCGGAGCGCTCGCCGCGGGCGAGTCCTTGTTCCTCATCCAAGGAGAGATCCCCAACCGGAAGGGGCAGCCCGTCATCCACGAGTGGTTCGCGATCCGCTTCGATGGCCAACGCAACAGCGGCGTTCTCCCGCTGCAGGACTTCCTGAAGCTCACTCAATTGGACAAACGGACCTATCCCAATCCCGGCGAGTTCGAGGTTCCCGTTTCGATTCAGAGCTTGCTACCCCAAGCGGTCGAGGAGGCTCGCCATTACATGTCATCGCGCCGCCGGGAGTTTCAGGAAAACCTCAAGAATCGGCTCAACGAAGAGATCCGGAACCTGGAGACTCTCCAAGGGCGGCAGATGTCCTTCCTTGAATTCGAATACCCCGAGGATCTGGCCCTGGTTGGCGTGCGCCGGAACAAGAAGTTGGAACGGAAGCGTCACATTGACGCGGTCTTCGCGAGTTACCGCCGCTGGGTGGAAGACACCCTCACCACAGAGGACAGCCCGTTCCTTCGCGTCGCCGCAGTGTTCCTGGGTTAAAACGCTATGCCTATCGACCTCACCGGGATCACCAACGAGAACGAGTTCTACACGCACCACTACCTGGCCGCGATCCTTGAAGGAGACCTGAAGTCGACCTTCGAGTCCTGGGCCCAGCAGGAACGTCCGCCATGGGAAGCCATCAAGGCGCTCGCCCGCCCCTTCCAATTGATCGAGCGGGAGAGCGACCCCGTCGAACGGCAAGCCCTCCGGCAGAAATGGTTCGCCGACTTCTTCGGCGCCCTCGGCTACCAACTTGTTCCGGAAATCGTCGAGCTGGAGGGCGGGACTCTGCTTACCGTGGCGGGCCAGATCGCGCGCCCCAACGGCCAGCCCGAACTCTGGATCCTCGAAGCGCTAAACGGCTCCGAGGACGAAGACCCGCTTGCCGCCCAGGAAGAACTCCTCACCAAGCAAGTGTTTGCTGCCGCGGAGCCGCCACGCTGGGTTTTGCTCTACGGAGCCAAGCAGCTCCTGCTGATCGACCGCACCAAGTGGCCCTCAAAGCGCTTCCTGCGCTTCAACTTGGCTGATATCCTCGGCCGTCGTGAGCCTTTCACGCTCAAAGCGACCGCTGCCCTGTTGCACCGCGACTCGGTTTGCCCGCCGGACCAGGTCAGCCTCCTGGACCGGCTGGATGAGAACTCCCACAAACACGCCTTCGCCGTCTCGGAAGACTTGAAGTACAGCGCCCGCGAGGCCGTGGAACTGCTCGGCAATGAAGCCGTCTGGTATCTCCGGGAAGTTCTAAAAGAAGGCGTGTATGGCAAGGACCTTGCCGAGCAACTCACTCGCGAGTGCCTGCGCTACCTTTATCGCCTGCTGTTCCTCTTCTACGTCGAGGCGCGGGAAGAACTGGGCTACGCCCCGATGAAGAGCGCGGAGTACCGCACCGGCTATTCCCTGGAAAGCTTGCGCGATGCGGCCGAGATGGATCTCTCCACGGACGAGGATCGCAACGGCTACTTCCTGCACCACTCACTCCAGGCGCTGTTCCGCCTGATCCACGACGGCTGGTTGCACGGCCTTAAGCCTGAACTGATCGGCGACTACAACTTCCGGATGGAGCCGCTCCGGTGCGACCTGTTTGACCCGGTGCGCACACCATTGCTTAACCGCGTCCGCCTTCGGAATCACGTTCTTCAAAATGTAATTGAGTTGCTGTCGCTTTCGCGGGAGGCGCGTGGCCAGCGCCGGGGCCGCATCAGCTATTCCCAGCTCGGGATCAACCAGCTCGGAGCCGTCTACGAGGGCCTGCTCTCCTACACCGGCTTCTTCGTTGAGGAGAAGGACGGTCTCTATGAGGTGAAGCCCGAAGGCGAGCCCCCCGACCCGCTCAAGCAGGCCTACTTCGTCCCTAAAGCTGCGCTCGCCGAGTACAAAGAGGAAGAGAAGGTTTACGAGAGTGGGCGGCTGGTCCATCACCCGCAGGGCAGCTTTGTCTATCGCCTGGCCGGGCGAAATCGTCAGAAATCGGCTTCCTACTACACCCCAGACGTACTCACCCAGTGCGTGGTGAAGTACGCGCTCAAGGAACTGCTCAAAGACAAGTCCGCCGACGATATCCTCAGCTTGAACGTCTGCGAGCCCGCACTCGGAAGCGGAGCTTTTTTGAATGAAGCCGTGAATCAGTTGGCCGATGCGTATCTGGACCGCAAGCAGCGCGAGACCGCCCGGGTGATCGGGCACGACGACTATCTGCTCGAAAAGCAGAAGGTGAAAGCTTACCTCGCAGATAACAACGTTTACGGGGTGGACCGCAATCCGGTGGCTATCGAGCTGGCCGAGGTATCCCTCTGGCTCAACACTATCTACGAAGGCCACACGATTCCCTGGTTCGGCGGGCAGCTTGTCGCCGGCAACAGCCTCATCGGCGCGCGGCGGCAGGTGTTTACGCGCAAGCAATTGGAGAGCCAGAACCGGGAATGGCTCGATGCAATTCCTGATCGCGTGCCGCTCGGGCAAGAACGCAAGAGCGGACAAATCTGGCATTTTCTGGTTCCGGATCAGGGCATGGCGGACTACACCGACAGAGCCGTCAAGGAGATGCTGCCCACGGAGATGAAACAGATCCGGGAGTGGCGGAAGGGATTCACCAAGCGGTTTTCTGCCAGCGACACAAGAGCCCTCGAACGGCTCTCGGCCGCCGTTGACCATCTCTGGAAGAAGCACTGCGAGGACTTGCGCCAAGTCCGGCGCGAGACCGCACACATCTTCCCTGTTTTTGGGCAGGAATCCAACCCGGTGTTCGCCGAGCGTGGGCAACGGCTAACCACGCATCAGCGCGATTTGATCTTCGAGCGCGACATCAACCCTGGTGGCGGGCAGGCCAGCGCGTATCAGCGCCTGAAGCTGGCCATGGACTACTGGTGCTCGCTATGGTTTTGGCCGATAGATCAAGCTGATCTGTTGCCGTCAATCGATGAGTTCTTGCTGGAGCTGTCCGCCGTCCTGGAAGGGACTTCCGAGGAACTCTCGCCGCTGCTTGGTCCGGAACAGCAACCGCTCTTTGCCACCGGAAAGCCAGAGCAGGAACAGTTGCGCATGGCCGAGGACCTTGGCTCCGTGAACTTGGACGAACTCTGTGCGAGCTTGCCGCGGCTCAAGAGAGTGCGCGAGTTGGCAGGTCGGCAGCGCTTTCTCCATTGGGAACTTGAGTTTGCGGATCTGTTTGAGGAACACGGCGGCTTCGACTTGGTTCTCGGCAACCCACCTTGGATCAAAATCGAGTGGAACGAGGTCGCGGTGATGGGCGATACCGAGCCGATTTATGTCTTGCGAAAGTTCTCGGCGCCTCGAATGAAGCAACTGCGCGAAGAGACTATGCGCAGATACCCTGGATTAAAGGCAATCTACACGGATGAATACGTGGAATTTGAAGGAACACAGAATTACTTAAATGGTAAACAGAATTATCCAATACTTATCGGAACACAAGCCAACTCATATAAATGCTTTCTGACGCAAGCGTGGATGGCCTGCAATGACCAGGCAGTCCAGGGATTCTTGCATCCTGAGGGGGTGTACGACGATCCAAACGGCGGACAGTTGCGCAGCGCACTTTACCCTCGCCTTCGATCACATTTCCACTTTAGGAATGAACTGCTTCTATTCGCTGAAATCGGGGATACGCGGCCGTACAGCATTAACATTTATGGGAGTATGCAGGCTCCTGAGTTTGATCACATCTCAACCCTATTTCATCCGAGCACGATCGACACATCTTTCAGCCACGACGGATCAGGCATATGTGGTGGCATTAAAACTAAAGATGACGAGTGGAACATTGAGGGTCATAGAAGTAGGATTATCCGAGTCACAAATGAAACTCTTGGCCTGTTCTCCCGCCTTTATGACGTGCCCGACACTCCGGCGACTCAGGGGCGATTGCCATCCTTACATTCAAACGATTTAGTGCCTGTTCTGCGTTGCTTGGCCAACTGCCCCCACAGGTTGAGGGATCTAGAAGGTGAGTATAGCGCCACTAAAATGCAGGATGAAACAAACTGGGTGGTCAACGGTATGATTCGGCGCGATACCAAGTTTGCCGATTCACTCTCGGAGTCTATCCTTTCCGGCCCACACGTTTTTGTAGCCAATCCATTGTTCAAGACCCCCAGACATATATGCACAGAAAAGGGGCACTATGACCCGCTTGATCTCACCGTGATTCCACCGGATTACCGGCAGCGTACGAACTATGTGCCTGATTGCGAGTTAGAAGTTTATAAAGATCGCTTGCCGAGGGTGGCTTGGTCCGACCAGAGGCCAGTGACAGACTATTATAGAGTTGCCATCCGAGAGATGCTCAGTCAAGCGGGCGAGCGGACGCTGATTTCGGCCATCATACCTAAAGGACCCGCCCACATCTCAACCCTCATTTCGGTCGCGTTTCTATCCACTTCGGGTCTTTTGGATTTCGCTTCGATGGCAATGTCTCTTCCGATCGACTTCTTAGTAAAGTCCACTGGACAAGGTCATGCCAGCAAGAATCTAGTGGAGCAATTACCCATATTGGGCGATGCGGCAAGAAGGCCGAGCATTTGGATGCGAAGCCTCATGCTCAATTGCTTGACCTCCCACTATAGTGAACTGTGGGTAGCTGGATGGCACGAGTCGTTCCGCCAAGAGCGCTGGTCCAAGGTGGATGTGCGCCTCCAACTTGATCGGTTTGCCCAACTTAACAGAACTTGGCATTGGTCTGCTCCACTTAGGACTGACTATGAACGACGACAGGCGCTTATCGAAATCGATGTGCTCGCTGCCCGTGCGCTTGGTTTAACCCGTAACGAACTCTGCGCCATTTACCGTATCCAGTTCCCTGTGCTGCGACAGAACGAGCAGGACACATGGTATGACCAACGAGGGCGCATGGTTTTCACTTCCTCGAAGGCTCTGCCCGGAGTCGGCTTCTCACGTCCGGAATGGGAGAGGATTAAGACCATGAGTTCCGGCGTAGTGACGCGCACGATTCAAGATGACACTCTGCCCGGCGGCCCGCGAGAGCGGGTGATCGAGTATCTCGCGCCCTTTGACCGCTGCGACCGGGAAGCCGACTACACCACCGCCTGGAAGTTTTTCGATGAGGTGGGAGCATGATCCCATCGGTGATTGCCCGCCAGATCCAGCGCGGGGTGGAGGATTTTCTCCTCACTACCTTCCCGATCACCAATCCCTTCTTTGCGGGTTCGCTTGAGAACATGCTGGCCACGCCGGGCATGTTGTTTCGCGGGCCGTACCTCTCGGTGAAGCTACCGTTCGTGCCTGCGGATGACGGGCCGCGCCCATTTCCGGAAGTCCTGCCCGAGAGTTTCGCTCCATACCGCCACCAGCAACAGGCGTGGGAGCGGCTGGACACACGCGCCGGGCGATCGACCATCGTTGCCACTGGCACCGGGTCCGGAAAGACGGAATGCTTTCTCTATCCAGTCCTCGACCACTGCTTCCGGCAGCGCGGGCGGCGGGGCATCAAAGCCATCCTCATCTACCCGATGAACGCGCTGGCCACCGATCAGGCGCAGCGGTTGGCGAAGATGATCTGGCGGAATCCGGAATTGCGCGGCTACGTGACCGCGGGCCTCTGGATCGGCGGCTTGGAGAGCAAGCCCTCTCCGGTGATGACCGAAGAGGATCTGATCACCGACAAAGAAATGCTCCGGCTCGCGCCGCCGGACATCTTGATCACCAACTACAAGATGCTCGACTACCTGCTGGTCCGGCCGCGCGATGCCGGGCTCTGGAGGCTGAACGAGCCGGACACGCTCCGCTACCTGGTGGTCGACGAACTCCACACGTTCGATGGCGCGCAGGGCGCAGACCTGGCTTGCCTCATCCGACGCATCAAAGAGCGCGTGAAGACGCCGCCGAATCATCTCTGTTGTGTGGGCACATCGGCCACGCTCGGCGAGGGGAGCCAGACAGACCTGGCAAGCTATGCGCGGCAACTATTCGCGGAGCCGTTCGATGACGACAGCGTCATCGGTGAATCGCTCCTCTCGCCCGATGACTTCCTGAAAGGATGCCTCGTGACCCGGTTCCAGACGCCGGGTATCGACGATCTGGCCACGATGGATCCGCTCGGCCATGAGTCGGCTGAAGAATACCTGAAGGCGCAGGTGAAGCTGTGGATGGGGCAGGACCTGTCGCAGGATCCGGTGGCCCTTGGGGACGCACTGAAGCATCACGTCTTCTTCCGGAACCTGCTGGTGATTCTGGGAAACCG
>JARLGI010000096.1 GCA_031296115.1 Acidobacteriota bacterium | reverse complement strand
TTGCGGATCATTGATCACGCGGCAATCTATCTTCTGATCGCCGGGACCTATACTCCATTCGTCCTCGTGCCGCTGCACGGGCAGCTGGGATGGCTTCTGTTCGCCGTTGTGTGGGGCCTCGCCCTCCTGGGAATCATCTTCGTAGGTAATCTCGAAATTCTCACCGCAGTCTGCCCCTCGCCGCCTCCGCGATGACGCGTCCCAAGCCTTGTATTGTGAGTTTGCGACGTCCGTGCCAGAGCCGCTACTCGTTGACGGGCAGATGCAGCGCCCGTAAGATGATGAGACCCCGCAGGCCAGATATCCTTTAATGATTGACCAGGTAATCTCGCATTACCGCATCGTCGAGAAACTCGGCGGTGGTGGCATGGGTGTTGTCTACAAGGCCGAGGACGTAAGCCTGCACCGCTTTGTCGCCCTGAAGTTTCTGCCAGATGAGGTAGCCAAAGACCCCCAAGCCTTGGCCCGCTTCCAGCGCGAGGCGCAGGCGGCCTCTGCCCTGAACCATCCCAATATCTGCACCATCCATGAAATCGGGCAGCAGGACGGCAAGCCCTTCATCGTCATGGAATTTCTGGATGGCATGACGCTGAAGCACCGTATCGCCGGAAAGCCCGTTGATACCGATGCTCTAATCAGTCTTGCGATTGAGATCGCCGACGCGCTGGACGCGGCTCATTCCAAAGGAATCGTTCATCGCGACATCAAGCCAGCCAACATTTTTGTCACCGAGCGCGGCCACGCCAAGATTCTTGACTTCGGTTTGGCGAAAGTCGTGACTACAACGAGTTCTGCCAGCCAGATAGCAGCGGCCAGCACACAGAAAGGTTCGGTGGACGAACAACACTTGACCAGTCCGGGGACGGCGTTGGGAACGGTCGCCTACATGTCGCCGGAGCAGGTGCGGGCGAGAGAATTGGATGCGCGCACCGATCTCTTCTCGTTTGGGGCAGTGCTTTACGAGATGGCGACAGGCACGATGCCCTTTCGGGGCGAAAGCTCAGGAATAATTTGTGATTGCATCCTGAACAAAGCCCCTGCTCCCCCACTGCGGCTTAATCCTGACCTTCCACCGAAGCTGGAAGATATCATCAACCGCGCACTGGAGAAGGACAGGAACCTGCGCTACCAGCATGCCTCTGACATGCGAGCAGAACTGCAGCGGCTGAAGCGCGATACCGAGCCCACCAAAATAGTTACCACACAAGCATCGCCTGACCAGACGGTCAAACGTCGCAAGCTCTGGGTCTTTCTAGCCGCATGCATCGCCGCCATTGGCCTAGCTGCAGTTGGCACTTGGTACCTGGGATCTGGCAGGGCAGCCCAGATTGATTCCATTGCCGTTCTCCCCTTCACCAATGTGGGCGGAGATCCCAACACCGACTATCTCAGCGACGGCATCACCGAGTCGTTGATCAACAACCTCGCCCATGTGCCCCAGCTCAAGGTGAAGTCTCGCCACTCAGTCTTCCGCTACAAAGGGAAAGATGTCGACGTGCAGATAGTCGGCAATGATTTGGGCGTGTCGGCGCTGGTGTCCGGGCGAGTGGTGCCGCGAGGTGAAGTTATCGAAGTTAGTGCCGAGCTTGCCGATGTTCGGGACAACACCGAGATCTGGGGACAGCACTACAGTGGCAAGAGCGCAGACATCATCTCGTTGCAGCAACAGATTGCGGGTGACATCGCGGAAAAATTGCGTTCCAAACTCAGCAGCTCAGAAAAGCAGCAAGTCACCAAGCAGGGCACGCAAAATCCAGAGGCCTATGAGCTGTATTTAAAGGGACGTTACTACTGGAACAAACGAACGCCTTTGGACATTGCCGCTGCAATCTCTTGTTTCAATCAAGCCATCGCCAAGGATCCCCGCTATGCTTTGGCGTACTCGGGTCTGGCCGATGCCTATAACACTTTGCCTACCTATGGTGGTACTCCCAGCGAAGATTATCCGAAGTCGAATGCCGCCGCCCGCAAGTCACTGGAGCTAGACGCGACCTTGGCCCACCCCCATGCTGTTTTGGGCGGCAACGAGATGGAGTACGAGTGGGATTTTGCGGGAGGAGAGACTGAGTTCAAGAAGGCTCTCGAACTCGACCCCAACGATGCCACGGCGCACCTGTGGTACGCGGAGTGTATTGGCCGGATTGGGGGCCGGGAACACGAAGCCCTTGCTGAAGCCAATCGTGCTCACCAGCTCGATCCGCTGTCACCAATCAGCAGCACGTTGGCTGAAGCCATTCATATCATTGCACGACAGTACGACGAGGCCATCTCTGCCTTGAAGAGGTTAGCAAATGACAACCCGACATTCGCCCGAGCGCACTTTTATTTGGCCAGGGCGTATTGGGGGAAGCGCATGTACCCGCAGGTAATTGAAGAATGGAAAACCTACGGTCAGCTTTCCGGTGACCGGAATGAATCTGAGTTGGCGTCTTCCATGGAACAAGGTTTTCGTTCAGGGGGCTGGAAGGGCGCTCTCACCAAAGGCATTAAAACCCTGCAGGAGCAACGCAAGATTGGTTACCAGTCTGCCTACAGCATTGCTCAGCTCTGTGCCGACTTGGGAGACAACGATCAGGCTTTTCGGTGGCTCAATACTGCTTATCATGAGCGCGACTGGGGGCTGATGATGTTGAAGACTGACTTCTTACTCGATCCCCTGCGTTCCGACCCACGATTCGCAGAACTGGTGCGGAAGGTGGGGCTGCCGCAGTAGCAAGCGCTTGGACCGTCCATCCGAGCTTTTCTCGCCCTTTGGAAGACGCCGATCCTCTGACGCGCGTTCGGTGGGCCATCGTGCGGGAGACCGAGCAATGGGCTTCGATTCGTAAGAAGCTGGAACTTGAGGGCGACAGTCTGGCCAAAGCGCCTCGCGGGTTCTGTTCCGAGCATCGCTTCATCGATGACCTAGAAATGAAGGACTACGTCACCTCAATTGCGTTCACGGAAGAACAGGTTTGCAGTCAGAAATTCATGCGCGACTTCGCTGCCGCCTGTCGCAAGATGTCTCCGTTGGTTTGAATTCACGACCAAGGTGCTGGGCTTGAAATATTAGCGAGAGGAGGCATCATGCTGGATACCGCACTGCTGGCCTCGATTGCCCAGCAAATGATGAGCAGCAACACAGTTGATGTGGACTAGCCACGCTCTTTGTCGATGATTTCCTTGGCTTCCTGCACCGATCTGCTTTCGCGAAGGTCAGCATCATTCTTGTTCGCTTCGCGAGCGCGATCCTTGAAAGCCTTAGCTTTCCTGTGAACGTCCTCGAATGGGTTTGTGTACGCTTGATCTTCCACGGTATTTCACCTTGACTTGGATTCTACTCTTTGGGGCATCGAAAAGAATGTCGCTGGGGACAACCGCCCGTGAAGGGCATCATGTCATGCAGTTCGAGGACGTGGGAACCAACAAATTTGTAGCGGTCAGCTCAATAGTTCAGCAATCGTCGATATTGGGTCTTTATATCTTGAGAAAGAAGTAGCGGGGTCCAGCGTCAGGCCGCTTCCCAGATAAGACCACGTGGAAATGCGGAGTCGGACATTCCGCCTCTTGTCCGACACACAATGTCTCATCACAATCTTCCGCATACTCATAACGCAGTTTGGTGACCTCAGAAAGCTCAGGGGCTAGTGATGATGCGACCGGAAACCCAATTCGGATACGCATACTGCTATTGTCCTCTCTCCGACACCAGCACAGGCTGCAGCAGGTGGACGATTATCTTGTGCCTTGGCTGCAGCCAGCCCCGATACCCTTCACGGAGCTAATAGTGTTACGCGACCTTGCCGGGAGCTTTGGCTTCGAGAGTCTTCTCATGCCGAATGTTAACCTTGATCTGCTTAGGCTTGGCTTCGGCCTTTTTGGGAAGGTTGATCTTCAGCATGCCCTTGTCATAGTCGGCGCTTACTTGACCTGGATCGACGGAACCGGGCAGCGTAAACGAGCGCGTGAAGGTTCCGTACTGCCGCTCGACGCGACGGAAGTTCTCCTCTTTTTCTTCCTTCTCTAACTTGCGCTCGCCATGGACGGTCAAGGTGTTGCCCTCGATGCGGACGTCAATGTCCTTTTCATCGATACCCGGGACTTCGATCTTCAGAGCGATTTTGTGCTCGTCTTCGTAGATGTCCACCGGAGGTGCGAGGCTGGTGGTCGTCAACGCTTCCTCTGGAGTTTCGGGATTGAACGATTCACGCAGAAGACGGTTTATGCGGTCTTGCAGATTGGTGGTGGCACGGAAAGGATCCCAACGGGTTAATACGGTCATGACGCGGTTCCCCCTTTGTAGTTATCTAAGAGGAAAAACTTCAGATGGGCTGACTTAGTTCAGGGAACCTGAAAGAGGGGATGAGAGAAACCCCCTCATCCTTAGTATACCTGAATGCCTTTGGGCCGGCCGTTGAAATCCTGAGTTGCTGCTCAACTGCTCAACTTCTAAGGCAGTTCAGTTAGCGGTGCTGGTGTTGCGGGAGTTGCAATCACGGAAGTTCTCGCTGCTGAATTGAAGCTTGACCGAGCATCGAACTGGTCTATCCGTCGCGCACTTATGCGAATTCGGCGACGTGTCTTCCAGACTCTAGCTCTTCTTCGATGTCACGGCGAAAAACGCGACGAATTCCTGTTCAACCTTCTTGCTTCCGCATTTCGGGCAACGGATACCGCCTTTGTCGTGTTCACTGAGGGTGAGGACTAACTCAAATGACTTTCGGCACTTTTTGCAAACATAATCATAAACGGGCATGGTCACCTCACGCAGGGATTGCTGCAAGCCAAATTTAGTCCAGTTTCCGGGCTGAGAAAAGCCGGACGCAACAATTCGCTCGTGGCAGTCACCGCCGACATGGGAGCGGCTGCCACGACGGACAAAAGCTGCCATAACAAGGCCATCCGCCCCACCACGTCTTGGGAAAAGTGTGAGCCACAAAAGGGGCGAAGTCGTGACGCGCGTCACAAATCTTATGAACAGCGGTGCGGATTGCTGTGCAAAAAAGGGGGAGGTTAGATTCTGGGAGTTGTCCGAAAGCGCTGCGGGTGCTTGCCGGGCTCGCCCGCCACGGTGCCGCGCGGATCGATGGCGTCGATGGTCAGCGAGCCGGCGTGCGCCCCGTTCTGGTAGCCGATGGCCAAGCAGCGCGTGCTGGTTCGGCGGCATCAGCGGCAGCATGCTGAGGTGGCCCCGCGAGGTGATGGGAAGATCGAGCGCGGAGCCAAGAAACTGGCTGGTGTAGGTGGTGTCGGAGAGGAACCCGCTCTCCGGCAGCAACGGCTCGCTGTTTTGCCTTCGCACGCGCAATTCTGCCCGCGGCCCGGAAATCGGTCGGCGGCTCGGGACATTGTGCCCACGCCCTCGCGGCGCACCCCAGCAACAAGGTGCAGGCAAAGCGCGAACGAGGACAGGCTGGACATGGACGACGACCCTCCACCGGCGGTCAACCAGCGGCGTTTTTCGGGAGTTGCGCCATGATGGCAGCAATCACGCGCGGGTGCAAGTCGGCAGCGCGGTTCGCGCTCTACGGCGACGTCAGCACCGTCCCGTAAGGATCCAGCACCAACTGCTTTACCTCGGAGGGAACCCCCAGGGTGAAGTGCATCTCTTCGCCCTCGGCAAAGACGCGCCCCAGGTAAATCTTGCGGTAGCCAGCGACGCCGTACACGGGCACATTGGTTACCAGGTCGGGCGGAGCCAGCTTCTGGCGCACCACGAAGCTGACGGTGCCGGCGGATTTCCCGTTGCGCTCGAACTTAGTGTCGGCAACTTCGAGTTGCGGGAAGGCCGTCCCATTCACCCAGCCGTCGAAGAACCAGTTCAGCGAGCGGTGCCCCTCGAACCACAGCGAGCGCGGCAGCACTTCTTCGATCGCCTTCTCGAAATCCTCGTTGGTAATCTCTTTCTGTTGATAGCGGTCGACCAGGGTGCGCAGCAGTCCCAGGAAAATCTTGTCGTCGCCGTCGGGGTCCTCCGCCGTGCGCGAGGCGTCGCGCAACATGCCGCGCAGCATCTGGATGATCCACGTTCCGCGGCCATAGGTAATGATTTCGTAGCCGCTGGGGAACATCGACGACGACAGCCGCGCGCCCAGGGTGACCGGCCCGGCGACCACCTGGCGGCGCCCGTCCTTCGTCTTGCGGCTCAGGATTTCGCGATACGAATCCAGCACCAGCTGCGCGTCGGCGGGACGCGTGCGCTCCAGCAGCATGAGCGCGCACTCGTTGGCCAGCGCCTCCAGCAGCCACTGCTCGTGATAGCTGGCCCATGACACCTTGTCGCCGTACCACTGGTGCGCCAGCTCATGCGGCATCATGACTTCGCCGTATAGCACGCGGTCCATGGGAGTCAGGTTCATCGTCTCCAGCTGGTCGCGGCTCAGGTAGGCGTAACTGGAGAGGAAGATGAGGCCCGGCCATCCCTGGCTGGCGGCGCTGGGATTTTCCGTGAGCGACAGCGTGCTGAACGCGTACGGCCCCAGCATCTGCGAGTAGGCGGCCAGCGTTTGCGCCGCGCGGTCCGCCACCAGTTGTCCGGCGCTGGCGGCGTTGGGCAGCGGCGGTGGAAACGGCACCGGGTCCAGCGTACCCAGCGGACGCGGCGACAGCATCTGCGATGACTTGTCTTCCTTGGTCGGCGGAGGCAGGCGCCGCTCGGTCCCGCGCGCCGCGAAGGCCTCCACTGCGATCTCGCCGGTCCTGGCCGAGCTGCGGATGTACTCGCCCAGGTTGAAGCCCGCCACCGGAATCGGCTGCTCGCTTACCCAGCGTCCCACAAAGCCGTTGCCGTCGCGCTCCAGCGACATCTGCTTGCCGGTCGCCACCAGCGACCACGGCCGCGGGAAGCGGAAGGTGAGATCGTAGCTCGCCATCGAGATGCCGCGGTTGGGATACCAGATGCCGCGGGCGCCCACGTACAGCAGCCCGCCGCCGGCATCGGAGAGCACCGATCCCGTATAGCTGAAGCGCAGCGCCAGCCGCGCGCCCGGCTGCAATGGCGCGGGGAAGACCACGGCAAACGTGTCGTTGCCGCGGCGCGACATCTCACTGCCTTCCACCGCCTCATTCTGGATGAACTCCAGTGGCTTGTCCTCGAAGTCCACCTCTTTCAGCTGCAGGTAGCGCGAGAGCTCAAACAACACCATGCGCGCACCGCCCTGCTTCACCACTGCTTCCAGCGTGGCATCGGCCGCCAGTTCGTGCGGCGGGTCCAGCTTGGCGTTGATGGTGTACTTGCTGATGTCCATCACGTCGGGCGTCCACAGCGGGCCGCTGGGGCCGCCAAAACGGCTGTCGGAGAGCGGCGTCTTGCGCAGCGACCGCATGGGGAAGCTCATCCACAGGTCGTAGTAAGTCTCGTTCTCCTGTGGCGCCGACGCCTTGCCCACCGCGATCTGCTCCGGACTGCGCGTGTCGAAGTACACGTCGAAGACCCCGTAGTGCTCGCCGGCGACGCGAATGTGCAGCAGGCGATCGGGCACGGGCGGCGCCTCACCCGCCGCCGGCGCAGCGCTGGTGAACGAGATGCACAGCCGGGTGGCATCCATTTCCGCCAGCACGCGGGCCTTGCCGTCACTGCGAGCGACAAAATCAGCGGCGTTCTGCGCTGGGCGTAGATACGGTTGCAGGTCCTTGGCGGTGTCGTCATTGAAGCGGAGATAGGCGGAGGCAAACTTTTCTTCCAGCACGCCCGTGCCGGTAAACAGCCCCAGCGACGCGCGCTCCATGCGGTCCGGCGGGCGCACCAGCACCTCGCCGTCTCCCTCGAAGTACGCGCCGGTAATCCGGCCGTCAATGGCGGTGGTGAAGGCGAGGGTGCCGTCGTTCAGCCAGACGTGAACGTCTTCGCGGTCGATGACCGCCTCGCGAATGCTGTAGACCTGTTGCGGATCGAGTCCCACACTCTTCAGCGCGCGGTACAGCGGCAGCACCGGCCCCGAGGTGAGCGGCAGAGACTGCGTCTGCGCCGCGGCGTGCGCCGGGCAGAACAGGAGTACCAGGCAGGCCAACAAGCTTGAGGCCGGAATGGGCCGGGGTGACATCACGAATGCTTAGATTCTACGTCAGAAGGCGGGTGGGCAGCTTGCGAGTGGGGAACCGGGCCGTGCCAATCGTCTGTCACGCTGAGCGAGCGCGGCAGCGGTTGGCCGCGCGAGTCGAAGCACCGCTATCGGGGCTCTGGGTGGCGATGCAGGTCCTTCGACTCCTCGCTGCGCTCGTCGCTCAGGACGACAGCACCGGGAAAGACACTCGCGACGGCCTCCTGGGTAGACACCGCCGCACCCCCGGTCGTATAGTGCGGAACGGACTAACTAGCCCAAGGTGTACCCGATGGCCCTCAGTTTCGCCCAAGACATTCGCCCGCTGTTCCGCGATACTCCCGACGTGCACACCATGAAGGAGTTCGGCATGGACCTGTCGTCCTGTGACGACGTGAAGAAACATGCCGAGGCCATCTACGAGCGCCTGGAGGACGGCAGCATGCCCTGCGACGAGGCGTGGCCCAAGGCCCAGATCGCCCGGTTCAAGCAGTGGATGGACGAAGGCATGGCGCCCTAGCCCCGGTCTGATAAATGAGGGCACGGCCCTTCGGCTGCGTTTAGGCAAACTTTCAGCCGTGCCGCGACAGACTTGCAAGCATGACCGCCCTCAGGTGACGCACATCACGGCGCTGCCGGTCCGGCTGAAGTACCGTTCTTGGGTCGCCCTTCGGTAAAGAACTAACTCTTCTATGCGCGGGTTTCTTTCGGTTCCTGCTCTTGTCGTCTCTGGCGTCGCTTCTCAGCTCGGGCGCCTTGTCGTACGCCCAGGTCGCAACCCACGACCGCATCGTCTCTCCCATCGACATCACGCAGTTGTCCCGCTTGCCGGGCAACCTCCATCCGCTGGTGCGCCCCGAACTCGACCTTGGCCCGGCCAGCGGCAGCATGATGCTGGAGCGCATGAAGCTGGTCTTCCAGCCGACCGCGGCCCAGGAGCGCGAACTCCAGGACCTGCTCCAGGCGCAGCAGGACCGCAAGTCGGCGCTCTATCACCAGTGGCTTACGCCGGAAGAGTACGGCGACCGCATCGGCCTGAGCCCCAATGACTTCAAGGCAGCCCGGGTCCGCCGGTTCCTGTCAATTAAAACGTTTCTTGCGTCACCGATCCAAATTACGCTGCAGCCTCTTCCGGCCGGGGTGTTCTCATCTCCGAACACAGGGCACCACTTCTAGTAAGTGCATCCTGCAACCTCGCGGACCTTGTACGGCGGCGCGAACAGCGTACACTGTTGCCATGGCAAACAAGAACGCTCCACGACGCGAAGCCAAGAAGCCGAAGAAAAAGAAGTAGTCCCCGGCCTCGTTGGAGGCCAGTTTCCCCTAGGCCGCAACCCGCCCTCGGCTGCAACACCGCTTCGTCCGCGCATCGGGAAGCGGAACTCCGCCAACTCCGTTCCGAAGCTGTGCGGGTGCGCTTACTTGGAATTGCCTTCCGGCGCCAGTCCCTGATACTTCAGCATCGGCTCCACCGTAGGCTTCGCTCCGCGCCACACCTCGTACAGGGTTTCCAGGTCCTGAGTGTTGCCGCGCGACAACACCATCTGACGGAAGCGGTCGCCGTTGGCCCGGGTCAGGCCGCCGTGTTCTTCGAACCACTGGAACGCATCGTCGTCCAGCATCTGCGTCCACAGATAGGCGTAGTACCCGGCGGCGTATTCGCCGCCCCAGATGTGCGCGAAGTAGCTGGAGCGATAACGCGACGGCGTGTAGCTCAGCAGAAGATGGGTCTTCTCCAGCGCTTGCGTCTCGAAGGTATCCGGGTTCTGCAAGAGAGCGCTGGCCGGAAGCATGTGCCACTGCATGTCCAGTTCAGCCGCGGCCAGTACCTCGGTGATGTCGTAGCCCTTGTTGAAGTTCTTCGCCTTCTTGATCTTCGCCACCAACTTCGCCGGCATCGGCGCGCCCGTCTTGTAATGCTTGGCGTAGTGCTCGAACACCGCCGGATACGTCGCCCAATGCTCGTTGAACTGCGAAGGGAACTCCACGAAGTCGCGCGCGGTCGAGGTGCCGGAGAGAGTGGGATACATCGTATCGGCGAACATGCCGTGCAGCGCATGACCGAACTCGTGGAACATGGTGACGACGTCGCTGGAGGTGATGAGAGCGGGCTGGCCTGCTGCCGGCGCCGCAAAATTGGCGACGTTGCTGACCACCGGTTTCGTCCCCAGCAGCTTCGACTGGTCAACGAAATTATTCATCCAGGCGCCGCCGTTCTTGTTGTCGCGCTTGAAGTAGTCGCAGTAGAACAGCGCCAGCGTGCTGCCGTCGGCGTTAAACACCTCGAACACTCGCACACCCGGCGCGTACACCGGCAGGTCGTGGCGCTCCTTGAAGGTCAGTCCATAGAGCTGGTTGGCCGCGTAGAAAACGCCGTTCTGCAGTACGTTGTCGAGCTCGAAGTACGGCTTCACCTGCTCCTCGTCCAAATCGTACTTGGCCTTGCGCACCTGCTCGGCGTAGAAGTCCCAGTCCCACGGCTGGAGCTTGAAACCGCCGTTCTGCGCGTCAATGACCGCCTGGATGTCCTGCGCTTCGCCCGCCGCGCGTCCCGTGGCCGCCGGCACCAGCGCGTCCATGAACTTCAGCGCGGCTTCCGGCGTCTTGGCCATCTGGTCGACCAGGCTCCACGCCGCGAAGTTGGGATACCCCAGCAGCTTGCCCTTCTGCGCCCGCAGCTCCGCGATGCGCGCGATGGTGGCGCGCGTGTCGTTGGCATCGCCACGTTCCGCGCGGTTCCAGGAGTTCTGGAAGATCGCCTCGCGGGTCGCGCGATTGCTCAGCGAAACCAGGTCGGGCTGCTGCGTCGTGTTCTGCAACGGGACCACGAAGCCCTGTACCTTGCGGTCCTTCGCCGCCTCGGCCGCCGCGCTGATCTGCCCGTCGCTCAGCCCCGCCAGTGCCGCCTTGTCGGTGCTGACATGCGCGGCCGCCTTCGTGGCCGCCAGCAGCTTCTGGCTGAAAGCGTTGGCCAAAGTGGCCAGCTCTTCGTTCAGCTTCTTGAGCTGGGTCTTGTCGGCATCGTTGAGGTTCGCGCCGGCATGCACGAAGTGATCGTAATAGTACTCAACCAGGCGCAGCGATTCCGCATCCAGCTTGAGCGACGCGCGCTCCTTGTAGATGGTCGCGATGCGCTGGAACAGCTTGCTGTCGAGGTATATGGCGTCGGCGTGCGCCGCCAGCTTGGGCGCCACGGCCGTTTCCACCTCCTGCAGCTTGGGATTCGTGTTGGCGCCGGTCACCGCGAAAAATATGTTCGTCACCGGCCTCAGCAACTGCCCGCTCTTTTCCATCTGGACGATGGTGTTCTCGAAGGTCGGCGGTGCCGGATTGTCGGCGATGGCGCGCATCTCCTGCAGTTCCTGCTCCATGCCGGCTTCCATCGCCGGCAGGTAATCCGAGTCCTTGATTTTGTCGAACGGCGGCGCCTGGTAAGGCAGGGTGCTGGCCGCGTAGAAAGGATTTTGCGGACCAAAGTCGGATGCCGAGGTTACCGCGGGTGAAAGGCTGATACCAACCAGGAGGGCAGTAGCAAGAATGAGCGCATTCATCACCGAATAGTGTAATCGCTGGCGAGTGGCGCGGCCATATCCCCCGTGCTCAATGGGACGAACCGCAGGCGAAACGCGCTCGTGGGCGATGCTTTGCTGCTGTCATCCTGAGCGACGAGCGCAGCGAGGAGTCGAAGGACCCCTATGCCTGCTGCGATCTTTGTGCCGCCGCTCCGCGGCTCGTCGGAAGGGGTCGATTTCACCGCGGGCTAACGCCCACGGCTAACACCCACGGCTAACACAAATGGCGCCCTTCGGGCTCCAGTTTTACCAGTGCAACAGTTCCCGCCTTGCGAACTGACAAATGACAACCAGCGCCTGACAACTGATTCTGTCATCCTGAGCGAGCGGCCGCTTTTTGCCGCGAGTCGAAGGACCCCTATTGCTACCCTGAACCCGGACTCTGCCGTGCCTGGCGCACTTGTCCCCTTTACCCCGTCTACCCACCGCTGCAATGGCGGGCTTTCAGCGTATGGGTTTGACACATCCGATACACTTACAGTCGGCGGTGAGAGCGCTCGCCGC
The DNA here is from genome assembly GCA_031296115.1 of Acidobacteriota bacterium. Taxonomy (GTDB): domain Bacteria; phylum Acidobacteriota; class Terriglobia; order Terriglobales; family Acidobacteriaceae; genus Bog-257. The sequence continues at coordinate 5,460 of JARLGI010000096.1, read as the reverse complement.
GCCGTTTCTTGCCTCGGTTGCCCTCGGCGCAGCCGGCGGTTCTCCGGGGCCTCCCAACCGCCGTACGAATCGGACAAGGAGCCTACCATGATATCCATGCTTGCGTTGTCGCTGTTGCCGGACCGGGTCAGCAATCCATTGGGGATATTGTTCAGCAGCGGGATGGGCCTGTTCGGGCTGCTGATCGTGGTGATCATCGTCATCGGCGGTTGGAAAGTGTTTGAGAAGGCCGGCCAACCGGGCTGGGCCATCCTGATTCCCATCTACAACGCTTACATCCTGCTCAAAATTGCCGGCCGGCCGGGATGGTGGCTGCTGCTCTACTTCATCCCGCTGGTCAACGTCGTGATTGCCATCATTGTCGCCATCGATGTCGCCAAAGCTTTCGGGCAGAGCGCGTTGTTCGGTTTCTTCCTGCTCTTCCTTTTCTTGGGCATTGGCTACCTCATCCTGGGCTTTGGCAACTACCGTTACCAGGGTAGCGGCAACCGCGGCGGCGCATAACCGGCCTCACCCGGGTCCCATCCCTGTTCACGGACCACGGCCACCACAAGTGCTAAGTTGTTGGTACGTTTTCATTTCCTGCAACCTGGAGCAGCCGCCCGAAGTGCCCTTCCCGCAGCCGGACTCCACGCTGCTCGAGGCGCCCGAGCCTTCGCCCTACCGCGATCCCAGCCTCGCCTGGCGGCAGTTCTCGCCGGAGGACGTGGAGCTGGAGGAGCTGTACGACACCGGCCACGTGGAGGACTACCATCGCCGCTTCCAGGAGATGATGGCGCAGAGTGACCAGGATCGGGAGGCGCACAAGCAGAAGGTGGCCAAAGCGCGCTGGATCCTGGAGGCGGACCGGCGCAATCACGAGCTTGCCCTGGGCAGGCCCATCGAGCGGCGAGCGCCGAAGACAGTCGCCGGGGCGGCGGAGTCCGGCCCCGCGCAGCAGCCAGCCGGGGCGGAAGTCGTCTCGACGGGGCAGCAAGCGTTCGAGACGGCGGAGCCGCAAAACGGCGCGGCAGAAAAATCGGCAAAGACAGCAGCCCCGGCACACGCATATAAAAAAGAAGAGGTACCGATGCGGCGGAATGGCGCCGGCAGGAAGCCGCCGAAGAAGGCTGTCTCTGGCAGGAGAGCGGGCGGCCACGCGGGACGCCACCGCCGCTACCAAATCCCATGCGGTTCCTGCGCCTAGCTATAAGTCGCAAAGAATAAATAACTTGCGCTGACATACCGGTTCTTGCGGCAATGCGCATGCTTGCTTTAGCAGCGGAACGGTTTCGTCCGGTTCATTGCCCCTTCGCATTGCGGCTGGTTTATCGTCACATAACTGGCAACCGACAACTGACAACTGCCGCAGCGAATCGCCGCTTTCGGACAACACAATCGTGCTGGACGCGATAAAATCAACGGAGCGCAGACAATTAAATGGTTCTGAGGTGCAATGCCGCCACTTTGGCCGCCTGATCAGGTATTCATGAAGAAGATTGCTGTCCTGTTACTCGCGATATTTCTCGGCGCTCCCCTGCTTGTCGGCCAGCAAGATACCGTGGTCGAGGAGATTGTCGCGCGTGTCAACAACAACATCGTCAGCCGCGCCGACCTCCGCCACGCGCGGGAACAGCTCATCGCCGACTTGAACCAGCAGAACCCTGCGGGCGCAGCGGCCGAGGAAAAAGAACGCGAAAAGGACCTGCTGCGCGACTTGATCGACCAGCAATTGCTGCTGCAAAAAGGCCAGGAACTCGGCGTTAACGTGGACACCGAAGTCGTGAAGCGGCTCGACGAGCTGCGCAAGCAGATGCACGCCGACTCCATGGAAGACCTGGAAAAAGCCGCGCAGGCGCAAGGCATCTCGTTCGAAGACTTCAAACAGAACATGAAGAATAGCCTGATCACGCAGAAGGTGATTGGCCAGGAAGTCGGCGGACACATCAGCGTGTCGCGACAGGAAGTGCAGCAATTCTACGAGCACCACCAGGCCGAGATGGAGCGGCCGGAACAGGTGCGGCTGAGCGAGATCCTGATTTCCACGCAGACCGCGCCCCCGGTAAAAAACGAGAAGGGCAAAGAAGTCCTGCCCGAACCGCCCAGCCCGGAAGTGATCGCGCAGGCGCAGGCCAAGGCTGACCTGATTTATGCACAGCTGAAGAAAGGCGCCAAGTTTAGCGAGCTGGCCGAGCAGAATTCCGAAGGCCCGACGGCCGCCAACGGCGGCGACCTGGAATACTTCAAGCGCGGCACCTTGTCGGCGGCGCTGGAGCAGAAGGTGTTTGCCATGAAGCCGGGCGAGTTCACCGAGCCGGTGCGCACCAATCAGGGCTTCGTCATCCTGGAAGTGACGGAACACCAGGCGGCCGGCGTGCCTCCGCTGAAAGACATCGAGAACCGTATTCAGGAACAGGTCTACATGACCAAGATGCAGCCAGCGCTGCGCGAGTACCTCACCAAGCTGCGTGAGGAGGCCTACATCGACATCAAGGCGGGCTACGTCGATACCGGCGCCAGCCCCAACGAAACCAAGCCGGTGTATACCACGGCAGCCAGCGATACGTCCGCCAGCAAGAATAAGAAGAAGAAAAAGCTGGGCCTGTTCTAGCGACGGGCAAATGAGTTTTGAAAGGGCACGGCTTCAGCCTTGCGGCAACAGGCATGGAAGAGATTGGCTTTAGCCCCTGAGGGAATCGAATTCCCAGGCGCAGCCTTGGATGAAGGCCGCTTCTGGCCCCGAACGGTTTCTAGTCTTGAGTGTTTTTTGTGAAGTTGCGCGGTCGGCGGTTGGGCTGTGTGTCGCAGCGGTTGCGCCAGCCGGAATGCGGAAATGTTGAGCTTCGCGGCGTGAGTACGTGATTCGATGGACTGGCAGCAAGGTCGTTCAGTGACGGATTGCGAGTGGCGCTAACCGGCGATCAAGACGGCCGATGGCGCGATAGGTGGCGAGATCCTGAGCGGCTGGTATAATCGCTTTGCTCACGCGAGCAGCGCAAGTGCGCTCCCGCCGAAACGGAGAGGTGGCCGAGTGGCTGAAGGCGGCGGTTTGCTAAACCGTTATACGGTCAAAAGCTGTATCGGGGGTTCGAATCCCCCCCTCTCCGCCAGCAAGTCGTTAATGTCAGAGAAGTAACGAGCAAGGTTGGAATTCCCTCGTATTTTGCGGCGTTTCGTCGACATGCGAGCACCGACCTGTACCAGAGAAACTCTTTTCCGATTTACTAGACCATAAATCCCTCAAATTTCTCGGAAGGCCAAAAGCCGAGTACAGGTCTGCGTCTCTCTAAGGCGAATGGAATGCGATTTGAGGGCGAATGGCTCGCGAATAGCCTCTGTTTCACATAGAGGCAAAGGTCATCGCCTACCGGGTTCACTACTCCTGGTAGGGCGCATCCATCACACAAGATCTTCCGACCGGATCGGCAGCCGCCGGATGCGCTTTTTGGTTGCTGCAAAAATCGCGTTGCAAACTGCTGGTGCAATCGGCGGCGTTCCGGGCTCTCCGATCCCGCCCGAAGGCTGATCGCTCGCCACGATGTGCACCTCGATCTTCGGCATCTCAGCCATGCGGAGCATTTGGTAATCGTCGAAATTGCCTTGCTCCACGCGCCCCTTATTGATTGTGATTGCTCCTTTGAGTGCAGCCGTCAGCCCGAAAACGATTGCGCTCTGCATCTGCGCCTCAATCGTCAGCGGATTCACCGTCCTCCCGCAATCCACCGCGCAAACCACGCGATGCACCCGCACTTGGCCATCTTTCTTGTCCACCGACACCTCGGCCACTTCCGCCACGTAGCTTCCAAACGAACTCAGCACTGCGATCCCGCGGTATCGTCCGGCCGGCGGCGCTTCACCCCAGCCCGCTTTCGTCGCCGCCAGTTCGAGCGCGCCTAGATGCCGCGGCGCCTTCTGAAGCAGATGGCGCCGGAATTCGTACGGATCCTTTGCGTTCGTCGCCGCCAGCTCATCCACAAAGCACTCGCTAAAAAACCCGTTTTGCGAATTTCCCACCGATCGCCAGAACCCCACCGGAACCCCTGTCTCCGTCAGCTGGTAGTCCACGAGAATATTCGGAATTGCATACGGCAATTCCGCCGCTCCCTCCACGCTCGAGCCATCCAACCCGTTCTTCACCGATCCCGGAAAGAACCGCGACATGATGGAAGGGCAGGCGATCCGGTTCGACCACGCCACCGGCCAACCTTCAGCATCCAGCCCGGCCTCGAACCGGCTGTAAGACGCTGGCCGGTAGAAATCATGCTGCATGTCGTCCTCGCGCGACCACGTCACCTGCACCGGCACGCCCGCGGTTTGTGAAATCTCCACTGCCTCGATCACAAAATCCTGCTCCGCTCTCCGCCCGAATCCTCCCCCGAGATACGTCGTGCGAATATTCACCTGCTCGGGCTTCAGCCCGGCGATCTTCGCCGCCGTCATCTGGTTGACGCTTTGAAATTGCGTCGGCGCCCAGATATCGCACCTGCTCGCTCGCACGTGCGCTGCGCAGTTCATCGGCTCCATCGTCGCGTGTGCCAGGAACGGGGCTTCGTACACCGCCTCAACTTTCTTGGCCGCGCTCGCAAATCCTGCCGTCACGTCGCCTTCCTTCCGCGCCACGGCCCCGCCCGGCTTGTTCGCGCCCTCCTCGAGTATTTTGCGGATTGCCGTGCTCGTCAGCGAAGCGTTCGGCCCTTCCTCCCACTTGATTTCGAGCGCGTCCCGCCCCTGCATCGCCGACCAAGTGTTGTCCGCCACGACGGCCACTCCGCTCGAAATCTGCACCACACGCTTCACACCGCGCACGGCCTTCGCCTTGTCCGCATTGAAGCTCGCCACTTTGCCGCCGGTCACCGGACACCGCGCCACCACCGCGTGCAGCATTTCCGGCTGTCGCACGTCAATCCCAAACTCCGCGCGCCCGCAAGTTTTTGCCGCCGAATCCAGCCGTTTCATCGCCTTGCCCACGATCCGGAATTGCTTCGGGTCCTTGAGCTTTACGTCGCTTGGCACCGGCAGTTTTCCCGCCTCTTCCGCAAGGCTCCCGTAACTCAGTCGCTGCTTTGTCCGCGTGTGGATCACTTGGCTGTCTTCCGCGCGGCACAACGTCTTATCCACGCCCCACTTTTCCGCAGCTGCGGCGATCAACATCTCTCGCGCCTGTGCGCCGGCCTTCCGCAGCGGCGTCCACATCCCTCTCATGCTCGTGCTCCCGCCTGTTCCCTGCATTCCAAAGACCGGGTTTGCATATTCCTTTGCCGCGGGGGCAAACTCGGTGCGAATCTTTTTCCAATCGCACTCCAGCTCTTCGGCGATGAGCATCGAAAGCGAGGTCGTCACTCCTTGCCCCATCTCCGACTTGTCAATCACCAGCGTGACGGTATCGTCCGTCGCGATCCGAATCCAGGCATTGGGTGCGAATGGCACCGCCGCAGCCGCCGCGCGCACCTCCAAGCGACTCGGCAGATAGAATCCAATCAC
>JARLGI010000095.1 GCA_031296115.1 Acidobacteriota bacterium | reverse complement strand
CTGCCGTTCTCGTCAAGCGCGGTTCAGCAGGCCGGGGTGCATCACCTGCGGCTGGAACCGCAATAAGGCTGAGAACAAACAGACCAGGTCGCTAGCTTACGAGGCAGTTGTTTGCCGGCCATCGAACGGCAGAAAAACGGATACCGCCGTTCCTTTTCCCGGCAAGCTGCGCACCCGGATGTTTCCGCTGTGCTTGTCGATGATCCCTTTGCTCACCCACAGTCCCAGTCCTGTGCCCGTCTCGCCCTTGGTGGTAAAGAAAGGCTCGAATAGCTTCGATCGGACATTGGAGTACATGCCATCACCAGAGTCCATCACAATCACGCGGATCCCTTTAGACTCGATTGCGACCCATTGCGCCCTGGCCGAACCGAAACCAATAAGTACCCTCAGCGTTCGGGGTTACACGTGTGCTCATATCGATGGCAGGGAATTCGTGGCCGTCCCATTATTCCGGGTAATCAGCAGCGCTGAAGTTGGATGCAGATGTACTGCTTAGGATTTGCTTCGAGGCGACAAAAATTTGATAGCAACCCTAAAATCGGCCATCCTCCCCAAAACGGCGGGGAGTGCCACACTGTGCCGCCCTCCAGAAAATGGCAGGGGTGGATTGGCGTTCCGGTGGGGCTACTGATCGATCTGAACAACGTCGTACAGCGCGCCGCGGAACGACAGCTGTAACGGTTGTAGTTGATCGGTCGTGGTGTCATAGATATCAAGGACACCACCTTCGATCACATACATCGTGCTGCGATTGGGGATAGATTGCATACCCGTTACTGGCCCCCGTGGCGGCAAGGGGGCATCGGCAGTCTGGGTCGAAACGTTGACCACAGACAGGCAGCCAGTGACCGTATTCTGACAGGTCTTGGCTCCAATGTAGAGCTTGCCGTTGTTCAGCCCCATCTTCCACTGCTGGCCATCGTTGATCAGGATGGAATTTGCGGTGGTGCGGGTCATGGTCGAGACATCGATAAAGTCGACCGTGCCATTCGCTCCGCCGCCGTATCCCGCGACGTAGAGATTATTGCTATTCAGCAGACCTACGGTTGCACCACCAACCTGGACGGTGGTCGTGATGGTCTGCGCGGTCACATTGAACTCCGCCACCGAGGGAGGCGCGCTGCCCCCGCATTGGTTGCCACAATTCAGCACGTAAGCGGTGTTGCCATCAGCGCTGAAGAAGGCGTTGACCGGCCGTGAAAAACCTGGAATCGCAACCGGGGTTATGGTTGTGGCGCTGAGGTTGAGCAGATACATGGAATCGAAGTTGTCGGCGAATGCCAACAAAACCGTACCGGCAGGATTCAAAGCGATCCATCGCACCGAGTACAGATTGTAGGTGGTGGAGATGGCCGAATTGGTGACACTGATCACCTGGATCGCGTTCGCATTGCCGGTGGGCACGTACAGGGTGTTGGAATCGGGAGAGAACACTTCCATGGCCGCCCATGCCGGCAACGTGATGGTCGCGTTGTCGACCTGCGTCGAATTATCTACGAAGCTGACGGTGAGGCTGGACGGATCGTAAACCGCCGTCATTGCGCCGCTAGGACTACGCGCCAAAAATGTTGACGAGACTCCGACTGCGATATTCACCGAGAGATCGACAATCTGATTCGTCGTCGAAGTGTTGGTATTCGATGAATTGTAGAACGCGGTAGTATCGTTGGCGCTATCAACGATCTGAAGATTGCCGGAGTACTGATTGCTGATATAGGCCCGGTTCTTGAGCGTGCCGGAAGGATTGTTGACGGTATTGCCGTTCGGAGTGGTCACCGAGGTGTTGCCGTTGCTTCCGCCGCAGGAGGCAATTGCCAGCAAGCAGACTGCCGCTCCAACAAGCGCTATGACTCGATTCAAAACTCTGCCCCGCAATTCTTTCCCGTGGTACGTATGTTGTTGGAAAAATGAATTATAACAAAGCAAACGCATGCTGCCTCCCCGGGTCGGTCGAGCTGCGTGTCATGTACGATAGAGTTCTGCCACCAACCAGGTAGCAGTCACGCAGTATGGCCACAGACCTTCGAACTCGCTTGCAAGCCGGCGCCGTCCTTTGCGACGGAGCCATGGGTACCCTGCTGTATTCCAAGGGCATCTTCATCAACCGTTGCTACGATGAGCTCAACCTTTCGCAGCCCGACCTGATTCGCAACATCCATCATGACTACCTTCAGGCAGGAGCCGAGGTCGTAGAAACAAACACCTTCGGCGCCAATTCGTTTCGCTTGGGCAAGCATGGATGTGTTGATCGTTTGGCTGACATCAACCGGATGGGCGCACGAGTGGCGCGCGAGGCGGCAAAAAGCTTCGATGCGCTGGTGGCTGGGGCGGTGGGACCGCTCGGGGTGCGTATCGAGCCGTTGGGCAAAATTGCCTTGGAGGAAGCGCGCAGCGCTTTTCGCGAACAGATTCAGGCGCTCGACGAAGAAGGGGTCGACCTCATCATCCTGGAAACCTTCGGGTACCTCGAGGAATTGCACCAGGCTCTGCTGGCAGCGCGGGAGGTCAATCCCAAGCTGCCGGTAGTGGCGCAGGTGACCATCGACGAAGACGGTAACTGCCTCGACGGGTCAAGTCCGGAGCACTACGGCCCGCAGTTACAGGAATGGGGAGCGGACGTTGTGGGCTGCAATTGCAGCGTCGGTCCGGTCGCCATGCTCGACGCCATGGAACGGGTGCGAGCGGTGACGACGGTTCCGCTGTCGGCGCAGCCCAATGCCGGAATGCCGCGCAACGTCGAGGGACGAAACATCTATCTGTGCTCGCCTGAATACATGGCGAATTACGCGGAAAAATTTGTCGGCGTCGGCGTGACCCTGGTGGGCGGATGCTGCGGAACCACTCCGGAACATATCCACGCCATGAAGTCGCAATTGGCGGTGAGCAAGAGCCGGGTGCAGCGATTCAAGACGGCAACCGCTCCGGTGGCGCATCCCGTGGAACCGGTTCCGTTGAAGGAGCGCTCGAAACTTGGGCGGAAGATTGCCGAAGGCGAGTTCGTCACCATGGTTGAGATTGTTCCGCCCAAGGGTATCGACGCCGCCCGAGAGGTCGAGGGCGCGAAGTTCCTGAAGTCGGTGGGCATCGACGCGGTGAACATTCCCGACAGTCCGCGGGCCTCGGCGCGCATGGGCAACCAGGCGCTGTGCCTGCTGGTGGCGCAGCAAGTCGGCATCGAACCCATCCTGCATTACACCTGCCGCGACCGCAACGTGCTGGGTATCCAGTCGGACTTGCTGGGCGCGAGCGCCATCGGCATCAATAATCTCATCTGCATCACCGGCGACCCTCCGCGAATGGGTGACTATCCGGACGCAACCGCAGTTTTCGACGTCGACTCCATTGGCCTGGTCAACATCGTTCACAACCTGAACCGGGGGCTGGACATTGGCGGCAATCCTATCGGCACGGCCACCCGATTCGTGATTGCCGTAGGGGCAAATCCCGGGGCCGACAATATCGACGAAGAGCTGCGCCGCTTTGAATACAAGGTTGAGGCTGGTGCCGAGATCGTGGTCACGCAACCGGTGTTCGACCTGCGCCTGCTCGAGCAGTTCCTGAAGAAGATCGAGCACTGCCGCATTCCGTTGGTTGCCGGCATCTGGCCGCTGACCAGCGCACGCAACGCCGAGTTCATGAAGAACGAGTTGCGCGTGTCCATTCCCGACGAAATCATCGCGCGCATGGTGAAGGCCAACACCGCCGATGCCGCGCGCGCCGAAGGCGTCGCCATTGCCCGCGACATGCTCTCCGCCGCGCGCCACATGGTGCAGGGCGCACAGATCGCCGCACCCTTTGGACGCTACTCCTGCGCGGTCGATGTGCTGGAAGCGCTGGGAACCGCGGCCAAGGGCGGCGCGTAGATGAAGTTGCCAGTTGTCGGTGGGATGACTCGCGTCAGGGCACGACTTCAGTCGTGCCGGTAGGTTGCAGCTTCTTCTTGAACTGTCATCCTGAGCGCAGCGAAGGACCTGCTTTTCGTCGCACTAAGTCAGGGCACTCTTTGCCGCACTCTCTGCCGCACCCTTCGGGGACGCATTGATCTGTCATCGCACGCAGGCGACGGTTCCCACTGAGCCGCCGCATCTACGCTTGACTAGGATGAACGAGCCGCGATGAGTCTGCTCTTCAAAGCGAACACGGCTAGCTGGGGAGCAGAAAGCAGGTCCTTCGCTTCGCTCAGGATGACAGCTAAAAAAAGCCCCCCAGCCGCCAAACCACTACCCACTACCCACTCACCAACAACACGCAACCGCCGCGAGCCATGGTCAGGCAGGTTGAACTCGCCGGCCTGCCATGCCACCCTGTATCGCCACTCGCAGCTTGTTCATAGCTCTTGCGGTGAGCGCTATGCTATATCCCATCGTCTGTTTCCCCAGTTCGACGGTCGCGGCCAGGGGTTGCCGGCGATAGCGTCTCCGCTTCGCCTCCCAGTAGATCTGGAAGGTGTAGCGATGGGTGTCCAGCTTATAGGGGTCGAACAAATGCGGCATGGTCTTGCGGTGCGGCAAGTCGATGAGAACTTCTGGAACGTGCGCGACGTCATACTTCTCGGCAATACGAAACCACATATCGACGTCAGACCAGAAGCTATACCTCGCATCAAAAAAGCCCATCTCCTCGTAGACCGACCTTCGCGCCATGACCGTGCCCCATACCGGACATTGCAACTGCTGATCGGCCAAACACCGTGTCAGGAAATCGTCGCCTCTCACTAACTCGGGGAAGGCGGCGGTAGTACCGCGAGTTTGCCCCTCCGGGTCGAGGTGCCGGTAGCGATTGAAAACAAACCCAGCGGTGGCATGTTGAATGAGAGCTTCCCGCCACTTCTCGATCAGCGTAGGGGCGTAGATGTCGCCATCGTGCAAGCCGGCGATGAACTCACACTGAGCCTGACGAATGCCGGAGTTGAGGTTGCCCGGCATGGCGAGATTGCGTTCGTTCCTTAGGTAGCGAAAGCGGCTGTCCCTTTGAACGTACTCCGCACACACGGCCTGGGTTTCGTCAGTCGAACAATCGTCGCAAATCAGAACTTCGAAATAGGGATAGGTCTGACTGGCGATCGACTCCAGTGTCTGGCGGATAAATCTTGCGCGGTTGTAGGTCACCAGAACAATGCTTACGTCCGGCTGTGCGACAGGATCGCCGGCTGCACCCTGATGCTCATGCCTTGTGGCCATTTTGGGCGGAATGCCAACCGACGGCCGTTTGTTGGTAGAGCTGCGTTCCGGGACTAAATCTAGTAATTGGGAGTTATGAATGAATTTCTGTGCTGTATTCATGGCTTTCCTCGTGGTTCGCTTGTGCTTGTCGGCTATGGCTCCGCCATGGCCGGGTTCACCTGCGGCTACTTCGCTCGCCGCTTCGGTGGGGGCACAATGCGCCGGTTCGCAGTGGGGTTCAATACTCGCGAGGTGATATGGAGGTAAGTTGAAGGTCAGCGAGCAGGTATCTGAAAAATAAGGACTTGGCTAACAATGTCAGTGAAGGATTGGGCTGGATTTCTCGCCGTGGTGCACCATCCGCGGTGCAGAATTGCCGGAGGGCAAGGAGCCAGTTTTGAGCCCGACCCACCTACTCTTCCGAGTCGGAAGATTCGGACTCAGGGTCGATGCCAAAACTGCGTGAACAGGGGCTATTGGACGAAAATCGGCCGCAGCCCTTTCAGGCTGGTGGGGCCCCCTGCGGAGAGATTGTTTGCCAAGCGGAGACCTGGCTACTTGCCGCTCACCAGCACTTCTGCGGTTGCCGACTTGGACGTATCGGCTTTGCTGGTTGCCACCACGTGATAGGTTCCCGGAGTTGTGGGCGCGACGTAGACTCCCATGCTGGCGACGGCTCCGCCGTCGGCTTGTGCTCCGCGGCTGACCACGGTCCCGCCCGCGCTGCCCTCCGCCACCGACCAGGCGACATCGGTGTCGCCGCTACCGCCGACCGTAGCTGAAAAGTCATGCGCCTCACCCACTGCGACCTCCGTCTCGGTAGGCGCAATGGTGATGGTGAGGTTTGCCGGCACCGCCCGCTTGGCAGACGGACGCGACAGCAGGTAGATGACCCCCAGCACTCCCAGCGCCAGCACCACCATGAGCACGATAATCAGCTTACGATTGCTGCGCTGGGAGGAGGCGTCGTCGTAGAAGTAGAAGAAGTCCTCGTCTCTGCCTTTAAGCGCGGTGGACGACGGCAGGGGAGCAGGCACGGCTTTCGCAACCACCGGCGCTGTCACTGCGGGTGGTGCAGGTTCGGGCTGGTCGAGCCAACTGGTTTGCGTGATCGGCGAAGGCGGCGGCATTCGAACCGGCGCCGGAGCGGGAGCGCACTGAACCGGAGCGGCGGCTTGCAGCGGCTTGCCGCATCGTTCGCAAAAACGATTGCCGGCAGGATTTGTCTCGCCACAGGACGCGCAGGTCTGGGTTTGGACTATTCGAATCGCCGGTGCCGGCGCTGCAGGGGGGAAGTCGGCCGGCAGCGCTTCGGCGGGCGACATGCCGCGCACCGAGGCGATCTCCTCAGCTTCCAACAGAACCTGCTGTTCCTGTTGGCGGGACAGAGGAGGCGGCGGGGCGGCGGGGCTCACCGGCGGCGTAGGCAGCGGCACATGAAAAGCTTCGGCGGTGGACTGGAGAGCGCGTGGCGGCGCGGGTGATTCTGCCGCGGTGCTGGCGGCAGTACGAGTCTTGGCCGGGCGAGGTGCAGCGGCAGCTCCGCAGTTGGCGCAGAACTTGTCGATGGCGCGCATTTCCTCGCCGCAATTTGTGCAGAACATTCGGTCTCTCTTTCTAAACGGATCTGCTTGAACTGTTAACCCGGAGCGATGCGACTTCACTCCTTCAGCAGGTCCTTGATCAACACCGCGTCGGTAAGATTATTGCCGCGGCTTACTGCCAGCTTCTGATTCTTCCAATCGTAAGCATAGTCGCGCATCTGAAGGTCGTTGAAGTTTGTGACCTGTACCGGCGTACCCCCGGTGATGGGCTGCCGCACAAGATTCGAGACCCCGTGTTGCGTTACCGGATAGTAGATGGACGCGCCATCTTCCGAAAAGGCCATCTTGCCGGAAATCGTCATGTTGACGTCAAATCGCTTGGTTGCCGGGCCGCCATTCGGATCCATGGTCATAACAATCAACTTTGTGTCTGGTCCGGTGCCTTCCAGGGTGGCCAGCGCCAAGTTCTTTCCGTCGGGGCTGATGGCTGCCATTTGCACCATCTCGGAGTAGATCTGGCGAGCTTCGCCGCCGTCCACCGGCTTTCGCATCAGCAGCGCTTTTCCATTCTCAAGCGAGGTGTAGAAGAAATCCTTGCCGTCAGGCGCGCAAAACGCGTTGGAGTCGACTTTCCCGGTGGTAAGCGGCTTCACGTTGCCGGATTGCAGGTCCAGCAAGTACACGCTGATGCCTTTCGTCTGCTTATTGGGCATGCTGAAAATCGCTCGCTGCCCGTCGCCGCACACCGCAATGTTCATCATGAATAGACGTTCGGAGTAGATGACATTTCGGTCGCTGCCATCGGCGTTAATGGTCGCGATGTGCCCGTCGTAGTCGATTACAACCAGCCTGCCATCCTTCATCCAGTCGACACTGGTGTCGCCGCGGTTGTCGATCATGGCGGGAGAACCGGGCGTATTCGGTTGCGCGCTCAAGGTGTACAGGCCCAGCACCGGAGTGGACTGGACTACCACCAATTCCTTCCCATCGCCGGTAACCGCCAGCGTGCTGTTGCTGTAATCGTTCAGATCATTCGTCACCCGGCGGAAGTTCCCGCTACGCAGGTTGATCATGCCGACCTGGCTGTCCCAATTGGTGTCGGCATCCTCGAAAATAACGGCGATGTGCCGCCCGTCGGGCAGCCACGTTGGCTTATTGAAGAACGCCGTTGCGGAGTAGAGCGACTTTTCCTGGCCGGTGTCGGGATCGATGCCAAGCACCGTTCCCAGAGTCTTGCCGCCGGGATCGAGGACAGTAGCGGCAATGGTCCTTCCATCCGGCGACCAGGATGGATCCTTGTAGCCGGGCAAAGGCCGCTTCGCCAACACCCGTTCGTTGCTGCCGTCCGCGTTGGCGATGATCAGTTTGGAGTTCGCCTCGCTGCCGCTGTCGCGCAAGAACACCATTCGCTTCCCATCGGGCGCGAAACTCACGGCGCTATCCACGTCCTTGATCAGCAGCCGCGGTGTGCCGCCCAGTACCGGAACCTGGTACAGGAAGTTGACATCGGGATTGTCGGCCGGAGTCTGCAGAAAGTACAGATAACTGCCGTCAGGCGAGAAGGTCAGGCCGGCGTAGTGGGTCTCGGTTGGGGGAACAATTTCCTTGTTACTGCCAGTGGCGATGTGGCGCATCCACAGGCTCTGTTTGCCGCCGCCTTCGTCATGGACGTTGAAGAGATATTTGCCATCCGGGGAAATCGTGGCCAGCTTGACTTTGCCGGAGTCGGTCAGCTTTTCAAAACCGACGTTCTGAAAAATTCCGGAGCTGTTCTTTCCTTGAAGCAGCGAATAGACACCGAATGCGGCGGCGGCAATCACCAGCGCCGTAATAACGGCGACGATCCCGGTTCGGCCCTTGTGCTGGCGTGCTGCCTCAATCACCGGCGAGCTGGGGCGGGCGACCGGCTGGGCTGAGGAGACAGGTGTTGCCGGCGTGGAAGCGGCCAACGTCTGTGTCGCAGACGTCCCCGAGGGAGTGACGGCTGCGAATCCTGTCGAGGACTGTGCCGCGACTTTGCCCGATTCGCTGTCGCGCTTGAGTCGCTTCAAGTCGCCGCGCATCTCCGCTGCCGTCTGATAGCGCAGGTCGGGATCTTTCTCCAGCGCCTTGCCGATGATCTCCTCCAGCTTGGGCGCGATGCCGGCATTGAACTCCGAAGGCGGCGGAGGATTGCGCGTAAGGATCTCGCTGAAGATGACGGCCGAGGTGTTGCCCGCGAAAGGGATGCGCCCGGTCGCCATCTCGTAGAACATTGTTCCCATCGAGAACAGGTCGCTGCGGCCGTCGAGTTGTTCACCGCGCGCCTGCTCGGGCGACATGTAAGCCACGGTACCGACGGCAGTTCCGGGCGACGTCAAGTGCGGCGCGGCAAAGGTGGGGGCATCTCCGCCGACGGTGTCCATCGCGGCCTGCCGCTCTCGGATGAGCTTGGCCAGTCCAAAATCCAGAATCTTCGCCTGCCCGCGCGTGGTGACAAAAATGTTGGCCGGCTTCAGATCGCGGTGCACGATGCCCTTGTGGTGTGCAACATCGAGTGCATCGGTCACCTGAATGCCGATGTCCAGAATTTTGTCCAGCGGCATCGGATGGCCGTTGATCTTCTCGACGAGGCTTTGGCCTTCGAGCAACTCCATGGCGATGAAGCTGCGCCCCTCGCACTCTTCGACGGCGTAGATGGTGCAGATGTTCGGGTGATTCAGCGCTGAGGCGGCACGCGCCTCCTGCTTGAAGCGCTCGAGCGCATAGGTGTCGCGCTCAGCCTCATCTGACAGGAACTTCAGCGCGACGTGGCGGCCCAGCTTGCTGTCCTCAGCCTCATACACCACACCCATGCCGCCCGCGCCAAGGCGGCGCACGATGGTGTATTGCAGCAATGTGCTTCCAACGGAAATGTCCAAGGGGTGGTCTCCGGGCTCTGGGGATTATTGTGCGGCGTGGAAGGGGTAGGAGGCAACCGCGTATCCTGTCTTGAAAGGGCACGCCTTAAAGCCGTGCGCCTTCAAAGCCGATAGACCTCTGCCGCCGCCAACACCGTGTTGCTGTGAATCGTGATGGTGTCCTCGACATGGATGGCGTAGCCTCCGGCGTACGTCACCATGACGGGAATCTCTCTCGCGCGGGCCGCCCGAAACACCAGCTCATCACGCTGCTTCAGGCCATCGACTGTCAGATTTAGTCCACCGAGCTGATCTTCGCGGAAGGGATCGGCGCCGGCGACGTAAGAGATGAGCTGCGGTTCGAACTGCCGCAGGCCCGAGCTCAGGGCGTTATCGAGCCACGCCAGATATTCTTCGTCGCTGCAGCCGTCCGGCAGATTGACATCGATCGAGGACGCCGGCTTCACGAACGGATAATTGTTTTCCTGATGCAGCGAGATGGTGAAAACGTCCTGGCAGCCGCCCTGTAACATCTCGCCGCGTCCGCTGGTGATGGTTTGCGGCGAGGCTGAGGGCAGCGTCGGCGCACTCTGTGCCGGTTTGCTGAAGATGGCCGCCGTGCCATTGCCCTGATGAACGTCGCAGTCCACCGTCATGGCACGCTGAATGCGCCCTCGCTTCTGCATCGCGCGGATGGCGACCGCGATGTCGTTGATCATGCAGAAGCCTTCCCCATGATCGGGAAAGGCGTGATGGAAGCCGCCGCCGATGTTGATGCAAATCCTGTCTTCGAGCGCGCGCTCGGCAGCGCGAACCGAGCCGCCGGCGTGCAGCATGAAGGCATCGACCACCTGCGGCGAGTAGGGAATCTCCATCTGCAACTCTTCGCGGGCTGACAGGCTGCCTTCCATCAGCTTGTTCACATAATGCGGCGAGTGCACCAGCATGACGTCCTGCTCAGAGGCCGGCGAAGGTTCGATGATGTCGGAGCGGTCGATTGCCCCCTGCCCCAACAGACGCTCGATGACTAAACGAAATTTGTCAGCACGAAAGACGTGCTCGCCGATAGGAAGGAAGTACTTCTCGCTATAGACAAGTTTGAAGGGAAGCATGGGCCGCGAGGTGAGAACAGCCGATTGTACTCCCGAGGTCGGCGCCGGGGTACGTTAAGATGAGCCATTCATGATTCCTGCGCTCCCAATTGGCGCGATTCGCCGCGCCGCCCGCCACAACATGCTTTCGACGGCGGGCGCGGTGATGATCCTGGCGTTTGTCGCCTGCGCTCTGTTCGCGCCCTGGCTGGCGCCCTACGACCCGGCTTACATCGACCTGCCATCACGCTTGATGGCACCGTCGGCGGCACACTGGTTTGGCACCGACGAGCTGGGACGGGACATCCTTTCGCGCGTCATCTTCGGCGCACGCATCTCGATGCTGGTAGGTAGCTGCGTGGTTGCGGCGTCGCTCAGCTTAGGGCTGATTTTCGGCTCCATCGCCGGCTACTACGGCGGCCTGACCGATCGCCTGCTGAACGTGGTGGTGATGAACGCGTTCATGTCGTTTCCCGGAATCCTGCTGGCCATCGCATTCGTCGCGTTCCTGGGGCCGGGAATCTTCAACCTGATCTTTGCGTTATCGATTGGCGGTTGGGTGGGCTACGCCCGGTTGGTGCGTGCACAGGTACTGGCGGTGCGGGAGCGCGAGTTCGTCGAGGCGGCGCGCGCACTCGGAGCCAGCGACCTGCGCATTGTGGTGCGGCATAT
>JARLGI010000094.1 GCA_031296115.1 Acidobacteriota bacterium | reverse complement strand
GCTTCGTGAAATCGGCAACCACGTCATCCAGTTCGTGGTTCAGCGAGTCCGCCCGTGCCACCTGGTAATTCGTAGGCCGGCCCTCATACTGAATCACGTAGCCATACAGTTCGCCCACGTGCTCGCGGATGCGCTCCTCGCCCGTGATCGCGCCGCCTTCTTTCGTGGCCACAATCTTCGAGCGCAGCGCGTCCGCCTTGCTCGACAACTGCTCCAGCCGCGCCTGCAGAGGGTTGTTCTTGGCCAGCTTGCCCGCACGCTCCGACGCGCCGTCGCGCACGGCCTGGATGGCGGCGACCTCATAGGCCATGTGCCCGAGCATGTTGTACAGTTTCAGCGCCAGTTCATATTCCGCCTTGCGGTCGTCAAGGTTGAACTTGGCGCGCGGATCCAGCACCAGCGTCACCTGACCGTCGTATTTCTCGTCACCCTTCACCAGCTTCACCGGATAGGTTCCCGGCAGCGCCCGCGGTCCCTGCGAAGCTTGGAACAGCGCCTGCGCGCCCGGAGGAAGAATCGGCGGAGGCAGCCGCATTGACCACGGCACACGATTCAGCCCCTTATGCTTGTTCTTGGGGGTGAACTCGGTCAGCTTCGTGCCGTTCGGGTCGAACACCTGAATCTTCAAGTCACCGAACATGTGGCGCTGCTTCTGGTAGTACGTGACCATCGCGTCATTGGGACGGCTTGGCCCGGTAAACGCCGCGTCTCCCTGCGGCCACCCGCCATTGGCATTGAAGTACTGGATCGACGGCGGACTTTCGAGCACTACCGCGTCCTTCGCCATCAACTCCGGCGTGAGTTGACGCAGCGGCGAGATGTCATCGATGATCCAGATGCCTCGTCCGTGCGTCGCCAGCACCAGATCCGAAGTGCGCGGTTGCTCTACGATGTCGCGCACCGCCACCGCCGGAAAGTCGCTGCCGCTGTACTGCGCCCAGTGCTGCCCGGTGTCCACTGAAATCCACAAGCCGAACTCGGTGCCCACAAACAACAGGTTCGGACTCTTGGTGTCCTCAGTAATCACGTGTGCGTAGCCGCGCACGCCGTTCTCCGCCAAACTCAGCGAAGTCCAGGTTTTGCCAAAGTCGCTCGTCTTGTAAGCGTACGGAGTCATGTCACCGTACGTGTGGCGATCGAACGTAGCATAGGCCACGCCATCCTCAAACCGTCCCGCGGCCACTGTCGACACCCATGAATTCGCGGCCAGGCCCTTTACATTGCCCACCACATTCGTCCACGTCTTGGCGCCATCACGCGTCATCTGCAGGTTGCCATCGTCGGTACCCACCCAGACGATCTGCCCGTTGCGGGGCGACTCCGAGATCGAGTAGATCGAGGCGTGCATCTCCGCCGACGAGTTGTCGACCGTCACACCGCCCGATTCTTCCTGCTTCTGTTTTTCCGGATCGTTGGTAGTCAGGTCGGGAGAGATGCGGTCCCACGAGAGCCCGTGATCGCGCGAGCGGAACAGGTACTGCGCGCCGATATAAATCGTCCCCTTTTCATTGGGACTCATGTGGATCGGCGTGTTCCAGTTGAAGCGGAGCTTGCCTTCTCCGTAATTTGCGAACGGCTTAATCGATCGCACTTCGAGCGTATGCCGATTGACCCGGCCAATCTCGCCACCTTGCGCCTCGGCGTACAGGTAATCTGGGTCCGACGGATCTTCAAACATCCAGAAGCCGTCGCCACCGAACATGTTTTCCCACTGCGCATTCGCCACGCCGTTCGGATACGAAGAATCCCCCACCCAACTGCTGTTGTCCTGCAGCCCGCCATATAGGTGGTAAGGATCGGCATTGTCGGCGCTGACGTGGTAGAACTGCGAGACGGGAAGGTTCAATTGGTGCGCCCAGCGCGTCCCACCGTCCTCGCTGTTCCACAGGCCGCCATCGTCGCCCGCGTAAATCAAATTGGGATTGCTGGGGTCGATCCATACATCGTGAAAATCGCCGTGCGCGTTGGCTACCGAGCTGAAGCTCGTGCCGCCGTTCACGCTCAGCAGTAGTTGTAGGTCGGGCTTAAAGATCTTGTTCTCATTCGCCGGATCAACAATCAGGTTGGCGAAATAGAACGGCCGCCAGACCATGTACTGGCTGGCGTCGAGCTTCTTCCAGCTTTGTCCGCCGTCATCCGAGCGGAAGAGCGCGCTGTCCTTCGACTCGATCATCGCGTACACCACTTGCGGCTTCGACGGCGCGACTGCGAGTGCGATGCGCCCCCACGGCTTCGCAGGTAGGCCCTTGCTGTTGGCCATGGTCAGCTCTGTCCAGTGGTCGCCGCCGTCCTCGGAGCGGTAAATTCGGCTTCCCGGCCCGCCCGAGCGGAACGTCCACCCTTGCCGCCTGTAGTCCCACATTGAGGCATAGACCGTCGAGGGGCTCTTCGGGCTTGCCGCCAGCATCCCGCAACCGGTCGAGGCGTTTGCGCCGGCTAGAACCTTCGTCCATGTTTTGCCGCCGTCACTCGTATTGAAAACTCCGCCTGTATCACTATCGTTCCAGGTGTGCCCGGTGGCGCACGCCAGCACCCGATTGCCGTCCTTCGGATCGATCAGGATCCTGGAAATGTGCTCAGAGCCCTGCAGCCCGACGTTGGTCCAATCCTCACCGCCGTCCGTGGACTTGTAGATTCCGTCACCGATTGACACACTGTTGCGCATCCACGATTCGCCTGTGCCTAGCCACACGTTCTTCGGATTGGAAGGGTCAATCGCCACTGCGCCGATCGATTGCACCTTTTGCCGGTCAAACACCGGCTTGAAGGTCGTACCGCCGTTAACCGACTTCCACACGCCGCCGCTGGCCGAACCTACGAACAGCGTGATACGGCCGTTCTGATTGACCCCGGCTACTGCGGCGATGCGGCCGCTCATGGTGGCGGAACCGATATTGCGCGCCGGCAGTCCCGAAACGGTGGCGCTGGTGATCTGCGGAGCGTTCTGCGCCACCAGCACCATGGCGGCACACAGCGGCACAACTACCGTCCAGCGCAACATGTTCATCGTGGCCCGGCGAATAGCATGCGTGTCGTTCATCATTTCCTTCCTTTTAACGGCCTTCTGAAGGCCAATGCTGGGAATGACCTCAACCCGCTGTCTGTCCCATAGCGTGGGAGGTGCGGTAATCGCAACGGTAATGTGCTGTGCAGCCCAGGGGAGCTTTGAAAGGGCCCGGCTTCAGTCGTGCCGTTCCGGGCATCGTAAACACGGGGCTCTAGTCCCTGAGGGAACTCGGATTCGCTCATGCGCATCATGGATGAAATGGCGCCTAGTGCTTCAGGCTGGCAGGCACTGCGAACACCGAATCCGCCAGCGGCACATTCACTTCCACCTTGTCGACGGTCACCGTCAGCTCCTGCGTAGGATCGGTCTTCGGCCAGACTGCAAGCGAAAACGGATACATCACTCCGTCCACCGCCTTGTACGAGCCATACTCCATGACCGTTTCCTTGATCGAGCCGCGAATGAACTCCTGCGCCTCGCGCCGGATCTCCAGGTACGTGTCGGGGTCGAGATCGTAATACAGCACGTCACCATTCTTCAGCGTGACCTTCAGCCGCAATGCATCGTCGCCGTCCACCATGTCGTGACCCATGTATTCCACCGTGTTGCCCTTGGCCTTGAAATCCACCAACGGCCCGTCGATGTCGGCGTCGACGGTCAGATCGCGCAGATCGTCCTCTCCCATGAGTTGCGGGTCTTTGCGCCCAGCGAACGGCTGGATCATCCATCCCGCCTTGCCGTCATAGGCCTGCACCATGGTCATCCCGGCTACGGTGATGTCTTGGCGAATTTCGTCGGGACGCGTATGCTCTATTACCACCGCAAGCGGAGGCCCGTCCGGCTGCTCCGCACGCCCCGAAATGCGCAGGGTTTTGACCGCCTTGATCTTACCCAGGCCGCCCTTTGCCTCGATGTTCTTGTTCACCAACTCGTCCGATGTTTGTGATAGCGCGTAAACGCCAACACACACCACGGCCCCCGCCACCAACAACCAGCGCTTCATGCGGCCACCTCGATCTTGGAATCGAGAAACTCTGCGTTCGATAACTTTGGTGTAAGCCGACAAGGTAAGACCTGAAGCAGTATACGCCGGAGGCTACCCATAAGCATGCATTGGGACAGCGTAACGGTTGGCCGCTGAACGGCTAGCGCCCAGAGGCGGGAGCCGCGCAGTCGCGTCCTCGGCGAAAGGCTGAGCCGTTGCCGATGGCGGCCACGGTCGCGGTGGAGACCAGCGGGCCGAAACCGGGGATCTGACGCAGACGCCGGCAGCTCGCCTCTTCGTTGCTGATGCGCTCGATTTCGTCTGTAACGGCTTTGATGTCGATCTCCATCTGCTTCCACTCCTGCCACAGGCGCTCCAGCAGCCAGCGCATTCGTGGGCTCAGGTTCTGCTCGACATCTTCCAGGACGAGGGGCAGGTTGTTGCGAAGGTGGATTGGTTTGGCCGCGAATGTGATGCCGCGTTCCAGCAGGAATCCGCGGATCTCGTTGATCAGTGAGGTGCGACGCTGCACCAGTCGATCCCGGACGCGGTGCAGAGCCTGTAAATCGAGTTGCTCCTGGGTCTTGATCTGCGCAAAGCGCATGTTCTGCTTGGTCACGGCTTCGGCGATTGCTTCCGCATCGAGAAAGTCGTTCTTATTCGATTTCCGATAGG
>JARLGI010000093.1 GCA_031296115.1 Acidobacteriota bacterium | reverse complement strand
CGGGACCAACCTAGCCAATCAATCTGCCTGTCCAGCACAAGGCTGGATATACTCATTACGCCAGCGGCGGCCAGGAGGTGCCGAAGCCGTAATCCATGCGACATAGAAGCGTGAAAGAACCAATTGCTGCGCCAGGCGATCCCGGCGAGGCGAAAAGCCTGTCGCCGATCGCGACACTGCGGGCCGCTTATGAACGCAGTACCTATGGTTCCGAGCTTCGACAAAACCGAAGCAGTCTCCACCGCTCTGTCCCGGCCCGACCGCGACAAGCAACTGTTCGCGGCCTTGTCGTCGCCCGGCGTCATCAGCAGGGCTGTCCTATTGCTGCCTGGCCAGCGCGCACCATCAAGGACGTTCTTGCGACCCAGTTCAATCGATTTCTGGCGTTTGATGAGGAAAGCAACGTGGTTCGGGTGGAGCCCGGCGTCGGCTCCACTACCTCCTGGCGAAACATCATCGCAACCATTAAGGACATGCTGGCCTGCTACCAGACCGTTTTCTCTCCGGATTACAACCTTCCGTCCGTCCGGGAGCGTCCACAACGCGAGTCAAACGCTCGGACCTCGGCCTAAGTAGTTCCCGCTATCAGTCGCAGGCCGCTCTTTACAGCGCAGGAAGCTATTCTTCTACTTCCTCGTCAGGCTCCGCCACGGTCCGCCAGGTCTTGTCCGGGTTGTACGTCGTCATCGCCTTCACGATGTCCGCGGTTTTTGGTCCGAGGTGCTTCTCACGCACCACGCCATTCTGATCAATGAGGAAGGTCATCACTCCGGAGTTGCGGTACTCGGCCGGCCACGCGACGAAGGCAAAGCCACCGGTCATCTTGCCGTCGACTACGTAGTTCTTCGCACCACCCTTGGCGTTGGCGCCCTGCGCCGTCAGTACGCGGAAGAAATAACCGTGAAAGGGTTGAGCTTTATTGCCATAACCTTCTCTGGTGGCATATGCAACGAGTGGCCCGATAGGGCTTTCTGTCCCGCCTTCGGCAACCTTCCAGTACAGCCCATTCTGCTGTCCGGCATCGCTGATAATCTTTTGCGCGTACTCCTGTTTCTGGCCGAAGTACTCGTTCTGCGCATCGGCCAGCGCCTCGCTGACCCGAATGGCCGCCATTTCGTTCTTGCCGATGCGGCGGTAGAGAATCTCCTCCACTCCGGCCTTGGTGTCGAAATACCACTTGCCACCGGCGTTCTTCAGAGGAATGGGAAATGGCCAGTTCTCCGCGCCGATGATCAGAAGCTCGTCGCCATTGATCTCCTTCGCCCAGCGGTTCATCTGTTCATAATGTTCGACAAAGAAGGCGGCGTTTTTCTTGTCCTGCACCTCGTCGCCGGAAGAGATGATGCCGCTGCCAGAGGGGCCAAGAATGGCGGTCATCGCAGCCTTGTCGCCGGCCTTGACTGCCGTATAGAAGGCCTTGCCGGCGTCCTGGGGGTTCACGAACGTAGTCTGTCCCGCGTCCTGCGCGCCCGCGAGGACCGTGCACAGGACAAGCACCGCCACTGCCGCTATGCCGCCGATAAATTTTGATTGCAACCGCATAAGTGCCCTTTCGAATTTGTCTCAGACATCAATAAGGGTTAACGTCGATTACCGCCGCGTCGCGACTACCGTTTCCGGCCACCACCACCGCCGCCACCGCTACGGGCCGCAGGCGCGCTGCGCTGACCGCCGCCCCCGCCTCCGCCTCCCATGCTCTGGCGTCCGCGGCTGCTCTCTGCCCGCGTCTGGCCGCCGGCAGAATATCCGCTGAGGGCCCCTGTCTTAGTCCCGGTCGATGGCTTCTGGCCGTAGCCACGGTCTGCCGCCGGAGGGCGATTCCCCGCGTTGGCTCGGTTGGCGTTGCCGGCATTGTTGCCGGGATTACGATTCCCGCTGTTGATGTTCGCGTTCCGGTTCCCGCTGTTGATGTTATTGGTATTGCGGTTTCCGCCGTTGACCGTGTTGTTGCCGCCCTTATTGATGTTCACCGTATTGCCGCTGACGTTGGTGTTGCGATTACCGGAGCGGTTGTAATTGCCGCCACCATAGGGGGTGGGACGTGGGCGGTTTCCGTAGTAGCCGCCATTCCGGTAGACGTTGCTGTTGGAGACGTAGACATTGCGGTTGTAAACCACCGTGCCGCCGTGCCAGCCGCACCCCCAACTGTTCCACCCCCAACCGCAGCAACCGCCACTCATGGCCGCGCCCACCGCCATGCCCACGCCGAAGGAAACGACGCTTGTGGCCACCAGGGCGCCGGTGCTGTAGCCCGGAGGATAGTAAGGCGTGCCGTATACCACGGTCGGGTTATAGGTTGGCACGTAGACCACCTGCGGATTAGCAGGTTGAATTACGATTACCTGCTGTCCCTGCTGAGTTTCGGCCTTCACGGTCTGCTCGGACGTCGACTTCAGATTCCCCGCGGCCTTGGCCTGTTTCCGGAGCCTCTGCACCGCAGCCATAACGTCGGCCTGCTGGTTGTAGAAGGCATCACCCAGTGCCGAGGTCCATGACAGGTTCTGCGTCATGTTGGCCAGTACCGACGGGAACTGGGTCAAGGCCTTCACGCTGGGGTCCCACGATTGATTGTTGGCCTGCTCTGCTCGCTGGGCGTCATTCAGCTTCGAGTTTGCCTGCAGCCAGGTGTTGGCCGCCACGACCTGGTCGGGATAAGTCGAGGCCGCCAGGATCTGTGCCACGAGCGCGTCGGGATACAAAGCAATGGGTGATACCAACTCGTCGATCTGCGAAGCGGAAAGGCCGGTCTCCGGAGCTTCCTGGGCAAAGCCGGCCGGCGAAGTTGCTATCAAGATCCCCCAGGTCAGGACGAAGGCCATGACCTGTCTCATGCGTACCATAGTGGCTCCAATCGATGGCATTCGGCGTCGCAGGCTGAATGTCCCTGTGTGACTCGTAGAATTACTGCAGACTGAATTGGCGAAAGTTTCGCCAAGGATATATCGCCGCCCCGCGATGGCGCTACCAGTAAATGTGCTAGGGGCACTTTTTTCCCGCCCTGGATCACCTAAAAACGCCACAAACACCGCCGGAGTGGGTTATTCTTGGATAGGGAGTTCCGATGCTCGATAATCTATTCCAGCCGACGCACTTGTTGGTTATCCTTTTCATCGCCTTGCTGGTCTTCGGACCGAAGAAGTTGCCCGAACTCGGCAAGGGTCTGGGCGAAGGTATCCGCAGCTTTAAAGAGTCCATGAACGCCAAAGACGATGTTGCCGCCAAGCCGGAAGAGAAGAAGCCGTAACCTGCCGGGATCGCCAGCGTCGCCACTTTGCCAGATTCTCTCCGGCGCAAAGTGAACTCCGCGGTGACAAGTGGTAAAGTGTCAGGCCAATCGCACATATTCCCGATGGAGGAAGCATGTCGCTGTCGGTAGAGTCTCGGCATTGCGGCGCGGTGGTCGTCGTCAGGTGTGCTGGCCGAATCGTCACGGGTGAAGAAGTCACCGTGCTGCAAAAGGCAATCGACCGCGGGTTGCGCGAGTTTCCCTGCATTGTGCTCGACACCGCCGAGGTGACCCGCGTGGACAGCACCGGCATGGGCCTGCTCGTACGCTTTCTCTCCCACACGCGCAGCCGCGGAGGCGATTTGCGGCTGGCCGCCGTCCCGCCGTTTCTCCAGAACCTGCTACAGATCACCAAGCTCTCCACCATCTTTCTCGTCTACGCATCGGAGGAGGAAGCGATTGTCTCCTTCCTCAAGGACAAGGCCACTCCGAAGAAGGAAAAGGTCGCAACCGGTCCGACGGTGCTGTTCGTGGACCAGTCGGCCGATGTCTGCGCTTTTGTTCGCGGCCTGCTTCACAATCACGGCTACGAAGTCATAACGACCTGCCGGGTCCAGGATGCCCGGTTGCTGTTGATGGCCGGCAAGTTGGACATCATCGTGCTTGGCCCCGACTGCTCCAACCTATCCTCTGACAATGTGGTCGCGTCCTTCAAGACGCTGGCTCCTTCTGCTAGAACGATCGTCCTGCACAGCGATTTCAAGTACGAGGAAGCGGAGCGCGCCAGCCGCGACTTGCTGCAAAAAATGGAATCAGCGCGTCCCGCAGAAGCAACGTAGTCTGCAACTCTTCTAGACATCTGTGATCACGCGGTGCACCAGTGGTGTTGGCACCGGTGCCGTATCTGCAATGTGATAGCTGTCCTCAATCAGCAAGTTCGCTCCCCACAGGCGCTCTTCCGAGTTGTAATGAACGGTGCATAACGCCTCGCCCTTGCCGACGCGATCGCCGACCTTCTTGTGCAGAACGATTCCGACGGCGTGGTCGACAGCGTCCTCTGCTTCCACTCGTCCGCCGCCTAACAGCACGCTCGCGGTTCCCATGTGTTCGCAGTGAATCTGCGCAATGTAACCGCTTCGCGGACTCTTGACGGTCGCTTGGTAGCGGGCCTGCGGCATGCGCGTATGGTCATCGGCCACCTTATGATCTCCGCCTTGCAGCCGCACCATGTGGCGGAACTTCTCTAGCCCAGCACCCGAAGCGATAAGTTCTGCCGCCAGCCGACGCCCCTCATCAAGATTTGCCGTCCTTTCGCCGAGGTAGAACATCCATGCCGCGAACTCGAGCGAAAGCGTACGCAGGTCACCCGGCCCACGCCCGCGCAGGACTTCCAGCGCCTCCTGCACTTCCAGCGCATTGCCGATGTGCGTGCCCAGTGGCTGGTCCATGTTGGTGAGGAGCGCGACTGCCCGCACACCCATGCGGCGTGCCGTCTCCACCATCAGTTCAGCAAGGTGAACGGCATCCTCCTCGCGCTTCATAAAGGCGCCCGAGCCCGTCTTGACGTCGAGTACCAGCGCGTCAATGCCTTCGGCCAGTTTCTTGCTCATGATGGAGGCGCAGATCAGCGATGGGCTCTCCACCGTGCCCGTGAAGTTGCGCAACTGGTACAGCTTGCGATCGGCGGGAACCAGCTCTTCCGTCTGGCTGATTATGGCGCAGCCGCATTCTTCCAGCACGCGGCGAAACTCGGCGGATGAGAGTTTCACCGAGAGGCCGGGAATCGCCTCTAGCTTGTCGAGCGTTCCTCCGGTATGCCCGAGCCCGCGGCCGCTGATCATGGGCACGATAAGCCCGCCGGCGGCGGCCAGCGGGGCCAGCACCAGAGAAGTCTTGTCGCCGACACCGCCGGTAGAATGCTTGTCCACTTTCCTCGCGGAAAGAGACGAGAAGTCGAGGACCTCGCCGGAATGGAGCATGGCATCGGTCAGATGCGCCGTCTCCGCCCGCGACAGGCCGCGAAGATGCGCGGCCATTAACCAGGCTGCAGCCTGATGATCGGGAAGATGCCCCACAGTGTAGGAGTGGACGAGATGTTCGATCTCCTCCCGCGAATGTTCGTGGCCATCGCGCTTGCGGCGGATGAGATCCACGGTGCCCAAATGGTTTGGGGGCCTACTCTTTCCGTGGCCGCTCATGAACAGGCGCCCGTCATATCAGTCCGGACAGTCCGTAAGCTGCGCCAGGCTCTCGCCCCATTCGTTGAGCGCGTGGTTCAAGCCCTCGGTGGTTTGCTTCCATGGCTTGGGATTGGTGCCCTGCAAGATCTTTTCGCTCTGGAAATCCAGCACCTTGGGCACACCGCAAACGTGCAGCGATTCCAACTCGGAAGCGGGCGCCAACCTTTCCACGAGTTCAGGATCACCGTAGATAGGCATACCGCCAACCATCACTAACTGCACGTCCGCCGGATTGGCATGCAGCAGCGCGCGGTAGGCGTCGCTCTCCTTGCTCCTGACGATGAGCAGGTCCCCTTTGTGATTGGGCGCAAGGCTGCCGATCATGGAGTCCAAGTGTGCGAGCTGCGCGGGATTGACGGTCGCCATCTGCACCAGTTCCGCATCGGTGAACACCGGCGGAGATTGTCCCGCGTTCCAGGTGGCAGCATATTTCAACTCCTGCAACATACCGTTGCTTCCAGTTGGGCTCCAATCCGGCGCAATTGCCATCGTAAGGCTGTTCTGCCTGGCAGCGCGCACATCGGTGGTGTCCCCGTACAGCGCGATGTTGCTCCGAGGAGACCAAATCAAGCCGACCTGAGCGTCCTTCATCTGCTTGAACTCCAGGTCGTGCAGCGCTACACCGTGAACAATTGAGATGCCGGGCCGCAGAAATCCGCGTGCCTTGAACATCTTGAACTCGCGATTCGCGGCCGCGTCAGTTGGTTTGCCCTCTGACAAGTGAACGATGAACGCTGTCAACGTTCCGTCGGTCAAGCCTTTTTTGATGCTGGTGACATCGGTCTCGGAAAGCTCGAGCGGGAAGACTTCGTTGCGGAGTTTTTCGACGTTTCCCGGCTTGGCGGGGTCTGCTGGATACAGCCCCGAGTAGAAGTCGAGATTACGCGCCAAGCCTTCGTCGCACTTCTGCTTGTCGGGCGGCTGCTTCCACTGGTTCAGGCTGCCGACGACCGAGGTTGCACCGCCGACGATGGCCTTGACCTCGGCGTACTGCTCGGTATCGCAGGCCAGCCCGGCGTCGAAGACCTTTCCCTCGGGAGTGGTCAGTACGATCTTGTATTCCGGAACCGCCTGCCACTCGTAGCGATTGTTAAACTCGCGATTCGGCTTCCAGCGCGGCAGAAAGTTCCACGTGAGGTGGTCGTGCAGATCGATAAGGCCGGGATAGATGAATCCGCCGGTTTCAATGACCTTGACGCCCGCCGGAACTGCGACGTCCTTGCCGACGGCGGCAATCCTGTCCCCGGAAATCAGGATGGTGCCGTCGGCGATGACCTCGGTGGGCGTGACGAGAGTGCCGCGCAAGGCGACCTGGTTCGACTGCGCCCACGATGGCAGGCAGGTCACGACGGCCAACGTCACGACAGCAAACCAAACGTTCTGACGGTGAGCAATCATCGATCGGCTCCGGTCAAGCCAGCATTGTGTCACAGGGAGGCTCCGGGACGAGCGATGTCAGACTCTGACACTCGAGCCGAGATCATGCAGAACAGCACCCTTCGCTCACTTCTCGCGATCAAAGAGTGGATAACCACATGGTACACACCCTACCCCTCCCCCGGATCCAGCCAACCTATTGAAACAAAATAGCTATTTGCGCCGGAACCCCTGCGAAGTATTTATTCCAAACGAGTTACAGTTATAAATTTGTATTCACGAGACTTACCCAGACAACTTTGCGGTTTTGCCCCTTTTTGAGCGGCGCGACTTTACACCTCTGATAGCGGCGAATATACCCATTAGTTACTATAGTTCTGTCAACCCCCTGGCGTAGCCCCTGCTGAGCACAGTATTTCAAAGACCTTTACCGGACGTGCGCCCTGAGTACCGCGCGCAAGCCCCAACACCGGCACCTCGTTCCTGAGGAATAACGTGTTGCGCCGCACCGCGCAAGGACGACGGTCACGTGGGTTTGTGACTGCGCCAGGAGACAATAGCCATAGTAAGAGCCATTCCTCAGCAAAGTGCGATATGCTCTTCGCCAGCTTTTCACGTGGGGGGAAATATGAAACGAATCGCAATCGCAACCTTAGCGCTGGCCTTCGCGCCCGCCGTTCTCGCGCAATCCAAGCCGACGGAAACCATCAGCAATCCTGTCGCCAGCACGGCGCGGCAGATGGAGGAGCGGCAGTCGAAGAACCTCATCGGTGCTGCCGAGGAAATGCCTGCCGACAAATACAGCTACCATCCGACGCCGGAGCAGATGAGTTTCGCACACCTGATGGTCCACGTGGCCGAGGCCAACAACAACTGGTGCGCGCGCATTGCCGGCGAACAACCGCGCGAGATGAAACTGAGCGAGAGCGATTCCAAGGACGCGCTCACCAAGGCGGTGAAAGATTCGTTCGCCTACTGCGGCCAGGTACTCGCCAAAGCGGACGATTCTGGCATGGGAACCGCCATAGCGCTGCCCGGCGGGCGCACCGTTACGCGTGCGGCGGCATTCATCTACCTCGTGACTGGCTGGGCTGATCATTACGCCGCGGCGGCAATGTATCTCCGGCTGAACAACCTGCTGCCGCCCAGCGCGCAAAAAGAACAAGCTCACTAGGCACGAGCAAGCGAATCCGGAGTTCTCCAATCCCGACCCCGCCCCTTAGTGTGCGCCACTTTGGTTGCGGTAAATTGTTTTGCAATTCAACCCAAATTTCACGTCGTGCGGTTGCATTCCGAGTTACAATCCCGCCCACGTGCACTTCCTCATAAGCCCCCTGTGCGGGAGGCGTCCCAGATGCGGGTGGCCGGGCCTTCCTTTTTCGAGCACTTGGGCGGAGGGAACCTGGTCGTCCAGGGACCAGTGTCCGGCAAGCAGTATCGCGTCGCCGGGCAAGGCGCGACCGTCATCGTCGATCCGCGCGACCGGGCCTCGCTCAAAGGCGTCCCGCTGATCCGGGAACTGCGCCGATAGGGTTACCGCTGCGTTTCCCGAGATGCCACAATGTGAGACCCGGCTCAGAGCCAGGGCCCACATTGTCGGCAATCGTTATTCTGGTTTGACCACGATTAGTTCAAAGCTGCCGGGCACCATGGCCGGCCTCTGGCCGGGCGCGGGCGCCTTCGCCTCGCGTTGCGCCGTAACCAGGTAGGCGACGCCATTCTCGTAATCCATCGCCATCGTGCGGGCGCCCTTGGCTGTCGGCACGTTCTGCGTCACGGTGTACTTGTCCGGGGTGTCCTCGTGAATCACTGTCAGCACACCCTCGCCGCAGGACATGAAAGCCTCCTGCGTACTGGGGTTGAAGCGCCCGGCGTCCACTCCGTCGCCGATGGGAACGGTGGCCACCACCTTGCCGCTCTGCGAGTCGACGACCGCCATCAGCTTGTTATCACATCCGGCGAAGAGGCGATGGTGGGCCTTATCGAGCGCCAATGCACTAGGTTCCTTGCAAGGGGCCAGGGGCCAGTGGTTCAAGACCGCCATCTTGATCGCGTCAATCTGCGCTATCTCGCTCTTGTCCTCGATGTTCACGAAGACCATGCCCTTCTCGTCGGTGGTGGCGAACTCCGGCTTACCGCCAAGCGGGATAGTGCCCAGAACCTTGCCGCTGGCCGCGTCAAGCACGGTCGAATCCTTGCTGCGGGCGTTGAAGGTAAACACGTGCTTGGTGAAGGGATCGTACATTATGGCGTCAGGCCGCTCGCCGACCTTCACGCTGTCCAACTTCTTTAGCGTCTTCAGGTCGAAGACGGTGACGGTATTGTCTCCACCGTTGCTGATGAAGCCGCGGCCGAGTTCCGGCGCCAGGGTGACGCCGTGGATGCCTGAGAGATCGGGAATGTCGTCGGCCGCCTTCAGAGAGTTGGTGTCAACCACCATCACATGGGTGCCGCGAGTGATGAACAGGCGATGGCCGTCTTTGTCGTAGTAGAGGTAATCCCAGCCGCCTTCCCCGCCGAGTTTGACTTGGGTTGCGACTTTGTAGTGTTTTTGGGCGAGCGCCGGCACGGCGGCAAGCACTGTGGCGGCGATGAGTACCGTGAGAACTCTCTTCATTGGCATCTCCTCTTCATTCAGCTTCTGCGAATTCTGGTTCGTGACTCAAATAATAGTGAACAGCCGGGGTGATGATGAGCGACAAAATCATGGAAATCAGAATGCCGCCAATGACGGCGATAGCGAGCGGTTGCAGCATCTGCGAGCCGGCGCCCAGGGCCAACGCCAACGGTAGCATTCCGGCAACGGCCGCCATCGCGGTCATGACGATCGGGCGCAAGCGGCGGCGTCCAGCCTGGATCATGGCATCGTGCGCGGAATATCCCACTGCGCGGAAGCGCTGATCGGCGTCGAGCAGCAGGATTCCGTTCTTCGCTACGATGCCAATGACCATGATCAGTCCCATGAACGACGCGATGTTGAAGGTGGTGCGCGTTATCAGCAGCGCGAGAAAGACGCCGGAGGTCGACAGCAGCGCTGAGGCCAGGATCGCCACCGGTGCCGCCAGGGTGCGAAATTCAAACAACAGAACCAGGAATACCAGCAGGATGGCCAGAACCAGCACCAGCACGAGGTCGTGGAAGGACTGCTGCTGCTCGGCATAGGTTCCGCCGTAAACCACGCGAATCGAAGGCGGCAGATGCAGCCCGTCAAGCACCTTCTGCACGGCGGCGACGCCGCTGCCCAGGTCGCGTCCGTTCAGCCGGGCGGTGACGGCCACCATGCGTTGCAGGTTCTCACGGCGAATTTCGGTCTGTCCGGGCAGTTGCGTGACGTTAGCCAACGTGCCCAGGGTCGCGGTGCGCCCGGTCGAACTGCTGAGCAGGGTGTTGCTCATGGCGTCCAGCGAACTGCGGTTGGCCTCAGGGTAGCGCACACGAATGGTGTAAGCGATGTCTTGGACGATGAGAGGCGTGGCCGCAGGCTCTCCCTCGAGGATAGCGGAGGCATCCACCGCTACTTCCTCAGGTGTGAAGCCGGCGCGCGCGACCACCGTGGGATCCACCTGGAAGACCGTCGCCGGTCCGCTGATGGTGTTCTCGATGCCGTTGCGAAGGTCGACCACGCCCGGTACCTTCTCGATCGCGTCGCCGACGCGAGGCGCCCACTGGCTTAGAAGCGCGGCGTTGGGGGAGAAGAGTTTGATCTGAATGGGCTCGGGTGCGTTCGAGAGATCGCCGATCATGTCCTGCAAGACCTGCACGAACTCCACTTCCACCGCCGGCTCCTGCTGCCTGATCCGGGAGCGCAGATCGGCCATGATCTCGTCCACACTGCGGTTGCGCCGGCTCTTCAGTTTTACCGCGAAGTCGCCACGATTGGCTTCGGTAACGGCGGCGAGGCCGAGTTCCAGACCCGTGCGTCGCGAGTAACCCGCCACCTCCGGGACCTCCAGCAGCATCTGCCCAATGTGGCTAATCATGCGGTTGGTTTCCTGCAGGGACGTTCCGGCGGGCGTGAGGTAGTCGAGCACGAAGCTGCCCTCGTCCATGGCGGGCAGCAGGTCGGAGCCCAGTAGCTGGTAGCAGAAGAAGGAGGCGATCACCAGCACGAGGGAGAACAGCGCGATCCAGCGCGGGCGATCCAGCGCGAAGCGCAACCACCGCTCGTAGAACTCGATCACGCGCCGGAAATGTCCGCTGAGCGCAGCTTCCTCGGCTGCCAGCAGCTTGTCCTTGCGGCTGAGATCGCCGGGCGGCGCAGGCACGCCGTTTGTCTGGTGAATGAAATATTGGCTCAGCGTAGGGGTCCAAGTGAGCGCCAGACCGAGCGAGGCGAGCAGCGACACGCCAACCGTGATTGCCAAAGCGCGAAAGAACACTCCGGTAACGCCGCTGATTGCGATGAGCGGCAGGAACACCACGATGGGCGTGATGGTGGAGCCGACCAGGGGCGTGGTGATTTCGCGCAACGCGCTTTGCACAGCTTCGACCGGGCCTTGTCCGACGGCGCGATGCAGCGCGACATTCTCGACCACCACGATGGCGTCGTCGATGACCAGTCCGACGGCCGCAGCCAACCCGCCCAGTGTCATCAGGTTGAAACTCTGATTGAGCATCTTGAGCGCGATGAAGGTGACCGCCACCGTCACCGGGATGACCAGTGCGGCCACCACCGAGGTTCCCCAATCCCGCAGGAAGAGCACCATGATCATCGACGCCAGCACCAGGCCGATCAGGATGGCATCGCGTACGCTCTTGATAGATTCGGTGACGATCTCGGACTGGTCATAGAAAGGCTGGATATGGATACCGGGCGGCAGCGATTGGCGAATGCGGTTCACTTCGGCGTGCACCTCGTCGGCGACGGCGACCGTGTTGCTATCGGGTTGCCGGTTGATGTTGAGCAGTACCGCCGGCTTTCCATTGGCGGTTACGATGGTGTACACCGGCTTCACGCCGGGAGCAACACCGGCCACATCGCCAACCCGGATGGGAACTCCCGTCGGGGTGGTTTTGATGACGATCTGCGCCAGCTGCGCCGGGTCTTTCACTTGGCCGTCCACCAGCGCGAGATAGAGCTGATGGTTCTGCGGCAGCAGTCCAGGTGAGTCGATGAGGTTGCTGCGGCGAACCGCATCGAGGATGTCGGTCACCGTGACGCTGGCCGCAAGTAGCTTTGCGGGGTTGGGAGTAATGTGAAACTCCCGCTCCTGCCCGCCTTGCACCACGACCGTCGCCACGCCGTCGAGACGATTGAGCCGCGGCTTCAGGCCATAGGTCGCCATCGTCCACAGCTCGGTCTGGGGCACGGTATCGGATGTCAAGCTGTAGCCAAGGATGGGAAAGCTGGCAAAGTTCAAGCGATTTGTCCGGAGGTTCGCGGTCGCCGGCAATTGGGTGCGAATGTTCGAGAGCGCGGCATCCACCAGTTGCAGCGTGGTCACCATGTCCACGTTCCAGGTAAAGAAGAGATCGACTTCCGCCGAACCTCGGCTGGTAATGGATCGCACGCTCAACAATCCTGGAACGGAGTTAACGGACTCTTCGATGGGGCGCGTTATGGTGACCATCATCTGGTCGATGGGCATCACGCCGTTCTCTACCCCGATTACCACGCGGGGAAAGTCAGTTGTGGGGAAGACCGAAATCGGAATGGTGAAGGCGAGGTAAGCGCCGGCCATCGCCAAGACCAGAATGAGAAAGATGACCGACTCGGCATAACGCGTGAACCAGTAACGCTCGTCGGCGGGACCGCGGCTGCGCGATCGCTGGAGCTTGGCTTTCCACTGCATGCGCGGTCAGTCCTTCGCCTTGCCCTGAGATTTGTCAGCGCCGGTATTGCCGGAATCCGCTGCCTCGGGCTCCGCAATCTTTACCCTGGTGTTGTCGGGAAGCCCGTAGGCACCGGTGACAATGACCGTCTCGCCACCGCTGAGGCCCTTGGTGATCTGGATTTTGTCGCCTTCGCGAATGCCGGTCTCGATTGACACCTGGCGCGCGCGGTCGCCGCTCATGATCATGACCGTGGCCTCGCCTTCCGGGGTCTTGAGCAGCGCCGCCGCTGGCACCAGGATGGCGTCGTTCAGGGTCTGCGCAACCATCGAGATGTTCACGCTGGTGCCGGGTCGGAGACGCCCGTCGGGATTGGGCGCCTCAACCCAGACCTCCACGGTGGTGCTGTTGGGATCGAGCGCCGGGCTGACCAGGGTCACCTTGCCGTTCACGCGAACGTCGCCCGGAGCGGTGATGGCCGCAGCATCGCCCGGCTTAAGAGTGGCTGCGTCATTTTGCGGAATATGAGCGCGGGCGATGACCGACGACGTGTCCATGACGGTCAGCAGCGGCGTGCCCGGAGGTGGCGTTTCGCCGGGATAGGTCGGACGGTCGGTCACCACGCCGTTGATGGGGCTTCGAATCTCGGTGTAGGCCAGTTGCGCAGCCGCGCCTTCATACTTGCCCTTGGCGGAAGTAAGCTGGCCCTGTGCCGACTTCAACTGCTGCTGCTTGCCGCTGGCTTGCAGGGCGGCGAGATGTTTCTGGGCAATCTCGTTTTGCGCCTTCGCCTGGACGAGCGCTACCGCCGAAGCATCCAGCTCCTTGCGCGGCATCGCACCCTCTTGGAAGAGCACGCGGCGGCTGTCATAGACTGTCTGCTCGGCGTCGTAAGCCTCTTTCGTCGTCTTCAGATCGAACTCGGCCTTCTGCCACTCCTCAGGCAGCGCGGACGTGGTCTCCAGCCCGTAGGTCGCCTGAGCTTGTTCGTAGGTGCCCTTATTCTCCACCTCAGCGGCGGCGAGGTCGCGGTTTTCCAGCACGGCCAGCAGCTGTCCCTTTTGCACGCGGCTGCCGCGGTTCACGTAAAAGGTCCTCACAGGAGCAACAATTTTGGGCGTGATGGCGGCCTGCTCGCGCGGGAACAGCACGGCCTGTGCGCTGATGATCTGCTGGATACTACCGCGCTGCGCGGGGGCGGTCTGCACCCTGACCACTGGTTGGGGCTCCGCTTCCTTCTTGGAGCAAGCGGTCAACATCGCCGCCCCCAGCAAAACCAGAACAAACGATATCCAATGATTGCGGATGGCTTGCATGCTTAGAACGCTCCCGTCAGCGTTTGCAGGTTGGCGAGCGCTACGTGATAGCGGGCTTCGCCATCGCGATAGGTATTGCGCGCCTGCGTCAGCGTATTTTGCGCGTCCACCACTTCCAGCGCGGTGGCCTCGCCGGCCTGGTAGCGCAGGTTGGTGAGCCGCAGGCTTTCGGCCGCCAGATCGGCCGAGTTGTGAAGTGCATCCAGCTGCCCGCGCGAGGTTTCGGCTTCGGAATAGAACGATTGCAGATCGGCCATGGCCTGGCGCTGCGCTGCGCTCAACTCCACCTGTGCCTGGTGCCGCTGCAATTCAGCCTGCTTCACCTTGCTCTGGATCGCGCCCCAATGCCACACCGGGATGTTCAGCGTCGCTGCGGCGGCGTAGCCCAGATTGCGGATGCCATCGGTGCTGACCGCGAAGTGACTGGCGTCAATACCGTAAAAGTAATCGAGCACCAGCGTCGGCAGATGCGCGGCGCGGGCGACCAACACTTCGTGGTTGGCGACCTCCATCGCGGCGAACGCTGCGCTCAACTCGGGATTGTTCTTCTGCGCCAGCTGCTGAATGTCGGGCATCGGCGGCAGGGTGGGCGCGGTCCCGAGGTCGTCCACCAGCGTGAAGTCCTGGAAGAAGTTGGGAAACAGCAGTACGGCGAGGCTGAGCCGTGCGTTCTGTTCCGCCAGCTTTGCTTCCTGCAAGGCGCGCAGTTGATCGTTGGCTTGGATTTGTGCCTTGATGACGTCCGAGTGCGCAACTTCGCCGCCGTGCTCCAACTTGCGGCTGAGGTCGAGGAAGTGTTGCGCCTCGTCATTGGCGGCCTGCATCGTCACTGTCTTGTTTTGTGCCGCCAGATATCCGTAGAACGCCTGGGTGACGGTGACCGCCAAACCTCGCGCAGCGATCTCGGCCTTGGCCCGCGCCAGCGCTTGCGCGGCCGACGCGCGCTGGTAGCCTGCGATTTGTCCCAGCCCCAGCGATTGCTGCACCGCGCCCTCGCTGACGTATTCGTGAACCGCGTTGTTGGCAATAAAGCGCGGAGTCGCCGTTTCGTTGCCCTGGGTGTAGATGAAGCCGTTGTTGTAATCCACGCCTGGTAACAGAGCCGCCCGTGCCTGCACGCGGTCTTCGCGAGCCAGCCCCAGCTGTGTTAACGCGGCCTGGAATTGCGGGCTGTTGGCCTTGGCGCGCGCCAGCGCGTCCGCCAGGGTTAGCGAAACAGTGGCTGTGGAGGTTTGGGCCTGCACCGGTTGCGCGACTTGCGCCGTCGAGACGGCTGCTAGCAGCAGTAATCCACTAAGGGGCGCAATAATCTTGTGAGCTGCGAACACGGCTTCCTCACTAGTGGCAAGGCAATAGGATGCGTGACGCGACCTTAATGGAAGCTGAATGAATAGAACGTTGCAGGCCGGTTGCGCCAGGGTTTAAGCCAAGCTTCAGGTTCGGCAGCCTAGCGTTGGCATAGGATAGAGGCATCATGCGGGTGCTGATCATCGAGGACGAGCGGCGGCTGGCGGAGAACGTGGCCGGCAGCCTGCGGGAGAGCGCGGGCTACGCGGTCGACGTGGCGTTCGACGGCGAAGAGGGCCTGTACATGGCGGAGTCGAATCCGTATGACCTCGTTCTGCTGGATCTCATGTTGCCGAAGCTTGACGGGCTCGGGGTGATGCAGCGCATCCGGGCCAGCGGGTCTCCTGTGCCCGTGCTGGTCCTGACTGCGCGCGACGAAAAGGAGTCCGTGGTCGCGCTGCTGAATGCCGGCGCTGACGATTATGTGGCCAAGCCGTTCGACCTGGGAGAGCTGCTGGCGCGCGCCAAGGCGCTCATCCGGCGCGGCAAAGGGCAAAGCGCAGCCGTGCTCAAGGTCGGAGACTTGGAAATCAGCACCGCCGACCTGACCGTGCGCCGCAAAGGAAGGATCGTTTCCCTGACCGCGATGGAATATCGCGTACTGGAATACCTGGCCCATCGGCCGGGAGCGGTGGTGCCAAAAACCGAGCTACTGGAGCATCTTTACGACTTCAACTGGGAACGCTTCAGCAACGTCATCGAGGTTTATATTTCGGGCCTGCGTCGCAAGCTCGATGACACCGGCGACACTAAACTGATTCACACCCTGCGCGGGCAGGGCTACATGCTTCGTGGCTGATATGCGCAAGACGTCCATCCAACGAAGACTGATTGTAGTGGTGGTGGTGTCGCAATTGTTGCTCGCCGTCGGACTCGTATGGGTGGCGGTGTATTTCACCCGTCGCCAACTGCGGAACGCCTTCGACACCCAACTCCGCGGCCGTGCCATGAGCATCGCCGCGCTGGTGCGTTACTCCGAAGACCCTCATCCCAAGCTCATCTTCGAGGACGACCTGGTGCCGCCGCCGTTGGAGACGCAGCATCCAGACTTGTACGAAGTGCTGGCCGGCGACGGTCATGTCATCGCGCGATCGCCGGATTGGCCTGCGACGGCTCCGCAGTTCACCAGCCGATATGGGCTGCGCACGGAGTTCGAATTCGATGGAGCGCGTTACCGCGCGATACGCCTGGAGCGGGTCCCGGTGCTCGACCGCGAGCCTGAGTTGCCTAACGACGATGTGCTGACCGTGACCTACGCCGCGCCCACTGACCAGATGACTCGCGCCGTGGCACGTGCGGGCGTTTACATCGCGCTGGGGAGCGCGCTCTTGCTGCTGGTAACGGTCACGCTGGCGGTGTGGGGCTTGCGTCGAGGACTTCGTCCGCTGGCGGAGCTGGCGGGGAGCGCCGCCCTGATCAGCACTACGAACTGGGAGTTGAATCCGAGTGAGGCCGCGCTCAGCACATCTGAGCTTGCGCCGCTGACGCAGGCCATGACGGCGATGCTCGACGGCCTGCATCGTGCTTTCACCCAGCAGCGCGAGTTCCTGGCCAACGCGGCGCATGAGTTGAAGACGCCGGTGGCGATCCTGAAATCCACGCTGCAGTCGCTCCTGCAGCGGCCGCGCGCAGCGGAAGAGTATCGCGCCGGCCTGGAGCAAGCGCTGGAGGACATGGCGCGGCTGGAAAAATTGCTGCACTCCATGCTGCGCCTGGCGCGTGCTGAACAGTGGGCCGCGGGCAGCACGCGACGTGACCTGCAAACCATTGATGCGGCCGCAACCTGCCAGGCCGCGATCGAACGGCTGGCGCCGCTGGCGCAGGAACGCGGCGTAACCGTTGAGTTCAGCAGCAATGGTGCGCTGCCCATTCGCGCCGACGGCGAGGACCTCGAACTGGTCTGGGCCAACCTGCTGGAGAATGCGATTCGCTTCAGCCCGGCGGACGATCGCGTTCAGCTGCGAGTGCACTCGAAGGGAGCGCGAGGGTATGCCGAGGTGGAAGACAATGGCCCCGGCATTCCGAAGGCCGAGCTCTCGCGAATCTTCGAGCGCTTCCATCGCGCTGACAGCTCGCGGGCGCGCGATACCGGCAGCTACGGGCTGGGGCTGGCAATTTCCAAAGCGCTGATCGAGGCCTACGGCGGGACGATTACTCCTGAAAGCCGCTCGGGACGCGGCACGCGCATGGTGGTCGAGTTACCGCTGGCCGAAGCGAATAGCTAACGATTTTTCTTCAACCGCAGACGCAGATAGACATTCACGCCCAGGGGATGGTCGCCGTAATACGGTTTGATCGCGTCAGGAATGCCGTAGAACATCACGTTTGCCCCCAAGCCGGTCTCGATGTTGTGGAACGTTCCGATGTCGCGGGTGTATCCCACAATGTAAGAGCTGACGTCGAACCAGCGGCTGCCCGTCTGCAGGTAGAGCTTTTCCGCCAGTTCGGGATTGTCGGCAAACAATTCGTCGCGCTGGCTCCATTCGTAGCGGCCGGTCACGAAGTTTTTGTCTTTAAAGGGCACCACGGTTTCCGCCGCGACAGCGTTGCTGCCGTACTTGCCTGCGGTCTTCCAGTTGCGTCCCCAGATTAGGCTGGTGGCAAACCAGTTGCCGTGCGGCCGCGGCGCAACGTATTCCACCGATGCCGTGGTGCGGACTACGTCACCCGGCTCCAATGCCTCGGGGCGGGTGAGATGACCGGCCGACGCCTGCGCCACCCATCGCGGCGTGGGCGAGAGCACAATCCGTCCGGAGTAGGAGTTCATCGCGCCGTACTGAATGCTCCAGCGGTCTTCGCCCGGCTCGGCGCCATGAAAGCCGGAAGCCTCGAACCGCACCGCTTTGTAGGATAGTCCCGCCGTGGCCACGTTGTAGAGGACATGCGTCGAATCCTCCCAGTGATGGCCCAGCGTACTTTGCGGAATCTCCATCGCGGAGGCGCGATGGGGATAGGCGACGGGCCCCAGCGCGGGATCGCCAACCGGCGCGTAGTACAAATCCCACAATGCTCGCTCGCCAATCTTGTGGGCGTATTGCACGCTCAACTCCATGACAAAGTTGTGCGGGTGCTGGCCATTGAAGATGGGCTTGCCATAAGCGGTTTCGCCGGTCTGGAAGAGCAGGGGATAGTATTCACCGCTGATGGTTGCCGGCTCCAGGCTGAGCATGGTGCGCAGCGTCACGTCGCCGCCGCCCAGGTGATGCAGCGCGCTCAGCATGCCCCAATTCGTCGAGTAGAACTTGTCGGCGCCCAGCGGCCCGCTCTGTTGAGTATCCACCACGAACGCTTGTGCCATCCACATCAATTGCCATTGCCCGGCGCTGGTCATCAGCATGGGCATTGGCCAGGCGGAAGGCTGGAAGCCAGTGCCCGAGGATTCGCCCATCAGGAAATTCCGCGCCGCGTCCATGCCGTGCTGCATGTGCCGCATGGAATCGGCGGACGTATCCATATCCATACCGGAAGGCTGACCGGGTTGCTGTGCTGGCGAGGGAGTTTGCGCAAGCGCGCCGATGGCGGCGGTCCATACGAGAAGAGATACCGCAAGAAGCTGCGCAATAACCGTCAACCGCGCCATTTCCAGATTGTAGAAGACCGACGCGGAATCACACTTTCGAGTGATGGTCACCAAGAATTCCGTGGGTTTTGCGCGATGTTAGGTATAAGCTCGAATTTTGTATGCAGCCGGCAATGGTGCAATCATCGCTCCTTGAGGACTTCACGAAAGCCGCCATCAAAGCCGTAGCCACCGTGGAGGTCATTGACCGTTCTCCCGATGCCTTGGGCGAGGCCATACTTCGCGCCGTAGGCGACGCCCAGAGAATTCTCTACGCGCCACCGCACGAGCTTCCCGCCGACCTGTTCGCCAACTTCGCCAGCGATCCGCGTGTGCGAGCTGACGCAACGCCGGACGAAATGATCCACACCGCAGCTGGAGTGACGGAAGCCTTCGCCGCCGTGGCCAGTACCGGCTCCATCTGCGTGGACGTGGGCCAGGAACGCACGGGAATGGTCAGCCTGCTTGCTCCGCTGCAGGTGGCGGTGGTCGCGGCGGAAAACATTGTTCCCCAGCCGCGCGACCTGTTCCGAGCCGAGGTGCTGGATGGCAAAGGCTTATCACGCGACTTCTGCTTCGTTACCGGGCCGAGCGCCACGGCTGACATGGGACCTCTGGTGCGCGGCGTTCATGGCCCGCACAAGCTGCACATCATCGTCTTGAGGTGAGCATGGCGACCCTCGTCAATCCCGCCGACATCAGCCCTCGCTCGGTAGCCAACAAGAGCGACAAGAAAGCGCTGCTGAACGCCATCCGCATGACGCTGGGCGTACAGAGCCCAGCGGTTCGCCTCAACACGCAGACCTTCAACCGTAACCGCTACGCAGCGACGTCCATTCTTCCCGACTACGACGCGCTCAAGGACCGCGCCCGCCAGATCAAGGAAAACGCCATCAGCAACCTGCCCGAGTTGCTGCGCGAGCTGCAAGCCAGCGTTGTCGCCAACGGCGGACACTTCTACCTGGCGAAGACGGCGGCCGACGCCAACGCGCACATTCGCGACGTCCTGCTGCGCCACGAAGTGAAGCTGGTGGTGAAGGGCAAGAGCATCACCTCGGAGGAGACCAGGCTCAACCACGATCTGGAAGCTGCGGGCCTGACGGTGGCGGAAACCGATCTGGCGGAGTTCATCCTGCAAGTGGCGGACGAGCAGCCGTCGCACATCATTGCCCCGGCGCTGCACTACTCGCGCGAACGCATCACCGCGCTGTTCAAGCGCAAATTCACCACGGACTTGCCGCTCGACACCGGTGAGGAACTCACCGTGTTCGCCCGCGAAAAACTGCGTCAGCAGTTCATCGCCGCCGATGCCGGTATCTCGGGCGCGAACCTCATTGCCGCCGACAGCGGCTCGCTGATGCTGGTGGAGAGCGAAGGCAATATCCGCATGACCACCACGCTGCCGCCGCTGCACATTGCCATCGCCGGCATCGAGAAGGTCGTGCCCTCGCGGACCGATTTCGGGACGTTCATCGAATTGCTGCCGCGCAGCGGTACTGGGCAGCCGCTGACGTCGTACGTGAGCATTTTGCACCCGCCGATCAAGGCGCCGTCGTTCGCTGCACCCGGCAAGACTCCCAAGCCACGCGAATTTCACATGGTGCTGATTGACAACGGACGCAGCCGCATGCGCGAGGACCCCGTGTTGCGCGAGGCCTTGTACTGCATCCGCTGCAGCGCGTGCCTGAACTCCTGCGCCAACTTCGAAACCGTGGGCGGCCACGCTTTCGGCGGCGAGACCTATTCCGGCGGCATCGGCGGCTCGTGGGAAGCAGGCACCGGCACGCTGATGAATGCGCGTTTCAGTGAGTTGTGCACGGCGTGTTCGCGCTGCGTGCCCAACTGTCCGGTGCGTATCGATATTCCGTGGCTGAATGAGAACCTTCGGCAGCGCATGAACTTCGAACAGCCGCGCTCGGCTGCGAAGGCTGCCTTCGGCGATATGACCGGGAGCGCGCCCGAGGACCGCGTGGCGCCGCTGCAGAAGCAGTTTTTCGGCAACTACAGCACCTTCGGAAAATGGGGAACCCGCTTCTTCGGCTTGAGCAATGCGTCCATGAATCTTCCCGGCGCGCGCGCTTTCATGGAGAAAGTCTTCGGCGTCGATCGCCGCCGCACTTTGCCTGCGTTCCCCAAGAAAACCTGGGAACAGTTGTATCGCGAAGAGCCCAGGAGTTTGCCGGCCAAATTCCGGCCCAGTCTAGTGATGCTGGCGGACGTTTTTACCAACTACGGCGCACCCGAGCGCGGCATGGCGGCAATTCGCGTGCTGCGCACTGTCGGCCTCGACGTGGTGCTGAGTCCGGCAATGCCCGATGGCCGTGCTGCGATGTCGCAGGGAATGATGGAAACCGCGAGAACTCAGGCAAATGCCATCGCGCCCATGTTGCGGCAGTACCTCAGAGAAGGCAGAAAGATTGTAGTCCTGGAACCCAGCTCATTGGCTATGCTGCGTTCGGATTTCAAGCACCTGCTGGACGACGAAGAAACCAGCCGACTGCTGGCGCAGAATAGCTTCGAGCCGCTGGAGATGCTGTGGAACGTGGCGCAGCAGCAGAAGCTGGACCTCGGCCGGATTTTCCCCGCGAGCAAATCCAAGCATGGCACCAAGCTCTTCTATCACTCGCATTGCCAGCAGCGCACCTGCAACTCGGCGACGCAGACGATAGACGTTCTCCGCGCCGCCGGTTTCGACGTCGTGACATCGTCGGTGGAATGTTGCGGCATGGCGGGCAGTTTCGGCTACAAGCACGATTATTACGACCTGAGCATGGCCGTCGGCGAAGACCTGTTCGCACAAGTACGCCGCGCCGACCAGGATGGCGGTCCGCGCGTGCTGGTGGCCAGTGGCATCTCGTGTCACGAGCAGCTGTTTGCCGGTATGGGTCGCGAGGTCGTGCATCCGGCCGAGCTTCTGGCCGGCACTGCCAGCTAGCTGCCGCGGCAGGGCAGGACGTGTCGCCAGGCTCGCCGCGCGCCGATTCTCCAAGCTTTTTCCGGTGAGGAAAAAGTTCCCTTATGGTGCGGCAGCGCGCATCACGACTTGGCGCCCAGGTTACCGATTTATTACTGGAAACGTATTTACAAAATCGCCGATTCGCGCACAATCATCGTGCAGTCAGGCAGTTCTGCGGGAGGGCTGCCTTCCGGGCGCTCTGCGTTAACGCGCAGAGCGCTCTCGATTTTGAGTCGCGATTTTCATTCCCGACCTTGCCCCTCCAATGAAGGATCCGACGCTGCCAACCCACGGCTTGCGTCCTGCCGACCGGTTCTGCATCTAATCTCCTAACGCGGGTGGTACGATGAATTTACGGCCCGCTAAGCCGTGCGGACCGTCTGGTGATCCCTCAGGAGGATGAATGGCAAGTGACGCAATCGTAGAAGTGACTGACGCCAATTTTGATCAGCTGGTGCTCAAGTCGGAGCAGCCAGTAATGGTGGATTTCTGGGCGACATGGTGCGGCCCCTGCCGCGCGCTGGCCCCTATCGTGGATGAAGTGGCGCAGAGTTACAACGGCCGGGTCAAGATCGGCAAAATGGACGTGGACAAGAACGCCGCCACGCCGCAGCGCTATGGGGTGCGCGGCATCCCGACGTTGCTGGTCTTCAAAGGTGGCCAGGTGCGCGAGCAGATCGTAGGCTACGTCTCCCGCGACGTCATCGAGAAGGCGCTGGACAAGAACCTGTAATATCGCGACATTGGATTTCTGCGAGGCGCGGCCACGGCCGCGCCATTGTTTTTGGCATGGCTAAGCGCATCATCTTCGCCGTCTGGGGATCGCTGGGCGACCTGCACCCCTATTTCGCCATCGCGTGCGAACTACAGGCGCGCGGGCATGATTGTGTCATCGCGACCCATCGTCTGGCGCAGCCGCGCGTCGAGGCGGCGGAGCTGAAGTTCGCGCCCATGGGCCCCCATCTCGATGTGCACCACGAGGTGATGAAGAAGGCCATGCATCTGCGGCGCGGCCCGCGATTCCTCATCCGTGACTTGGTAGTGCCCTACACGCAAACGGCATTTGAGGAGGCGACCTCGGCGATCGCCGGCGCGGACATGCTGGTTACGCACCCCTTGGCGT
Source organism: Acidobacteriota bacterium (assembly GCA_031296115.1). Taxonomy (GTDB): domain Bacteria; phylum Acidobacteriota; class Terriglobia; order Terriglobales; family Acidobacteriaceae; genus Bog-257. The sequence continues at coordinate 2,069 of JARLGI010000093.1, read as the reverse complement.
TTGGCGCGCAGGTCGCGGCGGAGAAGTCCGGTATCCGCTGGGCCTCGACCACCCTCGCGCCCATGGGAATGATGTCGGCGTATGAACCAGGGCTACGCCGCCAATTCCCGACTCTTGCACGCTTGAAGGCCCTCGGGCCGTTTCTGGACCTCGCAATTCTGCACTATGGACGCCGGGTTACCGCGAGCTGGACACGACCCGTCCGGGAACTGCGCGTTCGACTGGAACTAGCGCCGCGACCCAGCCCGATCTTCGAGGGCCAGTTCTCGCCGGCGCTGAACCTGGCCCTGTTCGCGCCGCTGTTCGGCCATCCGCAGCCCGACTGGCCGCCCAATACTGTTGTTACCGGCTTCCCTTTCTATTGCGAGCCAGCGACGCTGCAGCCCGAGCTGAGCGAATTCCTCGACGCCGGTGCGCCACCGGTGGTCTTCACCCTGGGTTCGTCGGCTTCGATCGCGCCGTGCAGGTTCTTCGAGCAGAGCCTGCAGGCGGTCCGTCGGCTTGGTTGCCGCGCTGTTTTGATCGTGGGCGAATTCGCACCCCGCGAGCTGCCTCAGCCTTTGCCGCCTGATTTGTCGGTGTTCCCTTACGCGCCCTATTCCGAACTGTTTCCTCGCGCCGCGGTCAACGTGCACCAGGGAGGTGTTGGAACCACCGCTGAGGCGCTAGGCTCGGGACGCCCCATGCTGGTGGTACCGTTCGCCTTCGATCAGCCCGACAACGCTGCCCGTGCCGTTGAACTAGGCGTGGCGCGCAGCGTGTTTATCGGGGGCTATAACGCTAAAACCGCAGTCCGCGAGTTGAGGCCACTGCTGAGCGAGGCCACCTACGCTGCCAAAGCCGCCGCGGTGGGCGAGGCTGTACGCTCGGAAGACGGTGTTGGCGCCGCCTGCCGGGCGCTGGAGGAGCTGCTGGTTGGGGCCCGGAAGACCTGATCGAAGCAAGAAATTGGGCGGCCAGTTTCGACCGCCCTTCGCACTGCATTACTTATCAGATGCTGTGCGCCCGTCGCTGGACGCTGATTTTACGCCTGCGCCGGACGCTCTCCTGGGGCAACGTTCGGCTGCCCAGGCGCCGGTTTCAGCACTTCCTGCACTTCGTCCTTGGCAGCCGGAGCGTTGGGATTCACGCGCACCGGAAGCTCCTTGCCCTCGATGATCATCTGGATCTCGTTTGCGTCGAGTACTTCGCGCTCCAGCAGCATCTGGGCAATCTTCTCCAATGCGGGCCGATTGCTGCTCAGAATACTTACCGCCGACTTGTAGCCGTCGTCCACGAAGCGGCGTACCTCGCCATCAATCAGTTGCGCCGTCTCTTCGCTGAAGTCACGGTGCTGGCTGATCTCGCGGCCCAGGAAAATCTGCTCTTCCTTCTTGCCGAAGGTGATGGGGCCCAGGGTGGACATGCCGAACTCGCAAACCATCTTGCGCGCCAGGTCCGAAGCCTGCTCAATGTCGTTGCCGGCGCCGGTGGTCATCGTGTTCAAGAACAACTCCTCAGCCACACGGCCGCCCATCATGATGGCCAGCCGGGTTTCGAGGTAATCGCGGGTGTAGGTGTGCTTGTCGTCGATGGGCAACTGCATGGTCACGCCCAGCGCCATGCCGCGCGGGATGATCGTCACCTTGTGCAGAGGATCGGAGTGCGCGCGCGTGGCGGCGACCAGCGCGTGGCCGGCCTCGTGATAGGCGGTCACCTTCTTTTCCTCGTCCGAAAGCAACATGGACTTGCGCTCGGCGCCCATCAGGACCTTGTCCTTGGCTTGCTCAAAGTCCCACATCAGCACGGTCTTGCGGTTCTGACGGGCGGCGACCAGGGCGGCCTCGTTCACCATGTTGGCCAGGTCGGCGCCGGAGAATCCCGGTGTGCCACGGGCCAGCACGCCCAGGTCTACGTCGTCGTTGATGGGAATCTTGCGGGTGTGGACACGCAGGATCTCTTCGCGGCCGCGAACGTCAGGACGCGAAACCACCACGCGGCGGTCGAAACGGCCGGGACGCAGCAGCGCGGGATCGAGAACGTCCGGCCGGTTGGTGGCGGCAATCAGGATGACGCCTTCGTTGGACTCG
>JARLGI010000092.1 GCA_031296115.1 Acidobacteriota bacterium | reverse complement strand
AGTTGGCCGGGCAGCGTTTCTTTATCGGTGGTTACGACTTCCCAGTCACTGTGTTCGCCAAAGATGGCGGACGCGGAGGAGGAGATTTTGTCGGCAATTATGATTTTCATGCTTTCACGGCCTCAGCGAATTGCTCGGCGAAGGTTTCCTGCACGGCGCGGACGCCGGTCCCGAGCTGGGATTGATGTGCGGGCGCAACCTTGAGCAGCACCTGCTCCAGAGCGCCAATCACGCCGATGGCATCGAGGTAGTCGTAGTAACCAAGGTGAGCGACGCGGAACAGCTTGCCCTTCATCTCGCCCTGGCCGTTGGCGACTACCATGGCAAAGCGCTCGCGGAATTCCTTTACGATAGCGCTGGAATCGACTCCGGCAGGCGCCAAAATCGCGGTCACCGCGGCCGCGGGACACGTGGGTGCGAACAGCTTCAGACCCAGCGCCTTGATTCCGGCACGCACCATCGCGGCGGAAGTTTCGGCGTTGTGAATAAGGGCATCGCGGCCGTCGGCCAGGTTGCCACCGCCGGCACGGCGGATGTAGTCGAGGGCAGCCGCCAGTCCGCAGACGAGAGCGACGGCCGGCGTAAAGGCCGACTCGCCCTTGGCCGCCGACTTGCGCTCCTTGCGCAGGTCGAAGTAATAGCGCGGGTTCTTCGTCGTCTCCATGCGCTGCCAGGCGCGCTCGCTCACGCTCAGATAGGCAAGGCCGGGCGGAATCATGACCGCTTTCTGCGAGCCGCCGATCAGGATGTCGATGCCCCAGCCGTCCACGTCGAAATCGGTAGTGCCGAGTCCGGTGATGGCATCCACCACGAACAGCGTGTCGGTGCCCTTCAGCAGCGCGGCAATGCCTTTCACGTCGTGACGCGCGCCGGTCGAGGTCTCGGTCGCCTGCATGTAGAGCACGCGTGCGCCATCGAGCTTCGACTTCACTTCCCGCAGGTCGAAGGTCTCGCCGTAGGGAACGCTGATCAGTTCGATCTGGCAGCCGTAGGCCTTGGCCAGGTCGCGCCAGCGCTCGCCGAACTTGCCGGCCGTCAGCACAACCACCTTGTCGCCGGGCGAAGTGAGGTTCGAGACTGAGGCTTCCATGGCCCCGCTTCCGGAGGAGGCAAGGATGAGGACATCGTTCTGCGTGCCGATGAAGGTCTTAAGGTCGGCCAGCGTGCGGGTGAAGATTTCGCGGAATTCCGCAGTCCGGTGATGCATATCAGCAGCAGCGATTGCATTCTGGGCGGCGGGCAGGAGAGGAGTTGGACCGGGAGTAAAAAGACGCGTTTTCCGTAGCATAAAGTACCACCTTTGTTAGTAAATACCGGCGAAGCGCCGACGGTACAAATATAGGCTTCCGCAGCATTGGAAGCTATATCAACTGGGCACTGCGACTGTGTCCTGAATCACAGGCCGACGTGACGTCCACTGACCTATAATTGCGCCATGACCTTGACGGAGCAGGTGCAGAAAGACATGGTTGACGCCATGCGCAAGAAGGAAGAACGGCGGCTCTCGACGCTGCGCATGATGAAGACTGCGCTTCACAACAAGGAAATCGAGAAGCGCGCCAAGCTCGACGAGAAGGAAGAGCTGCAAATTTTCACCACCATGATCAAGCAGCGCAAAGACTCCATCGAGCAGTTCGAGAGGGGCAACCGTCCCGAATTGGCGAAGATCGAGACCGAAGAGATCGCCATCATCGAGGCCTACATGCCCAAGGCCGTCGGCGAAGAAGAAATCGTTGCTGCTGTCCTTGCCACCGTGGCCGAAATGGGCAGTCCCACAATGAAGGACATGGGCGCGGTAATGAAGGCCGCCAAGGCCAGGTTCGGCGATGCACGCGTCGATGGCAAACTGCTCAGCGAGGCGGTGAAGAAGGAACTCGCGGGAAAGTAGCTAGCGTCGCTTGTGGCCCCATCAAGCATCCAGGTTTATTGAAACCGGTCGCGGCACCCGCCGAAGCCACTCGTCCCGCTTCCATGTTGTACTCTGAAATTATCGCCATGTCCTATCAACGCACGGTAGAGCAGCTGTACGCGCTTGGCCACGAGTTGGCCTCGACGCCGCCGCACAAGTTCGACCTGGCGTACGTGCGCGCGATGCTGGAGGCGCTCGACCATCCCGAGCGGCGTTTCCCCAGCGTGCTGATCGCGGGGACCAACGGCAAGGGCTCGACCGCGGCGACGCTTGCGTCCATTCTGCGCGTAGCGGGATACAAGACGGCGCTCTACAGCTCGCCGCACCTGGTGCGCATCAACGAGCGCATTCGAGTGAATGGCGAAGCGATTTCCGACGCAGAGTTCGGCGAGATGCACGGGCGGGTGGAGCAGGTCGCGCAGCAGTTGCTGCACGCGGGCAAGGTGCCCTGGCATCCCAGCTTCTTCGAGATGCTGACGGTAATGGCTTTCGAGTACTTCGCCAACGTGGGGATCGAGGTTGCGGTGCTGGAGGTCGGCATGGGCGGCCGGCTGGACGCGACCAACGTGGTCGAGCCCATGGTATCGGTCATCGGCGATATCGCGCTCGACCACCAGAAGTACCTGGGCAACACGCTCGCCGAGATCGCGGGCGAGAAGGTGGGCATCATCCGGCAGAATGGGATTGTCGTGACCCTGCCGCAGCATCCGCAGGCGAATGACGTCATCGGGCACGCGATTCTGGACCACAATGCGCGCGGAGTGAGCGCGGTGAAGTATGTTCCGCCGGTGTCGCCGGGCGCGGCGGCGTTTCTTGCCGGGCGGACCATGCCCGCGGCCGGACGCAACCGGTATCCACTGGCCGTGATGGGCGAAGAGATTGCCGTGGATTCTCCGCTCGCGGGGCGGCACCAGCTGCGCAATATCGCGTTGGCCATCGCGACCGCGGAAGAGCTGGCGCAGTTCGGCTTCCAGGTGACGCCAAAGCAGGTCGAGCAGGGCATCCGCGAGACGCACTGGCCGGGACGCTTCCAGGTGCTGTCGCCATCAGAGGCGACGCATCAGCGGGAGATGGTGCTGGACGTGGCGCACAATCCGGCCGGCGCATGGGCACTGCGCTCGGCGACGTCGGAGACGTTTCCTGGCCGCGAGTTAACGCTGGTGTTTGCGGCCATGCGCGACAAAGCGGTGCAGGAGATGGCCGAGATCCTGTTCCCCATTGCCGAGCACGTGGTAGTGACCCAGGTGGCAAATCCGCGGGCGGCCAGCACGAGCGAATTATCGCAGGCGGGAGAGCGAACAGGAGTTTCGATATTCGCGGAAGAGACGGTTCCGGCGGCGCTGGTGCGGGCGCGCGAGGTGAGCAAGCGCGAGGGCGTAGTTGTCGTCACCGGTTCGATCTTCCTGGTGGGCGAAGCGATGCAGGCGATGGGGATGACGGCTTGAGGCGATGAACGGCACGCAAGAACAGCTCGCAGCATTCCGGCGCAGCCGAGGCTCGCGGTTCACGCGCCTTCGGTCGTACTGCCTGTTCGTACCCATCGTGTATCTGTACACGGCGGTAATGGGCACGCTGTCGCTGATCGCGTCGCTGTTCGACGGTACCGGGCGCATACAGCATTGTTTCGCGCGCACCTGGGCGCGCATGATCCTGAAGACCGGATTCATTCGCGTAAAGATTGAAGGGCTGGAGCACATCAACCCGGCGCGCTCCGAGATTTTTGCCTCCAATCATCTTTCCGCGGTGGACATCCCGGTGCTGTACGCGTGCCTGCCGGTGCCATTCCGCATCCTGGCGAAGAAAGAATTGTTCAAGTACCCGTTTCTCGGCTGGTACTTGCGACGATCCGGCCAGATCCCCATCGTTTATGGCGACCCGCACGCGGCCCTGCGCAGTTTGAACCGGGCGAGCGAGGCCTTACGCAAGGGCATGCCGTTCATGGTCTTTCCCGAAGGCGGGCGCTCCGCGACTGGCCAGCTGCAGCCGTTCATGGGTGGAGCATTTTACGTGGCCATTCGGGCGCAGGCGCCGATCGTGCCCATTACTCTGGTGGGGACCTACGAGGCGCTGCCGATTAACAGCTTTCACGTGCTGCCGGGGCAGGTGGAGATGATTATTGGCGAACCGATCCCGACGGTAGGCTTACGTCTGCGCGACATGGAAAAGCTGGCTGCACAGGTTCGACAGATCATAGCGGACACGTATTATTCGCGCGCGAAACTGGCACAGTCGGCCGAGAGCAAGCAACAGCAATCGGGGACGGTGCTGGCGGAGCCGGGCGCCAGCTCGAGCGAGTTGCCCTGATGAAACCCCGCATCGCCATCCCGCTTCCCAACTCGACGCGGCCCGGCTACGTGCTGCGCGCGCTGCCGCAATACGAAGGTGCCATTCGGGCGGCGGGCGGCGAGCCGGTCATCATCGCGGCGGACGCCAGCAACGCTGAGATCGCGCAGGCGGTGAAGCATTGCGACGCCGTGCTCTTGCCCGGCAGTCCGGCGGATGTCGATCCGGAAAAGTATGGCGCCCAGCGGCATCCCAAGACGGCTGCGGCCGACCCGTTCCGCGATAATGCCGACGAGTTGCTGCTGCAGGACGCCTTCAACATGCGTAAACCGGTCTTCGGCATCTGTTATGGGCTGCAATCGTTGAACGTGTGGCGCACCGGGACGCTCGACCAGGACCTGCCGGCCGGCGTGCAGCATGCGGCCGGGCGCAGTCTGGCAAAGGCGCATCACGTAAAGATCGAACCGCAGTCCAGGCTGGCGGCGATCCTCCGCGAGGCCGGAGCGCTGCCCGACGATAGTGCGTTGGTGCTGCCGGTGAACTCCAGCCATCATCAGGCGCCGGCTGTGCTGGGCGACGGCTTGCGGCTGGTGGCGTGGTGTCCCGAGGACGGAGTGAAAGAGGCGGTGGAGGGAACCGCGCCCGACCACTTCGCGCTGGGCGTACAGTGGCATCCCGAGCGCACCTATGACGATGACGTCGCCTCGCGGGCGCTGTTCAGCGCCTTCGTCAAAGCCGCCGCCGATTGGCACGAACGGTTGGGCCGAAAGCAACAGGATTTCGAGTCGGTGTAAAGGAAAGCAATTGGCAATTGAACTATTGCTAGTTGCCACTCTCACGATTGCGGCGCTGACGGCTTGTCGCTCATGCGGAATTTGGTGCGGAAGTGTTCGGACAGCAGTTTCACCGCGGGCGTGTTACTCTCAGGATCGTTCTTCACCAGGTAGCGGATGGCCTCGACGATGAGGCGTTGCCCCTCAACGTAACGCGGATCGCCCTTGCGGTCGTGCCGGACATGGCTCTTACCGAGAGGAGCGGGCATCGTTAGTATTCTGGCCTTGGGCACTGGTCCCTTCATGACAAGCAGCTGCCAGTTAAGACGCGCAGTTCTGCGTATCGTTGCGTTGAATCCAGCAAGAGTCGCTCGCTTGGTGAGGAGCCGGTTCTTCGAGTAACCTGAACTCTTATGCTCGACTTAGCCTTTGTACGCGATCATCTTCCGCTTGTCGAAGAAAAACTGCGCCAGCGCGGCATGGATCCCGCTGTGCTCGACGACTTTCAGGAACTCGACCATGAGCGGCGCGCCGCCATCACCGAATCTGAAACCATGAAGGCTCGCCGCAACCAGCTCGTCGGCGATTTTCAGCGGTTGAAGAAAGAGGCGCAGGGTACTGCTCCCAACCTGCAGGAGCAAAAAGAGCTGAAGCAGAAGATTTCCGACGCCGAAACGCGCGCGGAAAAACTCGATGCAAAGTTGCGCAACATCTTAATTGGCATCCCCAACCTGCCACACGACAGCGTGCCCCTGGGCAAGAGCGAGGCCGACAACCTCGAGGTGCGCCGCTGGGGAATGCCGCCGCATTTCGATTTCACGCCCAAACCGCACTGGGAGCTGGGGGAGCAGCTCGGCGTGCTGGACATGGACCGCGCTGCCAAAATCACGGGGGCGCGCTTCGCCGTGTACTGGGACCTCGGCGCCCGGCTGGAGCGGGCGCTGATGAACTTCATGCTCGACCTGCATACCGGCGAGCACGGCTACACCGAGGTACTGCCGCCATTCATGGTCAACGCCGAGTCGATGTACGGAACCGGGCAGTTGCCCAAATTCGAGGCCGATTTGTTCAAGGTTCCGCACGGCGAAAAGAACCTGTATCTCATCCCGACCGCGGAAGTGCCGGTCACCAATCTTTATCGCGACGAAACGCTCGACGGCGCGCGGCTGCCTATCTCGCTGGCCGCCTACACGCCGTGCTTCCGCAGTGAGGCCGGATCGTATGGCAAAGATGTGCGCGGCATCATCCGCCAGCACCAGTTTCAGAAGGTTGAGCTGGTGAAATTCGCCAAGCCGGAGCAGTCATGGGACGAGCACGAGAAGCTCACGCGCAATGCCGAGCAGGTGTTGCAGAAACTGGGCCTTCACTATCGCACGGTCGCTTTGTGTACCGCGGATCTGGGATTTTCCGCGTCGAAAACCTATGACATCGAAGTGTGGCTGCCGGGGCAAGGACTGTTCCGCGAAATATCTTCCTGCTCGAACTTCACTGACTTCCAGGCACGCCGGGCGAACATCCGCTACCGCCCCGAAGGCGGCAAGAAGACGGAATTAGTTCACACGCTGAACGGCAGCGGACTGGCCATCGGACGCACGTGGGTCGCCATCGTGGAGAACTACCAGCAGGCCGACGGCAGCGTGCTGATACCCGAGCCGCTGATTCCCTACGTCGGGACGGACAGGATTACGGCTAAGAAGTTTTAACTCGCGCTTAGTGCTTGCTTGTCGGGCGCTGCAGCAACGCAGCGCGAACCCGACCCAAGAGGACTCTGTGAAAGCGATTGTAGGCACGCGATATGGGCCTCCGGACGTGTTGCAGTTCATGGAGGTAGCAAAACCTGCCCCCGCGGACGATGAAGTCTTGATACAAATCCGTGCAGCATCCGTAAATCCACTTGACTGGCGCCTCATGCGGGGCAGGCCATTGTTCCTCCGCCTGATGACCGGAGGGCTGCGCAAACCAAAGCTCACACGACCCGGCGTTGATGTGGCCGGCCAGGTTGAAGCCGCGGGCAAGAGCATAACGAAGTTCAAACCAGGCGACGCCGTGTTCGGCGGGTGCCGCGGGGCCTTTGCCGAGTATGCGTGTGTTATTGAAGATAAGCTGGCGCTCAAGCCGGCCAACCTGTCGTTCGAGAACGCCGCCGCCGTACCCGTGGCGGCACTTTCCGCCCTTCAGGCGCTTCGTGATAAGGGACGCATCCAGCCAGGCCACAAGGTCCTGATTGATGGCGCGTCTGGTGGTGTCGGTACATTTGCGGTCCAGATTGCCAAATCGTTCGGGGCTGAAGTCACGGCCGTGTGCAGCACGAGAAATGTGGACAGGGCGCGAGCGCTAGGCGCACACCACGTGATCGATTACACGCGGGAAGACTTCACGAAAAATGGGCAGCGGCACGACCTGATTCTTGCCGCGAACGCATATCATTCGATTTTCGATTACCGGCGTGCGCTGAATCAGGGCGGCGTTTATGTCATGGTTGGAGGTGGTTGGCCGCAAATTCTCCAAGCCATGTTACTGGGACCATTGCTGTCGCTGATGGGAAGCAAGAAGATGCGTTTCTTCGTCGCGCACATCAACAATAAGGACCTGGTTTTTCTGAAAGATCTACTTGAAGACGGGAAGATTGCACCCGTCATCGACCGGCGTTACCCGTTAAGCGACGTGGCTGAAGCTGTCCGTTATCTTGAAGCGGGACATGCGCAAGGGAAAGTTGTCATAACCGTTGAACAAGAATGACACTAACAAGCCGCTGCGCACGCCCAGATGACAATCGAAATCGATCAGCCCGAAAACTCAGCGGGTACAATATCGGCATGCGTCTCTTTCTCATCACTGCACTCCTCTTCGCTCTAGCGTCGGTATCCGCGCAAACGCCAGCACCTGCAGCGATTCCCGCTCCATCCGACGTGGCTGCGCCGCCCGCTGACGCCAGCAAAACCGCGTCCGGCCTGGCAACCAAGGTCATCACGCCGGGCACCGGCAAGGAACATCCCGGCAAAGACGAGGTCGTCACCGTCAACTACACCGCATGGACGGCCGATGGAAAAATGTTCGACAGCACAGTCGCCCGCAACAAACCCGTGACCATCCCCGTCAACCGGGTAATTCCCGGCTTCGGAGAAGGGGTGGAACTGATGGTGGTTGGAGAAACGCGCCGCCTTTGGATTCCCGAGTCACTCGCCTACAAAAGCCAGCAAGGGAAGCCGGCCGGGATGCTGGTCTTCGACGTTACTCTGGTCGACATGCCAACCCGCGCGCCGGAAGACGTCAAGAAGCCACCGGCTGACGCCCAGCGCTCCCACGGTCTTGCGTACAAAGTCCTGACGCCGGGAACCGGCACACGCCACCCCAAACCGGTCGACCAGGTCACGGTGCACTACACCGGCTGGACGACGAACGGAAAAATGTTCGACAGCTCAGTGGCGCGCGGCAAGCCGATGACTTTTCCGCTCGACCACGTCATTGCCGGCTGGACCCAGGGCTTGCAACTGATGGTGGAAGGCGAGAAAGCGCGCTTCTGGATTCCGGAAGACCTTGCCTACCAGGGCAAGCAAGCTCCCTACGGCACACTGGTGTTCGACATAGAGCTGATCAAGATCCAATAGCGATGGGGAACGCGGGCCTGAAGGCCCGCTCTGCCTAGTCCTGCCCGGAAATCTTGAGACGCAGGTCTTCGGGGATGCGGTCGCGGATTTCGTCCGGCAGTTTCTCCAGGCCGCGGCGGGCGCCGAAGAGCGCGGCGTCTTTGACGACCAGCGGCGCCGGGGTGGCGACGGCCACCAGCAGCCACAACAACATGGAGAGCAGGAATCCGCCGAGCGCGCCGATTTCCAGCAGGAACGCGTGCATGGGCTTGAAGTGGCGGATGACGCCGTAGGCGAGCAGGAAGACCATCATCGAGGCCGAGGCCAGCGCCATCAGGCCGATGTCGATGCCGCGATGCAGGCGCTGACGCGAGTGACAGAACCGGCATTCCGCCAGGTGCGTCTCGTAGTCGCCGCGCATTTCTGGCGCGATACCGGAGATGTCGTAACGCCATCCGGCAAGAATCTTGCCGATGACCGGATCAGTACATTGGGCCATGCGTCATGCCGAACCCGCGCCGAGCCCTGGGAGTGGCGCTCGTGGAGCGGAAATTACAACTGGACCGCTGGCAGCGGTTCATGCTGTGCCGCAAGCATCAAACGGTTCCGCAACAAGCTGCGCTGCGCGCCGAGGGCACGCTCCGCTGTCGCCCGGGCGATCTCGGGGTGGTTGTTCTGCTCCGACAGATGCGCCAGGATGAGGAACTCGGCACCTCCATCATAGTCGCTGGTCAGAAAATCCGCGAGGGCATCATTGGAGAGATGGCCGACGCGGCTCATCACCCGCTGCTTCACGCTCCAGGGATATGGACCACCGCGCAACTGCTCGAGATCATGATTGGATTCGATCATCAGGATGTGGCACCCGCGCAGGTGGTGACGCACGTTGGGCGTGATGTAGCCGAGATCGGTACAGACGCCGACTTTGACTCCCTCGCTGCGAAAGGCGAAGCCCACCGGATCCACGGCGTCATGCGAAATGGTGAAGGGCGTCACCGCGATGTCGCCGATCTGAAACTCGCTGCCGGAACAAAAATGCTCCCGGCGGGAAAGCTCGATACGCTGGCCGGCACTGTCACGCGCGAATTGTCGATAGGCATGATACGTCGGCGCAGTGATATAAACCGGGATCTTCAGCCGCCGCGCCAGTACGCGCAACCCTGCGACGTGATCGGTGTGCTCGTGGGTCACGAGAATGGCGTTGATGCCGTCGGGATCCAGGCCGCAGAGGACCATGCGGCGCAGGAGTTCGCGGCAGGAGAGGCCGGCATCCACCAGCAAGCGCGTGCCGGAACTGGAGACGACCGTGCAATTGCCCTTGCTGCCGCTCGCCAACACCGTCACCGACACTGCCATAGCGCGAGAATATCTTGAACTCAGATTTCGCGATAGTAACAAAGTCGTTAACGGAGAGGGCAGCAATTGGCACCTGGTAATTGGCAGTTGGTGATTAGTAATTGGTAATTGGCCGTCAGCAGTTAAGCATTCAGTAGGTAGTATTCAGTATTCAGTCAAAGCGATACTTCTCGTTTGGCTTTGAAGTTTTGACCAATTGCCAACTACCAATGGCCAACTGCCCAGTGCTCGGTCCTTCTTTTCGATTTCCGCCGCGTTTTGCACAACAAAAATCTGGATTGCACACCTTATGCACAGCGCCGCGCGTTTTCTGCTTGTCTCACAGGACGTGCTTCCGGCAATCTTTCACGCATCGAGACACAGGCTGTCGCGTACTGCTTCCAGGTTGGCGACGAACCGCTGGGCGTGAGGGGGGATTCGATACGCAAGCGACGGAGGCCTTGCACCAATTCCGCTCGTGCCAAGGATCCAGGGTCGCCGCCACCGTCCAAGGGCTGATTGAGCGTACGTGCGCATGGTAGCGGACCACTCTCGAGTTGCAGGGCTCGAGCGCGTTCCTCGTGGTCTGCATTACCAAGCGCGGCACTGCGCAGCGCAGGTCCGTTCGCATCGCCGGGATGCCCGGGGCTGGGCAAGAGAAGCAGCGCTGACGTCGCACGACGTCATGCTGTGCCTCCAGCGACCCGGGGTGGCTGGCCTCGGGTCGCATTTGTTTGGACGTGGTTTGTCCTCGCCAACAAGCGGTTCGGCTTCTGGTTCACACCGGTGGTGTCGAGACATTTGAACTACGGTCAAGCGCGTCAATATAATGCCGCGATGATGAACTGCGAAGAAGCCAAAGCTTTCGTCCGCCGCAGACCGCAACTTCGCCGCCGATTATCAGGAGCACGGAGCGGACGTGCCGCCTGGTCTGCCGCCGGGGCCGGACGGTCCCAGGCAGTATCTGGCGGCGGCCTTTGGGCGCTTCCCCGATATTCAGGTTACCGTGGAAGACATCATCGCCGAATGCGACAAAGTGGTATGCCGTAACACCTGGCGAGCGACGGACCGCGAGTCGCAGCAGAAGATTGAATTCGGCGGAATCGTCATCTGGCGAATCGTCAACGGTAAGCTGGCTGAGCGCTGGGCGTATTTGCAGGCGCCCCATCCAGTCCACTGACGTTTGCGCTGTTAGTTCTCGATTTCCAACAGACCACACAGTTTTTGCTCAGGAATCTTCTTCGACATCAGTTTTTCGCACGTTTCACCCTTTGCGCACCGCCTCATTCTGGCTACTCTGATTAGACCAACCCATGGCCACCACCGATTACAGTCTGGAACGCGGGCTGCCCGTAAGCCTGGAGGCCGAGCGCTCCATCCTGGGCGCGATCCTGCTGGACAATTCCCTCTACGACCAGGCCGCCGAGCACCTCAACGCTGACGACTTCTCCCTCGACGGGCATCGCCGCATTTATTCCCGCATGCGCGACCTGCAGGAGACCGGCCGTCCGGTGGACATGATCACGCTGATCGAGGAGTTGGACCGGCGCAAAGAGGTGGAGTCAATCGGCGGCGTTGCGTATTTGTCGTCGTTGATTGACGGAGTGCCGGAGCGGCCGAGCATCGAGCATTACGTCCACATCGTGCGCAACAAGGCGCTGCTGCGCGGGCTGATCAACGTGGCGCAAACCGCCATCGCCGAGGCCATCGAGCACTCCGACGAAGCGGAAGAAGTTCTGGGACGCGCCGAACAGGGCATCTTCCAGCTCTCCGAGAACCGCATCGGCCAGACCTTCATGGACATCCCGGACATCGTCCGGAACTCCTTCGGTTCGCTGGACGAGCTTTACAAGCGGGCGCAGGAGGTCACGGGACTGGCGACGCATTACAAGGAGCTGGACCGGCTGACCAGCGGACTACAGCCCTCCGACCTGGTCATCATCGCGGCCCGGCCATCCATGGGCAAGACCGCCTTCGCCATGAACATCGCGGAGAACGCCGCCGTCATTGACGACAAGGTGATTGGCGTGTTCTCGCTGGAGATGTCGAAAGAAGCGCTGCTGATGCGCATGCTGGCCTCGCGCGCCCGCGTGGATTCGCAAAAGATCCGCAAAGGCTTCCTAGGCAAGGACGAGATGAAGAAGCTCACCAAGGCCATGGAAGAGTTGATGCACACCCGGCTCTATGTGGACGACACGCCGGGGATTTCCGTCAGCGAAATGCGTGCCAAGGCGCGGCGGCTGAAGCAGACCGAAGGCGGCAAGCTCGATCTCATCATCGTGGACTATTTGCAGCTCATGTCGGCGGTGCCGATCGGCGGCAAGCGCTTCGAGAACCGTACACAGGAAGTTTCCGCCATCTCGCGCGGCCTCAAGGCGCTGGCGAAGGAGTTGAAGGCGCCGGTGCTCGCGCTCTCACAGTTGAGCCGTGCTCCCGAGAGCCGCGGCGGAGACCATCGTCCGCAACTTTCCGACCTGCGCGAATCGGGCTCGATCGAGCAGGACGCCGACGTGGTCGCCTTCATCTTCCGCGAAGAGATGTACAAGAAGGACGATCCCGATCTCGAAGGCAAGGCCAAAATCATCATCGCCAAGCAGCGCAACGGGCCCACCGGCGACATCGAACTGGCCTTCCTGAAACAGTTCACCCGCTTCGACGACTACGGCGGCGAGCCGGATTTCCAGAACTAGGCCGCCGCGGGCCCGTCTAAGCTCGTCCCGCTCGACTGCCCGTAGACCCCATTCAGTGCCTAGCTGCGCGTATTCATTGGCCCGCGCTGCTGGTTCTGCGCCTTCTCTCTATATATTTGTTACGGATGCGACAGGCCTACCGCCGCTGGATGCACGACTGGGAATCGCGTATGACCTCGCGCGACAACAACCGCGTGGTGCGCCCCTTCGAGTGGGGGCCCGAATGGGCCTCACGCTGGCCGCTGCCCGATGGGCTTCGGCCGCCTGCTGACGAAAACGACAAGGCCGCCATGCTGGCCTACTGGACGGCGGTCAACGATTACGCCATCCACCATAGCGACAAGTTCTTCTCGTACAAAACTCCGACGGACTTCCGCCTGGAGAAGCGCAAGGTCGAACTCTTCCATACCGGCAGCGACGCCCCGAAAAAATTGCCGAAGGACGAGTGGGGAACATTTCTGCGTTTCACCTCGGCTGTCGAGTCGCCCTACGTCGAAAACAACTGCATGAATGCGCGCTGGTTCTCTGCCCGCGGACATCGCGCAGTCATTCTGCTGCCGCAGTGGAACGCCGACGGGGTGAGCCAGAACGCGCTGTGCCGCGTCTTCAACCTGCTGGGCATCTCGGCGCTGCGCATGAGCATGCCGTATCACGACATCCGCCGGCCGACAGGCCTGACGCGCGCCGACTACGCAGTCTCGGCCAACATCGGGCGGACGATCGACGCCACACGGCAGGGGATCATCGACATGCGCTCCTGCCTCGACTGGCTGGAGCAGCGCGGCTATTCGCGCCTCGGCTTGGTCGGCACCAGCCTGGGCTCCTGCTACGCGTTTCTGGCGGCGGCACACGACCAGCGCATCAGCGTGAACGTGTTCAACCACGCCTCGACGTCGTTCGGTGACGTGACCTGGACGGGCCAGTCTACGCGCCACATCCGGCAAGGCATTGAGGACGTGCTGACGCAGGACGAGTTGCGGCAGGTGTGGATGTGCATCAGCCCCATCGTGTACTTCGACAAGTTTCAGCGCTGGCCGCGCAAGTCGCTGATGATTTACGGCCGCTACGACCTGACCTTCCTGCCGGAGTTCTCCGCCCAGACCGCGGGTGAGTTCCTGCGCCGTGGGCTGGATACGACGATCAAGGCGCTCCCCTGCGGGCACTACTCCCTCGGCGAAACGCCGTACAAGTACATGGACGCCTGGCACATCTCGCGTTTCCTGGCCAAGGCGTTTGCGGCCTAATAAACCGGGGACGACTGAGACCCCGAGAAGAAATCAAATAAGAACTACAATTTTCTACCCGCGCTTCTGTGCCTCTGTAGTAGAAAGCCTTTCCTGCATTTGTGAATGCTCCTCGCGCTACAATGTTGAGGATGAAAATTGCATTGGGAGCGGACCACGCCGGCTTTGAGCTGAAAGAGGCGATCAAACAGAAGCTGGCGGCGCAAGGTGTCACCGTAGAAGATCGCGGCACCGATTCAACTATGTCGTGCGACTATCCCGACTTCGCGCGCAAGGTGGCCGAAGAAGTCGCCGCGCACGGGGCGGACCTCGGCATCCTCGTCTGCAGTACCGGGATCGGCATGTCGATCGCCGCCAACAAGGTGCCGGGAATTCGCGCGGCGAAAGTTGACACCGAGTTTGAGGCCGCGCGCTCACGCGAACACAACGACGCCAATGTGCTGGCGCTGGGTGCTTCGGTCATTGACCAGCCTACTGCCTTCAAGATCATAGACAAGTGGCTGGCCACGCAGTTCGCGGGCGGCCGGCACGAGCGCCGCGTCGAGAAGATTGCCGCCATCGAGCGTGAAGATGAAGGACAGGCGGCGAAGGCCTGAGGGTGGTACCTGAGTTTGGTGATTTGGAAGGGCATGACTTCAGCCGTGCTGTAATGATGGTTTGAATAACTCGGCTTCAGCCGCTGAGGGACTTCGTTTCCTCTTGAAATCCGAGCTCCCTCAGGGGCTGAAGCCCACATATCCCAACAGTCTTTGCGGCACGGCTGAAGCTGTGCCCCTTCAAAGCTCATACCCTGAGGAAAGGGACGGAATTATGCAACTTAATCCTATGGAACGACCGCTGGCAGATACGGATCCGGAGATTGCGCAAGCTATCGAGAACGAGGAGCGCCGGCAGCACGAAGGGCTGGAGCTGATCGCCTCGGAGAACTTTGTGAGTGAGGCTGTGCTGGAAGCGGCCGGCTCGGTGTTCACCAACAAGTACGCCGAAGGTTATCCCGGCAAGCGCTACTACGGTGGATGCGAGTTTACCGACGTCGTCGAGAGCCTGGCGCGCGACCGCGCTAAACAGCTCTTCGGCGCCGAGCACGCCAATGTGCAGCCGCATTCCGGCTCGACCGCCAACATGGCGGCCTACGCTGCGGTCATCAAGCCGGGAGACACGATTCTCGGCCTAAACCTGGCGCACGGGGGGCATCTTACGCACGGGCACCCGCTGAACTTCTCCGGCAAGACCTACAAGATTGTTCCCTACGGAGTAACCAGAGAGACCGAGACCATCGACTACGACGAGCTGGAGCGCACGGCGGAACGCGAGCAGCCGAAGCTCATTATCGGCGGCGGCAGCGCGTATCCGCGCATCATCGACTTCGTGCGTATGCGGCAGATCGCGGACAAGGTCGGCGCCATTTACCTTGTGGACATGGCGCATTTTGCTGGACTGGTTGCCGGTGGCGCGCATCCCTCGCCGGTGCCGCACGCGCAGATCGTGACCACAACCACGCACAAGACGCTGCGCGGACCGCGCGCCGGGCTGATCCTGTCCAAAGCGGAATTCGCCGCCCCCATCGACAAGGTTGTCTTCCCCGGAATGCAGGGTGGACCGCTGGTGCACATCATCGCCGCCAAGGCAGTGTGCTTCCATGAAGCCATGCAGCCCGCCTTCAAGGAGTACGCGCGGCAGATCGTCGCCAACGCCAAGGTGCTGGCCCAGACGCTGGCCGACGAAGGCTTCCACGTCATCTCCGGCGGCACGGACACGCACCTGATGCTGGTGGACGTTTTCGCCAAGGGCATGCTGGGCAGCGAGGCAGAGAACGCGTTGCACGATGCCGGCATCACCGTGAACAAAAACGCCATCCCGTTCGACACCAATCCGCCGATGAAGCCCAGCGGCATTCGCATCGGCAGCCCGGCGCTCACTACGCGCGGCATGAAAGAGCCGGAGATGCGCCAAGTTGGCAAGTGGATCTCGGAGGCGCTGCACAACCGCACCGACAAGAGTGTGCTGACGCGCATTCGCCGCGAAGTGCTGGGCCTGGCAGAGGCGTTTCCGCTATACGCTTCCCGGCGGGCGAAACATGCGGAGGCGGTCAAGGCTTAGGTCTGGTTGCTAGTGGATCAGTCTGATTGCCACTGGTTAAGGGGTAGTAACGACCATTTGTCCCGAAAAGTCAATTTTCTTGATAATGTCTCGCGCTGCACTCTCTGAAAACCCGCGAGCCATAAGCCAATCCAGCAAGTCGAATATACTTGGCGCTTCGATTGATTCTCCGGTGGGGCTTCCAGTGAATATCCTATAGCCTTTAACAATTGTGTATGACTCTCCGCTCATGCCGTTTTCTCCCCTAGTGCTTTTAGGATAAGCCCATTGTCAATGCACTTGGCGCGGATACAGCCTTCGGCAATGCACGCCGGGGTTACACTAACCTGTGCGAATCGCAATCGATATCCGGCGCATTGGCGAGTTCGGCGTGGGGACCTACACCCGCAACGCCATCCGCACGCTGGCGCGACTGGATCACGAGAATGAATACTTCCTCATCGGCATTCCGGGGAAATTTCCCGGCACCGAGGGCCTGCCGGCAAACTTCAAGCTGCTGCCGGCGCAGCCCAACGAGTTCTCCATCGGCAGCTACATCGAGTTGCACCAGTTGCTGAAGCGCTTCCGTGTCGACCTTTTGCATGTGCCGCACCTGTTCTGGAAGCCGCAGGGCATTCCGTGCCCATACGTGGTGACGGTGCACGATTTGCTCGACCACATGTACCGCGTCAACAGCCACTCCAGCGTGAAACGCAACCTGCATTTCCAGTTCACCAAGCGCGTACTGCATCATGCCGCGCGCATCTTCGCCGTCTCCAACTTCTCCAAGAAAGACACCGAGCGCCTGTTCCACGTGCCCCCGGACAAGATCGAGGTCATCTACAACGCCATTGACGAACGGTTTCTCCACGGTCACGCCACCGCTGCCGAGCGCGAGTTCATCGCCGAACGTTACCAGGTGAACTGTCCGTTCCTGCTTTACGCCGGACGCATCAGCCCGCACAAGAACCTGGTGCGCATCATCGAGGCCTTTGCTGCGCTGAAGACCGAACTAGCGAAGGAAGGGCTGTACGAAGACCTCAAGCTGATCGTCATCGGCGACGAGGTGTCCAAACATCCTGATCTGCGCCGCGCCGTCATTAAGGGCCGGGTGACGAATGACGTGCGCTTTCTCGGCTTCGTGCCCATCGAAGTGCTGCGCATCTTCTACGACCAGGCCAAGATCTTCGTCTTCCCGTCGCTCTACGAAGGGTTCGGACTTCCACCGCTGGAAGCCATGGCGCACAGCACGCCCGTGGTGACCAGCAACACGTCGTCGATTCCCGAGGTGGTGGGCAACGCGGCGATCATGGTCAATCCCGAGAACGTCTTCGACATCATGAAGGCGCTGCATCGCGTACTGCTCGACCAGTCGGTCCGCGACAAGTTGAAGGCGCGCGGCCTGGAGCAGGTCAAGAAGTTTTCCTGGGAGGCCAGCGTGCGCCGCATGCTGGAGGTCTATCGCGAAGTTGCGCAAGCCAGGTAGCTCACCTGCTTTCTTCCGGTTCTCTCGACCTGCCGTCGCAGATACCGCAGGGTGGATGGCCGGATCAATTACCACCCGCCATGCGCTTTTCCAGCGCATCAAAACCGCGTGAATGCGCGCATGGCTTCCTGCTTGGCTTTCCTCGACCCTCGCGCTAGACTTTACCCCGAATTCCCGATCTCCAACGCCTGCGCCGTATGCAGGTAAAGCAAAGTTGCTCAGTAACCCGCAAGGAGAGGCGTATGCTGCATCTGCTGTGGTTGGCAATCTTCGGTCTGATCATTGGAGCATTGGCAAAACTCGTGATGCCGGGCAAGGATCCCGGCGGAATCTGGATCACGATGCTGCTAGGCATTGCGGGATCACTACTCGCGACGTGGGTATTGCGCGCCATGGGCCACTACGATGAAACCCAAAGCGCGGGATGGATCGCCTCGTTCGTAGGGGCGTTGGTGCTCTTGGGAATTTATCACCTGATTAAACGCGCGAAAGCGTAGGACAAATCAGGTTCGAAGTCGTTGCTGGTAATGTTAGATAGCTGCCGGGCCTGTAAGCCGAATTCTGTCCCGCCCCTTCCTGTCCGCGCGTTGCAGAAATGCATTGGCGGAAAAGAAGGGGCGAGGACGGTCATTCCTCTGGGACGCGCATTACTGCTCGCCTCTAGCGACCTACCCGGAAGTTGTGACGCACCGAGCCGGCACGTTCCCGCCGGTTCTCTCCATTCACGCCACTGGGTGTGAATCGGGAGAACCGGCGGGATCCTCCCCTATTTGGTCTTGCTCCGTGTGGGGTTTTCCCTGCCACCGCCATTACTGGCAGCGCGGTGCGCTCTTACCGCACCATTTCACCCTTACCCCGCCCAATTAGCCCATTGCGACCATGGGACCTGAACAACGCTTGTGCGCCATTGCGGCGGCTCACGCCGCAATGAGTAAATTGGGCGGGGCGGTGTATTTTCTGTGGCACTTTCCGTCAATGGCGCTTGAACGCCACCGCCCGGACGTTATCCGGCACACCGCTCTGTAGAGTTCGGACTTTCCTCTCCCCGCCTGCGCAGCCTGGCTGTCGCCAGCGTTCGCAGGCCGGCAGCGACCGTCCGGCCCAGCAGCTAACTCACTCATTATAAGTCGAAGAGGGGTTTCTTGTCGGATACGGAGTGCGCTGTTACATGGCAGAATAGGGGCTCCGGTTGACTGCACAAGATTCACCCTCGAGAAATAGACATGATTGATACGCAAGTTGCTTTGTTCCGTGGGATTAACGTGGGTGGCAAGAACAAGCTGCCCATGAAAGAACTCGCCGAGTTGTTTGCGGCGGCGGGATGCCGCGATGTGAGGACCCACATCCAGAGCGGGAACGTCGTCTTCCGGTGCGCGAGCAGCCAATCGGCGAAGCTTCCTGGCATTATCAGCGAGAGTGTCGCGGCCCTCTTCGGACACAAACCTCCGGTCTTATTGCGGACGGCGGAACAACTGGAGCGCGCCCTGCGCAACAACCCGTTTCTCAAGTCCGGATCTCCGGAGGACCAACTTCACGTCCTCTTCCTGGCAGATGTTCCGGCGCCGGATCGCGTCA
Source organism: Acidobacteriota bacterium (assembly GCA_031296115.1). GTDB lineage: Bacteria > Acidobacteriota > Terriglobia > Terriglobales > Acidobacteriaceae > Bog-257. The sequence goes on along the minus strand of JARLGI010000092.1, from coordinate 4,967 downwards.
AACTGCTCGATCCTCATCGCTCACCGCCCGACCAGTTCGAGGTGCGTGGGCAGGAGATTTATCTGCGGCTACCCAACGGCGTTGCTGACAGCAGGCTCACCAGCGCTTATTTCGACTCGAAGCTGGCGACCTGGTGCACCATCCGGAACTGGCGGACCGTGACCAAGCTCCTCGACCTGATGAAGGCTGAAGGCCGGGGCTAGATTGCACCTTTAAGAGGGGCGGTCTATGATTTGCCCTGACTGCCAGAGAGACGAATCGTGCCATCCAATCGAAAGCTTCTGCGGCAAAACCTGAGGACCCAAAAGCGGATTTCAGCGCGCAGTTTGCCCCTGCTAATCGCGTTATTCTGCATGACCCTGGCGACTCCGACTTTTGCGCGTGACTGGCGGCTGGCCCGCTTTGACGCTCGCATGGTGGTTGCGCAGGACGGCACAACCGAGGTCACCGAGCGCCTGGACGTTGTCTTCGAGGGCGTTTACCACGGCATTTATCGCGACATTCCTATCGAATATCCGGGCCCGCATGGCTCCAACTACACGCTGTTCCTTAAGGTCACGGCTGTGACCGACGGCGAAGGCAACAGGCTGAAGTACGAGTCCAGCACGCAGAATGGCAGCCGTCACCTGAAGATCTACGTTCCGGGCGCGGAGGACGCCACGCGCACCGTGCTGATCAGCTACTCGGTGCGCAACGCGGTGCGCTGGTTCGACGATTATGACGAGTTGTACTGGAACGTGACGGGCAACGACTGGCCGGTACCGATCGACGAGGCCTCCGCGACCATCACGTTTCCTGCGAACGCCGCCGGAAGTTTGCGCGCACAGGCCTTTACCGGCGTTTACAGCTCGCAGGAGCGCAACGCCAACGTGCAGGTGCGTGGCAACGTCGTCGTGTTGTTCAGCAACAATCCGCTCTCCATGCGTGAGGGCCTGACCGCCGACGTATACATCCCCAAAGGCATACTTTCGCAGCCCAGCAAGTTGACGCAAACAATCTGGTTCTTGCGCAGCAATGCGATTGTGCTGCTGCCGCTGTGGGCGTTTGTCGTGATGTTCGCCTTCTGGTGGATCAAAGGCCGCGATCCGAAGCCCACGATCTCCGTCGCGCCGATGTACGAACCTCCAAAGGGAATGACGCCGGCGGAGGTGGGAGCGTTGGTCGACGATGCGGTGCATCCGCGCGACATCACCTCGACGTTGGTTGACCTGGCGGTGAAGGGCTTCATCAAGATTGAGGAAACGGAGTCCAAGACACTGGTGTTCTCCCACCGCGACTACACGTTCCACTCCTTGAAGCCTCCCGGTTCGTGGGGCTCTCTCCAACCACACGAAAAGGTAATGCTGAACCACATGTTCGCGGGCGGAGCGACCGAAATCCGGCTGTCCGACCTGCGGAACCAGTTCTATGTCGCCATTCCAACCATCAAGGAGAACATTCTCAGTGAGCTGAGGAGCAAGGGAATGTACTCGGTCGATCCCGAGTCGGCCCATGCTTACGTATTCGCGGGCGTGTTGTTTACCGCTGCTCCGTTCATCCTGCTGCAAGTGCTCGGTACGACGTCGCTGTTCGAGTCGCTGGGCCTGCTGATCGCCTCGGCCATTCTGTCGGTCATCATCATCTTCCTCTTCGCGCGCATCATGCCGGCGAAGTCGCTCGACGGCGTGCGCATCAAGACGGAGATCCTCGGCTTCCAGGAATTCGTGAACCGGGTCGACGCTGATCGCCTGAAACGAATGCCACCCGACACCTTCGAGAAGTTTCTGCCGTACGCGATGGCGCTGGGCATCGAGAACCGCTGGGCCAAGGCCTTTCAGGGGATCACCCAGAACCAGCCGACTTGGTACGTCGGACCTACACCCTACGCCGGGTTCAATCCTATCTTCTTCGCTGGCTCGATGCACAACATGGCGATGGACGCGCACCAGGCATTCGTTGCGGCCCCACGCGCCAGCAGTTCGGGCTCGGGCTGGAGCAGCGGCGGAGGTTTTGGGGGAGGCGGGTTCAGCGGGGGAGGCTTTGGCGGCGGCGGCGGCGGCGCGTTCTGAGCAGTGCCTCCCACGCTGTGAGACTCTACTATCACAATGTGGGATATGCCGTCCGTGGAACTTATTGCCCGGATTTTTCAAGCGACAACCGCGGCGATTTCTTTGTCAGGCAAGCGTGCTACGCCAGCAGCCGCGCCGCTTCCTTGGCGAAATAGGTCAGCACGATTGACGCTCCGGCGCGCTGGATGCACGTCAGCGATTCCATCATCACGCGCTCGTAGTCGATCCAGCCATTCTGCGCGGCGGCCTTGATCATGGCGTACTCGCCGCTGACCTGGTAGGCCGAGAGCGGCACGTCGAAGCGCAGGCGCGCTTCGTGCAGCACATCGAGATACGGCATCGCCGGCTTCACCATGATCATGTCGGCGCCTTCCTGAAGGTCGAGCTCGATCTCGCGCATGGCCTCACGCAGGTTTGCCGGGTCCATCTGGTAGGAGCGGCGGTCGCCGAAGTGCGGCGCCGAGTCGGCGGCCTCGCGGAACGGGCCGTAGAAACCGCTGGCAAATTTTGCAGCGTAGGAAAGAATGGGAGTGTTCTCGAAGCCCGCGTCGTCAAGAGCGGTGCGGATGGCGTCCACGCGGCCGTCCATCATGTCAGAGGGCGCGATGATGTCCATGCCGGCCTTCGCCTGCGAAACCGCGGTACGGGCTAGCAACTCAAGCGTAGGGTCGTTCAGGATCTCGTAATCCTGGGCCGCCAGCGTTGCCACCGCTGGGGCCGTGGCCACCGCGACCGCTGATGCGGACCTTCCGGACTTCGGCATCGGAACTGCGACCATCTTCTTGCCTTGCGACTCCATCTCGCGCAGGAAAGCCGCGACTTCCCGGCTGATTTCTGTCTCCTGCCCGGAAACAATGCCGCAGTGGCCGTGCGACATGTACTCGCACAGGCAGACGTCGCCCATCAGCAACAAGCCGGGCACTTCGCGCTTGATAGCGCGCGCCGCCTTCTGCACGATGCCGTCCTCGGTCCAGGCGCCGGTCGCAATTTCGTCCTTCGACTCCGGCAGCCCGAAGAGAATGACGCTGGGAATCCCCAGCGACTTGACCTCGGCGCACTCCTTCACCGCTTCGTCCACGGACAGGTTGAAAACCCCGGGCATGGAGCGAATCTCCTTGCGAATACCTTCGCCGGGACAGACAAACAGCGGGTAGACAAAGCCTTCGGGGCTCAGCCGGGTCTCGCGGACAAAAGAACGCATCGCTTCCGAGCGACGCAGGCGGCGTGGACGATCAGTAGGGAATGCCATAACACTAAAATTCTACATCCCCGGGGCGGCCGGACTTGTGACGAAAGTCACTGGCGGAGAAAAGCTATCAGTAGTCGGGATTCGGCTGGCTTCGGCCTCCACAATTGTCATCCCGACCGAGGACTCGGCGGCTTCGCCGCGCTCGGTCAGGATGACAGCAATGAATGGGTGGGGTCGCCTCGTTTATCTCACACCAACACCAAACTGTAACACCGGCCTACGCCCGTGCCTGCTATCATCCTGCACATACCCCCCGGTCATTCCAAGGAGAGCTGTCATGGCTGCCGCTCCGAATCCCGCCGTCGACCTCAACCTCGCCATTCAATACGCCAAGCTGGTGAAGCTAGCGGAGGAGGTGCCTCCGGGCCAGACAGTCTACGATCCGGGCAACGTCATCAACGTCCAGTACGGTGCCATCAACGTGGACTACACGGTGGTGACCACGTTCTACGGCAACGACCTGGCTACCGACGCCAACCCGGCGCGAGCGTTGCAGATTGTCTCCTTCGGCTTCGTCGCGCAGGATGCTGCGGGGAATGTCGTGGTCTCCACGCGCGGCACCGAGGGCATTCTCGAGTGGGTACAGGACGCCAGGTTCCTGACGGTGAAATGCCCCTTCCTGACGGGTGCCGGCAACACCGAGGACGGTTTTACCGCGGTGTACGAGTCGCTGCGAGTGTCGCGCGACCCGGCATCCGAGCGGCTGGTGAAGGCGTTGCCGGGCATGGCGTTTCCCCATCCCGTGACCTCGCTCACCATCACCGGCCACAGCCTGGGAGGCGCGCTGGTCACACTGTGCGGGCTCGATGTCGCGGCCAATTCGCCATTCAAGCATCCCATCGTGTATAGCTTTGCCAGCCCGCGCACCGGAGATTCGTCGTTCGCCGACACTTACAACCAGGTCGTACCCAACACGTTTCGCTTTGCCAACCGGCTGGACATCGTGCCCAAGGTGCCGTTGCGGCCGCCGTACGAGCACGTGCTCGGGCTGTACGACCTCAATCCCAAGTTAAGCGTGAAGCTCGACATCCTGTGCCAGCACCATCTGACGACCTACCTGTTCCTGATGTCGCGGCTGGGCGGCGGAACCCATTTGCCGCTGGACGGAGATTGCAAGCCGGTGGCGCTGCATCTGTAGCGTAGGAAGTTTGATCCGGCTAGGACGACGACCGTGAAGCCTTGACACCGCTGGATTGGTGGGTGGCGGTCTTTACTCGCGATTCGGAGGAGTCGGCGAGGCTGATGCGATACAGAATGTCTTCGTAGCGCGGATCGCTGCGGATGCCGTCATAGATAGGCCCGACGCGCAGGTAGCAAAGCAGTGCGTCGCGCGCATCGGCAAGGTGCAGACCTACTAACGAAGGTCGCATTGAACGGAATACTCTTGAGGTGACGAAGGCGGTACGTCATTCCTCGCCCTTCTTTACTCCCTCGCGCTGGCTACCAGCGACGAATTTGGAAGGACTTGAATCGATGAGAACGAATTTTGCTGTTATCGCTTTCTCTGATTCAACAGCAACCGCAGAAGAAGTGAATGCCAGGAGTGACGACAATGACAGAAAGGGAATTGCGATGAGAGAGAAGCTATTCAAGGCAGTATTGATGCTGGTTGCGCTTCTGGTCTTGCCGGGGCTGGCCTGGTCGCAGGATGCGCAGCAGAACCTGACGCT
>JARLGI010000011.1 GCA_031296115.1 Acidobacteriota bacterium | reverse complement strand
TTTTGTCACTCCTCATACTAGTTGAGGCCACCGTTGTGGTCTGTGATGGAGGGCGGATATTCGTGTGACATCCTGCTTCCTTTCATTCGAAACCCGGGAATAGTGGGGGTCCCGGCGTGTAACTGGCGATAACAGCCGATTACACTCAAAACCCCCAGGCGCTGATCGTTTTCACGGAAGCCCTACTCTCTGCTCGCCAAGACCCGCAGGAAGTCGTCCATGCCCATGTGATATTTGAACGATTTGCGCCCGTCAATGAACACCACTGGAACTTCATCGGTGTACTTCCGCCGTAACTCGGGGTCGGCATCGATGTCCACCTCACGCCACTGGAAGCTGGCCGCGCTTTGAGCTTGGATGAGCGTTTCTTTGACGACCTCGCAGAGATGACAGCCCTTGCGCGAATACACCACGACATCGTGCATATTTCGACAGCCTAATTCTTGTTCCGAGTCTCTGCTGCTCCGCGAATGAACGGAGTCCATGATACGAAACAGGTTTACGTATGGACCCAGCTATCGTTGGCGTAATCAGGCGGTAGCACTCATTGACCCTCAATGAGTGCTATTGATTCCATGACAATGTCGGCTCCCACGCCCGAGTAAAGTTGGTGGTGCTGACCAACCAACAGGCTCGGGAGAAAGGAGCCGAACAATGATCATTATAAGAGTAGATTTCCATCCCGAGTTTCAGTAAATCGCAGCGGTTGACATCCAGACAGGGGAGCTGCAGGAGCGACGGCTAAAGCATCCGGAGGAAGCCGCGAGCTTCTATCGTGAGCTGCAACACGAGCCGTCCCGGTACGAGTAGGCATGGAGGCCAGCGGTCACGCCCGCTGGTTCGAGCGGCTGATAGGCGAGTTGCAGATCGAGTTGTGGATCGGAGATGCAGCCGAGATTCGACCAAGCGAGTCCGTAAGCAGAAGACGGACCGGCAAGATGCCCAGCTCATTCTGAAACTCATGTTGAAGGATGACTCTCCGAGGATCTGGGTGCCGAGTTGGGAAAACCGGGATTTGCGACAACTGCTATGGCATCGCCACCGCATGGTGCAGGCCCGCACGCGGATCCTGAATCAGTTGCAGGCTGTCGCCCTGAACGAAGGTCTGCGCTGCAAGAAGCGGTTGTGGCGTAGCGAACGGCAGCGACTCGAATCCTTCCCCCTAGCTCCGTGGGCGAGCCGCCGACGTCGCGACCTGCTGGAGTTGCTGGATCGGTTGAACCCCAGCATAGCGGAGCTCAGCCAGGCAGTGGAACAAGAAGTGGAGAAGTGCCCTGAGGCGCAGCGGCTGGCGACGCATCCCGGAGTCGGTCCCATCACCGCCCTGGCGTTTGTGCTGATCATCGGGAAAGCGGAACGCTTTTCGTGTGGCAAGCAGGTCGCCAGCTATCTCGGTCTGGTTCCAGTGGAAGAGTCCAGTGGGAACAAGCGCCGGCTGGGGCATATCACGAAACAGGGCAGTGCTGGTGGAGGCGGCGCAGGTTACGGTAGGCAGTCTTCCGCAATGGCGCAGCGGTTGGCCGCCACCAAGACCCAATTCATTGTTTTTCAGAAAGCCGCCTAAAATGCGCCCTTCGTCAGATTGTTGTGAAGAGCCGCAAAGGCTGTTTTCCCTCTATCACTGTTGGTTGGGACTAGCGGCTATCGCAGGGCGGTACACCGTGAGTTGGCCGTATTCTTCCCCCGGCTCGTAATACTCCTTGATCGCACGCGCAACTGCGGGAGAATACCGGTCCGGGTCGTCGACATCGCGGATGATCATAACCGAAAAAGCTCTCCTGTGGATCATGTCAATGAGCGGCGTTTCGTCCCACAATCCCGTCGCGGCCAGCTGGGTGATAATAGCGGGTTCGAACGGCACCTGCTTCCCGGCTTTGTAGAGCAGAGTCATGTTCTCCGACATCACTGGTTCTTGACTGGATCGGAGAATGTGCAGGAGTGCTTCTGAATTTCGCACGTTGTCGGCGTATTCCTGGCGGAGAGAGGTGCTGGGCACGACAAATCGAAAGGCCGACTCGGCCTGCTGAGCCATCATCAGAAGAGGGAGCAGGTATGCCACCGCGGCTGCGGAAGATACCCGGCGCATAGTCCGCCAACCCCAGATGAGGCGTGCCAGCACCAGCCCGGCGAGTGTACAGGCGCTCAGGTTCCATTCCAGAAGGTAGTTGCTACTGGCGCCTGCCTTGCCGACCGTGAGCGACACGATCCCGGAAAACAGGAAGTGGATGGCGAATGTGAACAATGCGCGCCGGTAGGTACTCTTCAGGAGACGCGCCCTGAGCAGCCCCAATCTACGCCGTGAAAATGCTCTCGCAGCATCGGCCAGCGGAATCAGCGCGCCAGCGCAGGCCAGCGCAAGCAGGGGGAGCGTCACTTGAATGCTTTCATTTATGAGACGAATCGCCCGCCGAAGAGAAAACGTGTTCTGGTTGTAGAGGAAGAGGTGCCGAATCACCTGTCCGTGCGTGGCGACCGCAAGCAGCGTCATAAAGGAGGTGCCCAGGGCCACTGTAAATGACAGCAGTTTGATCGCCTGCCTGATGTTCAGAATGGCGGCAACAACTAAGCACGCAAGTGCGCCGGCGATTAGCGTCTGCTTCGTATACATTGCCGCAACGAACAATACGAAGGCGGTGTAACGCATGGCGTCGTTCCTGCCGAAGATGAAAAGAGCCAACCCAGTGAAGGTCAGCCAAAGTCCGAGCATATCGACTCGCATGAACAGTGCCCAGTCCATGTTGTCGAGGCCGCACGGCAATGCCCCTGCGAAAAATGCACCTCCGATCGCCGCCAATTTCGGCGCTCGCGCTGGAACGGACCGGTAAACGATCCACCCCAACGTAAGGCACAACGCAAACGTCGAAACCAGCGACACCAACCGCCCTGCAAACAGTAGATCGCCCGTGAGTCTGGATACCGCCCAAGAAACTGCATGATAGAGCGGTGGGTAATGAAAAACGATGTATGGATATTGTGCGATAGGCGCGTAGGCCGATGCGAGCCTCGTAACGTGCGCGGCCTGCCAGAGGACGATACCTTCTCCGTAATCGAACTCGTATGGAATTACAGTCGCCCTCGCAACCCAGTAAAAATAAGTGGCTGCGGCGAAGATCGCTGGAAAGCAGAGGACTACGACATATTGGAATGCGGTGAGGAAGAACCAGCGGGACTCCCTGTTCGGGTTGGACGCGCGATGATCAGCATTTGCTTTCCCATCGGCTTCACGGGAGAGTGCAAATATAGCCATATTAGGAAGGAGTATATCTTTAGCCGGCTCTTTACCGTCAGCGGCATGAACCTGGGTCTGCAGTCGACAATTTCGTAACCGTGCGCGCCAAGGAAATCGCACATCGTCAGATGTGAATACACAGTTATGTGTGTGTAGTCATCGAAGTACTCCCGGTATGCATATCGATAGTTGGGTTGCAACAGGCAGAGCAGGCCGCGGACGGAGAACTTGTCTTCCAGTTGACGCAGAACCTGCGCTAGTTCGTCTTGAGTGATGTGCTCGGAGAGGTTGCTGGCGAACGCGAAATCCACCGAGGCATCCTGAAGAAACGACAGGTCGGTTACGCTTCCTATCTGGCACTCGACACCTGGTTGAAGATACTTAGGCATATCAGGCCAGGCGTCTAACGCAATGCGACGGCGCGCTATGACGTTGTTGATGAAGTGGCCGTATCCGGCTCCGAGCTCGACCACGCAGTCTTCTTCCCGAATCCAGTGCTTGAAGAAGAAACTGTACAGAGACCGCCAGAGCGTCTCTCGGCGCGCGTCGTATTCGAAGCGAGTCTGATGATAACCCGGGTCTACGCTCACGGCAGCCGGCCCCATCCAAACGTAAGTCCCCAGATCACCCGCAACCCGACTTTCAGTGCACGCAGGTTGTTTACATTTCCTCCCTTGCTCAAGCCGACGCGTGGGTGAAACGTTACTGGACATTCGACGACCGAAAAATTGTGTCGCAGGGCGGTATCGAGGAAATGGGCATTGAATTCAAGGTTGATGGCCGGTTGCACAAACCGGAGAATGTTGGTTACGGTATCACGCCGCATCACCTTGTATGTGGTTCCCACGTCTGTAAACGTCCCTCTTCCCAGATGCTTCGCCTCAAGCAATTTACCCGCGAAGAAGTTTCCGTAATACATAAAGGTGCTCAATTGGGTGTCGTAGTCCCGTAACTGTTCGACAATGCGGGTGCCGTTGACAATGTCCGCGTGCGGAATGTAGGCGACAAACTTATCCAGGTCGGCCGCCCGATAAGTCATATCGCCTTCGCAAAGCGCAATTAAGTCGGTGTCGTCCCACTGCGCCGCCTCCGCCAAGCAGCGATACACGCAGTGGCCGTATCCCTGGCGCTCTTCATTCACCGTAATTGCGCCTGCCTCCATGGCGCGCTCCATCGTACAGTCTTTGCTGTTATTACTAACGACGATGACACGCTTGACCAAGGGATGGCTGAGAAAATCACGAACCGCCGCCGCGATGCTCAACTCATCGTTGTATGCCGTTAGCGCAATGGTAATTAGCGGCTTGCCACGAGGAGGCGGGGAAACACGGTGGATGCCTCGCCGCTGTCGCGGGAAATAAGCTGCGAGATCGACGGTAATGAGTAAGATACCGATTGTCGTTGGAAATCCGCTGATCCACAGTAGCTTCGTAATCAAGCCAACAAACAGGTTTTGCTGAAGAAGCGCCAGGCGCACGATTGACAGGAGAATCGCCCCGCAGTATATTCCAACGCCAATCAAAAGCGACCACAGCCCCCAGTAGAACAACGGAAGTGGCGCCACACGGGGATCCCGATGAGTGCGCAAGCTGGATTCGCCTGGTTGGGATGACCTCTCCGGCGCGGTAGAGCTCTGACGCACTCGTGGCCACTGAGAACCCATTCAAAACCCGAGTCGTTAACGCAGTCACATTGTATATCGTGGAAGTATTTGAATTTGCGGGAGTCGCCTGAAGAAGCAGCAGGTCGGCGCATGCGCGGAATTAACGTATACTCTATTTTGACACTCTGTGCACGCTGGGCAGACGCCTCGTTCGCCAGCAGGTACACTTCCGAAGGTGGCGACCTCGCATCTTATTCGCAAGCGGGTAGAAGACGACATCGAAAGTTCGGATGATCGTGAACCGAAGGTGTATGCCCAAGCGCCTTGGAGTCAGCACTCCTCAGGGACGGAGTGGAGAGCAACGGGGGGTGGGAGCAGCACCACGCCGTCAAAGGTCTCACTTGAGAGACAAAACAGATTGATTTCCAAGGGAAGCGGTGGCATGATAGCTCGCCTCCGGGACAAAATGGAAATCCCGGTTAGGACGTAAGTATGACCATGAGAGTTAGTCCGCTTATTGCGGCAGCACTTGTCTTCGTCGCCTCGTGCTGCCAAGCAGCCAATACTACTGCGTCAAATACGGCATCGCCAACTGCTGTCGTACCAAACGAGCACTGCGCTTTGCCTGACATTCGACCGGGAATCCGATCGGAAAGTGTGCCCGGCATCGCCGACGATTTTCTTCTGGCGCAGGACCGCGATTCATTTGGGAAACTGTTCGGATTGCCATCGACAGCTCCACAGGTGTGTTCGCCCCCCGACAAAGTGTGTGGCCTCGGCTGTTGTAACCCTGATGAGCAGTGCTGCACCAACGTCAGGAACGCCTCGAAGTATTGCGCTAAGAACTGCAGCAACCAGGTCGGCGTCGCCGTCACTACCTATCACAACGACAACTACCGCAGCGGTAGCAACCCGAAGGAAACCATCCTGACGCCATCCAATGTCAACGAGGTGCAGTTTGGTAAGCGCCTGACATTGCCAGTGACCGGCTACGTGTACGCACAGCCTCTCTATGTGCCTGGGGTAAAGATCAACGGGAACGCCCACAATGTGGTGTATGTGGTGACCGAGCACGACCAGGTTTACGCCTTCGACGCCAACAGTGGGCAGAAGCTCTGGCAAAAGAGTTTTATCGGCACCATCGGCAACCGCCTGATACAACCGGTAACCAGCGGCGACGTGAATTGCAGCGACCTTATTCCCGAGATCGGTATCACCAGCACGCCGGTGATTGATCTAGCAAGCAACGAAATCTATCTGGTGGCGAAAACCAAGGAGACGGTCGGCCAGTCAACTACGTTCTACCAGCGCATGCACGTGTTGGACCTGAGCACAGGACTTGAATACTTCAAGGACGGGTACTTTGGTGCGCCTATCTACGCGAAAACTCCGGGAACTGGTACGGGGAACCAGAACGGATATCTGATTTTTGACCCCCGTATCCAGCACCAGCGGTCAGCCCTAGCCCTCTCTAACGGCTCGGTCATCGTTTCCTGGGCCTCGCACTGCGACGAAGGCGATTACCACGGCTACCTAATGACGTTCGATAAGAATTTGTTGAGTCCCACCGGCGTGTACGTCACCACTCCCAACGCATATGAAGGAGGACTGTGGGCCAGCGGCGCCGGACCGGCCGTGGATTCCAATAACAACGTGTACGTTGCTACAGGGAACGGCTATTTCGATGTGAATGTCGGCGGCATCGACTACGGAGACAGCATCCTGCGGCTGACTTTTGCAAAAAACCCTGGGGTGGCGGACTATTTCACACCTTGGGACCAGGCAATGCTGAACTCCAACGATACCGATGTCGCCTCCGGAGGAGTCATGTTGCTGCCTGACCAGCCGGGCGCGAAGTACCCGCACCTGCTGGTACAGGTCGGCAAGGAAGGCACCATCGACCTGGTGAATCGCGACAACATGGGACATTTCAATCCCGGTGGCGACACGCAGATCGTGCAGACTTTGCCTTCCGCAATTGGAGGCGTGTGGGGAGCGCCCGCCATGTGGAACGACAATCTCTATTTTGGGGGCGTGTATGCACCCATGGTGGCATTCCACTATGACCCTGTGGCCCAGCAAATCCAGCCACAGGCCACGTCGGCAACTCCCGAGTCTTTCGGTTACCCCGGACCGACCGCGTCCATCTCTTCCAACGGCGTCAACAATGGAATCGTCTGGATCATCCAGACCGATACCTATCAGGGCGGGAGAGCTGTCCTCCGCGCCTACGACGCTAACAACCTAACCAATGAGCTTTATAACTCGACCCAGAACCAGCAACGCGATCAGGCAGGAGGTGCCGTGAAGTTTGCGGTGCCGACGGTCGCCGATGGTCTGGCCTTTGTCGGGGCGCAGAATGAGGTCGATGTTTACGGACTTCTGAACTAAGGGAAAGCGGTCGAGCGGAGCAATTACCTGCCGAGCAGCTTCGCGATGGCACTCAGTAAGACATTGGCATGCTCGCCTTTCGGCAGGAAACCGTCGGCAAACTCAAGTCCTTCCGGCTTTTCGACTGCTGCTGAGACAATGAGGATGGGCACTTCCGGCTTCAGTTGCTTCATCTCTTTGGCGATCTCAGTGCCCGTCTTCAAGCTCAGGAAGTGGTCGGAGACGACAAGGTCGACTGTGTTCTCCTTAAAAAGCTCGAAGCCGGCTTCCGCTGAGTTCGCGGTCAGCACGCTGTAGCCGGCGTTGGCCAGCAATAGTTTCTTAACGCGCAGAGCAATGTCCGCGTCGTCAATGCACAATATTAGCGGGAGCTTTCCAGTCGGAGTTGAACCCATGGGCGCACCTGCAATCCGAAGTATACGCTGGCATTCGACATGCCGTCCTAGAATCGCGTGGTCGTGCAGAAGACCAGGCTTCGTGTCACCACGCTTCGACCGGAGACCGCTCCAAAGCTACACCGGGTTACGCAGCACCGTGCACACCGATGCGCACATGGCGCCGCCGATATTGAACGTTGCTGCAACCTCCGCATCCTTTCTCTGAATCTCCTTCGAGGCCTTGCCTTTCAGTTGCGTAAAACATGAACCAATCATGGCCACGCCGGTGGCGCCGACAGGATGTCCTTTGGCGATAAGCCCACCTGACATGTTGATGGCGCAATCGCCGTCCACCGCCGCCTTGCCTTCGACCCAATAACGAGCGCCCTTGCCTGGCGATGCCTTGCCGATGACCTCGGTACCGATGGCCGCCGCGACGGTGAAGCAGTCGTGGATTTCGGCAACATTCACCTCCGTGGGCACAACGCCCGCCATTTCGTAAGCACGCCGCATTGCCTTATGTGCGCCCGCTGGAACCAGTGTATTGCGTCCTTCTTTCTGCAATGGATCGGTGGCCTGCGCATAGCCGGCGATCTCAACACAATCGGCCTTGGCGACCCCCAGCTTGTTCAGCCCTTCCTCGGTGGCAAGAATCAGCGCGGCATAGCCGTCCGTGATCTGGGAGCAGTCGTAGGTCTTCAACGGCAGGCCCTCGACCACGTAGCGATTGATGCCTTCGATCTTCATCGCCTGGTCCAGCGTGATCTGGACCTTGTTCATCTGCGCATAAGGATTGAACCTCGCGTTCTGGTATTCATTCACCGCAATCTGGACTAGGTCGCTCTCGCTGACGCCGTACACCTGTAGGTAGCACTGCATGATCTCAGCAAACAAATGCGGGAAGATGAAGACCTTTCCCGTCCTCTCGTCGGGATGGGAGTAGTAGCCCAGTACTTCGCCGATCAGCTTGCCGTCTATCTTGCCGTCGTTATCGCGCATCTTTTCGTAGCCGACTGCCACACCTACATCGCCGACTCCGCTCAACAGTTTGTAGATGACCGACAGCACTGCCTGCCCGCCCGACGCGCAGGCGTTTTCCACCGATTCAATCGGCTTGCCGGCCATGCCGGGGACGGTCGCAACCAGTCCGGAGAGCAGCCCCTGCTTGTTCAAGGTGAAGTTGCAGGCAGAGCCCACTGCTCCCATGTCGATGACTGATGGTTCGACCGCAATTTGCTGGCACACCTCTGTGACCGCGTTGGACAGAATCTGCGGCACTGTCATGCCCATCAACTTCCCGAATTTCGACTGGCTGAAGGCGGCGATGTATACCGGCTTATTCATGATTTCTCCTTGCGATACTTTCCTGCCGTCAGCGTGATCGTTACTGGCGGTCCTGACAATTTGGACAGGCTCTCTCTGTTATCACAGCGGCGAGATGAGAGTATGTGACGCAGGTCACGGATCACGCAGCTGCACTAATTCCTTCCCATCGGGTATCCGGTTTCAAAGCAATTGTAGGAGAATGGTTGAAGGTGTTCATTCCTATCGGCGCACGTTTCCTGGAGGACGAATGAAAGATACTGGGCTTCGTAACAAAGTAGTCATCGTAACCGGCGGTTCTTCCGGCATAGGACGTGCGACTGCACTGCGTTTCGCACAAGAAGGCGCCAAGGTCGCCGCCTGGGATGTCAACGACGCCGTGGCCGACGGTCTGGTGAAAGAGTTGGAGGCGGCCAGCGGCCAGGCCATGTTCTGCAAGGTGAACGTGACCGACGCGCAGTCGGTGCAGGCCGGTGTCGACGCCGTTTTGGCCCGGTGGAAGCGCATTGACGTGTTGGTCAACAACGCCGGCATACTACGCGATGGCCTACTGGTTAAGGTGAAGGACGGCACCGTCGTCTCCAGCATGAGCGAAGAGCAGTTTGATTCGGTCATCAACGTAAACCTGAAGGGCGTGTTCCTCGCCACCCGTGCGGTCGCGCCGCACGTGATTGCCGGCGGCGGAGGCGTGATCCTGAATGCCTCATCGGTGGTCGGACTTTATGGCAATTTCGGCCAGACCAACTACATCGCCACCAAGGGCGCAGTCATTGCCATGACCAAGACGTGGGCCCGTGAGTTGGGGCGCCACCATATCCGGGTCAACGCCGTCGCCCCCGGGTACATTGGTACGGAAATGGTGAAGCAGATGCCGGAGAAGATCCTGGATTCCATGGTTTCGCACACGCCGCTGGGAAGGTTAGGCAAGCCGGAAGAAATCGCCGACGCCTATTGCTGGCTGGCGTCTGACCAGGCGTCGTTCGTCACCGGCACGGTCCTGTCGGTCGATGGAGGCGTAGTGCCGGGAACGTAGAAGGCCCCGAAAAGAGTGACCGGTGTCTTGACCGCGATGCCAGCCTCTCGGCGGCGGCACAGCTCCTACGGGTTCTTCGGTTTCACCCGGGCGTAACGTTCCATCTCGCCCGTCCATTTGAGGAAACGCACTAACTCCTTGCGCTCGCGCCAGGTGAACCCGCAGAACTCCAGGAACCCGATGCTCTGCATCTTGATGCCGGTGTAAGTTTCGATTCGCCAGCGCAAGTATGGGCTGCGCCACGGAGCAAGGCGATGGCCACGGGTGGCGTTCCACAAAAAAAGCAGGATCTTGCGCATCGAGTATCAGTATAAGAGAAAGCCTGACCAGCGCTCTCTCGTCTCGCCGCAGCTCTGCCACACCGGTACGCGCTCCATGCTAAACTCAGCCGGAGCCGCATCCATCCAGCATGAGCGACCAGCAACGACAAACAGCCGAATACCACTACTATGCGGCACTGGACTTCTACGCCGAGGGTCACCAGTTGGCAGCGATCCGGGAGTACGAAGCGGCTATCGCGGCTGACCCTTCCTTCGTTGATGCCATGCATGGCCTAGCGCGCGTGTATCAGGACACCGAGCAATTCGACAAGGCCATCGCGGTCGCCAACCGCATCACGGAACTGGATCCCGATGATGTCCTGGCACACACCAGCCTTTCGATTCTGTATCAGCGCAAAGGCATGGTTCCGGAGGCCGAAGCGGAGGCCAACAAGGCCCGCATCCTGGGCTGGAAGCAGCAGCTTAAGCAAGGCAAGTAGTGCCAGCCCTGAAACCCGCCAGATCGCGAAACCCCGTAGCCACCGTGGGCGCTATGTATCGCAAGCTGTCGCGCGCCTGGGGACGCCAGCATTGGTGGCCAGCCGAGAGTACATTCGAGGTTATCGTTGGTGCCATCCTCACGCAGAACACTTCGTGGACGAATGTTGAGCGCGCCATGAACCGCCTGCGAGCGGCGAACCAACTCAGCATCAACGGGATTCGCGCCCTGGCGCTGCCTGACCTTGAACAGCTCATCCGTTCATCAGGCTATTTTCGGCAGAAAGCTCGGCGGCTGAAGAACTTCGTCGAGTTTCTCGATGCGCGGTATGGCGGCTCGCTGGAGCGATTGTTCGCGACGACTACGTCCGAGCTTCGCGCCGAGTTGCTCGCCCAGAAGGGCATTGGACCGGAGACTGCCGACTCCATCTTGCTCTATGCCGGCAACCACGAGATTTTTGTGGTGGACGCCTACACTCGCCGCATCCTGGAACGCCATGAGGTGATCGGACCGGGAGCGAAATACGATGAGATTCGCGGGCTTGTCGAGCGAGCGTTGCGGCGTGAAGATGCGCCATCTGCGGCGGAAATCGTTGATCCCTCGCCACCGATAGTCCATCCGCCCTCGGCGATGAGCACAGTTGAACGCGCTCGTCTAGTCCAGGTCTATAACGAAATGCACGGCCTTCTGGTGCAAGTCGGCAAGCATTACTGTCACAGGCAAGAAGCCAACTGCGAGGTTTGCCCACTGCGGCATTGGCTACCGGATCCGCTCAAGAAATAGCGTTGTCAATACACCACTCTTTCTGCAAGGCCTACCCTGTTTTTCGGTAACTAGCACTAAAGAGCTACTACGCTGCATACTCAAGTGTGTCGCAAGTCACAGCACTGGTCACCAAGCTCTCTGATTTGGTGGAGAACGCGCGTCTGGATCCCGACCAGCTTACCCAGGTGATTCTCAACCTGACGGTCAATGCCCGCGACGCCATGCCTGAAGGCGGGATCCTGCACCTGGAAACGTCGACCGTCGACCTGGACGACGCCTACATCCAAGAACATCCAACCGTGCAGCCCGGACGCTATGTGATGTTGGCCGTCAGCGATACCAGAGTCGGCATGGACAAGTCGATTCTGCCGCGCATCTTCGACCCCTTCTTTACCACCAAAGACGTGGGGAAAGGCACGGGCTTAGGACTGGCCATTGTGTATGGCATCGTGAAACAGAGCGGCGGCTATGTGTGGGTGCACAGCGAACCGGGGCATGGCACGACATTCAAGATTTATTTTCCCGTGACCACAACTGCCCCGGAAGCCCCCATCCCTCGCAACGAAACGGCCTCACGTCCTTCAGGTCAAACCGTGCTGGTGGTCGAGGATGAGGCCATGATCCGGGGCAACGTTCGCTTATGCCTGGAACAGTTGGGCTATCACGTGATGGAAGCCGCCAATGGTGATGCCGCTCTGCGCATCTGCCAAATGAACAGTCATGTCGATCTTGTTCCTACCGACCTGGTCATGCCCGGCATGGGAGGTCACGAACTGGCGGTCGAGGTCGGCAGGCTTTACCCGAACGTCCGGATGCTCTTCATGCCGGGTTACACGGAGGACAGCGCGGCGCGACGTGACATCCTGATGCAGGGCGGGCCGTTCTTGCAAAAACCTTTCAGTGTTGCCGATCTGTCAAACGCCGTCCACCAGGTATTGGCGCTGCCGATGAGAAGACCCTAGCCGGTTGCATCCCAGCAGTCATTATTCGCCTTGTGGCGGACCGTTCTCCAGTTCGCCGCGAAATAAGTCGGCCCACGATTCGTCGAAGCTGTTCCAGCGGTCGCGTTCCAGCCAATTGGCCTCCGAATCAGGCAGGTATAGGGAGCCGTGCCCAGCACTGCATACCATCTCCGTTCCCGACCAGTTCAACAGGACATACCCGGGGATGCCGATCATGATGGGAATCCCCAGCCGGCGAAGGCAGACGCGGCAGCGACTTTGTTGATCCTGAATCGACCACGATAAGGGAGCGACGGAAAGGACCAGGAAGAGCCACCACGCAACCAGATCGGCCATGGGATATAACGACCCCACCAGATAGATCGCTATCCAGTGCACGCCGGCCCACGCAAGCAGGCCGCTAGCGATCAGCAGCAGCACGGATTTTGCGACAAAAAACCCCCACCAGCGGCAGCGCTCGCCGAAACTCGTTGGAACTCTGGGCAGGTTTCCGCCGGGGCGGCGCACGTAAACGATCGACGCGGCACACATGACCGAAAATAGCACAATTGCCAAGTACATCTCCACCGTTCGACGCACCTCTGTCTGGATCGAGGTCACCTTCAGAATCGATGCAGGAAATACGTAGCCCGCATTCTCACTGAGGTCGGCGAGATCGGTCTCGACTTTCCCTTCCGTGGCACCGTCCTTCATCCGGGCGACCGCCCCAACCCTCTCCACGAAGTTGGTAAAAGACAACGAGGCTGAGTCGAGAAGAGTCCAGACAGCTATGTCAGGAGAGGCAAGGTGAAAGTTGGCAGGCAGCACACCGATCACAGCTTTCTCATCGCCATCCACCACGATGACACGACCCACCACCGCAGGATCACCGCGGAACTGCACCCGCCAGGTCTCGTGGTTCAGCACAGCGCAATTGCCGCAAGGTTGCGCGTCCCCGCTGTGAAACGTCCTGCCCAAGGCTGCCTTAACGCCTAACACGTCGAAGAATGTGGGGGCCACGCGCGCTGACCAAATCGGGACGGTACGTTTTGTCGCGAAAAGCCGCGCCGGTCCCCACGAGTATGGTGCAACGCTCTCGAGTAATCTGCTGCCCGTCCACGCGGACGCGAAGTCGAACAGCGTTTCTGACCGGAAGCGCCTGAACTTGCCGTTCAGGCTGACGAGGCATGCACGTTCGGGTTGCGAGACGGCCGATGAGGAGAACGACAGCGCAGCCGGGATGCACCCACCCACGAGCACTAGGCCAACTACGAGCGAGAAGATGGTCAAGAGACAGGTTGCCGGCGACCTGCGCATGCGGTCGGCCCTGCGCAGAAACGGTTCGCGATCGTAGCGACGCCAGAACGCGTCGCCGAAAAGGCGCCAATAGTACTTAGCCAGTTCAAGTCTTTTGCCTCGCGCGAAATGACTGGATTCGACCAGAAAGTAGGCCCAGTACCAGACTTGGCGATTCCTTTGCTGTCGCCATTCGGGGCGCTGCTGCCGGGGCACAATCCAGCCGGCCAGCCAGACGATGGACTGCCAGATCCAGAGAGTACGGCGTAATGGATCCGGAAACCGCATGATCCTCAACCCGCTTAGGTAACGACAGGATAGCAGCGATGCGATCAAAAATCCGGACAGACTTGGGCCGCCGGCAGAGGTTTCGGAGCGCTCTACTGAGCTAGACGCTGTCCCAGCTAAGGGTGCTCCGCCTATGCGTTCAGCACGTGCGCACAATCCTCTTGTGCAGTTGGTCACATCGGAGAGGAGGGAAAGCAATTACTATGAGGCTCGGCTTCTTTGGCTGTTAATAGCCCGGTGGAGGGCGGCGAAGAATCAGTTGCACGCAGGATTCCAATTAAGGGGAGTGGACATGGCGGAACCAAGTTATGAAGAACTAAAAGCTAAATTGGCGGAGTTGGAAAAGCAGGTCCAGGGTCGAAAGAAAGGCGCTATCGATTTCCGGGTCAGCGAAAAGGGCGGGGTCAGTGTCTACGGCCTGGGGAGGTTTCCCGTCACCCTGTACTACGAGCAGTGGATTCGCCTTCTGGAACAGGCCGATGAGCTTCGCGCATTCCTGGAGAGCAATAAGAGCGCGTTAAAGCGTAAGAACCCCGAATCATGACAGCTTGGTTTCCGCCGATCCCCCTATCCCGGACCCTGCATGCCTGCGATGTCGTTGCGCACGTGGTCCGCGCGGGGCCCGATCGGTTCCTCCTTGAGAAAAATCTGGAACTCGGCCAGCGCATGCTGCGGCCGGTTTTCGTGCTGATAGGCGCGCGCCGCGATGTAGTGGACGAGTGACGGGTGCTTGCTGAATTCGTCGTGCGCATGGCGGGCGCTGGCGATGGCGGCCTCGAAGTGCTGGTTCATGTACTGCGCATCTGCGAGCAACATCAGGCTTTCGACATTTCCCGGATCCAGGACGACCGCCTTCTTCAGCATAGCTTCGGCCCGCGGAAAGTCTTTGAGCCGCAGCTGGAGTTTGCCGAGGTTAGTGAACGCCGGCACCAAGTGATCATCCAAGCTGATGGCCTTTTCCAGCGCCTGCTGCTCACGTATCTCATCGTTCATACGGTTGTACAGCACGCCGAGATTGTTATAGGCCGCGGCATACTGGGGATAGATGGCTATCGCTTTATTAAGTCGCTCCAAGGCTTTGTTCCAGTCCTGCCCCTTCATGGAGTCCAGAGCTTTCAGGAGCTGCTCCTTCGCCTTCTTGGGGACATTCAGTTCGGCGGCGGATATCGTCTGCGACCGCGTCACACTTGCCTGCGCGCCCGGGGCTCCCGTCGCCTGCACCGTGACATACTGGCTTTGGCTCACCTGCCGCGGATCGACGTCGAACACCTCGCTCTGGGTCGTCCGGATCCCCTCGCCACTCACCTCCACGTGGTAGCTTCCGATCGCGATGCTACGAAAATCAGCCTGCCCGGCGTCGTTGGTGTAGGTGGTCGCGATCGGAGTGCTGCTGGAACCCTGCATCAAGCGGACCAGCAGGTTGGTGCCCGCCCTTCGATCGTCCGCGAACACAATGTGCACGTGCACGCTGCCGGTGGTCATATGGCCACCCATTCCACTTCCGGACTGGCTTTGCGCGGGAAGAGTGAGCAGAAGGAAAAACACGGGAGCTAGCCAACGGTGATACTGCATCGTTGCCTCCCAGGGTCCTTGATTGGCGACCCCAAGAATATCTGCTCTACTCGGTCCGGAGTGAGGACCATGTTGGAAAAGGACCGGAAGTAATCGACCCCACGATCCCCAGACGTAGCCTGATTCTACACCCGTTTGTCTAACGGCAGGTCAGTTCAGCACAAGAGAATCGCCGCAAACCTGTAAATTTTTTGTCGACACAGGAACCCGAACGCAAACTGCCGCGAAGGATATGCGACTTGTATGTGGGTGTGGTCAAACTCCGATAGGCCAACCGCCCCGAAACCTGTAAACTGCCACTTCACTCCAATGGATAGCAAGCACCCCGGTTTTACCTCTGCCGAACTACGCAAGCTGCGTCGTCTGAAGGACGCGAATGGCATACAGAAATTTCTGGATAATATGCCGTATCACCTGGAAGACACTGCTTGGTCACCGCGACGTGTGCTAAGCGAGGGCACCGCGCATTGTTTCGAAGGCGCAATCTTCGCCGCCGCCGCCTTACGAGCTAACGGGTATCCTCCGCTGATCGTGGACTTCGAGGCGGAACACGATACCGATCACGTGCTGGCCGTTTACCGTGTGAACGGGCTTTGGGGCGCCGTCGCCAAATCGAACTACACCGGATGCCGTTATCGCGAACCGGTGTACCGTTCGCTGCGCGAGCTGGCCATGAGCTATTTCAACATCTACTGCAACATGCGCCGCGAGCGGACCCTACGAACGGTTTCACGTCCCGTCAACCTGTCCCGCTTCGATGCTCAGCAATGGATGACCACCGAAAAGCCCATCTGGTTCATCGCCTACTACCTGGTGGAGATTCACCACGACAAGTTGCTGCCGACGGGTATGGCCAAGCGTCTGCACCGGGTGGACGAGAGGTTGTTCCAGGCGGAGTGCCTGGGGAAAGCGAAGAAGTGAAGTCTGGCGCGCCCGGAGAGATTCGAACTCACGACCTATTGCTCCGGAGGACTCGCCGCACGGCAAATCAACAACCTAGACCGAGGGTGCTCTCATGCGACCAAGTGTGCTCAAGTGTGCATAAACAGTGGGTCTCAGGCACACAATGGACACTTGGTAGCAGCTGGTAGGGTTTAGTGGTGGGCACAAAATTGGGCACAGTCGCCGAGGGGGGACCGGGAGCGGCAGGCTCCCGGGCAACATCCTTTCTCGGTTACGTGTCGGTTGTGGTGCGTGAACCGCTCGCCTGCTGTGTGCTCAATTTGCCAGTCGCCGGATCAGCGATTGCCCCTTGTGGCAAAACGGCGGCAATCGTTTACGTGACCGGCCCCGCCCTCATTTGCGTGTTTTGGCCGCGATTTGCTCCAAGAGTTCGATCACCTTGTTCGTCTTGCGGATATAAATCGTAGGGACATAGATCGCCAGCACCGCGATCACTATCAGACAAGCACCAGGCACAAAAATGGACCAATACATTGTGGATGCCTCCGATTTAACGGTACCACCTCCGCCCCCGTCCAGGCGACCCTCGACGATGCCAATATCATAGTGGCGCAACCATGGTAGTCCCCTTCTCGAAATCTGTCGCAGAATGGGCATCCTGAACGCATTACCGACAATGGGATGGCCGGGGGAGTCCCGTGGAGTGTCCCTCTGAGCCGCTTGGAGGCTCAGCTCGCTTATGACAAAATTGCAATGGGCATACCACGTTGTGAATTGTCTTTGCGCCGAATTGTATGGCAAGCCCGAAGGAGAGGATCGGGATTTGAATGAACGACCCCGGTAGTAGTCTGCAGAATCCACTCCCGGTCGATCCCGGCATGGCAATGTGCGCTGCAATGACCAGCAGAGGCACACGATGTCAGCGTCTCGTAAAGGCTGGCGCAAAACAGTGTTGGCAGCACTCGCACGGCTTAGGGCAGAAATGGCGTTCACTCACCCGGAACCAAAGTATCTATTTCGCCTGCGCCCTCGTCAGCGTCATGGGCGTTCTCATCACGCTTCTGGCCTGGCGGTATCCGCAATTGTGGAGCAAGCCTCGCCCACCAGCGACGGTTGGAATCTCTGCCGCCCAAAATATGCCGACGGCAAAAGAGAAACAGCCTGCCACAGACAGTGTTGCTACAGAGCGGAATAGGACGATCCGCAAAGCAGCTAAAACAGTTCCACCGGTGGTGCAGGTCAA
The DNA here is from genome assembly GCA_031296115.1 of Acidobacteriota bacterium. Taxonomy (GTDB): domain Bacteria; phylum Acidobacteriota; class Terriglobia; order Terriglobales; family Acidobacteriaceae; genus Bog-257. The sequence continues at coordinate 141,538 of JARLGI010000011.1, read as the reverse complement.
CAATGCGCCGAATGGAATCGCCATCGGGGGCGGCATAGTAACGAATCCGACGGTCAACAATTATGGTCCTCCATCGCGGCGACTGACTGCCGATGAGAAGAACAATCTCAAGGCCGCAGTGTCCGGTACCAAGGCGAGAATCATCATATGGTTCTTTGGTGGCGACGACACTCAGCGTTTGGCTCAGGATCTCTACGACGTGTTCCAAGAAGCCGGTTGGGAAATGGCAGCTCCGCACCCTGAAGGAGCATTACAAGCAGAGCCTCTGAAATGTGATATCGGTCTTTTTCTCCCAGCCTCATCGGCCCATGAACCGGCGAGCGCCGCCAGCGATTGTCACTGCCATGAAATCTCCGTGGATGCATTTGTCAGTGGGTACCGGTTTGTCAGATAAGGTGCCCGAGGGGTCGGTGAAATTGGTAGTAGGGCCGAGGTGGGATCGATGAGGTGGACTGAACCCCAGCGGCAACATCGTCCCCGTCGAAAATCTCGCCGAGTCGCTCCAGGGCATTGCAGACCAAGTGCCTTGAACACTGCATCGCTCTTCCTAACATCCAGGTAAGACACCTCCCATATTTAAAGTCTTTGGTGTGAAGAGCGATCATCGTTTCCCGACGGAAACACCAGGTCCCTCTTGCCACTGGACCTCACCACCGATCGTTAGCGTGAGAAACTGGACCACCGGGATAGAACTGGACTTGAAACGCCAAGAACGGGTGCTTGGAAGACGTTTACAGTGCAGGGTTGTGGGGAGCTAGAACGGAAATTGCGGCTTGCATCCGTGGTACTCTGCTTTCGAGTAGGACTGGCTGCTCATGACCCGACGCTTCTTCGTCTTGCTTATCGTCTCTCTCACGCTCTGCCTCCCCTTTGGCGTGCTCGCGCAGAATGCCAAGCCGGCTCCCGACAATCCTGGCCTGATCGCCGCGGATCAGCTTTACAGAGCCGGCAAGTTCGCGGAGGCGGCAGAAGAGTATCAAGCGCTTCTGAAGATCGACGCCAAGCTGGTGGCCGCAGAGGCCGGTCTCATCGAGTCATTACTGCGCGAGCAGAAGATCGATGAGGCTTCGGGCGAGGCCGGCAACGCTCTCGCCGCGCAACCCAATTCCGCGGTGCTATTGACGGCCATGGGTGACGTGCAGTTCCGGCTTGCCGAAATGCCTAAAGCGGAGAGTTCTTACCACAAAGCGCTGCAAATCGACCCCCGGCAGCTCCGTGCCTATCTCGGACTGGCTCGCCTGTACCGTGCGTACTCGCTCTACCGCCATGCTTACGTTTCGCTGAAGGCCGCGTATGAGATCGCGCCGAATGATCCGGAAGTCCAGCAACTGTGGTTTAGCAGGCTTTCACGCCGCGAGCGCATGGCAGCCATCGAAGCCTACCTCGCCAGTCCGCATCCGGACGATCCGGAAGAAACCGAATACCTGCGTCACTATCTCGAATTTCTCAAGGCCACGGTTGACAAACCCGTGCACGCCTGCAGACTGGTCAGCAAAGTGGAGCAAACCGATACCAAGCTGCAACAGATGTTACGCGACCCACGACACATTGTCGGCTACGGTCTGGTGGTCAAGCTGAACGACCGCAACAGCCACCTGCTGCTGGACACCGGTGCCAGCGGAATTCTCATCGGCCGCAAAAGCGCAGAGAAAGCTGGTCTGACGCGCATCTCCGACATCCGTTTTGCCGGCGTCGGCGATAAGGGTTTGCAGGGTGGATACCTAGCAGTAGTCGATCACATTCGAGTGGGAGAACTGGAGTTTGCAGATTGTGTAGTCAGCGTCACCGATAGGAAGTCCGTCACCGAGGAAGACGGCCTGATCGGCGCGGATGTCTTCAGCTCCTATTTGATCGACATCGACCTCCCGGCGGAGAAGCTGAGATTGTCGCCGCTTCCCAAGCGGCCGGACGAGACGGTTGCACCCACAGCCTTGAACAGCGAAGGCGAGTCTCGCTCGAACCCCGACGATGCTGCCGAAGACGCAGGCAATCAGAAGGCGGAATCAACCGTTGACGCCAGCAAGACCGCCAATGTCGACCGCTCGCCTCGCCTCCCGAAAGACCGTTACGTCGCTCCGGAGATGAAGAGCTGGACTCCCGTGTTCCGCTTCGGCCATCAACTGCTGATCCAAACCGCAGTTAATGACTCAAAGGCAATGCTGTTTCTAATCGACACAGGCTCGGCAGTCAACTTTCTCTCCACCAGGGCGGGGCGCGAAGTCACTAAGATCAGCTCCGACCCCAATGTGCACGTAAAGGGACTCAGCGGGACTGTGGCCGACGTTTACCGTGCTGACAAAGCAACGCTGCGATTTAGCCACTTCTACCAGAAAAACCAGGATGTCGTGACCTTCGATCTGTCCAAGATCAGCAAGCGCACGGGCACCGAGGTTTCCGGCATTCTTGGGTTTCAACTTCTGCGGATGTTGCAGGTCAAGATTGACTATCGCGACGGGCTGGTTGACTTCGCCTACGACCCGAGCCGGTGGCAGGGCACGCATTGACCGAAAAAGCCGCCGAAAAACCTCCGGCAACTCCTTTCCATCCAGTTCTTCCGCTACGCGTGCGGGCGACCGCCTCAAAGTTGTGTCACCCCGTTCGCAAAATCTGATCTGGGTTCCCGAGGGACCACACCAGGTCTCTCTTACCATTCGGACCTATCCCACCGATCGGTCGTGAAAGGACAGTCGGGCAAAGTGTAAAACCGGGGCTCGCAACGAGCGTTGAGAAGCGAAGAATAGCTACTGTGAGAGGCCAGAGCACAGGGGCCAAACTGAACTTGAAACGCCAATAAACGGGTGCTTGGGAGAAGTTTTATGGAACTTACGACCCATCCGAAGGGTCAAGGTCATGCTGCATAGGGTTCGTTGCCCGAATCCCCGGCATTGGGTAGGTGCTGGTACAACTTGTGGGCGTTTTCTTCTTGCTAGATCGACCGCAGGAAATCGATGATTTTCTGTTGCTCCTGAGTGTTCAGCTTATTGTACGGTCGATGACCTTAGTTGCCTCGCCGTCACAGCTCACTGCTTGCTTGCCGCCGAGTTGCCACCAAGTTTGACTTGATTGCCGTCCGGACTTATCCTGCTCGCAAGAATTGGCCGTTCAGTGGGGTGATTTCGCATGGGAACCAACAGTTCGCCTCCGTCTGACCAGAGTTGGATTGAAGCCAACTTCCGTGCACTTTTGGAAGCTGCGCCCGATGCGATGGTTATTGTTGACAGGGCGGGAAAGATCACTCTGGTGAACGCCCAGACAGAGAAACTGTTTGGCTATGCACGCTCGGAATTAGTCGGCCGCCCAGTTGAGTGTCTCGTCCCGGAGCGCTATCGCGATCAGCATCCGCGCCATCGCACAGACTTCTTTGCCGAGCCGAAAGTGCGCCCCATGGGCGTCGGGCTTGAGCTGTTCGGACTGCGAAAAGATGGCAGTGAATTCCCGGTTGAAATAAGCCTGAGCCCCCTGACCTGCGACGAAGGTATGTTCGTCACCAGCGCGATTCGAGACGTAACGGAGCGGAAGCTGGCCGATGAACAAATCAAGAAGCTGAACGACGAGCTGAAACTTGCCTTGCGGCGATCGGAAAAGCTGGCCTCCACCGGTCGGCTCCTCGCCACGATTGCCCACGAGATCAATAATCCACTTGATTCCCTGCGCAGCGTGCTGTATCTGCTTCGGGAGGATTCCAGCCTTGAACCGAGAGCGCAGGGATTGGTGGCACTGGCCGAGCAGGCGGTGGACCGACTAGCCACCATCGCCCGCCAGACGCTTGCTCCGCACCGCGAGACCAAGCTGCCAGTTGTTACAAGAATTTCAGACCTGCTCGATGATGTATGTGCTGTCTTCCGGCCCAAACTGCAAGAGACGCAAATCCAAGTGCATCATGATTACCAGACGGAGGGCGAGGTAACTATCTATGCCAGCGACCTGCGGCAGGTTTTCACGAACCTGATCGCCAATGCCATCGATGCAATCGGGCGGAAGGGCGAGATGTGGCTTTCCGTTGAGCGATCTCCCGGGAACGAGGTCATTGTCAAGATCAGCGACAGCGGGTGCGGCATTCGCCTGGAAAACCTAAAGACAATCTTCGAACCATTTTTCACAACCAAAGAGGATAAGGGGACTGGCATAGGGTTGTGGGTGGTGAAAGGGATAGTGGAGAAACTTGGGGGCAGGATTGAAGTGACCAGTACAACTATTGGCACGACCGGTACGTGTTTCAGTGTCGTTCTTCCCGCCGCGACACCCGCCGCGGCAGTAGGCACAGAAAGTAAACAGGAATCCGCGTAGTCCGACGGTGGTGGTTTACTTCTGCCCGTTGGATCAGGAGCTGGGGTTCTATTACAACGCCGAATGTCCCGCTAATATACTGGTTGACGAACGGCCATAGTCAACGTGGAGAGGCTTGGGTCGCAGCTGGAACGAGCTGCTAACGTTGACAAGCGAGGAAAAGCCACGAGGATGATCCGGAACACCGGGATAAATCTCGACTTGAAACGCCAATAAACGAGTGCTTGGGAGAAGCTTTATGGAACTTACGACGCATCCGAGCCGTCAAGTTCCGGCTGTATAGTATCCGTTGCCACCAGCGGTGGAAATTGAATCTCTGAACTCGCAGAGACACGAACCCTGCTTCCTTTGAGGCTGACCGTTGCTTCGAGGAACACTTTCAGATCAACTCGCTGCTGACTTCGGTACGGGAATTCCAGTTCAAAACTGACGGAGGAAGGGCCGAATGATCTTCAGACTCTCAGCAGGTCTTAAAGTCAGCATGTTGTGCCCGGTCCCATCGATCATTACGTGTTGAGTATCTCGTGGAAACCTTGGCCGATGATACCGCTCTTGGAACTCGTAGCCGATGAAACTACATTCACTGCTGAGCAACAGTATTTTCCCCAGGTATTTGTGCAGACCGTCGGTGTAATCGTCGCGGAAAAGGGCGGGATTATCAATCAGAGGGATGACTGTAGCCTTCATGATCGCATAACCTCCCCGGCAGACAAAGCCAGACGGCAGCTTTTCGCCTTCGCACTGATAGGGAGGGCCTTCGGAAGATCCCATCATCTTCGTCGCTATATAGTCCATTCGCTCGTGTCCGTCTTCGGAGAAAACGAAGGGGTAACGGAGGAGGATCGGGAGCACGGAAATCTTCTTCCAGAAAGTCAGATAGTCGCGCAACTTCACAACCATTGCTTTCGCCGATTCCGGGTGGAGGATGCCAGGCTCAGCGATAACGGCATGGCTCACCTTGTCTGGATGTCGGGCAAGATAAGCGGTGGCAAGAATGCCACCCCAGGAGTGGCCAATCAGACGCATCTTCCTACCCATTCCATGCAAGTCGACAAGCGAGTCAAGATCCCGAAGAAAGGCCTCTATCGAAGGATCAGAATAATCTTCCCTCGGGGACAATCCAGACCCTCTTTGATCGTAAAACAACACATGATATTCGTCCGAAAGCATGGCGAGCGAAAGCAAGGAGTGGTAGTCGCCTCCGGGACCGCCGTGTATGACGATCAAGGGCGGAGAAGCGGGATCGCCAAAGGTCTCAGCGTGGAACAAGTAACCATTCACCCGAATCGAGGGCAACGTAGGATCGAAAGCGGTAGTTCGTGGAACGCGTGCGCGTCGAACATTGAACATGGGGTCACCTCAAATGCCCCTAGTTCCTATCGAATGCAGCCACTGACTGCAGATTAGCAGTGGCCCTCACGACGCTTTTCGCGGATCGATCCTGAACTTGTCCAGTTGCTTGCTAGCGTCCACAACGCCCAGAACAGAGCAAACAGAAGAAACAACGTGCTCCCAGGAACGCCACAAAGCCAGGCCCACAACACTCCTAGGGTTGGAATCATGGCCGAGGAGGTTACACCGGCAGGCCACAAAAAAGCTCTGGCTCCCGGACTGGCCATGCCACCTATTCCCTCACTATCCGCTCAACGCTTTGGTTGACATCCTCGCGAGCCTTCCTTTTGGCGGCTTCGCGCCGAGTGCCATCTAGCCTCTTCCCCAATCGGTCGGCTTGGCGTTGTGACCTCTCAAGTTTGGTTCGTTTCTTTGCCATGCCCAGAGTTTCCCATAATCAATGGAACTTATCCATCCCTGTGGAAATCCTCCCCCTGATCTTCCAAGTCTCGCGCATGAGACCAATTTCTTAATCGGATGAACGGACCTGGTGATTAGGGTACCGGGCCTGATTCCTCCGAGTTTCGAGCCCACCCACCCCTAATCCCAACACCAAATCCCAAGAAAGAAGGAAAACTGTATGAACCTCACACACGATGTGCGGGTGCCTTTGACTCGTCTCCAAGACGCTGGCAAAGCACAACTGCGCACGGTTCAGCATTACTTCGAACGCCGTCACCTGGAAGCAAGTCTCGCTTCTCTTCTACAGGCCGCTAACGGCCACGAAGGGCGAGGTCTTGCCCGAGGATCGGCGTTGTATCTGGTGCTAAACCGTGAATCTCAACTCCTAACCACCGCTTATTGCCAACGCTGGCATGTCAATCCGGAGCAGCTTCAGGCCGAACTCCCGGCTCTGTCCAAGTTGGCTCAACTCGCTCAACCACGATCACAGAGAGCCAGGATCTCCAAGGTGGTTCTCATAATCCTTGCCGCAATAGCGATGTCTTTGCTCATAGGCCTCGCAGGGGCGTTTGTTCGCTTCGGCTACCTGCTGGGAGGTGGGCGATGATCACTGCCTTGCTGGCGGCTGAGTCCGCACTCGCTGTCGGCATTGTCCGAGCTCGCAAGCGGGCCAGCGTGATCCGGGCACTGTATTTGGACGGCACGGATGCAGCTCCACTGCGTTTGTTGTCACGGACATTGGCTGCCCAGACCCGAGTCAGTACCCGCTTCGAGCGAGTACTCGCTACCCACCTGGCCACCGCCCTAAGGAGCTTCGTGAGAAGTAACGCCTTCGAACTGCTCCTGCTGACGGTCATTGGCCGGGTCCGTTCTCGAATGAAAGGAGGTATTCGATGACCTTCACGCCAACGATGAAAGGCTCATTCCTGGCTGGCATTGGCCTGTGGCTGATGCTCTGGCTCGGTCTGTTCAAGCTGGACGAAGTCGTGCACGAGACTCCGTTACGGCGATTCGCATCGTCCGAAGGATGTGTTCGGTGGATATCCAAACACCGGAGCACAACCCTCCTCGGCACCGAGCTGTTCAACTACGGCACCCACGGGATTATCAATCCTGAGGGGGTCGTGTTTGCCGCTGGGGGCACGATCGTCAACGCCTTGATGATCTTCTGTGTGTGCTCCCGCTGCGTTCTCTCTCCAAGAGAAAGCCAAGCCGGAACGGCTCAATCATCCACTAACTCCCAACCACAAACCAGGCGACGAGGGCGGCAGCGATGCCGCCCTTTGTCGTTTCTACCCACCTTATTTCTCCAATTCAAACGAAAGGAAGGAATTGCAATGGCAAACGTATACGAGATCATCACCGAACGAATCATCAAACAACTCGAAGCTGGTACCGCACCATGGCACAAACCGTGGAGTACGCCCGGACAGCACGGACTGCCCCGTAACCTGCTGAGCGGCCACCCGTATCGAGGCATCAATGTCTGGATCCTGGCCAGCAGCGGCTGTGCATCGCCGTACTGGCTGACTCTCCGCCAAGCTAACGAACTGGGAGGTCATGTTCGTAAGGGCGAAAAAGGCATGCCAGTCGTGTTCTGGAAGTTCGGCACCCGAGAAGTGCAGGACGGCGAGGACGTAATTGAGAAGAAATCGGTCCTCTGTCGTTACTACACCGTCTTCAACTTCAACCAATGCGAGGGATTGCGACTGCAGCCGCCTCAGGCTGCGGAGCCCGTCCCGCACATCGATCCGATCGACAACTGCGAGCAGATCGTGACCCAGTGGCTCGGCAAGCCAGCCATCCGCTACGGGAGCGATCATGCCGCCTACAACAAGATGCGTGATCTGGTTCAGATGCCGGATCGACCATCATTCGATAGCGCTGAGGAGTTTTACTCAACGCTGTTCCATGATTGACTCACGCCACCGGACATCCTCTCCGTCTCAACCGACCCACGCTCACCGAGTTCGAGCGTTTCGGCGACGAGCAATACAGTGCCGAGGAGCTGGTTGCAGAAATGGGAGCTGCATTCCTGTGCGGCTTCTCCGGTATCGAGAACAAGACCATCGACAACAGTGCTGCCTACCTGCGGACTTGGCTTGAGGTGCTCAAAAAAGACCCTCGGCTGGTACTGATCGCTGCAGGACAAGCACAGAAGGCAACCGACCTCATTCTGAATCAGTCAGCTTCAGCATCGGGCGCGTAAGGGGTGTATGGGTCGTTCTGTCGCCGGTCCTAATTACGTGTGAGATGGCCGGATATCGTCACTTATTTCCTAAGACCGACCTCATTTGCATACTTTAGAAGCCCTTGGTCGTGTGATGCCAATCGCATAACCACTGCGCGGCTACGCATATAATTCTCATTGCCTGTGCCCTAACCACTTCGGGCCAAGGCAACAGTTTCGACCAAAGGAAAATCACTGGTGAAGAACTTTGTAAAGGTTTGTTCTATCTTGTTCGTATTAATCGCCGCGCTGGCTCTTCAGCCGCTCACCGCGATCGCGCAGCAAGCTTCACACCCTGCCAATAAAGGGTTTTCGTTTGCCGTGTACGGTGACTCACGGTCGATGATGTATCTCCCGTACAAGCAAGACCAGGAGGCCGAAGCTCGCCAGCTCATGGTTGACATGTTTGAACTGGTACTTCCGGTAAAAGTGGCGCCAGAGGTGGTCCAAAAGGATGTCAAGCTGATCTATGACCCGTCCACCAAGGAACTGGTGGAGATGGTCATGCCGTTCGATACCGCAAGCGAAATAACCACGCTGAAGTTCGATAAGGGCTGGGTTACGGAGGCTTCGGTCGAAGACATAAAACTACTTCCCGGGGTGAGCCGCACCATGTTCCGGCTGGAAGGCGGCGACTGGGTGGCCAAAGAGGTAGTGGCGAACATCAAGAGCGGGCGCGCTCAGTTCATTGTCAACACGGGAGACCTGGTCTGGTGGGGCAAGCAGGGCAGCAAGCCCTCCGACAATCCTTACTGGAAGCTGGCGAACGAGCACATACTGAAGCAACTTCCCAAACCAGACCGCGAGATGGAGAAGGCCGGCCTGCCCGGTCGTGTTTTTCCTGCTGTCGGAAACCACGAAGTGTGGGGCGACTCCGACGTCGAAGGCCTGCTGACTGCGTTTCCCTATCTGACGAAATTCGGGATTTCCGACAAACAACTCATCTACAAGTTCGATTACGAGGGTGTGCGTTTTATCTTCCTCTGGACCGGCGCGTACGACTACCGCGACCCGTCGGGCTGGGGCTCGACCCGTCCCCCCTACGAAGCGCAGATCGAGCAGATGCAGAAGTGGCTGGATGAGGCCAAGGCCAACGGCACCAAGAAGGTCTTCATTTCGTTTCACAGCCCTGTCTTCGCGCGCTCCGGCATGGGAGCCATCCCCGCCGATCAGAATCCCCATAAGGCGATTGCCGCGTACGCCAAGGACCTCGACATCGTCGTCTTCAACGGGCACGTGCACACCACCGAGCTGTATCAGGTGGACGGAGTGAAATACCTGATGCTGGGCGGTGGCGGCGCGGAACAGGATCCGATTCTTCCCGGCAGAACGCATATCAAGGTTCCCGACGGTTACCCGCCGGACCAGTATTGGAAAGGTGCAAGCCCGATAGAGGAATACAACTACGTCCTCGTAGACGTGCAGCCCGGGAAACCAACGAACTTCACCCTCAATCGCTTCCGGCCGGGGTCGGCTGAGCCGTTCGCGACCGTGGAGTTATTCAAATGAAGCTGAATGCATACTCGCCGCTGACCCATTCGAGTCTAAAGAAGCAGCACATCCGCGCTTTGACACTCAGCAAGGTGCGCCGGTTCGTGCTTTACGATTTCCGGCACACCTTCCTCACTCGCCTGGGCGAATCTGGCTGTGATGCTTGGACGCTAGCCCGCATTGCGGGGCACAGCTCGATTGCGATTTCAAGCCGCTATGTTCACCCCTCGGAAGATGCGGTGCTTTCCGCAATGTCGAGGCTAGGTGGGCACAAAATTGGGCACAGTCGGAAAAGTGGGGAAATCGACGGGCTATCAGATCAGCCGCAACTTACTGACGGGCAAGAAGAACTCTGGCGCGCCCGGAGAGATTCGAACTCCCGACCTATTGCTCCGGAGGCAATCGCTCTATCCAGCTGAGCTACGGGCGCGCTCCTGAAAATTATACACGCGCTTACGAATCGACCGATCCGGCCGGCAGTCACAACGGCGATTGATTTCCCTTCCCTCAGCATGGATACTTACTCAGACTGTCGCATAGGCCATGCAACAGCAGAGCGAGGAACTGGCTCTAACCCGTCTGGCGGTTAGGCCCCGTTTATTATCTGGAGAGGTGAGCGCATGCAAAGCTGGAAGAAGGCAATCGTAGTTGGGGCGCTCGGAGTCGGCGCCACCCTCATCGTTTCTCGCCGCCGCCCTTTGGGCATGGCTTTCGCCGCCGCCGGCCTGGCAGTGTTGGCCTCAGAGTACCCGGAAAAGTTTGAGGCCGTGTGGGAGAGCGCTCCCGAATACCTGCAAAAGGGCCTGCAGATCTTCTCCACGCTACAAAAACTGGGAGAAGGGTTCGCGGAAGAGGCAGAAAAGCGCAGCGTCAGCGCCTGGCGCGAAGTCAAGAAGCAATACCGCTAGCACCCTCGCGGAGCGCTCGTCCGGTTAGTCGATTCCCAGCTCTTTTCGCGCCTCGGGACTGAGCCGTTCCGGGGTCCACTGCGGATACCACACGATGTTGACCGTGGCATCGCTTACCCCGGGCATGCGCAGCAGGCGCTGCTTCACCCGGTCGCTGATGTAGTCGTGCGATGGGCAGCCCGGCGTGGTCAGCGTCATTTCCACTTCGACATCTTCTCCGGGGAGATTGGCTACTTGCGTGGGCTTCACGCGAACTTCGTAGATTAGGCCTAGATCGACAATGTTGACTGGAATTTCCGGGTCGTAGCACTCTTTCAGTGCTGCGATGACATCTTCCTGCGTAACCGCCATTCAAGTCCTCGCTACCGCTAGTGTAACGGGAAGAGGCCGCGTTCGTCTCCCCCGCCGGCCGGGCGGGAGTCGCACTTCCGCCGCCAAATCTGATACGGTTTCCAGCATAAGGAGAGAACCGTGAAAGCCATCCGCGTGCACGAATTCGGTGGTCCTGAGGTTCTGAAACTCGAAGAGGTGCCCGATCCCCAGCCGGGGCCGGGACAAGTCGTGGTCCGCGTTCATGCGGCCGGCGTCAATCCCGTTGATGCCTATATCCGCACCGGGACCTACGCCTTCAAGCCCAACTTGCCCTACACGCCGGGAAGCGATGCAGGCGGAGTCGTGCTGTCGGTTGGGCTGGACGTGAAGCAATGGAAGGCGGGCGACCGGGTCTACACTTTCGGCGCCAGCAGCGGGACCTATGCCGAGCAGGCTGTGTGCAACCAGTCGCAGGTGCGACGCCTGCCCGCCAACGCCAGCTTTGAACAGGGAGCGGCGATCGGCGTGCCCTACGGCACTGCTTATCGCGGATTATTTCAGCGTGGCAACGCGAAACCGGCGGAGACTGTGCTGGTGCACGGCGCCAGCGGCGGAGTGGGCATCGCTGCCGTGCAGTTGGCGCGCGCGGTGGGTATGACGGTCATCGGCACTGCGGGCAGCGAGCGCGGCATGCAATTGGTGAAGGACCAGGGCGCGCACCACGTGCTCAATCACTCGTCCGATGACTATCTCGATGAGCTGATGAAACTGACGGACGGCCGCGGTGTCGACATCATCGTGGAGCTGCTGGCCAACAAGAACCTGGGCAAGGACCTGACCGCGCTCGCCAAGAAAGGCCGGGTCATGGTGATCGGCAGCCGCGGCGCGGTCGAGATCAATCCGCGCGACGCCATGGGACGCGAAGCCGACATCCGCGGCGTAACCCTGGTAGCCACCACCGAAACCGAGTATGGCGAGATGCATGCGGCGCTGATCGCCGGATTGACAGTGGGTACTTTGCGCCCAATCATCGGGCAGGAAATTCCGCTGGCGGAAGCCGCTCGTGCTCACCAGGAAGTGATGAAGCCGTCGGGCGCCCACGGCAAGATCGTGCTGAAGCCCTAACTAGGCGGTGAGCTTCGCCCTCTCGCCGCGGGGCGGGCACTAAGTACCCAAGCCGGATCTGTTCACGGCCGAAGTCGGCGCCGAACGCGGAGCGGGGTCGGATCGCCCGGCACGGTACAGGCTGTTACGAAAATCGTGTCGCCGCTTCGCGGCTCGGATTTCGCAACTCCATACCATTGGGCAAACCACGCCCACGAGCTTGGTGACAACCTGTGAAGGCAGGGCTTGCAAAAAAACTTGTTGTCTGCAAGTTACTTGTTTTTAATGCTTTGCAGCTAAAGTCCTATAAACATTGGAGTTAGTATGGCATCCAAACCATTTGCTTTCATAACTTTAGCCTTATAGCCGCAAAGTCCTCATTCGGCTAGACTTAAACGCAAAGTACTGCATCTAAATAAGTTGGACATTGTTGCCGCCCATCTGTCAGGCTAAGCAAGGACTGCCGGCCTCCTAAACCGCGACTTGTGAAAGAGCGAATCACCGCGGGGACTGGCACCGCGTAAGTCGTAAGGAAACACCCGGCCCGTCCCAAGCCTAGTACAGGGTGCACGGCGCTCCAAGAAAAAGCGACGTCCGGCAAAGCTATAGTAACCACCTACCCCTAGTAATTCTGCTAGGGGATAGTCCTTCCCCGTAACGCGCTGGCCGGTGCTGTCTCGCCGCTCCGACGAGATCTCAGACGCTCGCCTTGACCGACTGCACCTTTTCGATGATGCCTTCCAGCAGGGTACAGCGGTGGCGCAGCGTCGTCCTGAAGTCGTGATGATCGGCTTTGGCGATCTCGTGCAGCAGGTGCTTCTGCTGCTCGTGCAAAACCTCGATGAGCAGCTCTTCTTCTTTGTCGGTCAACCGCAGTTCCATGGCGACCTCCATTTACCACACTACAATTGTAGGCCTGCACCGCCAGTTCTCAACGGCGTTGGCATTGCGGATTCGCTCCCCTCCGAAGGTGTGGCTGGCCGTTACAATCACAGCATGCCCCGCTGGAATCTGGCCTGCGCTGGGTTGGTTGTAGCCCTGGTGCCGATGGTATCGCGGCCGGCACCGGCACGCAACGACAGTCCGGCTTTGCTGCATGCGCTCAACTGCGCGATGGCGGGACAGGCCGGCACGGCCCTCGTTCTTGATGTGCAGTCCGGCGGGATACTGGCGGCCTATCATCCGCAAGTTGCGGCGCAGCGGCTTGCCTATCCCGGCTCCAGCATCAAGCCGTTCACGCTGCTGGCGCTGCTGGCTGGCGGAAAGGTCGATGGGCACACTACGCTCATGTGCAAGCGCACGCTGACCATCGCTGGGCACCGGCTGGACTGTTCTCATCCTGCGACGGGGGAACCGCTCGATCCGTCCGGGGCGCTGGCCTACTCATGCAATTCGTATTTCACCAGTGTGGCGACGCGGCTTACCCCTCAGCAGTTGCGCGACAGCTTTGTGCGCGAAGGATTCGCTTCCGTTCCCGGATTGACGGCGAACGAGGCCGCGGGCAGCGTAGCGCTGGCGCACTCGCCGGAGGAGTTGCAGCTGCAGGCCATCGGTGAGTCGGGCATCCGGATAACGCCGCTGGAGTTGGCGAACGCCTATCGCAACCTGGCGCGCTCGTCCGTCGCACGCGGTAAGGACGGCGCCATGGCCTTGCTGTTCGAGGGCCTGCAGGGATCGGTAGCGTACGGGATGGCACGGGCGGCGCAGCCCGCGTCGGCGATACAAGTTGCCGGAAAGACTGGAACGGCCACTGCCGATGAGGGCGCATGGACGCACGGCTGGTTCGCCGGTTACGCGCCCGCCAATAATCCCCGCATCGTAGTAGTGGTGTTCCTGGAGAAGGGACACGGCAGCGACGCAGCCGGCATCGCGCGTGACGTTTTTGCGGCATTCGCGGCGCAGAATGGGACGCAACCATGAAGCGGCTGATGGCGGTGCTGGGCATGGTGCTGGCGCTGTGGGTCGGCGGCGACGGCAAGCCGGCCAGTCCCAGTGGCTTTCCGCAGACGGTGCGGGTGCGTCTGTGGTATCTGCATCCTCCGCGCGAGCTGCGGGTGAAGGCCGATGCCGGGCAGGCACAGTTGCGAAAGTGCGCAACTTGCAAACCAGCGGACATCGCCACCCTCACTCTGCGCGCCAATGGGTCGCAACTTCAAACCGACAGCGACAAGTTCGCGATGTCGGAAGCTCGCATCAGCGGCGCGCACCAGATGAACGCCGCTGGCGAGCCGCCCCTGCATGCCGACTTCCCTCTCGAGATTCGCGCCCAGGATGGCTATTTGCAGATCACCGCGCTGATGCCGATGGAGGAGTACATCGCCGGAGTGCTGGCGGGCGAGGTGGGCAACTTCAAGTCGGACGAGGCGCTGAAGGCGATGGCCGTGGCGGCGCGGACCTACGCGATGCACTTTGGCAGGCGGCACGAGGTCGATGGCTTCGATTTCTGCGACACCACGCATTGCCAGGACCTGCGCGTCGCCGGCATTGACCCGCACCTGCGCCGCATCGCCGACGCCACCGCGGGCGAGGTGCTGTGGTACGACGGTGAGCCGGCTGCCGCCTACTATGCCGCCAACTGCGGCGGTACCAGTGAAGACGGTCGCTTCATCCTGGGCAACGACGAGGCGCGCGCGCCGTTCCTGAACCAGCATTCGGACCAGTACTGCCTCCGCCATGGCGGAATGCAATGGCGCACCGAGGTGTCTAAGCGCGAGCTGCAACGCGCGCTGCGGGCCGATGGGGTCAGCGTACCCGGAACGCTGCGGTCGGTGTCAGTGCTGCACCGCACGTCCAGCGGGCGAGCTGAGTTTCTGCGGGTTGCGGGCAGCGGTGGCGTGACCGTCCCGGCGCTGACCTTTCGCGGTGCCATCGGGCGCCACATTGGTTGGGACCGGTTGAAGAGCAACTGGTACGACGTCAGCGACGCGGGAACGCAAATCGTGTTTCACGGGCGCGGCTCCGGACATGGCGTGGGCCTGTGCCAGGTCGGGGCCGAGGTGATGGGCGAGGAAGGCCACTCGTATCGCGAGATCCTGGCCTTTTACTATCCCGGAACGAAGTTGGGCGTCAGCGCGCAGGGAATGCCATGGCAGCAACTGGCCAACGAGGACGTCCAGTTGCTGACGACGAGGCCGGAGCGCGACCGGGAGTTGCTGCCCATGGCGACGCGGTTCCTGCACGAATCGGAGGAGAGCACCGGCCTGGTTTACCGCGGGACACCGCGCCTGAAGGTGTACGCGACGGTTGCGGACTTCCGCAACTCAACCGGCGAGCCGGGATGGGTAGCCGCCTCCACGCGTGGGCGCACCATCCAGATGCAGCCCTCCGATGTCCTGCGCCAGGCAGGGACATTGGACACCACGCTTCGCCATGAACTGCTGCACATGCTCATCGAGTCCTATGCGCGGCCAGGCACGCCGTTGTGGTTTCGCGAAGGCTTGGTGCTGTACCTGAGCGCGCCAGCTTCGTCCGCCCCGCAGGGCGTCGCGTTCGAAACCACCGCGGCCCTGGAGAAGGCATTGCGCGCTCCGGCGAGCCAGGAAGAATTGCGGCGCGCCTATGCGGAGGCGCGGGGGCGGGTCGCCCAACTGGCCCAGCAACGCGGTAAAGAGACGCTGCTGGACTGGGTGCAGAACGGGCTGCCGGCGGAGGTGGCCGACGGGCTGGGCATGCGCTCTGGGAAGTGAAGCAAACCCTGTCATCCCGGGCGACGAGCGGGGCGAGCGCAACGCCGAGGCACCGCTCATTCCAAGGAATGATCCGTGCTCGACTCCAAATCTTCACGCTCGGTCAGCCAGCCGGTGACGCCAACCAGCGCAATCGCGGCGGTAACGACGATGACGTAGGCAGCGAGGAACCGCCCTCCCATGCTCCAGGCTTGCAGGTTGAGACTGGTCTGGTAATCAACCCACCAGATCAGCTTGTAGGGAACGTAAACCCCGACAAGAATCAAGGCGCAGAACCACAACCAGTAGAGCGGCCGCTTCAAGACGCGGAGGGAGTGCGCCATTCGCGTCAGTCGAAATCCCAAGGCGGCAACGGTCGTCGCCATGGGTAGCCAAATCGCGGGCGCAACCACCCAGAAAAAGAACAGCAGTTTCCAGTCGGTCCACCGCATGAACTGGTGCGGAGTGCCAATCCGCAAAGGGCCCGGCAATTTCTGCCACACCCAGACGCCGAACTGCGGGGCGTACAGCCTCAGCCGCCACAGGCAGAGCTCTATCACAGCAAACACAGTGGCCCACAGTGCCAGAGCAATCACGTGGCGTAATCCGCGGCGGAAAGCTGGCCAGATGGTTGCACTTTCGCGAAACTCTGCGAGACGGAAATACGCCAGTGTTCCCGCGCGCAGCCACACCATCAGGAAGACGACACTGATGGCCAGCAGCGCAGAACCCGCGACCTGCCATCCATGGGCATCGGGAATCAGCAACCAGAAATACCACGCCGCCATGGCGGCCGCGTTGGCCGCGAGGTTCAGCAGCCATAGCTTGGTGGTGCCGGCGGAATAGGCGGGCAGTTTCATTTCACGCTCACCGTCAGCGCATCGCTGGTCGAGAGATACTGCGGCTGATACATGGGCTCCACACGCGTGGGACTAACGCGGAAGACGCCCGGGTTCACCACCTTCAGCAGGTAAACGTATTCATGCTGCCCCTGCGGGAAGTAAAGATTGAAGAAGGTGGTGCGGTCGTCACGCAATTCGCGATAGCTGGCCCAGCGTCCCCACCAATCCGGACGTTGGTCCGGCGTGTAGAGATCGTCGCGCGCGATGGACTCAGTCCCTGACGGGATGGGGTCCTCGATCATCAGATATTTCCAGTCGCTGCCGCCGACGGTGATGCGCACCGCCAGCGTGTCGCCAACCTCGACCGGTCCGGAGAGCGGATCGAGATGGTACACGATGCGGCCGTCCTTCTGCAGCGACGTGAGTTTGAAGTACTCGCGGGCCGTGCTCAGCCGGAAGCTTCCGCTGCTCACCAGCTTCCATTCGTTGGAGTAGTACTCGCCGCGCAGCGACCAGTAAAGACGGCCATCGCCGGACTTGGCAATGCGCACCTGGTTCGCGCCGGGCGCAAGATCGGATTCGTTCAATATGATCGTCGTCGCCGGATTCAGGGCCTCGGCAGCATAGAAACGTTTGCTGGCGACCTTCTTCCCGTTCACCTGCACTTCGACCACGTAGCTCGGCTTAAGCTCCTGCGTGCGCTCTAGGTAATCGGTCAGGCCATAGATGACCATTGCCGTCTGCTCGGTGGAATCCCAGTAGGAACCTTCGTCGCGATGGTTGACCAGGTACATCGCGGCCTTGGGTAGCAACGGACTGTTAGCGTCGGTGTGGTCGAGCAGCTTCAGAGCATAGGCCGTGGCCTGCGGCGTCGTGTTGCCGTAGTACTCCAAGAGGTAGTTGTTGTCGCTGGGCCACCAGGCCTGCGAGTCATCCTGCTTGACGTCGGACTGGAGTTCCTTCGTGAGTTCGCCGGCACGCGCGTCGCTCATCTCCACCATGGCGAGTCCGAGCAGCGCCTTGCCGTAGGAGGTGAGCGTCGAGCGTTGGGCCCAGACCGAGTCGAGGATGGCGGTATCGTGCGTGCCGCTCAGCACCAGCGCGTAAGTCATGTACGCGCGCAGGTCCGTCTTGACCTTCTGCGACTGGTTGAACTGCGCGCGCAGCCAGACGCGGCCCTTGTCGATGGCGTCGGCCTTCACCTCGAAGCCCGCGGCCTTGGCCTGGCTCAGTCCCGCGATCACGTATGCGGTCATGAAGGGATGGCTGTCGTCGGTCTGCCACCAGCCCCATCCGCCGTCGGGATGCTGGTAGTTGTACAGCCGGTCGAGTCCGGCCTGCACCTGCTTCTTCAGCACCGCGGGATCGATGTTCGACTTCACGCCCAACTTCTGCATGGCGTTCGCGACCAGCACATCGGGCAGGAAGCTCGACATGGTTTGCTCGGTGCAGCCGTAGGGGTACGACGTGAGATAGTCGAGCGCGCCGAACAGCGTGCCTGCGATGGAGGGCGTGAGGCTGATGGTCAGCTTGCGCGTGCCGACCTCGGCGGCCGCGGGGAAGGTGATGTCCTGAACCGTGTCGGTAGTGTTGGCGCCGGCGAATGAGCCCGACTTCGGCACCGCCACCTTCACGCCGAAGGGGACAACCGGCAGCGTCAGTTCCATGGCATCGCTCTCGATGTCGGTGAGCGCCTTGCCCAGCACGCGCGCCGAATCTACGTTGAGCACGCGCACTCGGTAGTCCACCTTCATCAGACCGCGGCTGGGAACATTCACGTCGCGCGTCGAGCCGTCCAGCACCTGCAGGCCGTCGAACTCCATTGAGACTTTGGCGACTTTGTCCGCCGGCAAATAGTTCTGCACGATGGTGGAGAGCGTGATCTCGTCGCCGCGACGGAAGAAGCGCGGCACCACCAGTCGCACCATCAGGTTCTTACGCACGATGGCGTTGGTCACCGCGCTGCCCACCATGGTGTTCTGCGTGACGCCACGCGTGGTGGCACGCCACGATGTGATGGCGTCGGGATAGTCGAACTTCACCGTGGCCTGACCGTCGCTGCCGGTGCGCAAATCGGCGATCCAGTACGCGGTGTCGGGAAATGCCTTGCGGACCTTCGGCTGGACGAGCCGTTCGGGCTTCAGCTGTGCGAGTCCGTGCGATGAGCGTGCATTGGCCAGCTGCATGGCGCGCTTACCGGCGTTGCCGCTGAAGTAGTAGGTCAGCGACGTTTCTGTGATCACGCGGGAATAAATGCGGCCGTAGAAAGCGCTCATGATGGTACCGACGGTTTCCGGCTTGATGGCGTAGATGGCCTCGTCCACCACGCCCAGGCTGAACTCCGCCACCACCGGTTTGCCGCTGGAGTCGGTCGCCTTGATGGTGTAGCTGGCGGCCTCGCCCGGTTGGTACTGCGGCTTCGAGGGCAGCAATTGCACGTTCATCTCGTGCTGCGTCGGCGGCACCGAGAGGCTCTTCGAGCCCTGGTACAGCTTGTTGTCACGGATGAAGACCGCTGCAATGTAGAAGTTGGGCGCGAACTCCGGCTTAATCGGCACATCAACGGTAACGCTGCCGCCGTTGCTCTTGATGACGTGCCCGGAATAAAGACCATTTCCTTCCGTGGTCACCAACACCGTTGCCGGATCTTTGCCGGTCACGATCAGCACGTGCGCGGTGTCGCCCGGCTGGTAGGTCTTCTTGTCGGCGACAATTTGTATGCGCTCCTCCCGGGTTCCGCTCCACCATGGACTTTGCCCCGGCGCCCAGAGGTAAGTAGTGGTCTCGACCTGCCGCTTCTCGGGAGTGTTGGCCGTCACGCGCACACGAAACTCGCCGGAGTCGGGAATGGTGAGCTTCACTTGTGCTTTGCCGCTGGCGTCGGTCTGGCCGGAGGTCGAGGCCACTTGCGCGCCCGCGCCCTTGCGCCAGTCCCAGCGATTCATCTCCACGTGGAACAAAGTCTGTACCGGCTTCTTGTCGTAGTCTTGCGCGGTGACCGTGATCGTCGCCGTGCTGCCCTTGGTGTAGACGTACGAATCCGGCTCAGCAGTCAGGAAGAAGCTACCGTAGGTGGCGAGCGCGAAACCGTGCCCTGCGATCTCGCGATTGCCGGCGTCGATCACGCGCGCTTCGATGCGGTACACCAGGTCGCGCTTGCCCTTATTGTCGACCTTGGTCGGAATCGTGATCTGCAGCTTGCCGTCGTTATCGAGCACGCCGCTGTTCTCGCTCTCCTGGTCGCCGCCATAGTTGTCGCCCTCATCAGCGCCCTCCTGCGGCGGCCCGGCTTCCTCATCGTCGTTGTCGCCGCGTCCCAGCGGCCAGTAGTTCGAGGTGTGCACCACCCACTTGACCTTGGCATTGGATACCGGCTCGCCAAAGTAATAGCGTGCATCGATGGTAGCCTTGATGGGCTGGCCCTGGAGTACCCGCGGCGGCTGCGCCGTCACCTTCACCTGGTACTCGGGCTTCTTGTAGTCTTCCACCGAGAAACTTATGCCCTCGACGTAGCGTTCACCACTGCGCATCTCGAGGTAATACATGCCGAGCGTTCCGTCGGCAGGAACGGCGTAGTCCCAGTTCGCCGTGCCCATGTTGGAGAGCGTTACCGTCTGCTGCCACACGGTCTGGTAGCTCTGCGGGTCGTGCAGTTCAAGCCGCAGTTCGCGCTCCTGCGGGATGGCGTAGCCGCTGGCCAGTTGCGAACGCACGATGGTCTTGAAATGTACGATGTCGCCCGGCCGATACACCGGGCGGTCGGTATAGGTATAGCCCTTCAGAGTCGCGTCAGGACCGTTGCCCAGGTTCCAGGCGCCGGGCGTGTTCACGGCAAACTGGTCGGCGCTGGTGGCGAGTACGGCGACGTTTTCGGGCTTGGCCTGATCAATCGCCGCGTCCACCAGGCCGTTCTGGTCGGTCCTCTTCGCCGCGACTTCCTGCTGATCCACCCAGACGCGAGTCAGGATGTCAGGAATCGCATCCCCGGTGCGGCGGTCTACCACCATGCTCATCAGGCGGCCGGGCGCCGACTTAGTGATGATGGCGATCTCGGTGACGACGACGATGGTGTAGGCGCGCAGTGTCCCGTTGTTGGCTTCGACCAGGTAAACGCCCTTCTCACTGACGGGCACAGCGACGGTCTGGCTTTCCCAGCGTTGATGCGGCGGAACTGCCCACTTCCATTCGGCGACAAGCTGCTGCTGATTGAGTACGGGCACCTGCGCGTAACCTTCGACCTTGGGCCCCTGCTTCTTCTCGCTCTCGCCTATTTGCCACAAGCGGATTTTGTGGCGCGATTCGGGCGAGAACTGCTCGCGAATGAAATCGCGGAACCACGCCCAGATGCGGTGCTTCCATGCGTGGAACTTCTCCAGCCAGGTGTGGGCTTGTTTCGGCATGGCCGGGCCACGGCCGCCGAAGGTGTGCAGCTCCTGCATCTGGCTGAAGAACTTGACCGGATCTTTGACCCGATAGACGCGGAACTCCAGCGCATTGACGTTGTGGGTGTAGACCGCGACTTCGATTTTTTCGCCGGGCAGGTAGGTGCGCTCGCTGGAGAGCGAGAACCAGGGTTCGTTGTCCTGCTCAGGCTGGGCGAGCAGCGGCATGACCAGCGTGAAACAAAGAATGAGAGTGAGGAAAATGCGAGCGAAGGGGTGGAGCAGGCTTTTAAGCCTGCCGCCAGTTGCAGAAACGAGGATAAACCGTTGCAAAAGAAAGTTTGCTATCTGTTTCGAATTGCTGGCGAACCCAGCTTTGCGATCAGTGCCTGAAGAGGTAAGACCTAGCCGCGCAGCGGCGGTCGCGAAGTTAGCCCCGGGCGCAAGCCCAGGGTGAGACGCCGTCGAAATCCGAGCCCAGTAGGGGCGGCACAGGCTTTCGCGGGCGGGAGGATTACCCTCTGGGGAAACGGGACGTCCCTCAGCGGCTGAAGCCGGTGTCAATGGCGTGCCATCTCTGCAGGCCTGAAGGCCTGCGCCACCCACACCAAGCTCCCGCAGCTCCGCGGATGCGCTCATTCCGCGCCTCGCAGAATGTTCCAGCGATAGACACCGAGGAAGCCGGGATTGGAGGCGACCGGATGCCAGCGGGCGTCGGGATAGTTCAGCAACTGCGCAACTGTGAGGCGGCGAATCTCTCCCGGTAGCCTGCCCGTCGGACCGGTGTCATACACGACAAACTGCTCTACGCCGGGCTCAACTTGGCTAGGCCCGACAAAGATCATCGAGTGAAACGGCATCTTCGCGCCTTCCTGGCGAAAGAAGATGAGATCGCCCGGCCGCGCACGCGACAGGTCGCGGCCTGCAAAAAACGTGTCGTGCCGCCACAACGTTTCGACGTCGGCGAATTGCGCGAATGTCCCATTGCTCAGGTCAGCGGCTTCGAAACTCCCCTCGCGTACACGGAAAAGCGACGCCGCCAGTGGCGTGTACGGATACCGATACTGCCGGACATCGCTGGCTGTCGCGGGAGCAGGCAGGGCCATGGCATGAGCCCATACCGAATCGTGCTGGCGCAGCGATTCCCGATAGGCGAAGCGCAACAACGCGGCGCAGTCGGCGATCTCCGCCGGAAGGGCCCGTCCGCGGTAGTACTGGGCTTCGGCCAGCAAAGTGAACCAGCGGCGGAAGGCGGCGCGATCGGCGGGATCGTGCAGGCGAAGAAAATCGGGCGTGCCGTCGCCGACTGAGTCGCTGGTGTCAAGGGTGGTGGCGAGCGCGATCGTTTGCGGCGCGAAACCCGGCGCTGTGATCTTCAACCTCGTCTCGCCGGGATTCACTCCGGCACGGAGAGAAACTGTTGCCGACTCATGCCCTACGGTCACCGATTCGACTCCCACCCTTTCGCTTGGCGAAAAGGGTGGGGCACCCCCGTTCTCCACGTCGACCTTTAATCCGCGCAGGTCGCGGCCGTTCGAGGAACGAATCGTGAGTTCGGTAGAGCTGAAACCGTCGGCCGGGAGTGTGCCATCGGAGAGTTGGAGTGCCAGCACTGCGGGCGCCAAACTACGATGCACGGTGAAGGCGCACACCACGGCAACAATCGCGACCACAGCCAAAACCGCCAGCCAGCGAGGCACGCCGCGCATCTCAAATCTCTCCTCTGGGGGACGGGCGGATTATAAGTCAGCGGTCAGCGGTCAGCAATCAGCAATCAACAGAGCAGTTGCCGAGCGCCCCTGCCGGGGCGGAATGATTTCTGGCAGGCCTACCCAGCGCTACGCGCTGGGCTACCCTGAGCCGCCCTTCGGGCTGAATTTTTCTGGAGATCGCGGGAGGATCTCCGAATTGTCATCACGAGCGCAGCGAGGGATCTGCTTTTCCCGAACAGGGGCCGGCCAGCAGATTCCTCGCGCCTAACCCGGGCGCTCGTAATGACAACTCTGAGGAACGTGGCGAAGTCATTGCTGACTACTGAATGCTGATGACTGAGTGCTGACGGCTTCCTACTTCGCCAGTGTTCGCAGCTCGGTCAGCAGCCGCTCCATTTCTTCTGCCGTGTTGTAGTGCGCCAGGCCGATGCGCAGCATGCCGCCCGACTCCTGCACGCCGAGCCGCTCCGCGAGGTTGATGGCGTAGTAGTTGCCATCCCAGGTGAAGATGCCGCGCTCGCCGAGGTGCGTCGCCAGCTCGCGCGGGGTGCGGCCTTCCATGCGGATGGCGACCGTCGGCGTACGCCGGTCGAACTGCGCCGGATCTTTGAGCCCATAGAAGGCGAGGCCGGGAATTGCCAGCAGGCCGGCGATGAGTTGCTCGACCATCTCGCGTTCATGCTGCTGAAAGACTTCATACGCTGCCAGAATCGCCTCGCGCCGGGTTTGTGCGGCAGGATGGTGGTAGCGTCCCACGTCGGCGATATAGTCGACCGCGGCGGTCAAGCCTGCCAGACATTCGTGGTTCTGCGTGCCGGTTTCCCAGCGATCGGGCAGGTGCTCGGTGCAGGCGCGCAGCTTGTACGGACGCAACCGCTGCAACTGTTCGCGCTTCCCGTACAGAATGCCGAGGTGTGGACCGAAGAACTTATAGCTGGAACAGGCCAGGAAATCGCAATCCAGGGCGCGCACATCAATCGGCCCATGCGGCGCATAATGCACGGCGTCGATGAACGCCATCGCCCCCGCGGCGTGCGCCAGGCGCACGACTTCGGCCACATCGTTGATGGTGCCCACGGCGTTCGCCGCATAGCCGACGGCCACCAACCGCGTGTTGCGCCTGATCTTGGCCTGCAGGTCGAACATGTCCAAGGTGCAATCGGCTGTCTGGATGTCGGCGGTGCGCACCTTCGCACCGCACGTCTCCAGGCACACCCAGGGCGAGACATTGGCGTCGTGATCGAGACAGGTGACCAGCAACTCGTCACCGCTTTTCAGCTCGCGGCCGATGGCGCGGCTGAGGGCGAAGGTGAGCGATGTCATGTTCGCGCCGAAGACTACCTCGTCGGGCGCGCAGTTGAAAAGGTCAGCCATCGCGGCGCGGGCTTCAGCTATGACCTGGTCGGTGGCGCGGCTGGTGGCGAAGGCTCCGCCGGTGTTCGCGTTGGAGTGCGCGAGGTATTGCGAAATGGCGTCGATGACGCGCTGGGGAACTTGTGTTCCGCCCGGGGCATCGAAGAACGCAGCGGGCTGGCCGTTGACCGTCTGCTGAAGCGAGGGGAATTGCTGCCGCACCCAGGCGATGTCCAGCTTGCGAGACGGCACGGTTTGGGCACGGGAAGACATATCTAGGAGCTCCTAACAGCGGATATGAAATCGGCCAGCAGACCGTAGGAGGTCGCTTGCGGGCCGGGATCGCGCTCACCGATGATGAGCTCGGGGAAGATATCGGTCTCGAAACAGATGAGCAGCGACGTACCACGTACCGTGCTGAGCGGGTCACCAGCCTTGAGCCGCTCCGGGGCAACCGAGGCCGTAATCCTACCGTCCGCCTCTCGCCGGGCGCGGCTAACCAATCTCCAAGTTTCGCCGCTTGCACTGGCGTCACGCACCTGCCCGGCGGTAACGCTGCGAATACCCTGGCGGCTCACGTCTGCAAGTTGGAGGCTTCCGTTCATCAGCACCGTGGTCAGGCCCACAATCTTCACCGTCGCGTCGATCCCGTCGACATCGGCGGAAGGGTCCGTTTCGGCCACTCCCAGCCGCTGCGTCTCGCGCACCGCGTCGTCGAAAGTCTTGCCTGCTTCCATGCAGTCGAGGATCAGGGTGGTCGTCGAATTCAGGACGCCGCGAAATCCGCGAAGTTCCAACGCCGGCAGTGTCTCGCGAAAGAGCGAGAAGATGGGCACACCGTCCATCATCGCGGATTCATGCAGGAAACGCCGGCCTTTCGCCGCCGCCAGCTCTGTCAGCTCGCGCCAAGCGTGGACCACCGGACCTTTGTTGGCGCTAATGGCGTGTGCCCCGACTTCAAGCGCGGCGCGGATGTGGGCGGTCGCAGGCTGCCCGGTCTCGGCGTTCAGCGAACTCATCTCGAAAAGAGCGTCGAGTTGACTTAGCTGCAACCACTGCTGAATATCAGCCGCCTTCTGCGCCCCTGAAAAATCTCCAGCCAGCACCTTCTCCGCGGAAAATCCGGTGGGCGCCACCAGCCATCCCAAGCGCCGGGTTGCAACGCCGGTGAGGTGCCAAGATATGCCGTAGCGATCCCTGAGTTGTGGCTCTTTTCTCTGGAGGAGCGAGATGAAGGCGCGGCCGACGTTGCCGAATCCGACGATGCCGAGGTTATAGGTGTGGATGCAGTTTTCTCCCGGGATGAAGTGGCCTGACCTTCTTTAATTGCAATGACAGCGTCAATTGTAATGGCAGCACCCGGCGTGGCTCCCTGGGGAATGGGGATTTCGGGCGGAATTCCGTACCCTAACGTCCGCCTCGTGCATCCATTAAGGTGGCGCTTGTCTCAAGTACGCGGCTACTGGTAGAACTTTGACGTTCGGAGGGTGCCGGTCAGTTATAATGCCCCGAGTTCAACTGAGTTCCTGATGGCGAAGACTTTTGATCGCCGCAGTGTGTGCTTCGCGATAAGCAGCTCCTGTTGTCAGAACGTCCGGGCCCGCAGTTTAGCAACGTGTACCACTCCCATCTTGAAGGAGCGCCTGAATGGCCATCAAAGCATCTGAATATGTTTGGCACAATGGTCAACTCATTCCCTGGGATGACGCGAAGATCCACGTGATGGCCCACGTCATCAACTACGGTTCTTCCGTGTTCGAGGGTATCCGCTGCTACAGCACGCCCAAAGGGCCAGCGATTTTCCGGCTGCGCGATCACATGCAACGGCTCCTACAGTCATGCAAAATCTATCGCATCGAGCTGGACTATTCGCTCGATGAGATATGCCAGGGTGCGGTTAACCTGGTAGCCGCCAACAAGGTGGCACCGTGCTACGTTCGCCCGATTGTGCTGCGCGGGTACGGGCAGGTGGGGGTGAATCCCTTCAACTCGCCGACCGAGGTGTACATCGCGAATTACGAATGGGGAAAGTATCTCGGCAGTCCGGATTCCGACGACGGGGTGGACGTTTGCGTGTCGTCCTGGACGCGGCTTGCGCCCAACACCATGCCGACGATGGCCAAGGCCGGCGCCAACTACATGAACTCGCAGCTCATCAAGATGGAGGCGATCGTCAACGGCTACAGCGAGGGCATCGCGCTCGACGCGAACGGCTACGTGAGCGAAGGTTCCGGCGAGAACATCTTCGTGGTGCACAAAGACCGCATCTACACGCCGCCGCTGTGCAATAGCGTACTGCCGGGCATAACTCGCAACTCGGTGATGCACATCGCCCACGAGTTGGGTATTCCTGTCGTCGAGCAGACCATCCCGCGCGAGATGCTCTACATCGCCGACGAGCTGTTCTTCAGCGGGACGGCCGCGGAGATCACGCCAATTCGCTCGGTGGACAAGATTACCGTGGGTCACGGCATCGCCGGTCCCATCACCAAAACGGTGCGCAAGGAGTTCTACGCGATCGTCAACGGAGCGGTTGAGGACCGCTTCAACTGGCTTACGGCGGTGCCCGTCAAACAGCCGACACCTGTCACCGTGTAACGCGTTAAGAGTTTGTAGAACCTGACCCGCTCGAAGGCAATTCGGGCGGGTTTTTTCTGCTCAGCCCAGGCGCGGCCCATCCTCCCCGTCTTATTCGCTTGGCACAGCCGCACATCGCGAGTATGCTTCCGCAACTGGAGTTCTGCAAACGCAGCAACGATCTGAAGCGGTGACCCTTTCGTATGCCTGACAATCCTAATGCCGGCCTCGATTCGCCGCGCGCCCGGTTGGTGGTGTGCGCCGCATTTGTAGGCGCATTCGTAGGTTTCGGCGTCACCTAATTGGGCGACGCAGCAGCAGGACATGGTCTGGCTCTTCGCCGCAAACGCCGTTCTTCTTGACTGTTATAATCCGCGCAGTTCCTGCCATGAATGAGCCGTCCACGCCCCTGATGCGGCAGTATGCCGCGGTCAAGAAAGAGCATCCCAACGCGCTCGTCTTCTTTCGCCTGGGCGACTTCTATGAGCTTTTCTTCGAGGACGCCGTGGTCGCGTCGCGCGAGTTACAGATCACCCTGACTTCGCGCAACAAGAAAAAGGGCATCGCCATCCCCATGTGCGGCGTGCCCTACCACTCGGCCGACAATTACATCGCCAAGCTCATTCGTAAGGGGTTCAAAGTAGCCATCTGCGAGCAGATGGAGGACCCGCGCGTCGCCAGGAAGCTGGTGAAGCGCGAGGTCACGCGCGTGCTCACGCCGGGGACCGCGGCCGACGCCCAGCTCGGCTCTGAGGAGAACAATTTCCTGGCCTGCGTCACGCGCGCCAGGGATTCCGCGGGCTTCGCCGCGCTGGATCTTTCGACGGGTGAATTTCGCGCCACGGAGTTTCAGGGCGAGGACGCCGAGAGACGCATTCGCGAGGAACTGCTGGTGCTGCGTCCGCGCGAGGTGCTGTTCGCGTCGTCGTTGCCCCTGTTCGATCGGCCGCGGACGAGCGGGCCGGTTCCCGCTGCCGCACCACGCATTGCGTCACTGGAGAATGCCTCCTGGGCGGAGACTCCGCTGGAAGACTGGGTGTTCTCGCCTGATTATGCCATTCCGCAAGTCGAAAACCACTTTGGCGTGCTGTCGCTGGAAGGCTTCGGGCTGGCCAACCGTGCGGCGGCAGCGACGGCTGCGGGCGCGATCCTACATTACGTGCGCACCACGCAGCGCGGGTCGCTTGACCACGTGGACCGCATCGGCTTCTACGAGCGGCAGAACTGCCTGGTGCTGGACGCGGTCACGGTGCGCAACCTTGAGCTGATCGAGCCGCTCTTTGCCGGCACGGGTGATACGGCCACGCTGTTTCGCTGTCTCGACTGCACGGTCACGCCGATGGGCAAGCGTTTGCTGCGTGCCTGGATGCTGCGGCCATCAATCGATCCCGCCGAAATCAGCCAACGGCTGGATGCCGTCGAGGGCATGGTAACGGGCCTGGTGGCGCGCGGGGAACTGCGGCGCGCGATGGATGGCATCCTCGACCTCGAACGGCTATTGAGCCGGGTCACCCTGGAGACAGCCAACCCGCGCGACCTGCTGGCGCTGGCAAGTTCGCTGGCCAAGCTGCCAGCTGTGCGCTCGGCGCTGGGGCACTTCCCTCCCGAGCGTCTTAAGGCTCTGCATCAGCAATGCGACGAGCTTGCCGACTTGCGCGACCGTATCGTGACGTCTCTGGAAGACGAGCCGCCGCTGACGCTGGCCGATGGCGGAGTAATCCGCTCGGGAGTCGACGCTGCGCTCGACGAGCTGCGCAACCTAAGCCGCAACAGCAAGCAGTACATCGCGCAAATCGAGCAACGCGAGCGCCAGCGCACTGGCATCGGATCACTGAAAGTGAAATTCAACAGCGTCTTCGGGTACTACCTCGAAATCTCGAAGGCGAACCTGCACCTGGCGCCAGCCGACTACGAACGCAAGCAGACGCTGGTAAACGCCGAGCGCTTCACGACGCCCGAACTGAAAGAGTACGAAGCGAAGGTGTTGGACGCGCAGGAGAAGATGGTCGAGATCGAGCGGCGGCTGTTCGCCGAGCTACGTTCAGCGATTGCGGCCGAGGCGCGTCGCATCCGCCAAACGGCGCTGGCGTTGGCCGAAATTGACGTGCTGGCGTCGTTCGCTGTCCTTGCGGCGAATCGAAACTACTGCCGACCTGCGCTCGACGCGAGTGGCGACGTCGAGATCGTCGAGGGCCGTCACCCGGTGATCGAGCAGATGGAGATCACCGGCGCTGACCGTTTCGTGCCCAATGGTCTCTTCCTCAACGGCACGACCCACTCGATTCTCATCATTACCGGGCCGAACATGGGGGGCAAGTCCACCTACCTACGGCAGGCGGCATTGATCGTGCTGATGGCGCAGATGGGCTCGTTCGTGCCCGCTCGCTCGGCGCGGCTGGGACTGGTAGACCGCATCTTCACCCGCATTGGCGCCTCCGATAACCTGGCGCGCGGTCGCTCGACTTTTATGGTCGAAATGACCGAAACCGCGGCAATCCTCAATACCGCGACGGCGCGCTCGCTCATCCTGCTCGACGAGGTGGGGCGCGGCACTGCAACCTATGACGGCTTGGCCATCGCGTGGGCGGCCATCGAGTACATTCACGCCAACACCCGGGCCAAGACGCTGTTTGCCACGCACTATCACGAGTTGACGGAATTGGCTGACCGGCTCAGCGGGGTAAAGAATTTCCATGTCGGCGTGAAAGAGAGCGGCGGCGGAATTGTGTTTCTGCGCAAGGTCGAGGAAGGCTCCGCCGATAAGAGCTACGGCATCGAGGTCGCCAAGCTCGCGGGATTGCCTGCCGACGTAGTCCACCGCGCGCGCGAAGTTCTGGCCGAGCACGAGAACGCGGAGCGCAGCGCCGTGAGCCATCTGGCGCACGACGAAACCGCCGAGCCTGGGCCGATGCAGCTCACCATTTTCACTCCGCTGTCGCAGAAGATCGTGGACCGCATCAAGGAAACGGACCTGAACCGCCTCAGCCCGCTGGAGGCGCTGAACCTGCTGCACGAGCTCAAGAAGCAGATGGAGTGAGGGAACCTCTCTTCGCAACTGAGCTATCAGCCCGCTCGCGTTACACTCATCTGTTCCATGCCATCGAAACCCAGCTTCGATCTTCGCCGGCAGGTCGGCCAGTTGCTCATCATGGGCTTCGACGGGACGACGCTCTCAACCCGCCTGCGTCTGATGCTGGCAACACTGCAACCCGGCGGCGTAATCCTGTTCAAGCGCAACATCGAGGAACCGACGCAAACGCATGACCTCTTGCGCGATGTGCAGAAGGCGGTACCGACTCCGATGTTTCGTTGCGTGGACATGGAAGGGGGCACCGTGGACCGCCTGCGCGACGTCATCGCACCGGCACCGTCGGTTGCGGAAGTGGCCGCTGCGGGCTCGAAGAAACTTTTTTGCAAGCACGGCAAGCTCATCGGCGAGGAAGTTCGCGCCCTGGGCTTCAATACTGATTTCGCGCCGGTGCTTGACCTTCAGTTCAAAGCATCGAAGAGCGTGCTGGGCTCGCGCACCGTTTCCAGTGATCCGAGGCAGACGATACTTTACGCTCGCGAGTTTCTTCGCGGACTCGACGAGTGTAATGTGCTGGGCTGCGGAAAACACTTCCCGGGACTGGGCGAAGCGAATCTCGACTCGCACAACGACCTGCCATCGATTGCCAAGCCGTGGAAGCGGCTTTGGGGTGAGGACCTGCTCCCCTATCGCGAGCTGTGCGGCGGCCTGCCGTTCGTGATGGTGGCGCACGCGGCCTATCCGGCAGTCACGCGCGACCTCACGCCGGCGTCGCTTTCAAAGGAATGGATGAGCGACATTCTGCGCAAGAAGATTGGTTATCGCGGGCTGATTGTCACTGATGACCTCGACATGGGTGGCGTGCTGGCCGCAGCATCAATCCAAGACGCCGCGGTCGAGACCCTGCGCGCGGGGGCAGACATCTTTCTCGTCTGCCAGAAAGAAGAGAGCGTGTGGCGGGCGTTTGAGGCAGTGTACAAAGAAGCTGAGAGCGACAAGAAGTTTGCCCGACTCGTCGCCGAGAAGTCGCGAAGCGTTTTGTCGGCGAAGAAGAAGTCGCGTGCACTGAAAGCTCGCATGGCACCCGCTTCGTCGGAGAAAACCGTAGACAGACTGCGGCGCAATCTCTGGGAGTTCAGCGAAGAAGTGCGGGCGAGCATGCTGGCATCGCGGCTTTGAAAGGGCACAGCTTGCTGAGAAGCTCGGGTAGAGCTGGCCTTCTGGCCAGCGTCCGAGTCAACGCAAATATAGAAGGGGCTTTAGCCCCTGAGGAAACTGACGATGAACCGCACCCCTGCATGTGCAACTTATCTGACCGGCAAGAAAGGTGAGGTCCCTCAGCGGCTAAAGCCGCCTTCCTGTCTTACTCTTACGGCACGCCTGAAGGCGTGCCCCTTCAAGACCAGCAAGAGTTTGCCGGCCTACGGCAGGCCTGAAGACCAGCGCCACCGAATCTCTGGCGGAGAGACGGGGTTTGTGCTTTGATCGTCGCCGGCGTCATGAGCGGCACCTCGGCCGATGGCATCAACGTTGCCCTTACGCGTATCCAGGGCCGCGGCTTCCGTTCGCGCTTGGAGTTGCTGGCGCACTACCAGTTTCCTTATCCGGACAACGTACGGCGGGCCGTTCTGGCAACCATGAACGCCGGCTCGGCCAGGGTCGCGGACGTCGCGCGGCTGAACTTCCTGCTGGGCCATCTTTACGCGGATGCAATTCGCGCAGCGCAGCGCCGGGCGCGGCTGGAATGCGAACTGGTCGGCTGTCACGGCCAGACGCTTTATCACCAGGGAGAGGCCAAGCTGTTTCTTGGCCGCCGCATTGCCTGCACCTGGCAGACGGGCGAAGCGGCCGTCATTGGGGCAGAACTCGGCGTGCCGGTGGTCTCCGACTTTCGGCCTGCCGACATGGCCGCGGGCGGTAATGGCGCGCCGCTGGTGCCCTTCCTCGACTACGCGCTCTACCGGCATCGGCGCTACGGCCGCATCGCGCAGAACCTGGGCGGCATTGGCAACCTGACCGCGATTCCGCCGCGCGCAGCTCCGGAACAGGTAGTCGCGTTCGACACCGGCCCCGGCAATATGGTGATTGATGCCGTCACCCAACACTTGTTCCGCCGCCCCTACGATCGCAATGGACGGTTGGCTGCGCGCGGCGAACCCATCGCCCGCGTGCTGCAACAATTGCTGCGACATCCATTCTTCCGGCAGAAACCGCCAAAGACCGCCGGCCGCGAGCAATTCGGCCTCGAGTTTACGCGTGAGTTGCTTGGCCTGTGCCGCCGCGCCGATGAGAAAGACATTGTAGCGACGGCGACCGCTTTGACCGCGCGATCAATTGGAATCGCAGTACGCAGGTTTGTCCTGCCGCTGGTCGAGCCACCGCTGCGGTTCCGCGAATTCGTAGTCTCCGGCGGAGGCACGAAGAATGCGACGCTCATGCAGATGGTCCGGGAGGAGCTTGCGCCACTCAAGATGAGAGTGCGGAACTCCGATGATTTTGGGCTTCCGTCCGAAGCCAAGGAGGCCGTCGCCTTCGCGCTTCTGGCTTACCAGACCTGGCGAAAGATGCCGGGTAACGTGCCGTCAGCCACCGGCGCCGAGCGGCCGGCGGTCCTGGGCAAAGTCAGCTATGCGTAAGAGACTGCGAGAGCAGCGAAGCCATATGGGTCTTTCGACTCGGGCGCGCAACAGCGGCGTGTCCTCGCTTAGCATGACAGATCAAGATGTAGGAGCCCGATGGTTTGCGCGGACCCCAATCGACTGTCATCCTGAGCGAAGTGAGGTCGCCTTGGCGACCTCACGAAGTCGAAGGACCCCTATCACCGCAATGCTGCTGGTGAGCTTCGTTTTGCTGTTTCTTCCCGCCTGCTCCCGCAAACCCGATCCGCACACGCTGGTCATGATTATCGAGAGCAGCCCCACCAACCTCGATCCGCGGGTCGGAGTGGATGCGCAGTCGGAGCGCATCGATGAGCTGCTCTTCGACTCGCTGGTCCGCCGCGATGAGCACTTCGAGTTGCAACCCTGGCTGGCTGAACGTTGGGAGATCCCCGATCCGCAGACCTACGTCTTCCACCTGCATCCCGGAGTTCGTTTCCATAACGAACAGCCGCTGACCGCGCGCGACGTGAAGTGGACCTTCGATTCACTCATCAGCGGAAAGCTGCGTAGTGCCAAGACGAGCACGTATGCGCCGGTCGACCACATTGACGCGCCTGACGACACCACTGTCGTCTTCCATCTCAAGGCACCGTTTGCGGCGCTTCTATGGAACCTCTCAGATGGCGCCATTGGAATCGTGCCCTACGGCAGTGGCGAGGACTTTAACCGGCATCCTGTCGGCTCCGGCCCGTTCCGCTTCGCCAGCGCGCAGCAGGACAAGGAAGTTGTGGTCGAACGCAATCCAGATTACTGGGCGACTCCCGCGAAACTGGAACGCGTGCAGTTCAAAGTGATCCCTGACGCCACCACCCGCGCCTTGGAGTTGCGCAAGCAGAGCGCCGATGTCGCGATCAACGCGCTGACCGCTGACACCGTGGTCGCCCTCAAAGCAGACCGCGGCTTGACCGTCATGGAATCGCCTGGGACCATCTACGCCTACGTGGCGATGAACCTGCGCGACCCAATCCTCAGAGATGTTCGCGTGCGGCGCGCGATTGCCTACGCCATCAATGTGCAGCCCATCATTCACTATCTATTGCGCGACCAGGCGCGGCCCGCCTATAGCGTTCTGCCGCCGCAGCACTGGGCCTACGACGCCAATGTCACGAAGTATCCGCACGACCCGCAACGTGCGCGCCAGATGCTCGACGATGCCGGCTATCGGCCGGTCAACGGAATTCGGTTTCATATCACCTTCAAGACATCGACAGAAGAATCAACGCGCCTGCTGGCCGCGGTTTTGCAGCAGCAACTGCACGAGGTCGGCATCGCCCTCGATATCCGAAGTTTTGAGTTTGCGACGTTCTTCGCCGACATCACCAAAGGGGCATACCAATTGCACTCGCTGCGCTGGGTCGGCGGCAATCTCGACCCCGACATTTTCGAGCACATCTTTGCTACCGCCAGCTTCGCGCCCAAGCGCGCCAACCGGACCTTCTATTCGAATGCTCGGGTCGACGAGTTGATCCATCAGGCCCAAAGCACCCTCGACCAGCAGCAGCGTAAGGTGCTCTATGACCAGATCCAGCAGATCCTGGCGGAGGACTTGCCGTACATCAATCTCTGGTATCTCGACAACGTGCTAGTGCACACCAACCGGGTGCATGGGATTGAAGTGAGCCCCTCCGGCAACTACGATTTCTTGCGCACTGCCGAACTCGCCCAATAAAGCCGTCGGTTTCTGGCGTGATACCATCAAAATTCAAACCAAATCATAAGGACTGCGGCGCTTTGCGGATTCTCTTCGTCGGTGACATTTTTGGTCGACCTGGCCGGACCATTGTGCAGGAGCGGTTGGCCGATCTTCAAAACCAACACAACGTGGATCTCACGATTGCCAACGGCGAGAACGCCGCCGGAGGTTTCGGCATCACTCCGCAGATTGCCGAAGAGTTGTTCGAACTGGGCATCGACGTCATCACTACCGGGAACCACATCTGGGACAAGCGCGAGATCATGGAATACATGAACTCGGCCAACGGGAATGAAGCTTCGCTGGCGCGGCGGTTGCTGCGACCGGCGAATTATCCTGCAGGCTCGCCCGGATTCGGCTGGTACCAGGGACGAACGCGCGGTGGCGTGGAGTACGGCGTGATCAATCTCCAAGGCCGCGTCTTTATGACCAACAACGACGATCCCTTCCGCGTCGCCGACGATCTGCTGAAGAAGATCACGGCCAAGGTCATCCTGGTAGACATGCACGCTGAAGCCACGTCGGAGAAGATCGCGTTGGGCTGGCACCTGGAAGGACGAGTGACCGCCGTTCTCGGCACGCACACCCACGTTCCCACCGCTGACGAGAACGTCCTGCGCGGCGGGACGGCCGTGCAAACCGATGTTGGCATGACCGGGCCGTTCGAAGGCGTGATCGGCGTGCAGAAAGAAGTGATTTTGCAGCGCTTCCTCACCAACATGCCGTCGCGCTTTGAGCCTGCAGTCAATGACGTGCGACTGTGCGCCTCGCTGATCGATTGCAATGCCGAAACCGGCCGCGCCACTACGATTCAGCGCATTATGCTGCGACAGACTTAAGGTCTCTATCTAGCTGACAAGATATTCGAGCGCTTCTTCGCGAGTCGCAAAGATAGGAATCTGACGGCCGGAAAAGCTGCGTACCGAATGGTATAGTGCCTTGGGCATGTTCTCGGTAAGGACCCACGCCGATTTCCTCAGGTGGGGACGATCAAAGACAGCAGCAATCTTCAAGTGCTCGACGTTGTCGCGGGTAAATTGCGCGCGGCTGAAATCGCCGAGCAGCAATACCGAACCCAGGGGCTCGCGCGTAACCACCTCGGGAACGTGGTCCACGCAGGCGGCCAGCTCTTCGGCAGTACAGTCGGCCACATCCACCAGCAGGATCTGCTTGTCTTTGTGCGTGATGAACCGTATGCGCTCCATGTGCCATCCCCGATCTGTTTGCGGCGTCAGTGCGCGGCCGGCGTGCGCAGTTTACTTCAGGTTTACAAGTTACTCAAGTAACCTGTTTGACGTTTTATTTGGGCCTGAGCTTCGTGGTAGCTTGAGACCATGATTCACGAGATCTTCCCAGTTGGCCCCCTGCAATGCAACTGCTCGGTTGTCGGCGACGAGCAGACGAAAGAAGCCATCGTCATCGATCCGGGGGACGACATTGAGGACGTGCTGGACATCGTGCAGCGCCACGGCTTGACGGTCAAACAGATCGTCATTACTCACGCTCACATTGACCACATCGGCGGAGCCAGCAAGCTGAAACGGATCACCGGTGCGCCGGTTCTCCTGAATCAGAATGACTACGCGCTGTTGAAAATGCTGGACATACAGGCGGCCTGGATCGGAATGCGCCCGCCTGAAAAGGTAGCGATTGACTCGAACCTCAACCAAGGCGACAAGGTCCAGGCCGGCAGTTTGGTTGCGGAGGTGCTTCATACTCCGGGGCACACCGAGGGGAGCATTTGCTTGTATTTCGCGCCAGAGAAGAAGCTGATTGCCGGTGATACCCTATTCGCCGGCTCGATCGGCCGCACCGACCTGCCCGGAGGTTCGTACGAGAAAATCATGCAGTCACTGCATGGTCCCGTTTTGGCGCTCCCTGACGAAACTTTAGTAATCCCGGGGCATGGGCCAGTTACGACTATCGGGGAAGAGCGGGAAAGCAACCCGTTCCTAAGGCATTGAGCCCAACGCCAATCGAGACAATCGAGTCGACGCGCTGTCGATGACTTTTCCAAATCGGGAATTCCCCCGCGCAAATTACCATTCACTTTTCGTGGAAATGTGTGCGACAATGCACCACACTGTGCGCCCATGAACCAGCTGTCGAATTCAGCAAACAACTACGCTCGTCGCCCCAACCAGGATGGAACTATCGATTCCATTTGCAACCACTGTTTCCTTACGATCGCCCGCGCCTTCAACCCTTCCCACCTGAAAGAGCTGGAACTTCGCCACGTGTGCCAGCAAATGGAACGGCGCCAGACAGTGCGGATTGTTTACCGGATTTACGATCCCAGCAAGGGACCAAGCGCAGGGTAGCGCGCCAATCCGGACCGGGCTCTCGCATTCCGCTACGCGGCAGTTAGCGCTTCACGCGTCGCTTTCAGAGTATTAATCAGGGATTCTTTCGGCAGTTTGCGGATGATCGGCTCGATGATCCATGCCAGCCCGAGCGGTATGTCGCGGGTCAGAGAAATCGCACGGCACTCGGTGTAAACACCGTCATCTCGCTCCTGAAAACGCCAGCAGGAGTACAGTCTCCACAAGAAACCGTAGCCAGTATCGGGCGCCAGGACTTTCTCTTTCGGCGTGCCGGCATCGTCGACCTCGGCGATGCGGGTCGTGCACGAGCGGCAGAACCAGCGCGTGTGATCGACAGACTGATAATGCACATCGTGGTCGGTGTCGAGCACCACGGTGATGATTTTCTTCTTCAGTAGCCGCAGGTAGATCTGAAAGTCATTGCCGTCATGGGCGAGCAGTTTGGAATCCATTACCTCGGGCTGGTAGATGTTCTTATGGTTGTCATAGTCCTGAACCAGCGAAAGAACGCCTTCGGCCGTTGCGTGGGGAATGAACACGGCTCCCACCCAATCATGGATGAGGCCATTCGGGACTTCCAGCGGTTTCTGGCCCGACCAGAATTCCGCGACGATCTCACCTTTGCGGACTTGCTGGGAACGGTTGGAGTCGAGGTCCGACCACAGGAAAGGCCGGTCGCCGATGAGAGTGGGCTGCATGCCGGCTTCCGCCTCGCGCAGGTAAGTCTCAAACGCCTGCAGCGTACGAGGTTTCAACTGCACGATGTTGGCCGCAGCTTGCGACATATCGGTGTGGCCTACTGGAAATCGTGGTCTGTGGAGGCTGGAATGTCAAGCCAGTCGCGTCATGGTTTCGCGCGGCGCACTCGCTTCTTGGCCAGCTTGGGTTTGGCCAGCCGTGCTTCCAGTTCCGCGATCCGCTTGCGCATCTCCTGCAACTCCTCGCTCGACCCACTTGGGTTTTCCTGCGCGGAGCTCTGAATGAAATTCTTCATCATCTGCAGCGGAGAGAGCGCTGCGGATTGCATCTCGGTAAGTCGGGTTTGCAGCGAGTTCTGCACCTTCTGATAGGTATCGAAGGCCGACCGCAGATACCACATGATGAATTCCTGTCCGACGCGATCGGAAGCAACGATGAGTTGCCGCAACAACTCGAGTGGCAACCCTGTCGGCTGGTCCTTGGCATCCTCAACAATCACCTGTGTCAGCGTGACCCGAGTCAGGTCTTCCCCGGTTTTGGCATCGACGACCTGCACGTCTTTCCCATTTCGGACCAAGGCCGCAATGTCGTCGAGATTGACGTAACGGCTCCCGGAAGTGTCGTAGAGTCTGCGGTTTCCGTATTTCTTGATGACGACCGTATCTGTGCTCATGGGTCCCAACCCTATGCTGCAATGCAAATAATATTACTTTTCCCTTGACAAGAACACCAGTGAATAATAGATTCTAGTTAATGCTGCAATGCAGCAAAACGGAGGCCATTATGCCAAGAGGAATTAAAGCCGAGCCCACAATGCTTGCTCGGGAGTCGTCCTTTGTTTCCTTGCTGTCGGGTT
This sequence comes from Acidobacteriota bacterium, assembly GCA_031296115.1. Taxonomy (GTDB): domain Bacteria; phylum Acidobacteriota; class Terriglobia; order Terriglobales; family Acidobacteriaceae; genus Bog-257. Next base: position 103,621 of record JARLGI010000011.1, on the reverse strand, counting down.
GGGTGCAGCAGGGTGTCGAGAATTTCTTTGCCACACAGCGAATCCTGGTGGACCTGGCGATACGCCAGAATGCCACTGCCATGAACTTTGTGCGGGAGCAGTTGGCTGATTCCGCATTTCGCCCGGTAGCCGTTCTTACGGAATTGGCCGGCGAGGGGATGTCGAACTTCATCGAAGGCCAGAAGTTGCTGTTGAACCTGGCGCAGAAGGAGTACGAGATCATCACCACCGGTGTCAAGGAACGCGTCGGCGGTTTCCCGCCCGCGGTAGCCGCGACCGACTTCCTGCGCCGTGGCTATGACACGTTTGTCGAGATGCAGCTGGAGATGCTCAAAATCGCCAGCAAGCAGACCCACACCTGGCTGGCAGCAGTGAAGGCCGGCAAGGTGTATGACGGCGAAGGCCTGGTAGAAGCGGCTCGCGACAGCTTCGATACTTTCGTCCGCACGCAGAAGAAGTTCCTGGATGTGGTGGTCGAGGAGACGAACAACGCGACCAAGGGCGGAAATGGCGCCCACAAGAAGATGAGTAAGACGGAACTGGTGGAGCTCGCACAGGAAGCGACCGACTCCTTCGTCGACGCCCAGAAGAAACTGCTCGACGTAGCTGCCAAGCAGATGCACGCTCATCTGAAAGCCACGGAAAAGACGCTGAACATGATTCCGGCTTCGCCCTTTGCTCCCATACCGGACCTTACGCGGCAGGGAGTGAAGACCTTCGTCGACGCCGAGAGGGACTTGATCGATGCGGTGACCAAGCGGCGGGGCACGCCCAGCAAGGCAACTACCGCGCACCGCCGCAAGAAGCCGCGGGGCCGCACCATCAAGATGGAAACCGCCCACGCCGGCGCCTAGTAGTGGATGAAATGGGTGCGAGTCACTCGTCTGTAGCCTCAACCAGGGAGTGATGAGTGCCGCACTGACGTGCCGTTGCAGGACGCAGCGGCACGTTTTTCTTTTTGTTGCAAATTTCCCACGGAAGTGTACACTCGCCGAGGTTTTGTAAAGCTCCGGTGCACGAGCCAATCCTGGCGGGACACGCCCAGTCCCCGGCAACTCTCAAGCGATTGAGAGACACCAATTCACGGTGAGGATCAGGCTTGGTCTCACGCCCGCGATGCTGATGACATCATGGAGAACGCAGATCGTCTATGGCCCCGCCGAATCATGGCTTTCAGCACGACACTGCGGTAGCAGACATCGCAATCTGGAAGGAAGCCTTATTTGGCGCCGAGTTTCTTCTGCTACATGCCTCCCCTGTCTATTACGGCCTGGGCGTTCCACGGGGCGACGGATCCGGAGTTGTACTCATTCCCGGCTTTCTCGGCACGGACGCCTACCTCACCCAGTTGCGTTCCTGGCTGGTGCGCCTGGGATACCGAGCTTACGTTTCCGGCATCGGACTGAATGCGGAGTGTCCGAACCTGCTCATCCGGCGGCGCTTGAATGAAAGCATCGAGAAGGCCTTGATGGAGACCGAGCGCAAGATCCATCTCATTGGCCACAGCCTTGGCGGGATCATCGCCCGCTCCGTGGCCAATCAGAGGCCTGACGACATCGCGTCGGTGATCATGCTCGGATCCCCTTTCCGAGGCACCGTGGCCCACAGAACGATACTGCGTGCCGCCGAGGTCGTGCGCCGGCAAATTCTTGCGGACCATGGACCCGCCGTGCTGCCGACCTGCTACACCGGCATGTGTACTTGCAGGTTCCTCGATTCCCTTCGCCGCAAGATGCCGAAGTCGGTACTGGAAACCGCAATCTACACACGCAATGATGGGGTTGTGGACTGGCATTACTGCGTGACGGGAAACTCTGCCACTGATTTCGAAGTTCCCGGTACGCACATCGGATTAGCGTTCAACGCATCGGTGTATACCATCATCGCGCGCCGTCTCGCCGAGGCACATTCGGACGAATAACCTCCGCTGTCAGTAATCCCCAGCACATATCAAGGTAACTGCGCTGTGAACTTCATCACACGAGTGCTGTGACGAAGGCCTAGCGTGCTTTCGGGGGGCATTCCCGTTTTGGGAATAAAATACGGAACATTTCTATTTTGTTACTGAAGGAAACGCCGGCATGGGTCAAAATGGGAACACTCACAGGCGGGCTTGGCTAGTGCGGCGCTCGACAATGACGCCCACGGTTCGACTTCGACTGAAGACTTGTACTGCGACTTGACCGAAAAAGGTCGAGCTCGCAAGGAGAAATTATTATGCGGCGCTTATTGCTCTGCGTCCTTTTGGCATTTCTGCTCCTAACGGGCCTCAACTGCTTCTCACAACAAACCGATGTCCGCCAGTTCTCCACTTTTGGCGCCTTTTCCTACTTCAGCACGCCGTCGTTGAATCTGACGCAGCGCGGATTCGATGGCGACTTTGGCTACAACTGGAACAGTTGGCTGACGCTGGGTTTCGATTTCAGCTACGGCAATGGCCACAGCACGCTGCTGCCGAGCAAGCTTAATGCGGCCACACAGGCGAAATTGGCGCCGTATCTACCGATATTCCAAGAGTTGGGGATCCCATTGGCGGTACCTTACAACTCTTCAACCTATACCTATGAGGCGGGACCGCAATTCAATTACCGCCACTTCAAAAAGGTGACCCTCTTCGTGCGTCCGGCGCTCGGCGCACTGCACGGAACTTTCACGGCCACGCCTGACAACCCATACATCGCACAGGTTGTCAGCGGCCTCCTGAACGGGAAGACATCCAGCTCTGACACGGTGGTGTTCTACGGCTTCGGAGGTGGGATCACCTATGAGATGACCCCAAACTTCGGTCTCCGTGTAGCCACCGACCTTGTTCACTTTAATTATTTCTCGAACATACTGGATGGCGGTCGTAACACCGTGCGGGTCGTAGTGGGAACGAAGTTTTCATTTGGAAAGAACATTTTGGGGAAGTAGCTGAACGACGGTCGGCCGGCTGCCGCATTCTGCCAGGGTAGAGTGCGGCGCTTTCGGAACCGCAGCCGGCCCATGGGCCCCATATCATAAGTTGAGACGGTTGTTCCTTGTGACCCGACAAAGCGACGCGGGCAAGTATGGGGGTGTGTCCTGCAAGAACATACCCATGTGATGAGCGACGATTCTACCCTATTTGAGTCATTGCCGGCGCGAAGCGCAACTGCACCCACCGGTTTGCGGACGTAATTTTACGAGGTTTGTCATGCGTAAGCTTGCTCCTGTGGAAGAAGCTCGGACCATCATGACCGAGGGGATGGAATGGGGCGTCTGGAAGTGGCTGCTGGAGAAGAAGCGGGTGCGGGAGATCGCCGACAGGGCGAGGGCCGCGCTCGACCAGCAGGAGATGAAGGTCAAGGAGAGCTGGAGCGACGATCTCAAGATTGTCTACAATCAGCTCGTCGCGGAGAACGGCGACGCCAGGCGCGGGCGTAAGGGCTCCAAGCCCGGCACGAAGGCGGGAACGCCAAAGATCGACCCGGCGCTCATGACGGCGGCCAAGCGGGTGAAGGAAGCCGATGACATTGCCTACGATGCGCACGAGACCGCCGAGGACGTTTTTGCCGAGGCTGAAAAGCGCATGAGTACCGCGGGCGCGCGCGAAGGGGCCCGCATGGCGCTGGAAGCCTACGACCGCCATGAGGAGGCGATCCGCAAAGCGGAAGCACTGGCGCCAAAGAAGTAGAGCTCAGCTCGTCATTGCTCCCGGAAGATGACCAGGCTGTTCGGCGGAAGCTGCGTCTGCACCTGCCCGCCATTGAGCTGTGCCGCACTGCCACCAAAGATCGGCGTCAGGCTTTTGGCATCGGCGATAGAAGTGTTGGCGAGGTCGAGGGTGACGCTCTCCGGCGCATCGCCATTGTGAAACACGATCAATAGCCGTTCACTTTCCGTCTCGCGCGTGAATGCGTAGTACTTGTCAGCCACTGCCACATGTTTCTGCACCCCGATGCGCAGCGCCGGATGTTCCGCCCGGAGCTTCATCAGCGTCTGCACATGGGAGTAAACGTCCTGCTCATCCGGCGTGCGCCCTGCCCGGGTGAAAGCGTCGTGCTGGTCCCCGGGGAATCCCCCCGGAAAGTCTTGGCGGTTATCGGGATCGTCGCCGCCGCCCATGCCGATTTCGTCCCCGTAATAAAGCTGCGGAATCCCGCGCAGCGTCGCCAGCAAGGAAAACGCCAGTTTCAGCTTCTCTCGCGAGCCATTCGCATCGGTGAGAAATCGCTTCATGTCGTGATTGCCGATGAAGGTGACCAGAAGCTCAGGATGCGGATAGAGCCGGTCCTGGCGAAGAACTTCAACGATTCTCTTGGCGGAAACTCCGTGAGCCACGACTTCGCGGATGGCGGAGTTCATCGGGAAGTCAAACGGGGTCGTCAGGCGAGTATCAATGCCGTCGAAGCCGGTCTGGCCACCGGCCCAATACGACGTCACTGTCGGATTGAAGTCGTAAATCTCGCCTACGGTAAAGAAATGGGGATAGGTGGAGAACAATCCCTGGTGGTAATAGGCCCAGAAGGCGCGCGGAACATAGGGGAACGTGTCGATGCGGAATCCGTCGAGTCCACTGCTTTCTGTCCACCAGTAGGCGTTCTCCAAAAGATATTGCGCTACCAGCGGATTCTCCTGCGCCAGGTCGGGCAGAGCGTTGGCGAACCATCCCTCCAGCGCGCTGACGTAATTCGCCTTCACCGCGTGAGGATCGGTGATGGGGGGGTAGAAATAATCGGTGTCGAGGTGGTGCTCAGTCGTGCCGTGCAGCCAGTTCGGAGACGGCTGCGAGGTGGCCCAGGGATGCTTCGGTCCAACGTGGTTCGGGACCATGTCCAGCAAGACCTTCAGGCCAAGTTGGTGGGCGGCAGCAACAAGCTGCTGAAAATCCCGCATGGTGCCGAAGTGGTCTTCCACCGAGTATTCGTCGACCGCGCCATAGCCGTGATAATCGGAGGTGGAATTGTCGTTGTCGTACAGCGGCGTGATCCACAGCGCCGTCACTCCCAAGTCCTTCAGATACGGCAAGTGCTCACTGACGCCCCTCAGATCCCCGCCGTGGTAAGTCTTCGGTCTGGAGCGATCATAAGTCCCGGGCGCGGCATCCTTGGGCTGATTATTGCTGGGATCGCCGTCGGCGAAGCGGTCAGGCATGATCAGGTAGATCACGTCGTTGGGAGTGATGCCCTGGAATTTTCCCTCCTCGGATGCGCGCTTCAGCAACGGCAAAGTCACGCGGGTCTCACCGGAAGCTGTCTTCAGGCGAATGGGGACGTCCCCGGGTTCCGCAGTGGGATCGAAATTCAGCCAGACAAACGCATGCTTGCCGTCACGTTCAGTTTGAACCTTGGCGACTGATGCGCCGGCGTAATCGACCGAGACATCGGCTCCGGCCAGGTTCTCGCCGTAGAGCAATACCATGACCACGGGCACGTACCCGGCCCACCAGTTAGGTGGTTCGACTTTGGAGATCTTAGGCGCGCCACCGGGCTGCGCAACTGAGGTGAAGGAAAGAAGCAGAATGAAAACCAGGAAAGAGGAGGAGATTCGCGCCGCAGCGATGGAGTTCTTGTTATTCATAGGCGTGCAAAGAAAAGGGGAACAGGGCCGTAATTCCCTGTTCCCCCCAAGCGGTTGTGGGTTAGAAGCTGAACTTCAGAGCGAACTGAATCTGCCGCTCACTAGCGAGACGACCCGTGGTGATTTTGCCGAAGTTGCCATCCGTCAAGCTGGCGTCCGGGCTAGCGAACTGCGGCGTGTTGGTGATGTTAAAGAACTCCGCACGGAACTGAAGCACATACCTCTCGGTGATGTTGAAGTTCTTGAAGGTCGCAAAGTCGATGTCCATGGTCCCAGGTCCAACCAGGAAGTTGCGGGGAGTGGTTCCCGCCTGCAAAATGACACCAGCGGCGTTCATTGGAACCGGGGCGAAAGCAGCGGGGTTGAAGTACTCGTAGGGCGTGGTGATACCAGCCATGGGGTCTCCGACCAGGTTCGGACGAACGGTCGGGTTACCTCCGGTGTAGGAGAGGTCGAATGGCGTGCCGCTCGCCGCGGTAAAGATCAGGTTGGTCTGCCACCCGCCGAGCACTGAGTTGGTAAAGCCATTCCAGTCGCTCCCCCATTTGCGGCCACGGCCAAACGGCAGGTCATAGATGCCGCTCATCACGAAGCGCTGACGCATGTCGAGGTCCGAGTTGGACCTTTCCGCCTTCAGGTCGCGGTAATCCACCGACGATCCCGTGGGGTTGTCGAAAGCGCCCGGCGAATCGTCGATGGCGTGCGACCAGGTATACGAGGCCCCGAACTGCAAGCCATTGGTGAAGCGGCGATTCAGTGTCGCTTGCAGCGCGTTGTAGCTGGAGTTGCCGATGGTGGCCTGGGTGTTGATAGCGCTTAACTGCGGGAAGTTGACCGTGTTCTGCGGTGAGTTGTAGTACTGGCGGTTGTAGTTGTAGTAGGTCACCAGGTGCGTACCCTTGGTACCGACGTAAGCCAGGCTCATGCTCACGTTGCTGCCCAGTTGCCGCTCGTACTGGAAGTTCCACTCCTGCACGCTCGGGGTCTTGTTGGACGGCAGAGTGGCAACTGAGATGGCGACATTCACGGGGTTGTTCAGATTCACCATGATCGGGCCCTTTAAGGGTAGTGGCGTCACTGCTCCCACCGGATTACAACTGGTCAGGCACTGACCGGTGTTTGGGTCGTAGGTACCCAGCGGCGCCTGCCCGGTAAACGTGATGCGGTATCCGTTGACGTAGTTGAAGCTCTCCTGACCGCTGAAAGGCGGGTTCTGAGCCAGCTGGTTGCTGATGCCGCCCCGGTCCACGAAGTAGAAGATCCCGTAGCCGCCGCTGAACTTGCTCTGACCGCTGCCGGTTGGATCGAAAGCGAAGCCGATGCGCGGGGCGAAGTTGTGATACGAGACGGGGATGAAACTGCGTGAGTTGCCGTCCTGTCCGGCGAGCAGAATCTGTCCGGTGTAAATGTCAAAGTTCGACTGATTGTTGTTCTTCTCCACTGGCCAAGTAATCAGGTCCCAGCGAAGACCCAGGTTCAAGGTCAACCTGCGGGTTACCTTCCAGTCATCCTGCCCGTAAAAGCCAGTTTCCCAATTGCGGGTTTGCGAATTGCCGAGCACCGGACCGATCTGGTACTGGTTGGTGAAACCGATCAGCAGGTCCGTCACTTCGTAGCCGGTGATGCTGGGCGTCTGCCCGTTCCCGAACAAAAAGAAGTAGCCTTTGCCGGTCAACGGCCGGAAGAAGTCCACCTGCCGGCGCAGGATGTTGGCGCCGAACTTCATGGTGTGTTTGCCCTTCACCCACGACAGGTTGTCGGCCTCCTGCCAGGTGTCTTGCGGCACCACGTACGGTCCATAGTCACCCGTGTACTCCAGTTGATTGTTGTAGCCACCGATCAGCGCGCCGCCGCCAAGCGCCGGATCAGGCTGCCCGAGGCCGTTCACGTTGGCATTGACGATGCCGAGGTTCGCGGAGAGGGGAACATTGCCGAACGGAGGCTGATAGCCGAAGGTCGTGCGAATGAACCCGAACCGGAACTCGTTAATTAGGTTTGGGGTGAAGAGATGGGTTTCCTCCCCCACCGCCGACCAGGGCTTAGTTGGATTGGTGCCCGATCCAAATCCGGCGGGCAGGTCGGGCAGGCGAGAGGTGGTGGTCAGGTTATCGTTGCCGTAACTGTAGCGGAAGAAAGCAGTGTCCTTGGCGCCAATGTTCCAATCAGCCCGGACATCGAAGTCGTTGATGGTCTGAATTCGCTGCCGCGTCGTGGTGTAGTTCTGGGTCAAGGAATGGCAGCTCGAGTTGGTTGAATTGTTGCAGTTCGGCACGGGATACGCATTCAGGTAATTCACCGCTGCCGGGTTGAGTGGAATGGTGATGATGTTCCCGGGGAACGGCAGACCGGTGAGGGGGTTCTTGATCTGAATGCCTTCGGACAGAAGCTCAGAGAAGTTGGTATAGCCGCTGCTGCGCATCAGATCGGTAGGAACCGTAGCGTAGTCGGTGCTGGCGGGAGCAGAGGCCCGGAAGCCCTGATAATCACCAAAGACGAAGAGCTTGTTCTTGATGATCGGACCGCCGGCGGCGGCTCCGAACTGGTTCTGCTTGAAGGGAAACTTTTTGGCGTTTTGTTGAGGCGTCCAGGGAGTCGCGTCGAGCGCGCTGTTGCGCAGGAATTCCCATAGGACCCCGTGGATCTGATTGGTGCCGGACTTGATCGCGGTGTTGATTACCCCACCACCGGCGCGGCCAAATTCAGCCGGCGCGACGTTGGTCGCAACCCGGAATTCCTGGATCGCGTCCGGGGCCGAGAAGAAGATGATGGTGTTGACCAGCGATTCGTTGTTGTCGAATCCGTCGAGCAGGAAATTGTTGGCCTGAGGACGGAGCCCATTCACCGATAGCGCCGCCCCGCCGCTGGTGTTATAGCGGTAGGTTTCGGCGTTGCCGGAGGTGCCGTTCGCATCGCCAGTGTTGTTGGAGCCGCGGGTAACGCCCGGAGTCAAGAGAGCGAGCTGCGTGAAGTTGCGGCCGTCCAGCATCAGATCGACAATCTGTTTCCCCTGGATTACCGTGCCCAGGTCTGAACTGTCGGATGAAACCAACGGAGCCGCAGAAGTGACTTCCACGTTCTCAGTCACCGCGCCGGCAGTGAGAGAGAAGTTCAGCGGAAGGACCTGGCCGACTTGCAGGGTGACGTCCTGCGTCACGGTCTTGAAATTCGGCGCCTTGACCTGGACCATGTAATTCGCCGGCGGCAGTGTCGGAATGGAGAATTCTCCCGCGCCTCCGGTTGTGACCGTCACCACGCGGTCCGTACCCAAATTTGTAACGGAAACTGTAGCCCCGGAAACTACAGCCCCGGAGGTGTCAGTAACAGTTCCCGCAATGCGGCCGGCTTCGGATTGAGCGAAAGAGAAAATTGCCACGCCCACGACACATAGCAACGCCAACCCACGGAACAGGCTAGAGCACTTCATATACGCCTCCATCGTGTTTTTCATTGTTTTGTTTTTCTGTTTTTTGTTGTTTCGCTTTATCGGGGAGAGAAACGCAATCAAATACAAGGAGGAAGAACGGCTGCCACCGCAACTGCTCGCGACCGCTAGTCATAGCTTTCCTTCGCCCGAACGCCCGAAGTGCCTTGCTTCGTTTAAGCCTCCGGAAACTCTGATCCCTTGCCGGACGCTCGGAGATCAATCGAGGCTCTTGCGCTAACGTACTGAAAGCAGCAGAAAGTTTACTACCTTTTAACGCAAAGTTTACTACCTTTTAACAACATTAAAGTTGGGACGACCTTTTTTGGTTACGGGTATTGTTTCCCATAATGCCGCTGGGCGCAGTGATTTTTCTCACGGTTCAAAGTGATGTAGCACACCCTCGTCATTGACAAGAGTGGCTGGTTGAACTTACGCTTCGCCTTCGTCCGCAAACCGAGGATCGGCAAATATTGACGCGCGCCACTTCCGCGAGACGGGAAACAGCATGCAAAAGCCGCGCAAGAGCTTCTGGCAAATCTGGAACATGAGCTTCGGCTTTCTGGGCATTCAGTTTGGCTGGGGGCTCCAGATGGCCAACATGAGCGCCATCTACGAGTACCTGGGCGCTCGCGCCGACCAGATCCCGATTCTCTGGCTGGCGGCTCCCCTGACCGGACTGATCGTGCAGCCAATCATTGGCCACGCCAGCGATCACACATGGACGCGCCTGGGACGCCGCCGTCCTTACTTCCTGGTGGGAGCAATCCTCAGCTCAGTCGCGCTCATCCTAATGCCTCGCTGTTCCGCGCTGTGGATGGCTGCCGGGCTGCTCTGGATATTGGACAGCTCCATCAACATCAGCATGGAGCCCTTCCGCGCGTTCGTCGCTGACCTGCTGCCGGAAGAGCAGCGCACCCGCGGGTTCGCGATGCAGAGCCTGTTCATCGGACTGGGCGCGGTGGTGGCGTCAGCGATGCCGTGGCTGCTTACCAACGTATTTCATCTCGCGGCTGAAACAACCCGGCACTCCATTCCCCTGACAGTGCGGCTGTCGTTTTATGTCGGGGCGGCAGCGTTCTTCGGTGCAGTCTTGTGGACGATTGTCTCCACCAAAGAGTATCCGCCGGAAGATCTCGAAGGCTTCCAGCGCCACAAGGCCGAACGGCGCGGCATCGCTAGCCACGCCCAGGAAATTCTCACTGCCATTCGCGAAATGCCGCTAACCATGCGCCAACTGGCGCCGGTACAACTGCTCACCTGGCTTGGACTGTTCTGCATGTGGCTCTACTTCCCGGTCGCGGTCGCCCGCAACGTCTTCGCAGCCGCAGATCAGAATTCGCCGGTGTATACCCGCGGCGTTGAATGGGCAGGAGTCTGCTTCGGAATGTACTCGGCCGTCTGCTTCGTGTTTTCCTTCGCGCTGCCTAAGCTGGCAGACGCCGTGAGGCGTAAGAATGCGCACAGTATCTGTCTGCTCTGCGGCGCACTCGGGCTGGTGTCGGTAGCGCTGATACACAACAAGAATCTGCTTTTGCTTTCCATGGTCGGGGTCGGCATCGCGTGGGCGAGCACGCTTTCGATGCCCTATTGTGTGCTGGCCGGTTCCCTTCCGGAAAACCGGACGGGCGTTTACATGGGCATCTTCAATTTCTTCATTGTGTTGCCGGAGATTGTTGCCTCCCTGGGCTTCGGATGGGTGATGAATCACGTGCTGCATAACAATCGTCTCGCCGCCGTAATCGCCGGAGGCGTCTTCATGGCTCTCGCTGCCGTTATGATGCAGCGCGTGGTCGATCCGGGAGCAGAGCGCGTGGAATCCACCGTAATGCGCCAGAGCGAGGTCGCAATATAAGATCGCAACAGGTCATTGGCCAGCATGAGCTTTCCACGATCGAGCGGCATTCTCTTACATCCCAGTTCCCTCCCCGGCGCCTACGGTATCGGTGAAATTGGCGCCGAGGCCCACGGTTTTGCTGACTTCCTGCGCGACTCCGGCCAGCGCATCTGGCAGGTTCTGCCGCTGGGCCCAACGGGCTACGGCGACTCGCCCTACCAGTGCTTCTCGGCTTTTGCCGGTAATCCTCTGCTGATCAGCCTCGAGACACTGGCGGGACGGGGATATCTCAACGCTCGCGACTTGAACGACACGCCCATACTCCCTGTCGACACTGTTGATTTCGGAGCGGTAATCACCTGGAAGCTCCCACTGCTACGCACCGCGTTTCGGGCTTTCCAGCAAAATGCCGCTGCCGAGAAAGCAGAGTTCGACGAATTTTGCCTCAAGCACTCGGCGTGGCTGGACGAATTCGCGCTGTTCATGGCGTTGAAGCAGGTGCACAACAATGCGATGTGGACGCTGTGGCCCCGCGAGCTTGCACTGCGGTCGCCGGCAGCACTGGAGGGGGCGCATCGCGAACTACGCGACGAAATCGAGTGCACCAAGTTCATCCAGTTCGAGTTCGAACGCCAGTGGCGTGATCTAAAGGCCCACTGCGCACAAAATGGCATCCGCATCATGGGCGACGTGCCGATTTACGTCGCCCTCGACAGTGCCGACGTGTGGGCCAATCCCGGACTGTTCGAACTCGGTGACGATGGAAAGCCGAAGGTCGTGGCGGGTGTTCCTCCGGACTACTTCAGCACCACCGGACAGCTCTGGGGCAATCCGATTTACTGCTGGGAGGAGCACGCGAAAACCGGCTACACCTGGTGGATCGCCCGTCTCCGCCGCGCGCTGCAGATGCTCGACATGATTCGCCTTGACCACTTCCGCGGATTCGAGGCCTACTACGAAATCCCGGGCGGAGATACTACCGCAGGCAATGGCAAGTGGGTGAAGGGCCCGGGCGTTCCGCTGTTCGAAGCGATGGAGACTGCGCTGGGCAAGCTGCCGATCGTGGCGGAAAACCTCGGCGTCATCACTCCGGAAGTGGAAGGCCTGCGCGAACGCTTCGGCTTCCCCGGAATGGCGATTCTGCAATTCGCCTTCGGCAACGATCCGCAAGCGCCGGACTTCAAGCCGCACAATTACGTCCGCCGCCTCGTGGCTTACACCGGAACCCATGACAACGACACCGTGGTCGGCTGGTGGAAAAGCAGACCAGGAACCGGCAGCACCAGAACGCTCGCCGACGTTGAAAAAGAAATGACATTCGCGCGTCGCTATCTCAACACCGACGGCGCAGAAATCAACTGGGACCTGATTCGCACCGTGATGGCATCGGTCGCCGATACCGTACTCTACCCAATGCAGGACGTCCTCGGAGTCGGTGGCGAAGGCCGCATGAACCTGCCGGGCAGTTCGTCGGGCAACTGGCGCTGGCGCTTCCGTGCCGAAGCCTTGACGCCCGACATCAGTACCAGGCTGAAACATCTGTCCGAAACCTACGACCGATAGACAAACTCGCTGCCCGTGCTACGGCCGGTTTATTATTTTTCTGGTCAGGAGTGACTATGTACTTCGAACAGTTCTACCTGGGATGTCTGGCCCACGCCTCTTACATGCTTGCGTCAGAAGGCGAGGCGGTCATCGTCGATCCGCAGCGCGATGTCGAGATTTACCTCGAAGCCGGGAAGAAGCAGAACGTCAAGATCCGGCACATCTTCGAGACCCACCTCCACGCAGATTTCGTCTCCGGCCACAAGGAACTGGCCGCGCTGACGGGCGCCACCATCTATATCGGCGAGGCCGCCGGCGCAACCTTCCCGCATGTCGCCGTCACCGATGGTTTCGAGCTGCACGCCGGCAGAATACGCATCGACGGACTGGAAACTCCGGGTCACACGCCGGAAAGCATCTGCCTGGTCATTACCGACGAAGAGAAATCGCAAAATCCCTGGGCGGTGCTCACCGGGGACACGTTGTTCATCGGTGATGTCGGCCGTCCTGACCTGTCAAAGACCCACTCGCCGCAAGAACTTGCGGGGCTGCTGTACGACTCGCTGCACAACAAGCTGATGACGCTGCCGAACGGCGTGCTCGTCTACCCGGCGCACGGGGCAGGTTCGCTGTGCGGCCGCAACATGCGGGCCGAGCGTTCGTCCACCATCGGCACGGAGCGGCTCACCAACTACGCGCTGCAGATTAAGAGCCGGGATGAGTTCATCAAGCAGATGACCAGCAACCTGCCGGCTCGTCCAGACTATTTCCTCGAAGACGCCGCGATCAACCGGGCCGGCGCGACTTCCCTCGCAGACTTGCCAAAGCTGAAACCAATCGCAGCCCAGGAGTTGACCGCAATGTTGAACGACGGCGCGGTTGCGCTCGATGTTCGGCCCAATGAAGAGTTCGCCGCGAGGCACGTGCCCGGCTCCATCAACATTGCGCTTTCCGGCCAGTTTGCTTCGTGGGCAGGCGCGGTTCTCGGATTAAGTGCAAGAGTAGTCGTTATCGCAGACACGCCGGAGCAAGTGGAAGAGGCCCGTTTGCGGTTGGCGCGGGTGGGAATCGAAAATCTGGCCCGCTATCTCGATGGCGGCCCGGCGCGATGGGAACATGACGGCTTCCCTGTGCAATCGTTGCCGCAGATCACAGTTAACGAACTCGAATCTCGCCGGCGGGCCGACGATCTGCGTGTGCTGGATGTTCGCCGCGAGAGCGAGTGGGAGAGTGGCCACATCCACGGAGCGGAATGGTATCCGCTGGATCGCTTCAAGGCTTCACTGCCGCCGCTCGAGTACGATAAAACGATTGCGGTGCACTGCAAGGGCGGTTATCGCAGCGTGATCGCGTGCAGCATGCTGCAACGCGCGGGTTACAAGAATGTCATCAACGTGATCGGCGGATTTGATGCCTGGCAGCAGGCCAACCTGCCGGTGGAGCGTGGCGCGCCTGCAGTGGTCGGCGCTTGATTCGCGTAGTCGCTGCGCGATGGTTCTGTTCCAATTTGGGACGTAAATCGGTGCGCAAGCACCGAATTCTGTTGCCAATCACAAATTCGTTCGATACGTTGCTCGCATAAACCATGTCAGCTATCGACGAAGAACTGCAGCGCTGGACTCGCGGCGGGATCATCGACGAAAGCACGGCCGAGCGTATCCGGCTTTTCGAAGTATCACGCCAGCACCCAACCGGGTTGCGGTGGCAAGTGCTGCTGGCACTCATCTTTGGCGCCATCCTGCTGGCCTCGGGCGTCACCTTGTTTGTTGCGGCGCATTGGGATGAATTGTCGCCTGCCGCGCGGTTCGCCGTTGTAATCGGAATGCTGGCGGTGCTGCACGTCGGCGGTCTGCTGTCGCGCCCGCACTTCGACTGGCTGGCGATTACGCTTCACGGCGTGGGCACCGTCGCGGCCGGTGCCGCTGTGGCGCTTGTAGGACAAATCTTCAACATTCAGAAGCATTGGCCCGAGGGCGTCCTGTTGTGGGCGCTATGTGCCCTTGCGGGCTGGGCACTGTTGCGCGACCAGGTGCAACAGACCATCAGCATGTTTCTCATTCCCGCCCGGATCATCTGTGAGTGGACGGCGCGCACCGACGGCTATCGCGGCTCGGAAGTGTTCCTGGCGCGCATGGTCACCGTTTTTGCAGCGGTATATCTCACGTGCTTCCTGCACAGCAAAAAGAAGCTGGTGTTTGGCCTGCTGTTCGGGGCGGCGAGTATCGCGTTGGTCGTCGGGACGGCTCTGCTCATCGAGTTTCGTGGCGAATGGTACAACTGGGAGAAAAACCAGACGATGCCAAGGTCGCTTCTCTTACTCGGATGGTTCTGTATTGCCGTTCTGCCCCTGGTTGTTTCCCGGATACTTGATCGCTCGGCTGTTCTGCCTGTCGGCCTGATCCTAGCCACGGCGATCATCCTGCCCCATCTCTACCGGTTGTCAGATAGAACCTATGCGATGACGTGGCTCTATCCGACTCCGACCCTGGTCGCGCATGCGTTGGTCGCGTTGGTGGCTGCCTTTCTCACCTGGTGGGGAGTGCAGCAACGCAGCCGCGCGCTCATCAATTACGGCGTTGTCTGCTTCGCGATTGCGGTGTTGTGGTTCTACTTCTCCAGCGTGATGGGCAAGCTGGAGCGGTCGTTTAGCCTGATGATGCTGGGAATCCTCTTCCTAGCCGGCGGCTGGGCGCTGGAAAAAACCCGCCGCAAACTGGTGCGCGGCATCGAGGAAGGCGACGTGAACCCTCGTACCCGGGCTATCGCTCTGCTGGTAATTCAGTGCGTTCTTGTGTCTTCGATCGCGGCCAAGTATCTCTATGAGCCGAAGACCTGCCCGCGCGTGTGGGTCGTGGTCGCCCAGTACGACCCCAACCTGCCCATGCGCGGACGTTACTTGTCGCTGTCGCCGATTGTCGACGCTTGCGACTTGCCCCACGATCAGGAATCGGCAAACCGCTTTCCGGATAAAGACGGCCACCAGAAGATCTACAACTGGCACTGGCGGGTTCGGACCGTTGCCCGGGATGGAAAACTGGCGGTCGTAGACGCCAGAGATTTTCACCCGCGCTCGGCAACACAATACCTATGGCCCCACGGAGACGCATCGTGCGACCATGCGCGGTTTGCGGCGGTGGACTTGTTCATCGCTGACATGGCGAAAGATCCGTTTCCGCTGAAGAAGGGCCAGGAGTTGTGGGCCGAGGTCACGGAGCCGCCCGCAGGTCCGCCCCGGCCGATTCAGCTTGCTATCAGCAGCAGCGGCGAGTGGCGGCCTTCTGCCAATGAATTGACTTCCGCAGAAAAAAGGCCCAGATTCACATCCGGGCCAGCTCTTCGTTGACGTAGCTTGCCTCAGTAGCCGTGGTCGCTGCCTTCTTCCAGCTTCACCTTGCCGCGGAACATGCGATAGATGAAGACGAAGTATCCTATCGCCAGTAGCATTCCCAGCGTCCACCACACGAAGCCGACGCCCAGTCCGTGAGAACCGGCTGCCGTGTTGAAGATGGTCAGGCTGTATTCCGGGCCGGTGCTGGCTGGCAGGACATTGGGATAGAGCGCGAAGGCCGCGCCGACCAGCATGCCGACGATATACCCGCACGAAGCCAGAAACGCTCCCTTGTCATTTCCTTTGTTGTGGGCGTACGACATGTAGCCCAGGCTGGCGAACACGACCACCGGCACCAGGTATCCGATGGGCCACTTGCTGTAGTTCTCCAGCACATGGGGAACCACGAGTACGGTGGCAACGAAGCTAACGATCGTCAGCAGCATCTCCACCGGCCACAGTACCGACGCAGCCTTGCGGGCGCGCAGGTTCAGGTCGCCTTCTGTCTTGGTGGCGAGATACAGCGAGCCATGCAGCGTCAGAGTCACCAGCGCGACCACGCCACATATCACCGTGTACCAGTCGAGGATGCCGTTCTGCTCACCCACACGCCAGTTGGTCCACAGGGGCTCGAAGAAATAGTGATTTGGGTTCAGCGGAACGCCGCGGACCACATTGCCCAGCGCCGCTCCAAAGAAGATGGCCAGCAGGATGCTCGCCACAGAAAAGATGACGTCGAAGAACGACTTCGACATGGGATCGCCGATGTGTGACCGGAACTCAATCCCGATGGCCCGCAGCATGAGCAGCCACAGAACCATCATCAGCGGCAGATAAAAGCCGCTGAAGCTGGAGGCGTACAGCAGGGGAAATGCAAAGTACAGCGTGCCTCCGGCGGCCAGCAGCCAAACTTCGTTGCCGTCCCACACCGGACCGATGGCGCGCAGCACGGTGCGGCGCTCCTCGTCGGTCTTGGCAATGATGAGGTGGAGAGCGCCGGCCCCAAGATCAAAGCCGTCGAACAGGACATACATGGCGACCATTACCGCCACAATCATGAACCATATCGTTGCCATGGCTATCGCACCTCTGCGGAAGCAACACTACCTGCCTTGATTTTCGGCAGGGCCGGATCAGGCTCAGGCTCGGGACCGTGCTCAATCTCGCGCCGCACCAGGAACACGAACAGCAGCGACAAGACGGTGTACATTCCCATGAAGCCCAGCAGGCTGAACCAGCCATTACCGGCCGAGACCATCTTGGAGTAGCCGTCGGCCGTGCGCAGCAGGCCATATACCAGCCAGGGCTGACGTCCAATCTCTGCCGTTATCCAGCCGGCGGTATTGGCGATGTAGGGGAACGGGAACATCAGCAGCAGGACCCACAGGATCCATCGCGCCTGGTACAGCTTGTCGCGCCAAAGCAGGAAAGCCGCTACCGCCGAGACGGCGATGAAGATGGTTCCCAGCCCCACCATGATGTGATAGGCGTAGTAGAGCAAAGGAACATTGTCGGGCCAATCCTCTTTAGGCACTTGATTCAGCCCTTTCACTTCGGCGTTCCATCTGCGCCACGTCAAGAAACTGAGCATCTTGGGAATCACGATTGCGTTGTCGATCTTCTGCTGCGCCACGTCCGGTTGGCCGAGGATGACCAGGGGCGCTCCGGGACTGGTCTCCCACACGGCCTCCATGGCGGCGAGCGTAACCGGCTGTTTCTCAGCCACCATGCGGCCGGCCCAATCGCCGGTCGGGAAAAGCTGCAGCACGCTGAAGATCAGTGCGGCAATCACGCCGACGCGAACGAAGATCTGTCCCTGGTCGACATGCTTGCGGCTCAACAGGTAGAAGGATCCCACCGCGGCCATCACGAATCCACCCGTAATCACGCTGCCGCTCATGTTGTGGGCGTATTGAAGCCAGGCCCACGGATTCAGTACCAACTGCCAGAAACTGGTCAGCTGCAGCGAGCCGTCCGCTCCACGCTCGTAACCGACAGGGTTCTGCATCCAAGCATCCGTAGCCACGATGAAGTAGCCCGACAGCCAGGAGCCCAGGAACACCATCAACGCGGTGAACCAGTGCATGGTCTTGCTCAGCCGCTTCTCGCCATAGAGGAAGAGTCCCAGGAAGGTCGATTCCAGGAAGAAGGCAAAACAGCCTTCCATGGCCAGCGTCTGGCCGATTACGCCACCAGCGAAGCGGGAGAAATACGACCAGTTGGTGCCGAACTGAAACTCCATCGGGATACCAGTAACGACGCCGATGACAAAGTTAATACCGAAGATCTTTGCCCAGAAGCGGGCGGCGCGGTCATAACGCTCATCGTTCTTCCGAATCGCGAGCGTCTTCAGGATCAAAATCAACGGCGCCAGGCCCATGGTCAATTGCGGAAACAGGTAGTGATAGGTGACGGTGAACGCAAAATGCAACCGATGTACCAGGAGTGCGCTATCCATGCATTACCTCTATGAAGAACATTGCCCGGGGAGGGCGAAACGATAAGATCTGCCTGCGACTGTTCTACCTCAATCGCCTCTCATTGTTCACCGCCGCACTGCCATGAGGCTGTGATTGGCGTCACAAGACTGCTGGAAGATGGGACGGTGACGACAGTGCAGCGGCGCGGAATTGACGGTGGTGCAAATCGCCGGCGCAGATGCCGAACCGGCTTGCCGCGCCTGCGCGAGGCTTTCGGAGCTAGACTAGTGAGGATGCGCAGCTGTTCTCCAAACGCCACCCTTCGCGCGGTGCTGATTGCTGCCGCGATACTCTTGCTGCTGTGCGCAACCGCATCGAGCGCCCAGCAGGTGAGCAAGCGGCTCATCCTGAAGGACGGCTCTTATCAATCGGTGGTGAAGTACGAGATCCAGGGTGACCGCGTCCATTACCTCAGCGCAGAGCGTTACGAATGGGAGGATATTCCGACTTCGCTCATCGACTGGGACGCTACCAAGAAGTACGAATCCGATCTGAGTAGCGGCAAACTCGTGAAACGGCGGGCAGAGACACCGGAGGAAAGAGAGGAACGGGAGAAAGAGGAGTCCAACTCGCCGGAGGTCGCGCCGGGACTGCGTTTGCCTGGCACAGGCGGCGTCTTCCTGTTTGACCTTTACCAGAGTAAGCCCGAACTGGCCGAGATCGTGCAAAACGGCAGTGAACTAAACAAGGCGAGACAGAAGAACACCCTGCGCGCTTCGATCAATCCGCTGTCGAGTGCCAAACAGAATTTCGAGATCAAGGGTGAGCACGCGCTAGTACAGTCGCACCAGGAGCGTCCAATCATTTACATCGATATTGACGAAGGCCCGCAAAACGATGTTGCGTTGGGGGATCGTTTCCGCCTAGTCCGTGCCAAAACCCGGAATGGCGTGCGCATCATCGGCAACCTGAAAGTCACCTTCTCCGGCAAGGTGAGCCAGGAGAGCAGCTTGCTTCCCACAACGGCCAGCAAGATTGGAACTGGCGAGTGGGTCAAACTGGTTCCCAACGCCGATCTTCCTCCGGGCGAATACGTTGTTGTCGAAATGCTGGGGCCGCAGGAGATGAACCTGTATGTCTGGGATTTCGGCGTCAACTTCAATGCGCCGGCGAACCCGAGCGCATGGCAGCCCGCCGAGAAAGCGGCGAGCAGTAACTAGTCGCGCGCTTCCTCGGTCCCTACGATTCCGATCCCTGCTACTCCGATGTTGTTCCGCCCACCTTGCTTCACTTCGTACATCATCTCGTCAGCGCGTTGCACAATCGCCTGGGGCGTATTGGCGTCCCCTGGATAGGCAGCGATTCCAATGCTGGCCCGCACCCACAACGAACCGGCTTCGCCCGGCAACCAGTGTTTACTGCGAAATACCTTCATCAGGCGCCGTGCCACGAACAGCGCCGCATCCTTTGAGGTCTGTGGCAGAAGGATGGCAAATTCATCGCCGCCATAGCGGAAGGCCGCGTCCACCAGGCGGAGATTCTCCCGCAGGCACTTCCCAACCTGTCCCAGAAGTTTGCTGCCGATCAGATGGCCATACTCGTCGTTCACTCGCTTGAAGTGATCCAAGTCAAGGAACAAAAGGCTGAATTCGTAGCCAAACCTCTTGGAGCGGTGTACCTCTTCTGCGAGCACGGTGAACAGATGGCGCGCATTGTATAAGCCGGTGCAGTCATCGGTGATACTGAGTTCCTGGATGCGATGGACGGCACGCGCGTTCTCAATGGCGATGGCCGCATAGTCGGCCAGTGTTCGCAACAGCATTTCGTTGCGGGAATAAGTCCGCATGTCAATGTTCACCAATTGGATGATGCCGTGGACCTTGCGGCCGGTGCGCACGGGCATGCACACCACCGAAAAGCCGTCGGCAAATGTATCGTTGTTCCCGGCGCGCTGAATGCGATCGTCGTGATTGACGTCCGGGATGATCAACGGCTTGCCGTGCTCGATCACCCAGCGTGGCAGGCTCTCGCCACTCTTCAAAATCAGCGCATTGATGCTCTCATAACCCCTTCCTACCGCGGCGGCGTAAAAGAACTCCTCGGTCGCCTCGTCGCGCATCAGAAAACCCCAGGTTGCCGGCTCAAAATGGGCCGCCATCTTTTCCATGATGGTTTGCAGAACGGTGTCGAGATCCAGGGTTGAGGTCAGGGCCTTAGCGACGTCGTGAAAGATCTTCAACTCAGAGGATTGGCGATCTTCGTCTGTAGCTCGGAATGGCATGCGAGAACCTGAGCAGGTGTCTTCCACGCTTGCGCTCTTGCGGCGGCGGAAGTGGAGTTTCGGCAAACTCGAGACTCCAAGCTGGTTAAGCCAGAACAGCACGTTCTCGGAGCGTAACTATACTACCGGAAAAACACTGTCCGTTCCTATTCCAATTGTCGTTGCCACAAGCACCGCGAACAAATCTATCATCCGAAAGACCACCCGCAACCGACTGCATCGTAAGGAGTTTTGCCTGACTGGTTTGACACTCCCAACGCTACTTCATATGATTCGACCATAGTCAGGTAAGCTCAGTTGCGCCAGTCATTTGACCACAGTGAGAGAAGCGTGAGCGCATTCGGTGAACGCCTGCGTCGGGAGCGCGAGATGCGTGGCATCTCGCTCGACGAGATTGCCGCGAATACGAAGATTGGCACGCGCTTGCTCCGCGCACTCGAAGAAGAACAATTTGAATTGCTCCCCGGCGGAATCTTCAACCGCGGCTACGTTCGCGCCTATGCCAAGTACGTGGGCATCGACGATGACCAGGCGGTTGCCGAATATCTCACTGCCGCCGGAGAAAAAGGCCTCGACGCTCATCTCGTCCCCGAGCAAAGCGGCGGTGCCCGAACCGACCTGACGTCCGGCAGCAAGAACACTCGCTCTGGATTCCCGTTGATCACGGTTCTGATTCTCCTCGTGGTCGTCACCGGCGCGGCCGGCGGCTGGCAACTCTATCGCCAACGGGTTCGCGAACGAGCGCAGCCTGCCAGCACTGCTGCGTCCGCGTCGGCTGTGCCGCCAGCCGTGCCTATTGCGGATGGCAATCACGAGCTCGCATCGACCGTCTCCGCGGCGACCAAGCCAGCGGCAACACAGAACACGCCGGATGGCGAATCGGCAGGACCAGCCGCAGGCGCCGCGACAGCCAGCGACGCTACGCCACCATTTGAAGTCACGGTCCGCGCCAAGGACCGAGCCTGGGTGTCGATCAAGTCCGACGGCAAGATCCTGGTGCGCGGCATCATTTATCCCACGGAAGTCAAGACCGTGCGCGCTTCCAATCAAATCGTCTTCTGGACCGGCAACGCCGGCGTCGTGGAACTTTCGTTTAATGGACAGAACGTTCCGCTAACCGGCGGCGACAATGACGAACAGGTGCTCGTCTTCAACTCTCACGGACTGCAACCGCATGCGGCGGCGCAATGACGGAACCCAACCGCAGCTCCAAGCTTCCAATCATCACGAAGGACGTTGGCGAACGGGTGGTCCGCATCGAGGCCGAAGCCTTGCGTGCGCTCGCTGACCGCATTGCCGGCCCGATGGCGGCTGACTTCGAACGCGCCGTCGATCTGCTCTACAACTGCGCTGGGCGAGTCGTCGTTACGGGCATGGGCAAGAGCGGAATCGTCGCTCGCAAAGTCGCCGCAACCCTGACGTCGACCGGAAGTCCCGCCCTGTTTCTGCATCCCGCGGAGGCGCTGCATGGCGACTTGGGCATGGTGGTCCGCGGCGATGTCGTGCTGGCACTTTCCGCCAGTGGCGAGACCAGCGAGATCCTGCAACTGCTGGCGACGGTAAAGCGGCTCGCCGTGCCGCTGATCGCCATGACGTGCTACGATCTCACTTCGAAAACCGGGCCCGCGAATCAATCCACGCTTTCGCAGGCCGCCGACATCGCGCTCGACTGCTCGGTCGCGCATGAAGCCTGCTCGCTCGGACTCGCGCCCACTGCTTCGACCACGACCATGCTCGCGCTGGGCGATGCGTTGGCGGTTGCTCTCTCCGACCGTCGCGGGTTCAAAGAGGAAGATTTCGCCAACCTTCATCCCGGCGGCAAACTGGGCAAGCGCTTCGCGCGAGTCTCAACGTTGATGCATTGCGGCGACGCCATTCCGCGCGTCGAACCCGGCACGCAGATGAGCCAGGTCATCTACGAGATGTCGCGCAAGGGACTGGGAATGACGACCGTGGTCGAGAGTGGGAAACTGGTCGGGCTCATCAGCGATGGCGACTTGCGCCGCCTGCTCGAGCGGCATGGCAAGGAAGTCTTCGACCGAACGGCCGGCGAATGCATGACCCGCTCGCCGCGCGTTGTTTGGCCTGACGCCTTCGCCACTACGGCCCTCGACATCATGGAGCAGAAGAAAATTACTTCGCTTCCCGTGGTCGATGAGAGCGGCCAGCTTCAGGGAGTGCTGCACCTGCACGACCTCTGGGGCACGCAGATGCTGTGAACATTCTGATGACGCATTAGTACACCCCCTTCCCTTTGCGGCCGAGCTGATAACCCATCCCTGGTTTCACCGGGAGTTCCTTCGACTCCTCGCTGCGCTCGTCGCTCAGGATGACAAATGGTAAGAAGTAGCGAATCGCAATTTGCTAACCACCGAGTCGTATTCGACAATCACATTCCGGGAAATTTCATGCCCGCCATGCGGCGGGCGAAGCTGGGCTTGCCCATGCTCTTGAACATCTTGCGCATTTGCGCGTACTGGCGCAGCAACTGGTTCACTTCCTGCACGCTGGTACCCGAGCCGCGAGCGATGCGTTTGCGCCGGCTGCCATTGATGGCCTCGTGGTGGTCACGTTCGTAAGGCGTCATGGAATTGATGATGGCCTCGACGCGATTGATCTGCTTCTCATCCACCTTGTCGGCCGACTTCTGAATGTTCGCGAAGGGACCGATCTTCGGCATCATGCCCATGATGCTTTGCAGGGAGCCCAGCTTCTTCACCTGGCGCAACTGGTCGCGGAAATCCTCGAGCGAAAAGCCGTCGCTGCTCATCGCCTTGCGCGCGAACTCTTCTGACTTGCCCTTGTCGAGCCTGGCCTCCGCCTTTTCGATCAGCGAGAGGATGTCGCCCATGCCCAGGATGCGTCCGACGATGCGGTCGGGATGGAAGGGCTCCAGCGCGTCATACTTTTCGCCGACGCCGATGAACTTGATGGGCTGGCCGGTGACGTTGCGAATCGATAACGCTGCGCCGCCACGCGCGTCGCCGTCCATCTTGGTCAGCACGACGCCGGTGAGCGTCAGCTTCTTGTGGAACTCGTCGGCGGACTTTACTGCGTCCTGGCCGGTCATGGCATCGGCAACGAAGAGGATCTCCTGCGGGTTCAGGATCTTCTTCAGCGACTGCATCTCCTCCATCAACAGCTCGTCGATATGGAGACGGCCGGCGGTGTCCACGATGAGTACGTCGCAGCCATTACTGATGGCCTCGCGGCGCGCTTCCTTCACCAGGCGCTCGACTGTCGCGGTGTTGGACTCTTCGACTTTGCCCTCGTAGATGTGGGCCTTGATGGCGGCGGCGACGACCTTGAGCTGTTCACGCGCCGCGGGACGGTAGACGTCCACGGACACCAGCATGGGCCGGTGGCCGCCGTTCTTGAGCCAGTTCGCCAGCTTGCCGGAGGTGGTGGTCTTGCCGGAACCCTGCAGGCCGGCCATGAGGACGACCGTCGGCGGCTGTGAAGCGAACTTCAGCTTGGCCGTGTCTTTGCCGAGAACCGCAATCAGCTGGTCGCGGACAATCTTGATGACCTGCTCGGCGGGCGACAGCGCGGTCATCACTTCCCGGCCCAGCGCCTTATCGCGAATATGGTCGACCAGTTCCTTGACGACCTTGAAATTCACGTCGGCTTCGAGCAGCGCCATGCGGATTTCTTTCAGCGCTTCGTCGATGTTCTCTTCCGTCAGCGTGCCCTGGCCGCGCAGATTCTTGAATGCGCGCTGCAGCTTGTCTGTCAGGTTCTCAAACATTTTCAGGAGTCCAAAACTTAGGTCGGATAGGCGGAATGACTGAGTTTCCGCCGTTGTTTATCAGCATAACACGCAGGAACACATCCTCCGCTCAGCGCGGCGTTTGGCTCGGCGCGGTGCGAAAAACTTCCGCCGCCGCGATCACCGTATTGCAATGAATGGTGACCGTATCGTCCGCTCGATTGGCATACCCGCCGGCGAAGGTGCTCATCACCGGGATGTCGCGGGCACGCGCGGCGCGAAAAACCATCTCGTCGCGCTGCTTCAACCCTTCGATACTGATATTCAGTCCGCCGAGTTGGTCCTCGCGATAGGGGTCGGCGCCGGCAATGTAGCAGATCAGGTCGGGCTGGAACTGCCGCAGCCCGGAGCTGAGCGCGTTATCGAGCCATGCAAGATATTCGGCATCGCCGCAACCGTCGGGGAGGTTCACGTCGATGGAAGACGCCGGCTTCACGAATGGATAGTTGTTCTCCTGGTGCAGCGAGATGGTGAAAACATCCTTGCTGGAACCCTGGGTCATGACCGGCGCCTGCTGCACCAGCATCGCGCCCGAGGAAGGCAGCGGGTTGCCGTCCGGCCGGGCGCCGCCGAAGATGGCGGCGGTACCGTTGCCCTGGTGCACGTCGCAATCCACCGTCATGGCGCGGCGAATGAGGCCGCGCTTCTGCAACGAGCGGATGGCGACGGCAAAGTCATTGATCATGCAGAAGCCTTCGCCGTGGTCGGGGAAGGCATGGTGAAACCCGCCGCCGACGTTGACGCACATGCCGTCCTGCAATGCGCGTTCCGCTGCCAGGATGGAGCCGCCGGTGTGCAGCATGAAAGCGTCCACCACTTGCGGCGAGTAGGGAATTTCCATCTGCAACTCTTCCCGCGCGCTCAGGCTGCCTTCCATCAGCTTGTTGACGTAGAGGGGGGAGTGCACCAGCATGACGTCGGCTTCGCTCGCCGGTTGCGGCGAGATGAAGTCGCCCTCCGCGACGACGGCCTGCTGCAACAGGCGCTCGCGAATCATGCGGAACTTGTCGGCGCGGAAGACGTGTTCGCCGATCGGCAGGTAGTACTTCTCGCTGTAAACCAGTTTAAAAGGCAGCATGAGCCGAGGTTCCGAATTTCCGAACTTACGATTCTAGACCTCGCCAGCGGATGCCGCGAGTGGGTTCTGCGGCCATTTGGTTTTGGAAGTCCCGAACGCCTGGCACCGATTCGTGATAGCGCTGCCCCACCTTAGCGTTGTGTAGCAAGCCGAAATCAGCGCTCCGACAGTTTTTTCTTTACGTCGATCCGAGAATCGGGCAGGCTCGCTCATCACCAACCACCACAATTTGACACACCACACGACAGGAGGCTGTATGAGAGCTGTGCGGCTTGCAATAGGGTTGTTGTTCGTTTCCCTGCTACTAATGGCCACGGGCGTTGCCCAGGACCAATACACCGAGGGCACGGTTGAACGCGTGATCCTCATCCACATTCTTCCCGGTCACTTCAGCGCGTTCATGGATGACATTAAGACCAACATCAAGCCGCTCTGGGAGGCGCAAAAGAGCGCCGGGCTCATCGAGGGCTACAACGTCTTCTTCAACCAGACCAAGTCGGGCATGGATGATTGGGACATCGCTTCTCCCTGACCTACAAGAACATGGCCGCGCTGGACGGACTAGGCATGAAGGTCCTGGATTTGCGCATGAAGCAGTACGGCGACAAGAGCAAGGAGCAGCAGGTAGTCAACAAGCGCGTGGAGAATGCCGTAACCGTCTCCAGTATGCTGATACGAAATGTCACGATGAAGTAATTCTGGTAGCAGCTCTTAAGTTAGCGGCGGCGTCCTCACCGGCGTCGCCTTTTCATTTAAGATGGCCGCCATGGCCTCGGCTGCTCAACTCGGCTCGTTGCGCCGCGCCGCCGGGCACAACCTGCTGTCCACCGCGGGCGTTGTGCTGGTCGCCGCGTTTGTGGCATGCGCATTGTTTGCACCGTGGATTGCTCCGCGGAATCCGGCTCACATTGATCTACCTGTTCGCCTGATGGGGCCGTCCGCCTTGCACTGGTTCGGCACCGATGAGTTAGGCCGCGACATCCTGTCGCGCGTCATCTACGGTGCGCGCATCTCGATGCTGGTCGGGGGCTGTGTGGTCGCGGCTTCGCTGACGCTGGGACTTATCTTCGGTTCCATCGCCGGCTACTACGGCGGCATGACCGACCGCCTGCTGAACGTCATCGTGATGAACGCGTTCATGTCGTTCCCGGGAATCCTGCTGGCCATCGCGTTCGTAGCGTTCCTCGGCCCGGGAATCTTCAACCTGATCTTCGCGCTGTCGCTGGGAGGCTGGGTCGGCTACGCCCGGCTGGTGCGAGCGCAGGTGCTGGCGGTGCGCGAGCGCGAGTTCGTGGAAGCGGCGCGCGCGCTGGGCGCCAGCGATGTGCGAATCGTCGTTGGGCACATCTGGCCCAACATCATTCAGCCCATCATCGTGCAGGCGGCGATCGGCATGGCGGGAGCGATTCTCGCCGAAGCCACGATGAGTTTTCTCGGCCTGGGCGTCCCGCCACCCACCGCAAGCTGGGGCACCATGCTGAATGACGCGCGGTCGCACCTGTTCGACGCGCCGCACCTGGTGCTCTTCCCTGCCGCCGCCGTCATGCTGGCAGTGTTGTCGTTCAACTTCATCGGCGACGGCCTGCGGGATTACCTGGACCCGCGGTCGCGGATTGAAGTGGGGCTCTAAGCCAGACCCTTGCACCAACTCGCGCTCTCGCGCATCCTATCGGCATGGCACAAACGCAAACGGCAGTCTTAGGCGGCGGATGCTTCTGGTGTGTGGAAGCGGCAATCCAACAACTGGAGGGAGTGCAGGCGGTTCGCTCGGGATACATGGGCGGACACACGGCAAACCCGACCTACCAGGATGTCTGCGGCGGGCGCACCGGGCACGTCGAGGTGGCCGAGGTAACGTTCAATCCCGAGGTCATCAGCTACAGCGACCTGCTGCACGTCTTCTTCACGCTGCACGATCCAACGACGCTGAACCGCCAGGGCAACGACGTCGGCGAGCAGTACCGTTCGGTGATTTTCTATCGCGACGACGCGCAGAAGAAGACGGCGGAAGAGGTCATCGCCGAACTGACGCGCGACAAGGTCTTCGACAATCCGATCGTGACCGCGGTCGAACTGGCTTCCATGTTCTACGTCGCCGAGAGTTTTCACCAGGATTATTTCGCCAACAATCCCTATCAACCGTACTGCATTGCCGTGGTGTCGCCCAAGGTGAAGAAGATCCGCGAGAAGTTCGCGAAACGGCTGAAGGCCGGAGCTTAGTCGCACCCGGGGCTTGGGCCCGCCGCCTCGCGGCTCGGAATGGGCTGAGCTACCGAGTCTTAAACCGCTCAATTGGCGGCAATGCCCGCTCGGAGGCGGAAAACAACTTCCACCCCATGTGCAAACATTTGCGGCCACCTCTGTGGATCAACTACGGCGGCCGTTGTGTTGATTGTCTACTACCACCTGTAGTTGCTGAGGTTTAGCGATAGAGCTTCCAAGCTGTTCATCACTGCTGACAACTGGTCACTGACAACAGCTCTCAGATTCCGAG
This sequence comes from Acidobacteriota bacterium, assembly GCA_031296115.1. Lineage (GTDB taxonomy): Bacteria > Acidobacteriota > Terriglobia > Terriglobales > Acidobacteriaceae > Bog-257. The sequence goes on along the minus strand of JARLGI010000011.1, from coordinate 75,907 downwards.
CTTCTTGACTTCCTCGTTGTAGTACTTGCGGTAGAGGATGTCCCACTCCTGGGAGCCTTCCAGGATGGTACGGCGCTGGCTTTCGATCTTCTGCCGGGCGGCAGCGTCGATCCTGGCCTCCTGGGCCATCAGCAACTCCAGCACACGGCGCACCTCAAGGCGGATGCTGTTCCGGTCCTCGATGAAGTCCACGTTGTCCATCTCGGCGAGGGTGTCGGCCACGGCGTGCGCCAGTTTGTTCAACTTCTCGCGGCTCATCCTCATAGCACCGCCTTGTACTTGCGCACCAGTTCGTTCTTGATTTTCTTGAACATTTCCTGGTAATTGGCGCCGCTGCGTTGCATCTCATCGGAGTAGGTGTCGAGGATGATGCGCACTTCGTCGTTGATGCGGTCTTCCAGGGTCAGCTCGTCGAGGATGGCGGCGTGGATGCGCTCCTGCACCACAGGCTTGTCCCCGGTCTCGATGAACTCGCCTTCGATCAGTTTGTTGGTGACTTCGCGGGCCAGATAGCCCACATATTCTTTGGAGAAGAGCATGCTGGTTCAGTTCAGTACAGGAAACACATCAGTTTAGCATAGGGATTGAGGGCCGCCGCCGCGCTCATGGCGGAACGCAGGTAGTTGTTGTGACACCGACCACACCTTTAGGCAATTCGCAACCGGCGCAATTTCAAGTCCTGCGGCTTGATGTGTGCAAGGTCATACTGCACCTGCTGCACAAGCCAGCTTTCCGCGCTGCCGCCGAACACCTGCTCAAGCCGCACGGCCATTTCTGGCGAAATCCCGCGCTTGCCGTTGACCAGTTCGGAAAGCGTCGTGCGCGTCACATGCAACGCGGCGGCGGCATCGGTAATCGTCAAGCCCAAAGGCTCAATACAGTCATGAAGCACCACGTTGCCGGGATGCGGGGGGGTCTTCATACGCATGGTTCCATTCTCCGCTTACTGATAGTCCAGATAATCCACGTCTTGCGCCTCACCATCGGCAAAGCGAAAAATAACGCGCCAGTTTGCTTGCACAGTCACGGCATAAAATCCTTTGAGTTCGCCTTTCAACAGGTGCAAGCGATACCCCGGCAAATCCATGTCCGAAACCGTGCGAGCAGCATGTAACCGCGCCAAGATGCGCCCCAACTTGTCGGCATGGTCTGCCCGAACGCCGCGCCGGTCGTCGTCTATGAACAACCGCCGTAAGCCTTTATGCCGAAACGTGCAAATCATTGCATAGTGTAATGCGTTACGCAACGAACGTCGAGTTGAGCAGTCCCACAAAAGACCCTTTACGGCACGGCGAAAGCCATGGGTCTTTCAAGACCCGGAAATCGGCTTGCAGTTTAGTACTGCCCCGTAATCAACGCGCCCCTTCGACCGCCGTGCGGCAGGCCCGCCATCCGGAGTATGATGAATCCGCTGTGGCCCAATTCCGCCGCGGCCGACGAGAGCGAGCAATGGCTGACGATCTAGCGGGCGTAAAAGACGACATGACGGCGTTCATCCTGGGGCATGGCATGAGCCGCTTCCAGGGCTACGTCAGCGAGGACGTGCACAGCGTCATGTGGGACCCGCGCGACAACCCCGAGAGTTGGAAGGACTTCGTCGAGCTGGCCAAGAAAGCCGGTTGCGCCTTCCTCTCGATGGACGAAGAGGTCCTGCAGAAAGACGAACTCGACTACCTGGTTCAGCGCCTGCAACACGTCAGTTACCCCAGCGAAGAGGACTTGGAAGAGGCGCGCTGGCTGCGCAGCTACATCGGCAAGACGGGATTCATCCAGCTCGGCTGGCCGCACCAGGGCATCATGTTTCTCTACGAGGTCTGCACCGAGTGGTACGAGCGCTACCAGCACCTGCTGGACCTGGTGGAAGACTTCGGCAGCATGGCCATCGACGAAACCGACCAGGACGACGAACGCTGACGTGCGCTGGGTCCTTCGCAATGCCGACCAGCAAGACGTAGAACGGCTGTCCCGCGAAGTGGGGCTGCCAATTTCGCTGGCGCGGCTGCTGACGGTCCGCGGCATTCAGAACGCCGAAGAGGCGCAGAGATTCCTTAACCCCTCGCTGCAGGACCTCCACTCTCCCTACCTGATGACAGGCCTGCGCTCGGCGGTCGAGCGGCTGCGCGCCGCCATCGAGCGCGGCGAAACGGTCTTCATCTACGGCGATTACGACGTGGACGGCACCATCGCCATCGTCATCCTGAAGACCGCGCTGGAACTGTGCGGCGGCAAGGTGGATTACCACGTGCCGCACCGTATCCGTGAAGGCTACGGTATGCGAGATGAGGTCATCGAGCAGGCCGCCGATAACGGCACTCGCATCATCATTAGCGTGGATACCGGCATTCGCGCCTTCGCTGCGGCGGAGGCGGCGCAACGCCGGGGCATCGATCTCATTGTCACGGATCATCACCTGCCGCAGTCCGAAGGCCTGCCCAAGGCGCTGGCGGTGGTGAATCCCAACCAGTTTGGCTGCGAGTATCCGTGCAAGTCGCTGTGCGGCGCGGGGGTGGCGTTCAAAATCGCGCAGGCGTTGCTGGAGGCGACAGGACGCGAGCGGCTGCTGCCTTCGTTTCTCAAGATGGTGGCGATTGCGACCATCGCCGATGCCGTGCCGCTGGTGGGAGAAAACCGCGTCTTCGCCAAGCTGGGGCTCGATGGGTTGCGCAAGCCGGTGAATGCGGGCTTGCGGGCGCTGCTGGCGAATTGCGATCTGGACGGCTCGCGGCCGCTGACTGCGGGCGACATCGCCTTTCGCGTGGCACCCCGGTTGAACGCCGCCGGACGCATGGATGTGGCCGAGCGCGTCATCCTCCTGTTCACCGAGAAAGACGCTACCCAGGCGGCCGAGATGGCTATGCAGCTCAATCAACTGAACGGCGATCGCCAGCAGGAGGAGCAGCGCATCATCGAAGAGGTGCAGAGCAAGATCGAGTCCACCCCGGAGCTCAAGAACGCCTTTTGCATCGTGGTGGACGGCTACGGCTGGCATCGCGGCGTCATCGGCATCTGCGCGACCCGGGTGGTGGAGCGCTATTGCCGTCCGGCGATTGTGTTTTCCTGCGAAGACGGTGAGGCGCACGGTTCGGGTCGCTCGATTCCAGCGTTTCATCTTCTGGATGCGCTGGAGTCGTGCCCGGAGTTGTTCACCCGCTTCGGCGGCCACGCCCACGCCGTGGGATGTGCGCTGCCCGTGGAGCGCGTCGCCGAGTTGCGCTCGCGACTGGACGCTTACGCCCGGGAGCGGCTCAAGCCGGAAGATTTCATCCCCGTCTTGCAATACGACGCGGAAGTGGGGCTGGACGAAATTCAGCGGGACTTCTGGGAGGCGCTGCAGAAGCTGGAGCCCTTCGGCTCAGGCAATCCGACGCCGGTGTTTGTGGCAAGAGATGCGAAGCTCATACAGCCGCACCGGGTGATGAAAGAGAAGCACATCAAGCTGCGGGTCATTCCCAGCGATCCCGCCGGCAATGGCAGACGCTTTCAGCGGGCGCACGACGTGCTGGGGTGGCGCATGGCCGAACGGGCGGCGCAGGAACCGCTTCTGGCCGGGGATACGCTCGATCTGGCTTTTACGGTGGAGTACAACCAGCATCCCAACTTCGGCGGCGTGCAGCTGAGCCTGGAGGACTTCGCGAGGGCGCAGGTGCCGACGGTTGCAGCAGCACAAGCAGCATCAGATTGACAGTCAAGGTATGCCGACAGCAAAAGGCCGGAGCACGGTGCTCCGGCCTATGAACTTCGATAGCGACGCTGAACTACAGCAACATCTTTCGCCGCAGTACACCGACCAGAGCGAAAGCTCCGGAACCGAACAGAACCATGCTGCCGGGCTCAGGCACGGGTTCCAGCCACGTGCCGGAAAACGCAGCGCCGTTGGCGTTTCCAGTAAGGTCAATGTTCACAAAGAACTGGTCGCCGTTGGTCAGCAGGTCTCCGCCGTTCTGTGCCATGAAGGTGATGGAGGTGTCGTTATTCGACAGGGTTGCCACCCATGGCTGGCTATAGGGCGAGGCGCAAAAGACCGTACCGCCGCTGAAGCCGCCGTTGCAGCCGGACCCAAGACTCCCGGGATCAATACCGACGCCGTGCGGAAGACCGGAGAAGGTGATGGTGAATTCATCGATGGTCGGCCCGCTCCAGGTTGCCAGCCCATTGCCGACGCCCGGAACGCCCCAGTCGAAGTTGCCATCGAAGTTGTAATTGAACGGCTGTCCCGGAGCGATGGTTCCACTCGATCCCGAACCGCTGAAGATGATGTCGGCAAAAAGCGCCGGCGAGGCCACAACAACCAGGCACAGCAAGAAGGCTAGTTTGCGAAGCACGAGCTTTTTCCTCTCACACCCGGAACGCTACACGTCACGGGGCAGTATACCCCAATAGTGCAAGTATCGTACCATCACGATTCCCAGTAACCTCCTGATAAACAATGCATTATTTCGTCAGGCCGGCGTTGCACCGCAATTGGTTGCAAACAGATGCAGCCGATTCCCCCTTTTGGGACGCCGTGAGTGAAAGCGCCGAGGCGGTGGCGAGACGCTGCGGACTTTACAGGCCCGTCGCTCCGGCGTACTATTCCCATCCGATGGAGACAGTCTTGGGACAGGTCTGCGCGAGTTGCGGCAACATCCGCCTGCCGGATGGGCGGTTCTGTCTCTTCTGCGGAGATCTGCTGTCCGAACCCGACAACCAGGCGTCGCGCCCGCAGCGGCGGACCCCTGCCGCATCGCCTTCGGCCGACCCCTTGGCAGACGGTTACGCCGGTTTTTGGCGACGCACGTGGGCCGGCACAATCGATGTCGCGCTGGAGGCGATTGGCGCGCTGATTGTCACGATGTTCATCGACCTTGTTTTTAACCGTATTGGCCTCATGCTGGGATTTGACCCCTGGATTTCCAAGGTTGCGACCGGCATCGCCTATATCCTGGTGCTGGCCATTGGAGGCTGGCTGTACTCCGCATTCTCGGAAAGCTCTGAGCATCGCGCCACCATCGGAAAACGCATTGTGGGCCTGCGCGTGGTGACCGCCGATGGCGGGAAGCTTTCTTTCGGGCAGGCCACGGCCCGGCATTTCATGAAGTTTCTCTCCCTGTTCTCTGCCGGTGTCGGTTTCATGATGGCTGGCTGGACGAAGCGCCGCCAGGCGTTGCACGATATGCCGTCCGACTGCATCGTGGTTCGCGTACCCCCGGAGAGAGGATTCTCCCTGCTGCACAGTTAGTCTTCTGCGCAGACTGCCAAGCCCGTTGGCCAGCTGCTGCGCCTGGCGTAATATCGAATCCAGATGTTTCAGTCGATAGCTCAGGTACGCAAGTGGCTCGCGGTCGGCGCCGTGGTGCTCATCGCCGGTATCGGCATTTCGTACTGGTTTGGCCGCTCGCGCAATCTGCCCACCCTCCACAATGTTCCCCGGCAGCTGGGAATTGATATTCAGCAGACCAGCGAAGGTTTTTCGCTCTCCAAGTCCGAGGGCGGTCACACCCTGTACACGATTCGTGCCTCCAAAGAGGTGCAGTTCAAGGCCGGCGGCCATGCCGAACTGCAAGACGTCCACATCGTGGTGTATGGCCGCAATCACGATCGTTACGACGAGATTTACGGCGACCGGTTTTCCTACGACCCTCAGACGGGCGACGTTAAAGCTGCCGGCGAAGTCCATATTGACCTGCAGGGCAACGCCGAGGGCCCGGCCAAGCCCGACCAGGCCCCTCCCTCGGAATTGAAAAACCCGCTCCACCTGTTGACGAGTTCGCTGACCTTCAACCAGAAAAGCGGGATCGCGGAAACCAACGAATTGGTGCAGTTTCGCAGCGCGCAGGCCAGCGGCAGCGCCAAGGGCGCCTACTACGACTCGAAGAGCAACCAGCTGCAATTGAAGTCCGACGTGCACATCGTCACCACTGGCGACAAGGCGGCGGTCATCACCGGCTGTAGCGGCTTGATCGAGAAAGCCCCGCGGCAAGCTGTGCTGCAGAATGTGCGCATCGAACAGCCGGACCGCACCCTCACTGCCGACAAGGGGACGCTCATCTTCCTGCCGGACAATACCGTGCAGCATGCCGTTGCCGAGGGCAACGTTCATATCGAGAGCCGTGGGCCGTCCATCGTGGACATCACCGGGCCGCGCGCCGACATGAACATGGGGCCCAATAACTCGGTGCAGCAAGCGATCCTGTCGGGGGGCGCCAAGTTCGAGACGCGCGGGGCGAACCTGAGCCACGGCTCGGCAGACAAGTTTGTTCTTGACTTCGATGACCAGAACCAGCCCGCGCGGCTTCACCTCATCGCCAACGCGCGCATGATGCAGGAGCCGAAGCCGGGCAAGTCGGGGACCTCCGGACAACCGATGGAAGTCGCCGCCGACCAGCTCGATTTTCTGCTGGCGGATGGAAACCAACTCAAGAGCGGCGATACCGTCGGCGCGGCGAAGATCACCATCCTGCCCTCGCCGGCCGGCTCGAAGCCCGCCCGAACGGCGGACAAGACCAAGAACAGCGACGACATGGGCAACGCAACCACGGTTGCCACGGCCGGCAAGTTCCACGCGACGTTTGACGATAAGAACCGCATGCAGTCCCTGCATGGCTCGTCCGATTCGCGGATCCTATCCAGCTCGCCGGGGCAGCCGGACAAGGTCAGCACATCGCAAGAATTGGATGTCTCCTTCGGCCCTGACGGCGGCGTCCAGAAACTGGTCCAGACCGGCGATTTCCGGTATCACGAAGCCGCTGCCAAGCCGGATACCGGCGGGCGGGCCGCCTTCGCGGAGATTGCCACCTACACTCCGTCCGATCAGCTATTGATCCTGTCCGGTTCACCGCGGGTGATTGACGGCGGGATGACTACAAGTGCCACCTCGGTGCGCATCAACCGCCAGACCGGCGACGCGTTTGCCGACGGCGACGTCAAGACGACTTACAGCGATCTGAAGCCGCAGCCAAACGGCGCCCTGCTGGCAGCTTCTGATCCAGTGCACGTGACGGCCGAGCATATGACCGCTCGCCGCGAGCCTGGGTTGGCCCACTACACCGGCAACGTCCGGTTGTGGCAGACAGCGAATGTGGTTCGGGCCCCCAAGATTGACTTCGACGACGAGAAGCGCAGCGTCATAGCCGAATCCGATCCCACGCAAACCGTTTCCAGTATCTTTATGCAGCAAGGTCAGGATGGGAAGCTCTCGCCGGTGGACGTCACCTCCGACCGGCTAACCTACGTGGATGAGGAACGCCGGGCCCGCTTTACCGGCAATGTCTTTGCCAAGAGCGCCGCCAGCACCATCAATGCCAAGCTGATTGACGTGTTCCTGAAGCCGGCGGTGGGTGAAGGCAATGGAGCGGCGCCGCAGCCGGCCAACTCCGCGAAAAAGCCCGTGCTCCCCGGCTCGGAAGGACCCAGCAAGATCGACTATATGGTTGCCGTGGGCAAGGTGGTGGTCACCGAACCCAACCGCCGGGCGGTCGGGGACAAGCTGGTTTATACCGCGGATGACGGGCGCTACGTCCTGACGGGGAAATCCCCTAGCATTTTTGATGCCGAACGCGGGACGGTATGGGGCGATTCTTTGACTTTCTATAGTCGCGATGATAGGGTGCTGGTAGAAAGCAAACATACTTCCCCTACCATCACACGCGCACGTACCACGAAGTAAATGCAGACTTTATCGGCGGAAGAGATCGGCAAAAGCTACCGCGGTCGAAGGGTCGTCAGCGGGGTCAGCCTTCATGTCGAACAGGGCGAAGTTGTCGGCCTGCTGGGTCCGAACGGCGCGGGCAAAACCACCAGTTTCTACATCATCGTTGGCCTGATTCCCTCCGATACCGGCCGAGTGCTCATCAATGATGAGGACATCACCGATGTCCCGATGTATCTCCGGGCCCGCAATCATGGCATCAGCTACCTGCCGCAGGAGCCGTCCATCTTCCGCAAGCTGACGGTGGAGGACAACATCCTGGCGGTGCTGGAGGCGCAGCCGGTTTCCTGGCACGAGCGTCGTGAGCGGATGGAGCGCCTGATCGAACAACTGGGCCTCGGGGTGATTCGCAAGAACCGCGGGTACGCCTTGTCCGGGGGTGAGCGGCGCCGGGTGGAGATTGCGCGTTGTCTTTGCATCTCGCCCAACTTCATCCTGCTGGACGAGCCGTTTTCGGGAATTGATCCCATCGCGGTACTGGACTTGCAAAAAATAATCTCCGAACTCAAGGCCAGTGGCATCGGCGTGCTGGTCACCGATCATAATGTGCGTGAGACACTGTCCGTGACGGACCGCGCCTATATCATTAACGAAGGAAGAATTTTCCGGGCAGGCACGCCAGAACAGTTGGGCAACGATCCGGAAGTCAAGCGCGTTTACTTAGGCGAGAGCTTTCAGTTGGTTTAGAATTTGTGTAGGGGTGATGCCCCTCAGGGTTCCTTTTTCATGGCTTTATTGCAGCCCAGATTAAACCTCAGGGTTTCTCAGAAGCAGATTCTGACCCCGGGCCTCGTGCAGATGGTCAGCGTGCTGGCGCTCAACAAGCTTGAGCTGGCCGACATGATCAACGCCGAGCTGACGGAAAACCCCGTCCTTGAGGAACTCGACGATTCGGTGCCGTTGCTCGACGAAGTCTCGGCCCGCGAAGAGAAGATGGACCGCGACAGCTCGTTGGCGGCACAGGAAGAAGCGCCGGCTCCCAAGGAAGAGAAAGACCCGTTCGACGAAATCGACTTTGGCTCGTTCTTTTCGGAATATCTGGATCCGGGGCTTCGCACCTCGATCGAGATGGAGGAGAGCGAGAAGCCTTCCTTCGAGAACTTCCTCTCCAAGCCCACGACCCTGACTGACCACCTGATGTGGCAGCTAGGTTCTCTGCACGTCAACGAGGATGTGTACCGGGCGGCGGAGCTGGTGATTGGGAACCTGAACGAGGAAGGCTACCTGACCGCCAGTGACGATGAGCTGCTGGGTTTGGCAGGCCAGGAGCAAGGACCCAACGAGGGTCCCGAAATCTCCCTCCCTGGCATCGAACTTCCCGAGACCGGTGGCAACCGTTCGGACGCCATGCTCCCCCACGCAGTGCCGGCCGCTGGCGGCACTGAGGCCGAGATTGCTGACTCCGCCATCGCCGTTGCTGACGAGGAACCGGCGGCCGTCACGGGCGCGCAATCGCAAAACCTAGATCCCCGAATGGCCCGTCCCAGACTGGTTCCACCCCGTACCGGCCCGGCCCGCGTTCCGTTCAGCCGGGACGCCCTGCGAGAAGCCATTGACCTAGTACGGCAGATGGATCCTATCGGCGTCGGCGCGCGCGATCTGCGCGAGTGTCTGCTGGCGCAGTTGCACGACCTGAAGCGTATTGAGCGGAAGAATGGCAACGGCAATCATCTTGCCGAGCTGCAAGCGGTGGACGATGCCATCGTCCTGGTGGATCAGCACCTGCACGCGCTGCAGAACAAGCACTACAAGGAAGTAGCCAAGGCCATGGGCCGCCCGCTGGAAGCGGTCATGAGCGGCGTGGACTTTATCCGTACCCTCGACCCGCGCCCCGGGTTGCGTTACAACAAGGCCGAGACCCGGTTGATCGAGCCGGACGTGGCCTTCGTGAAGCAGGGCGACGAGTACCTGGTTCTGATGAACGACGAGGAAGTACCGCAGTTGCGCCTGAATCCCACCTATCGCCGGCTGCTGAGCCGGGATGTGGCGGAAAAAGAAGTGCGCAACTATGTCAAGGAGCGCTACAAGTCGGCCATCCAGCTCATCAAGAACATTGAGCAGCGCAAGCAAACCATATTGCGGGTCTGCTATTCCATCCTGAATCGCCAGCGCGATTTCCTCGACAAGGGCATTGACGAGTTGAAGCCCATGATGATCAAGGAAGTGGCGGAGGAAATCGGGGTCCACCCCTCGACCGTCAGCCGCGCCGTGGCCAACAAGTATGCTCACACCCCGCAGGGAGTTTTCGAACTCCGCTACTTCTTCAGCGAGAGCGTGAACGGTCCTGAGGGAAGCGGCACCTCGTTGCTCATCCTCAAGCGCCGGGTCAAGAAGCTCATCGAGGAAGAGGATCCCTCCAGGCCGTTGACCGACGAGCAGATCACCCGCATCCTCCAGGGGCAGGGCATCCAGGTCACTCGCCGCACGGTAGCGAAGTACCGGGAAGATATGCGCATCCCGAGCACCCACCAGCGCAGAGTGAAAAGTTAACGGGCTGTACCGGTGCCTTCCCGGGTTCGGGCCACCTTTAAGCTCGAGTCTGAAGCGGCGCCGTTGTGGCGAAAGTCGCCGCAGCCAAAGCAAAGAACAACCAATCAGGCCGGGACGAGGAGGGAGATCAATGAACGTAGAGTATTTTGGCAAGCAGTACGAAATTACTCCCGCCGTTAAGAAGGAAGTTGAATCAGGCCTCACCAAACTCACCAAGATCCTGGGTGAGAACATCAAAAGCAAGGTCATTCTGACGGTCGAAAAGCATCGCAACATCGCGGAAATCACGGTAAGCCGGCGCCGTGGCCATCTGGTAGGTCTGGCCGAGGGCCCCGACATGGTGGCCGCCGTGAACCAGGCGCTCGAGCATATCGAGACCCAGGTAATCCGGTATAACGGCCGCCGCCGCAACACCCATCGCAAGCCCAAGGACAAGACGTGGCGGTCGCCTGTGGAAGCTGACGCGGAAACGCAGGTCGCGGTCGGTGCGACGGCGTCCACAGCAGTGCCGGTGGTGGTGCATAAGTTCCCGTCCATCGCTCGCACCACGGAGGCGCACCTGGTGCACACCAATGACGCTATCGCCATGCGGCCCATGACGGTGGAGGAAGCGGTGAAGGAGTGCGAGTTCCGCGATCGCGAAGTGTTCGTCTTCCGCGATCCCAAAGGCCAGGTCAAAGTTCTGCACCGCCGTAAAGACGGCAAGATCGAGTTAATCGAAGTACCCTAAGAACGACACATCAAGAGGAATCGCAAGAGGGCGCTCCCCGAGCCCTTTTGCGAGGAAGACATATGCAGACCGGTTCCCAGCTCCGGCTCCAAGTAGTCGCCGTACTGCTTGCAATCGCGCTGGCGGTCCCTCAAACCCTGGAGGCGCGTTTCACTCCGACCCATGGCTCCGATGCTTTTACCCACCACCAGGAAGTCGAGGTGGGACAAAAGGCGGCGGCGGAAGCCAGCAAGCAGCTTCCCATTCTGCCGAAGAGCGATCCCATCACCCAGTACGTACAGCAGTTAGGCGCAAAGCTGGCGGCCGATGCGCCGGGGGAGGCTTGGCCGTACTCCTTTCACGTCGTCAACCAGAAGGAGATCAATGCTTTCGCCCTTCCCGGCGGACCCATCTACGTAAACCTGGGAACGATTCAGGCCGCCGATAACGAGGCCCAGCTCGCGGGAGTGATGGCGCATGAAATTTCTCACGTCGTGCAGCGCCACGCCACCCGTGCCGCCACCAAGCAGATGCGGGCACAAGTTCCGCTGGAAATCCTGGGCGCCATCATCGGCAACGCCGGCATTCTCGGGCAGCTGGCCGGCCTGGGAATCGCTTTTGGCGTGGGCTCCTACTTCCTGCGCAATTCGCGGGAGGCGGAAAACGAAGCCGATCTGTTGGGTACCGACATCATGTACGACACGGGGCACGATCCCCGGCAGATGGCGGTGTTCTTCCAGAAGCTCGAGGCGCAAGGCAACGCGGGAGTTCAGTTTCTCAGCGATCACCCCAACCCCGGCAACCGTGTGCAATCCGTGGATAAGGAGATCGCGACCTTGCCACCCAAGCACCTTGTTGAGGACTCGCCGCAGTTCGACCGCATCAAGCAACTGGCCATGCAACGGCATCCGCTGACCGCCCAGCAGATTCAGCAGGCCCAGAGTGCACATCAGGAGCAGTCGACGGGAGTCATCTCCGGCTCCGTCGCGGCTCCCAACGGCAGCTTACAGACCTTGAACAATAACGCGTTCCAGATAGGCTATCCGGCGAACTGGAAGGCCTATGGTGACGTATCCTCGTCGGTGACCATCGCGCCGGAGGACGGGGTAGCACAGAACGCGGTGGCGTACGGCGTCATCATCGACGCATTTCAGCCCGAATTGAACATGTCCCTCGACGAGGCCACGCATCGCCTGGTAGCAGGCCTGCAGCAGTCGAATCCCGGACTGCACACGATCGGCAACGATGAACTGATTCGCATCAGCGGGCAGGAGGGCCGCTCGCAGGAAATGATCGGAGCATCCCCCATCAAGCAGGGTACGCAGACGCTACAGGAGCGCGATTGGCTGGTGACCCTGCAGCGCTCCGATGGCAGCGTGCTTTACCTGGTGTTCATCGCCCCGGAGAAGGACTTTTCCAAACTGCGTCCAACATTTGAGCAGATGCTGAGGAGTCTGAAGCTTTGGTAATTGGCACTTGGCAAATGGCGAGTTGATTTACCAATTACTGCTTTTGCGGCTCCGCCCCCGCCGTCGGCTGAGTTTCGGCACGCTGCGGAGGCAGCGGGTAGTAACCGTGCTTGGCGTAGACCTGAAGGCCGGGCCGCCTCACCCGCACCTCGATATCACGAAACGTGCCGGAAGGTCTTTGCGGCGTAATGTAGCCCAGCGTGTACTGATTGCGGGCTTCCAGCGTAATGCGCTGGTAGGCGCTCTCGATATTTTCCTTGGAGAACTCGTCCAGAACGTCGCCACCGGTCGCGTTGGCATAGCGTGGCAGAATATTGCTGTAGCCGAATCCCGGAATCCGCAGTTTCTCGACTTTGTTATAGACCGGCATGGCGGCCGAGTCCACGCCGATTGCGTAAACCGCGATCCCGTCCGTGAGCAGCACCTTCAGCACCTGGGCATAGCTGGCGCGGCTTCCGAATTCCTTGCCATCGCTGATGATGAAGATGATCTTCCGGTTCACGCGAGGACGCCGCGCCAGGTTCTGTGCCGCCATCAGGATTGCGTCATTCAGCACGTGCGACTCCTTGGCAGGGGTCTGCACCGGAAGACTGCCGGTCATCGGCTTGCTGTTGGTCGAGGGGCCTGAGCTGAAGGGCCCGCCCACCTGTGGCACGCCGGCGTTCTGCCCTTTTTCATCGCGAAGGCGGTTCAGCGCAATATCCATGCGGGTGGCGTTGCCGAAATCGGAGCGCTGGTTGACCGTGTTGCCATACGTGAAGACAGCCACTTCGTCGAACGGCCCGAACGCCCCGCCCAGTGCCGAGAAGGTCTGGTTCACCTTCTTCAGGGCCAGGTCGGACATGCCCTGGTCGATGATCAGCGCCGCCGACAGCGGGAACGGGTCGCTGGTAAACAGAGAGAGTTTCTGTGGCTGGCCGTCCTCGTAAACCACGAAGTCCTTTTGCAACAATCCATCCACCAGTTTGCCTTCATCATCCTTCACGGTAACCGGAACGGTAACGAAGCTGACGTTTTTGGTCAGGCGGAAAAGTTCGTCGGGCCCGCTTTCGCCGGTGGCCGGCACGCTGCCCGGAGGAACCGTCTTGATCTGCTGTGAACCCGGCGGAGGGGGCTGCGGATTCGTGGTGCCTGGCGTTTCCTGCCCACTGGGACGAGTATTTGCCGGCTGCTCAGGGTTTGCATGGGAAGAGGAAGACCCCCCATCGCTGGGCATACCTTGCGGCGGCGGCACATTGACGTTCGGCGCCGGAGCATTGTTCTGCGGAGTTGGAGCGTCGGGCAAGGGTTGTTGCTGCGCCACCGCGCAGCTTGCAAACACCAGGGTTGCTACCACGATGGTGTTTCTAATACAGGAGCTCAATCCGCAACTGAACATGAGTGTAGGTAGTCTCCGCTTTGCCGGAACTGTCCACAGTATACCTGTAGTCGGGCCTTGCCAGCCTGCCGGCAGCGACGCTGTGCGGTTTGCAATACAATAAAGAAATCTAACCGGAAAGAAAACGTATGTTGCATTGGCAAGTCCGCAAGTTCACGGTAGCCATGTCACTGATGCTGGTCTCCAGTGTCTGGCTGATGGCACAGTCCCAGACTCCACCGGCGCCCCCCAGTCAGCAATCGCAGGAAGCGCCGATCGATGACTCGCTGCAGACCTTCAAGGCGCAGGTGAACGTCGTGAACCTGTTCTTCAATGTGAAGGACAAGCATGGCATGCTGATCCCCAATCTCACCAGGACCGACTTCGAGGTGCTGGAAGACGGCAAGCCCCAGACCATCAAGTATTTCTCTGCGGAATCGAACCAGCCGCTGACCCTGGGGATCATGATTGATACCAGCGCCAGCCAGACGCGCGTCCTCACCATTGAGCAGGAGGCGTGCGCCGAGTTTCTCAAGAGCGTGCTGCGCGACAAGGACCTCGCCTTCGTCATTAACTTTGACGTGGACGTGGACCTGGACCAGGATTTCACCAGCAATGTTCACCTCCTGACCCGGGCCCTGAACAAGATGCAGATCAACGCCGGCTTCGGTGGTGGTCCTCCGGGGCTGGGCGGCGGCCCCATACCCACCACGCCGCGCGGGACGCTGCTGTATGACGCCATTTATCTGGGCGCTAACGAAAAGTTGAAGAACGAAGTTGGCCGCAAGGCGATGATTGTCTTCACCGACGGCGAGGACCAGGGCAGCCGTTTGCGCATCCAGGATGCCATCGAGGCGGCGCAGAAGGCCGACACCATCTGTTACGTCATTCTTATTGCCGACCGCGGCTTTTATGGCGGCTTTGGTTATAGCGGAGACTACGATATGAAGAAACTGGCGGAACAAACCGGCGGCCGGGTGATTGAAGTGGGCAACAAGCAGGAGAAGTTGCGGCAAGCCTTCGAACAAATCCAGAACGAGTTGCGGAGCCAGTACAATATTGGCTACACCCCCACCAACAACAAGCTCGACGGCTCGTACCGCAAGGTCCAGATCCACACCAAGGACGGCAACTACAAGGTGCAGGCCCGCCAGGGCTACTACGCCATGGCCAAGGACTGAAGGCGGGCGGTTATTGGGATTGGTCGCGGCCTCCCGCAAGCGATTTCAGGTAAGCCAGTACCGCCTCGGCGTCAGCACGCGTCATATGAAAGTGCGGCATTGGATCGCGAAGCGGCTTGCCCTCCACCCAGATTGCGGTCGTCAATAGCGTAATCATTTGGGCATCGCTCGCGGGCGGACGGCCTGCAATGCGAGGCGCCATGATCGGCCAGCTGCCTTCGGGCCACGCCGGCAGATAGGGCACAGAGGCCCCGGCCAGCCAGCGGCTATTGTCCAGCTCGCCATTCGGCAGCCGCGGGGTATGACAGTTGCCGCACATGGCGACGTCCTCGACGATGTACTTGCCGCGCGCTACGGGAGCACTGGCGGCACTCTTCGCGGCCGCTCCCGCGGGCTTGGCTTCTTGGGCGCCGGTAACGCTGACCAGCAGTGCCAGTACAGTGATCGACAGTCCGGCAAGGAAGAAGTGTAGGGTTGGGGTAAGACTAGACTTGGAAAGTGACATAGAGCCGCAATTTCCCCTTAGTCGGTTGTGTCGCCTGCCTCGCCAAGCTCCCTGGGCGCAATCGAGGACTTCCTGAACGCTGGTGCGAAAGGGGGGACTCGAACCCCCACGGGTTTCCCCGCCAGATCCTAAGTCTGGTGCGTCTGCCAATTCCGCCACTCTCGCACGCCCATCAATGGTATTGCCTTTGCACCCGCGATTGCAATTTCTGGTCGGTATCGAAGACCCACAGCGCGTGATCCAGTACCTGGCGAGGCGGATAGCTCCAAAGCCATTGATACCCTGTCGGATCGTCCAGCGTTTGTCCGGAGAGGCAGGTCGCACCGGCTACAACTGTTCCCCCCACGGGTTCGCCGGGCGCAAGCGGTGTCGCGCGAACGCCATACAGCGAAGGCTCGACCGAGCCGAAATAAGCAAGCTGCAACGTCTCGTTCGGATGCTGCCGTTCGTAATCGCGCAGCGCCAGCAGGCCCTGCCCCCAATCGAGGTTGCTGTCGGTCAACAACCGCCAGCTTTCAGTAGGCTTCACGAACACATTGAAGTAGGAAAGATACCCGGGACCGTAGCGCAGGGCGTCGGCGGCGTTCAGGCACAATGCCAAAACGAGAATGCCGACAGCCCAGCGTTGCTTGCGCGCGTGCTCCCAAATCCCGCCCGCGATCAGCAGGGCGAAGGGATAAAGCGGCAGGATGTGGCGCTCGCCAATGTCATATCCGGACTGCAAAGCGAACACCAGATACACCACGCCGAACAGCGACATGACCAGCAAGTCGCTGGGCGCGCGGCAAGTTTTTCGAACGCCTAATATCAGGCTGGCGAAAAACAGCAGCAGCACAATAGTCGGCCACTTCAACGCGATGGCCACGGGATAGTAGAGCTTGATGCCGCCCCTGGGATAAACCTGGCCGAGGAACCACGCCGGCCGCCCGCGCCGGTTGCGGAGAGCCACCTCCCGCAGCCCTTCCAGGAACTCCCCCGCCGGTACAAGTGCGTTGACCCGCGCCGTGGATTTCGTCGCCCATGCCTTGACCGCACGGTTGGGGAAGCTGGCTACTACCTCGCCATCGCCGACTTTGAGGTGCGCCACATGGAAAAAGTACCCCGCCCACAGCATAGCCAGCGCGATGACGAATGCCGCAAACGCAGGCCTCCAGTTCCAGTTGAGTGGCGACAGCACAACCTCATTCCGCTCAAGCACCAGCATTAAGGCCAGAGCAAGCAACACCAGCGGCGGCGCGTAGAACTTCGACAGCAGCAAACCGCCGAGGGCCACGCCTATCACAGCCGTCTGTGCGCCACTTGGATTCCGTCGCCACCGTACCAGTTGGAATGCGGTAAGAAATATGAACAAGGCTCCGATGCCGTCGGTGGTGGCCAGCGAGAAGTTCGCAATCAGCGAAGGCGTGGACCCAAACAGCGCCAGGGTCAGGGTAGCGGCACCCTGCGAGAACAGCCGGCGTGCCACGAACCACAAGCCAAGGCCCAGCGCCACGCCGAGCAGCGTGTTCATGGGACGCGTTTGCCACGCCAGCCATTCGGGGCCGGGACGCATGGCCGTCACCCGAAAGCCGACCGGCAATTGCTCCCACGCGAATTCCACGCCCCTGCCTGCCAGCGGCAGGGTGAGCCACAACCGGCCCAAGGGCGGATGGTCGTTCCAATGCTCGAACTTGCCCTGCTGCCAGGCTTCTACACCGGCAATGATGTGCGCCGGCTCGTCATAGGTGAGCGACTGGGTTCGAATGAACCACAGCGATTGCATCGCAAACAACGCGAGAAGCAACGCGGGCAGCCAGACGCTCCCGCGCGGCGAATGGGCAGGCGCGTTCGGGTTCTCGGTTCCGCTCGGACTAGTGGCGATCGGCTTCATCCGCAACTCCTGCAAAAGAGGGCCTCTCGATTCGCATTCCGGAAGCGGCGCGGCATCGCTCGGAATGACTCTGGACTTTCCATGGCTCTCTCATCCCACGTCAACCGCGCTGGGCTCGCGCAGCAGCCGCTCGATCGCCACCGCCAGTCCAAAGTAGAAGAACAGAACCATCACCAGCGATTCCTCGCCCAGGTTATAGTGCACCAGGGAAGTGGCCTGAAAGGCGAGGACCCCGGCCAGCGCACCGGCGACAACTCCTGTCGCAAAGCGGCTTTGCTCCTGTGCCCTGCGCTGCAGGCGAAGCAGGAATACCAGATAGGCGACCACGAACCATATCCAGGCGGCGAGGGTGAGCAGGCCCCGCTCCACCGCGATCTGCAGGAACGTGGAGTGAAAATGGCTCATCACGTGGTACTGCAGGAACCCGTGAATTTTCCATTCCTGGTAGTGGACCCGGACGGTTTCCATGCCAACGCCGAACCAGGGGTGTTGGCGGACGAGACGCAGCCCGTCCTCCCACATCAGGATCCGAAAACTGGTTCCCGGATCGTGGCTGTCCATCCAGTGCAGTCCGCGGGCGTGCTGGATCCAGATACCGGAGGCGATAACCAGAACGATTAAAGCGGAGGTCGCCCCTATCCGGGCACGCCGCCCGGCAAGAACCAGCAGCGCGACGAAGCACCCCAGCGCCAAGCCCGTAATCGCCGCACGGGTCTCGGTGGCAAGGATGGTGATCGCCATCGCGACAAAGACGATAGCAAACAGTATCTGCAGCCCGCGGTTACGCGCTGGTGTGCATAGCATCATGGCCCAGGCCATGCAGCCAATCTGCATCAGCATCTCGGCAAAGATGACGTAGTGGCCCAGCGTGCCCTGGGCGCGGCTGGGTCTGCCGAGGGCAAACCGCAGCGATGGGGTGCCCAGCCCGCTCTGCAGAAAGCCGTCGCCGCTGACGTAAGTCTCCTCAGACTGGAAAGGAAAGCTCCGCAGCAGATTAATACAAAGCATCGCGCCCGGCGGGCTTTGCAGCACGGCATGTTCCAGCTGTGCCGGAGTGTGAACGTCGCGCCCGCCAACCCGGGTGACGATGTCATTGGGCCGGACACCCGCCCGATACAGCGGCGTCCCGGGAAGAATGTAGGTCACCTGCACGCCCACCCCATAGGTGTATTGCCAGGCTGTGAACCCCGCGGCGGCCAGCCCTGAAAGGACCAGCAGAAACACAAGGATTCGCACCTGGCTGAGGCGCCTCAGGTTTTGCGCAAACACCACTCCCACCAGCACCAGGCAGACAATCTTCATGCGGTCCCAGCTGAGGTAAGGTTCGGAACTTAGCGCGGTCGACACTGAGCTGAGCACCACGTAGGCGAGCAGAGGAGCGGCGAGCGGTTGCGGCCACGGCCGTTTGCGCTCGATCAGTAGCTTTACCAGCCACAAGAGGAACGCCAGTTTCCACGCATTCTGCGCTCCCTTGATGGAGTGCGGCAGCAGTACGGCAAATAGCATCAGCAGCAGGAACATCCCGCCATCGAGCCAGCGCTTTCCCACCCCGGAACCGCCCGCAGCAATACCCACCGCTTCCGGGGAAGCCGCGGATTTTACTGTTTGCGTCGGAGAGTTTGGCTGGTCGGTGGCCATCAGGCGTCTCGCAAGTTACTGATTAGACTACACTATGGCGGAAAGTCGAGAAATGCTGCTAAAGTATGGAAGGTATTAGAGACTCTCTCGTCAGGGCTAATTTTCCTGCGCCTGCTTCGCTGACGTTCTTCGACGCTACGGACTGCTAAAGTGTGCTTTTCCTGGCGCCTACGCTAACCGACGGCAATTGCTGTGTTTGATCGACGGTCCAAACTACTCAGTACGGTCACTTTACTTCACGACTTGGCGGTGACCTGTGTCGCCTTCGTGGTCGCGTACCTGCTGCGCAGTCTGCTGGTCCATTTTGAATTCTTCAGCCGGCGCTTTCCCGACATTTACCCATTCGCCCATTATCTGCCGCTGCTGGTGGCGTTTCTGGTCACGTGGGCCGTGGTGGGCTACTTCTCCAGCTTCTATCGTGATCTGGAACTCAGCAACCCTTTGCAACTCATCCTGAATATCGTCAACCAGCTTGCCATCGTCCTGGTAGTCATCTACGCCGGTTTGTACCTGTTCCGCCGTCCCGACATCAGCCGCAGCTACGTGCTGCTGATCGGCGTGGTCGATTTTGTGTTACTGCTGATTGGGCGGGGGGGCTCGCACGCCAGCGCCGCGTGGATGCGCGAACAGCTGGGGCGTTATCACTATATGCTGATTGTCGGGTGCGGACCGCGCGCCCGCGCGATGGCGACGCTGATCGAAGCCAGTCGCGCCACCGGCCTGCGGCTCATCGGCTTTGTCGATCCCGATTCCCGCGAGGGGCCCTCCGAGAAAGTTGGACGCTACGAGGTGTTCCCGCTGGACGCGGTCTCGGAAATCCTGCACAAGCAAGTGGTCGACGAAGTTGTCTTCGCGGTCGGCATGCAGGAACTGGCGCGACTGGAGCCTGTCCTGCAGCACTGTGCCGACGTGGGCGTGAAGACCCGTGTTCAGCTGGAGTTTCTACCCGCCGCCTACTCGCGGATTTATCTTGACAAGTTTCGCGACATCGAGTTGCTCAGCCTTTCCAGCGCGCCCGACAGTGAATTACGGCTTTTCTTCAAGCGGGTCTTTGATGTTGCCCTTTCGGCGGTCTCGCTCCTGCTGCTATCGTCGGTCCTCGCCTGCATTGCCGCTATGATCCGCATCAGCTCGCCCGGCCCGGTGATGTTTCGCCAAACGCGCTGCGGATTGGGCGGCCGGAAATTCACCATCTACAAGTTCCGCTCCATGATTAATAACGCCGAGCAGATGCGCGCCGAGTTGCACCAGTTGAACGAGCTTGACGGCCCGGTCTTCAAAATCAGCGACGATCCGCGCATCACGCCGGTCGGCCGCTGGTTGCGGCGCTTCAGCCTCGACGAGCTGCCGCAGCTGTGGAATGTCCTGCGCGGCGAGATGTCGTTCGTAGGCCCCAGACCGGCAGTTCCCGAGGAAGTTGAGCAGTACGAGGACTGGCAGCGACGGCGCCTGCGCATGCGGCCCGGCCTGACCTGCACCTGGGTGCTGGAAGGCCGCAATCACCTGGACTTCAAGCGCTGGATGGAGCTTGACCTCACCTACATCGACAACTGGTCGCTGTGGCTCGACGTAAAGATTTTCCTGCGCACCATCCCCATCGTCATTTCCGGCCGTGGTGCATACTAAGCCAAGTGGCTAGCTTGCGATGAGGGCCCTTTTCGTAGCCCAAGTGCTCCATTGCGAGGATGCTTTTGATAAGGGCTGATCACGCCAACGATCCCCAGCCGCCTAGGAAGTGTGTCCAGATGCTGCTATTCGCGGGTATACTCAAGTGCAGCTTTCCGCAGATTCTGTGAAGGGGGAAACGTAAGCAGGCCTGCCGCTTGCTTGGTAGATCGTATGGCTGTCCATCGGTATCTCTGCGAGTTTGTCCCTGAAGATATAGAAGCTGCGCTGGGTCGGCGCTACGTCATTGGTCCCGAAATTGCCGTTGGTGGTCAGGGAGCAGTTTTTAGGGCGACCAGAACCTCTCAGCCAGACGGCACAGCGGCGAATGACGTGGTAGCTCTGAAGTTACACTTCGATCGCAGGAAGACCGATCGCGTGCAGCCCGAGATCCCCGCGACGGAGAACTTCTCCCATCCCAACCTGGCCCGGCTGATAGAGTATGGCTATTGTGACGTGGCTGGTCGATGCACGCGATATATCGCGTCTGAATTCATCGAGGGACAACCACTGAGCGTTCTGTTGAAAAACGGACCGCTGCTGGAATCCGAAGTGCTGGCCATAGGACGCGATGTCTTGTCCGCGATTGCGGAAATTTGGTCGCAACGCATTGTTCATGGAGACATAAAGCCATCGAACATCATGGTTAGAAACTCCGGCGGCTACATGATGCTCGGCTCGGTGGACCGCGCCGTTCTCATCGACCTCGGTGCCGCCCGCTATTTAAACCTGCACAATACTCGTACACTCAGGCCTTCCAGATATTTAGATCAACCCGACCGTCGTGCCGCAGTTAGGCCTATCGGAACCTGGGGCTACTTTTCGCCGGAGCAGATCAAAGGGGCGGATGCATTGTCCTGCGCTTCCGACGTTTTTTCACTGGGCGTAGTAATGCTGCAATGCTTACTGGGGCGGCATCCCACGGACGGTGACCAGGGCGCCTTAACCGACGGCATCCGGGCGAGCGGCCAGAGGCTTGCCGCGAGCACCGCCTTGCTTTGCTCGTTGGACAGGATGCTGTCGGCACGTCCGGCGTTTAGGCCGAATCCCGCGGAACTCAGCCGCCGTTTCCAAAGCCTACGACAAACGATGCTAGCGGAGTTGGCCATGGTCGATCGCGCACCCATGAAAGCTCAGGACTAGTTGCCAGTGGCTATTTGCTGCCGCAGACTGGCTGCTCCCTGTTAAGGCGGGATTACTTACGATCGCGGTAGGGATACCACTCGCGTGGTACCCCCGCACAGACCCGGACGAGCGCTCTTTAGCGCATTCGGTTCTTATCGCAGATGAGTAGCGGCGAAGCGAGCATCAGGAAAGGGATGGAGCACACGCGGTTGAGGTTGCCGGTTTCGGCTACGGGATCGTGCATTCGATCCCTCACAGCTTGGCTCGCATGCGCTTGCGGATCGTCGTTCGCCGTACCGCGAAACGTCCCAACGCATTCTTCCCGCTAATATGCGTGAAGCCTAGAAAGTCGAATGTCTCCGGCTTGCCTTCTCCTCTTCGTTCCCGGTTTCGTTCGGCATATCTGCTGAACTCAATCCGGCGCGTCTTTTCTGGATGGAGTTCCAACCCAAACTTCCCCAGCCGTTCCCGCAAGCTATCCAGGAAACGATCTGCTTCGACCTGATATTGGAATCCTAAGATGATGTCGTCCGCATAGCGGACCACCACCACGTCGCCTTGCGCACACTTCTTGCGCCAGACTTCCACCCAGAGATCGAAAACGTAAATGCAGATAGGCATTCGCGAGTAGCGGCGAAACCACTGCCCCTTGCGGCGTGCCTGTCTTCGTTTCCAACCATTCGCCCTCCTCCATCACCCCGGCGTTCATCCCTTTCTGGATCAACCGCAGAATGCGGCGGTCGGCAACGCGATGCTTCACGAACTTGATCAGCCAACCGTTGTCGAGGTTATCGAAAAACCCGCGAATGTCGGCGTCAAGAACGTAGTTCACCTTCTTCCTCAAGAGAGCGTATGACAGCGTTATGCCGCTGTGTGACTCCTCAGCGACGTGCATGCGGGCCGTATGGCTCTGGCCTTCACCCGCCGACCTGCGACCCGGCTGGGCAACAGGTGCCTCTGAGGTCTCCCGGTTCTCGTGCATGAAGTTTCTAGGCGTGCCTGGGGTCTTCGACTACGCCGGACTGTGCAGGAACTCGCGTTGGCGCTCCTGTCCATGTTGCCTTCCGCACATTTCAACGACGTCGGCGTCCGGGCTGTATGCTTTCACAGCTCAATCGCCCACCCCGCCTATACCCCTGTCTACGCTTCACTGCGTCCCTCGCGGTAGCAGCGCAAGACTCGGGGCCGAGCGGACCGCTAATCCTTTCTCGTAAGAATTTTGCATTCTCTGCTTCATGCCGGTTTATCCCGGCGCACGGAAATCGCCATTTCATAAGTAACTCGCCTAAACTGGAGCTTGCGCACACCCGAGCGCACTGGCTCAATGGTCTCAGTCACCATCGTCACCTGGAATTCCGAGCAGGTTCTCCGCGAGTGTTTCGCTTCGCTCGCGGCGCTGGACTACCGCGACCTGGAAGTCATCATCGTCGATAACGCTTCGACCGATGGCACGCCCGCGGCGCTGCGTGAAGTCGAGTCGCGCTGGCGCGTGATTTACAACCAGACCAACACCGGCTTCGCCGCCGGCCAGAACCAGGCGATTCGCGAGGCCCGCGGGCAGTGGATACTGTGCCTCAACCCCGACGTGCTGCTCAATCCTGACTTCGTTAGTCAGCTTGTCGCGGCCGGCGAAGCTCATCCCTACGCAGGAACCCTTTGCGGCAAGCTGCTGCGCTGGGACCCCGGGGCACCGCAGCACCGCACCAGAATCATCGATTCCACCGGTATCTACTTCACCCGTAACATGCGGCATCTCGATCGCGGCGCGGAAGAGCGGGACAACGGACAATACGATCGCGCGCAATACGTCTTCGGCGCCACCGGGGCGGCGGCCATGTTTCGCCGCGAGTTTATCGATGCCGTCACGGTCGAAGGCCAGTTCTTTGACGAGGAGTTCTTCGCCTTCCGCGAAGACGGCGACCTTGCGTGGCGGGCGCAGATCATGGGCTGGAAATCGCTCTACACTCCGGTGGCGGTGGCGTGGCACGTGCGTCGCGTCACCCCGGAACGACGCAGCGACCTGCCCCTGGTCATCAACTGGCATTCGGTGAAGAACCGCTTCCTCATGCGCGGCAAGAACGCCTCGACTTGGTTGTGCTGGCGGCTGTTCTTCCCGGTCGCCTGGCGCGACCTGCAGACGCTCGGCTATGCGTTGCTGCGCGACTGGCGGATGATCTCGGCCACATTCTGTTGGGTGGGCGCCTGGAAAAACATTCGACGCAAGCGGGCCATCATCCAGTCGCGCCGCAAGGTTTCCGACCGCGATTTGCTATGGTGGTTCTGTAACACCCCGCGGTCAGTGGATGCGGAGAAGCAATCCGCGAATAGCGAATAGCGAAAATGAAAATCGCCATCGTCGGCACGCGCGGCATCCCCAACCATTACGGCGGCTTCGAGCGCTTTGCCGAAGCAATCAGCTCGCGCTTCGCCGATCACGGGCACCAGATCACCGTCTATTGCCGTCGCGCCTTCACCTGTCCCGACGACATCTACGACCGCCGGGTGCGGCGCGTCATCGTTCCCAGCCTGCACCAGAAGCATCTCGACACCTGGGTCAGCACCTGCTTCGCCGCCACCCACGCGGCATTCAGTGACCACGACATCGTGCTGATGTGCAACGTCGCGAACAGCCCCTTCGCCTACGTCCCGCGGCTCTTCGGCAAGCCCGTGGTGCTCAACGTGGACGGCCTCGACCGCAAACGGGAGAAGTGGCGCGGCTTGGGCGCGCAGGTACTGCACTTCTGCGAATGGATGTCGTCGTTCAGCTCCAGCCAGCTGGTCACCGACGCGCGCGCCATCCACGATTACTACCTTGGCAAGTACGGCAGTGAGTCCGTGGTGATTGGGTATGGCTCGGAGGCGCCTGCGGGCGATCCGACTCCCGTGACCAGCACCGGCGAGTTCGCCGTGAACGGCTTTCATCTCCAGTCCGGTGGCTACGTGCTCTACGTCAGCCGGCTGGAGCCGGAGAACAATCCCGACCTGGTGTTGCGCGCGTGGCGCAAGGTGCGCAGCGACTGGCCGCTGGTAATCGTGGGCGACAATTCCTATAAGCCGAATTACCTGCAGGAATTGAAATCGCTGGGCGACGAGCGCGTCCTCTTTACCGGCGCAATCTACGGTGACGGCTACTGGGCCCTGCAAAAGCGTGCCGGAGCGTTCGTCTTCGCGTGCGAGATTGGCGGCGTGCATCCGGCGCTAATCGAGGCCATGGCCGCCAGCAACGCCATTCTGTATCTCGACACCCCGGAGAACACCGAGACGGCCGGCAATGCAGGGATCAAGTATGCGAAGTCGGAGCAGAACCTCGCGCAAAAGCTGCAGGCGCTGCTCGATGATCCGGCCGCGCGCCAGGAATTGGCCACCCGCGCCAAGCAGCGCGCCGACGCGCTCTATCGCTGGGAAGCCATCGCAGAGAAGTACGAAAAGCTGTTTGCCGGGGTGGTGAAAGGCAGGTAGCTGGCCGTAGTACAGACTTTCGCTCCCGGCCCAATTTGCTCGAACCGCTCCCGATTCGCTAGAATAGAAATTCGGCTTACGTCGAGATCTCACTCCGAAGGGTTCCAGGCAAAAGTATGGCAGACCATTTTTCGGCGCTCAAACGTGCGCGCCAGACCGAAACCAAGACCGCGCGCAACCGCGCCAGTAAGTCCCGCCTGCGCAGCGCTTTGCGCTCCTTGCGCGAGGCCATCACCAAAGGCGAGAAGGAAGCCGCCCAGGCCGCCTATCGCGCTACCGCGTCCGCCGTCGACAAGGGCGTCCAGAAGGGCGTGCTGCACAAGAACACGGCCAACCGCTACAAGGCGCGCCTCAGCGCCCGGGTGAAGGCCATCAAGGCCAAGTAGGCGGATTTTCGTCCCAAGATTGAAAGGCGGGCCACGTGCCCGCCTTTTCGCACTTCTGACCTCTCGCCTCGCGAAAACTACTCCCCCGCCGCCTAGCTCTGCGGCTTCCACCGCAGGATCGGCTTGCGCGCCGCGGTCGTCTCATCCAGTCGCGAGATACGCGTGTTGTGCGGCGCCTCCAGGATGATCTCCGGATTCTGCTCCACCTCTTCCGCGATGTCCTTCATCGCCTCGATGAACAAATCCAGCGACGCCTTGGATTCGCTCTCCGTCGGCTCGATCATCAGCGCTCCCGGCACCACCAGGGGAAAGCTGACGGTGTAGGGATGGAACCCGTAGTCAATCAGCCGCTTGGCAATATCGCCGGTCTTGATGCCTTTCGCCGTCTGCCGGCGGTCGCTGAACACGACCTCGTGCATGGTAGGAGTTTTGTACGGCAGTTCGTACGCGTCCTCCAGCCCCTTGCGAACGTAGTTCGCATTCAGCACGGCATCTTCTGTGGTTTGCCGCAAGCCGTCGGGCCCGTTGGCCATGATGTAGGCCAGCGCGCGAACGTGCATCCCGAAGTTGCCGTAGAACATGCGCACCCGCCCGATGGATTGCGGCCGGTTGTATTCGAAGCCCAGCGTGCCGTCCGCCTTGGTGACGATCACCGGCGCCGGCAGGAACGGATCCAGAATCTTCTTGCAGGCCACCGGGCCCGAGCCCGGTCCACCTCCGCCATGCGGCGTGGAGAACGTCTTGTGCAGGTTCAGGTGCATGACGTCCGCGCCGAAATCGCCCGGGCGCACCTTGCCCACCAGCGCGTTCATGTTCGCGCCGTCCATGTAGAGCAGCGCGCCTTTGCGGTGCAGGATTTCGGCGATCTTGTGGATCTCCCGCTCGAACACTCCCAGCGTGTTGGGATTGGTCAGCATGAGGGCGGCCACATCTTCATTGACCTGCGCTTCCAGTGACGGGATGTCCACCATGCCAGCCGCGTTCGACTTCAGGTTCTCCACGCTATAGCCCACCATCGCGGCCGTCGCGGGATTGGTGCCGTGCGCTGAGTCCGGAATCAATATCTTCTTGCGCGGATTGCCCCGCGATTCCAGGCACGCCCGCACCATCAGGATGCCGGTCAACTCGCCGTGCGCCCCGGCGGCCGGCTGCAACGTGATGGCGTCCATGCCGGTGATTTCCAGCAACTGCTCGCTCAGCAGCTTCATGATGAGCAGCGCGCCTTGCGAGATGCGCTCCGGCTGATAGGGGTGCGCTTCGGCCAGTCCGGGCAGCCGCGCCACCGTCTCATTCACGCGCGCGTTGTACTTCATGGTGCACGAACCCAGCGGGTACATGCCGTGGTCCACGGCATAGTTCCACGTCGACAGGCGCGTGTAGTGGCGGATGATCTCGATTTCGCTCACCTCGGGCATGTGGCCCAGGTCTTCGCGCGCGAGTTCACCCAGCAGCTTCGCCGGATCCACGTCGGGCACGTCGAGCGGCGGTAGCATGTAAGCCTTCTTGCCCGCCGACGACCGCTCGAAGATCAGGACTTCGTTCTGGCTGATGTGCGTGGTGGCTTTGCGGATTTTCTCGTTTCCGTTCACAGCGCCACCTCCTTGGCAGCCGCGTCAATCGAGGCCTTGCTGGTCGTCTCGGTGCAACACCACAGCGACGCGTTCGCCAGTTCGGGATAAAACTTCTTCAGCGGGAAGCCTCCTATGATTTTTTCGCCCAGCAGTTTGTCGTTGATGGTGTAGGGGTCGGTCCTGGTCTGGATGACGAACTCGTTGAAGCGCGGTGCGCCTTCGAACAACACCTTCGCCCCCGACCGCTTGAA
This sequence comes from Acidobacteriota bacterium, assembly GCA_031296115.1. Taxonomy (GTDB): domain Bacteria; phylum Acidobacteriota; class Terriglobia; order Terriglobales; family Acidobacteriaceae; genus Bog-257. Next base: position 48,544 of record JARLGI010000011.1, on the reverse strand, counting down.
TTCGCAAAGCGCGTAGTCGGCTTTCGCCAGGTTGTGCCGCGCCAGTTCCTTCAGCCCTTCGCGCCCGTAAACCGTCATGAAGATGCCGCACATCAGCGCAACCAGCGCCTGGTTGGTGCAGATGTTCGAGGTCGCCTTCTCGCGGCGGATGTGCTGCTCGCGGGTCGAGAGGGTCAGCACGAAGCCGCGCTTGCCGTTGCGGTCGCGGGTCTCGCCCACCAGCCGACCCGGAATCTGGCGCACGAACTTCTCGCGCGTGGCTATCACTCCGCAGTACGGCCCGCCGTATCCCAGCGGCACGCCAAACGACTGCGCTTCCATGCTTACGATGTCCGCCGCTGCTGGTGGCTTCACGATCCCGAGCGACACCGCCTCGGCGATGGACACGATCAGCAGCGCTCCCTTCTTGTGCACGATGTCGCCAACCGCGGTGACGTCTTCAATTGTCCCGAAGAAATTCGGCGACTGGATGAGCACACCGGCAGTCTCGTTGTCGATCGCCTTGTCCAGTGCCTCTAGGTCAACGCGGCCGTTCTTCAGATATCCCACGGTCGAAACCGGCATGCCCTGGTAGCGGGCGTAGGTGGTAATGACCTCGCGATATTCGGGATGGACGCTGGTGGCGATGACCGATTTGTGCCGCCCGGTGATGCGGGCCGCCATCATCAGCGCCTCGGCGGCGCCAGTGGACCCGTCGTACATGGAGGCGTTGGCCACGTCCATGCCCGTCAGTTCGCAGATCATGGTCTGGAACTCGAAAATGGCTTGCAGCGTGCCCTGCGCGATCTCCGGCTGGTAGGGCGTGTACGCGGTGAAAAATTCCCCGCGCGACACCAGCGCGTCAATCGTCACCGGCCGGTAGTGCGAGTAAGCGCCCGCGCCGAGGAACGTGGCATAGCCCTGGGCGCTTTCGGTGGCGCGCTGGCGGAAGAACTGCACGATCTCGCTTTCGGCGTAGGCGCGGGGAATGTTGAGGTCGCCCTTCAGGCGGTATTCGGCGGGAATGGTCGCGAACAAGTCGTCAGTGGACTTGGCGCCGATCTCGCACAGCATGACCTGGCGTTCAGAATCCGACTTAGGAAGATAGCGCATGAGTACCTATTAGCTTTCTGGGCGAATGTATGAACCTTATTAATTAGAGACGGACTTCTCATGCTGTGAGCGTTGTGCTCTATCGGTGGAAGCACTTGGCTTTAGCCCGGTGAACGTGTTCCCGATTAGATTGGGGCTCCAGCCCCGGCACATGAAACCAGGCTAAAGCCCCGTTCATTTTCGGCCTGAATTCGCCGGGCTGAAGCCCGGCGCTTCCACCCCGGATTCCCAGGCCGTTAGCCAAATGCTTGACGCTTGACCCAGCCTCAATGCCCGCCCTCTTCCGCCACGAACTTCTCGTAGTCGCCGACCGACAGCAACTGGTTCGCCTCGCTCGGGTCTTTCAGCTCGACCTTGATCATCCACGCCGCGTGGGCGTCTTTGTTCACCTGCTCGGGCGCGGTGTTCAGCGCTTCGTTGATTTCAGTTACGGTGCCGGTCACCGGCGCAAACAAGTCGGAAACCGCCTTTACCGACTCCACCGTGCCGAAGGTCTTGCCGGCAATAATTTCCGTCCCCACCTTGGGCAGTTCGACGAAAACGATGTCGCCCAGGGATTCCTGCGCGTGATCGGTGATGCCGATGGTGCCCGTGTTGCCCTCCACCTTCAGCCATTCGTGCTCTTTGGTGTACTTGTAGTCCGCGGGATAAGCCATGTTTCCTCCTCCGCACCGAGCGCGCACATCGGCGACAGTTGAATATGAATTCAGTAGCTTCACCAACAAATTGAAGCGCGATTACGACTGCGTCTGCCAGCAGGCCAATGTGGCCCGAGAATCGTTAGAAGCCCATCTTGTCGTCCGCCGATGGACCGTAAATGGCCGGCACCGGCTTATCGTTCATGCGCAGGTAAACGCCAAGCTGGGCACGGTGATGCACCACGTGATTCAGGAACATCTGGCGGTAAGCCAGAAACCGCGAGCCTTCGTACAAGGTCTTCCCCTGCATCACCAGCTTCCAGTGCTCCTTCCAGGCTTCATCTTTCACCCCGGCCAATGCCTTTCTCGCCTTGGCCACGCCTCGGTCAAAGGCTTTGACCAACTGGGCGGCTGACTCGAGCGGCAACGGCGTGAAGCTGGCCGTTGCAAAGTCCAGCTCGGGAGTCGTCAACACCATTTCGCCAAACTCAGGCAGTTGGGCCAGGTGGGGCGCCAGTTTTCCCAGCGGCATCGACCTGAGGTGGGGCGCAAACTCCGGCTTTTCGGCAGGGACACGCTCCAACGTAGCGCGTGTCTTCTTCATTTCGTCATCAAATTCAACCAGCAATAATTCGTTCAGCACATCGACTCCATTTCTAGTTAAGACTGCCTCTTTGGACGCTTGTAGAAGGGTGTGGGAACCACTTTGCACTTGACCGGCTGGTTGCGGATTTCGACGGCGACCTCGTTGCCGATCTCCGATTGCTCGACGGGCACATACGCCAGCGCGATGTTTTTCTTCAGGAACGGGGCGTACGAGCCGCTGGTGACATAGCCGATCTCCTTGCCGCCCAAGTCCATTACCTTGTACCCATCGCGCGGGATGCCGCGGTCGACCGATTCCAGGCCGACCAGCGTGCGCTTGAGGCCGGCGGATTTGGCACGCTCCAGCACCTCGCGTCCGACAAATTCGCCTTTCTCCATCTTTAGAAAACGCTCCAGCCCGGCCTCCCAGACGTTGATGGATTCTGAGATTTCGTGACCGTAGAGCGGCAGCTTGCCTTCCAGGCGCAGCGTGTTGCGTGCGCCCAGCCCGGCGGGAACAATCCCGAACTCCTTGCCCGCCTCCATCACCTCGTACCACACGCGGGCGCTGGTCGCCTCGTCGGTCGGGACGTAAATCTCGAAGCCGTCTTCGGCCGTGTAGCCCGTTCGGGCGATCAGTATGTTGCGCAATCCTGCAACTGTTCCGTGGGTGAACCAGTAGAACTTCACCTTCGACAGGTCAGCATCGGTCAACTTCTGCAACGTCTCGACGCCCTTGGGCCCCTGGATCGCAATCTGGGTGAAGTCGTCGCTCAGGTTCTCTACCTTGACATCGAACTGGCGGGTGTTGTCGGTGACCCAGTTGACGTCCTTCTCGCGCGTGCCGGCGTTGATCACCAGCATGTAATCGTCTTCGCCCATGCGATGCACGATGACGTCGTCCACAAACGTTCCCTGCGGATAGAGCATGGCCGAATAGCGGCACTGGCCGTCGGCCATGCCGGCGGCGTCGTTCATGGTGATGTGCTGCACCGCGGCCAGCGCCTCCGGCCCCGCGATGCGGATGTCGCCCATGTGGCTGACGTCGAACACACCGACACCGGTGCGGACCGCGATATGCTCCTTCATCAGCCCGCCCACCGGGGGATACTCCACCGGCATGTCCCAGCCATTGAAATCAACCATCTTGGCGCCCATCTGGCGATGAACAGCATTCAAAGCAGTCTTACGGATTGGCGTGGCCACGGTGGTCTCAGAGGACAAGCGGGAATCCTTTGGCGCGCAGATCGCGCAAACTGGGTTGGCCTAACCAAGTACGGTAACACGCGCGAAATTAGGGGGTCAACGGAAGGTCCGGTCGGATTTCAAAACGGGAATGGAGGCTTGGCTTGACGTTCAAATGTGCAAGAAGGTAACCACCGGAAATAGGTTACGAAAGGGAAACATTTTCCCACTTTGGTATTGGACCGTCGTAACAACCCAAAACGGGCAATATCACTGACAAACGCTTTCCGGTTGGATTAGAACAGAGGCATTGTAGGGGAAAGGCGACTTTCCCTATGGGTTCACGTCCCTCGCGCACGCCCGAGTTAGCGTATGGCGTTGCTTGCTTGTTAGTAGCCGTGGTTGTTGTCATCGGCTTGGCTCTCCCCTTATGGGTCTCTGCCCAGGATGCGTCTTCGGCGCTCGACGGCGGGGTCGAAGGCATCACCGGAGCCCGCGTTGCGCGCGGGCGCTATCGCGCGCCCTACCAGTTCAGTAACGAGGTCATCAAGAAGTTCCGTGTCTTTTCGACTCCTATAGCACGGAGCAAGGCCGCGCGGGCGGAGCGGTGTTCAACGTCATCACCAAGTCAGGAAGCAACGACTGGCACGGGGCGCGTTCTATTACCGTCGCGACAGCCTCTTCGACGCGCAACAACCTTACGCAACGTGTAAGCCGGACGACCGCCGCCAGCAGTTCGGCGGCACTTTGGGGGGGACCGATTCGCAAAGACCGGGCATTTTTCTACGCCGGCTTTGACCAGCACTTCCTGACGGTCCCCTCCATCATGCAGTTCGGAAATGGCGCCAGTAGCATCGTTCCGCAACCGACCGACTATGACTTCACCGACCAGGCACTGGTCATGACGGCCGCGCAGCACCTGAACACGAAGGGTGGCATGTACCCGACGACGATGGACGGCGATGCTGGTTTCGGCAAGCTGGACTTTGGACTTCGTGCTGTCGCATAAACATTCGGCATTCGTGCGGCTGAGCACATCGCGATTCAGCGGCACGAACAACGTGTTCTTCGATCCGTCCAGCCCGATGACCAGCTACGCCGAGACCGACAATGGCACCGAGAACGTCAAGACGGAGAGCCTGGCCGCCGCGCTTGTCAGTGCCTGGACCAACAATCTCGCTACCAATCTTCGCGCTCAGTTTTCGCGCGACGTGCAGCAGTCCACCGCCAACTCCGACCAGCCCTTGACAAGATTTACAACCTGGTTGCGGGCTTCGGGCGCTCCAGCATGTTGCCGCGCGAGACCCGCGAGCACAAGCTGCACATCGCCGACACGCTGAGCTATCAGACTTCCCGCGTGCACTGGAAATTCGGCGGCGAATTTCTGCAGGCCTGGATTTATAACTACTATCCCGGAATGTTCGGCGGCGAGTATTACTTCGACGACGTGAGGGTCAATCCCTGGACCTACGCTCCGATGAAGCATGGCGAGCCGCTCACGCCGCTGCGCGCCTATGCCCACGAGGTGCCGCGCTATTACATGCAGAACTTCGGGACAGCGGTCTCGCATCCGCACCTATGACGCGTTCGTGCAGGCGACGATCCGCGCTACGCACAGCCTGACGTTGAACCTGGGCGTTCGCTACGATCTCCAAGCCTTCCAGGCAGGCAACCTGGTCACCAATCCGCTCTATCTTCCGTCGGGGAAAATTCCAACGGAAACCCACAATTTCTCGCCGCGATTCGGTTTCGCTTACAACGTCGGCGAGCGAAATCCGTGGGTGATTCGAGGTGGCGGCGGCATTTACTACATGCAGATCCCGTCGATGTACGCCTCGCAGGTGGCGACCGATAACGGGATTACCCAGAGCCAGTTGCTCCTTGACATGATGGTTCCCGCCCAGGCGGCGGTGTTCCCCAGCTATCCCAATCCCCTGGTAAATTGCGCTCCAGGCGCCGCTAGTTGCACCCCTCCGGCGTCCGTGGCCGGCTTGTTGACGACACAGATTTCCGCTTTCTCGCCGAATTTCCAGACGCCTTATACCGAGCAGGCAACCTCACGGCAGAAAAACAACTCGGCTGCAACTTCTCCGCGTCTGCCAGCTACCTTTACGTTCACGGTCTTCACCTGCTGCGCTCGCAGGACGTGAATCCTCCCATACCAATCATCACCGAGTATCCCGTCTACAACGGGCTTACTGTGTCGCTGAAGCGGCAAATGTCGAAAGGCATCTTCCTGCGCGTCGGCTATACGCTGACGAAGGCGACCGACGAAGGCCAGGACGCGCACAGTGCAATGCACGCCGCGCGCTCAACTGCAGTTTCTCGCCGAATCGTTCAACGTGTTCAATCGCACCAACAGTCAGGTGCACGTTGCCGACGACGGTTTTTACAACTCGGCCGGGCAGTTTGTCGCTTATTCGGCCAACGTCAAACAGAAGACATATCCTGGATAATTCCAGCTCAATTCGAACTTTATGACCGCGACCAACGCCTACGCTCCACGGCAATTACAATTTTCCGTAAGGCTCACATTTTGAGAGGGATACACCGCTAATATAGCATTTATGTGCTAGCTATTGATCGCCCTTTGGTCGCCCACGCGTGGCCGAGTCTCTCCTTGACTTCCCCTCGCAACGCTGGGATAACTACTACTGTCCCTTTGGACGAGTTTGGGGGTGTTTCCCGTTTGGCGGAAGTTCGCATTCAAGAGGGCGAATCGTTAGAAAACGCTCTGCGGCGCTTTAAGCGCAAAGTCCAGCAAGAGGACATCATCAAGGAAGTGAAGCGTCACTCCTTTTACCTCAAGCCGGGCGAAAAAAAGCGCGTGAAGGAAGCTCTGGCGCGGAAGCGCAGCCGTAAAAAGGCTCGTAAGGAGCAGGACTAATTTACGGTCGGGCCGCCGTTTTTGATGGCGGCCCTTAACTTCTTTCCGGTGGTTCAAAGTTTCATTGGAAAGTTGCGCAGTCTTACCGATAGTAACCATGCGATCGGCATGGCGGGCCGAACCCAGGGAGTAGCACCTGAGCATTGGAAGTGGCGACTGGCAGCCAGGACGCTCAGCCCGGTCCTCCTGTAGGTTGGCGCTTACCCTCGTCCAAGGCTTGGGAACTGCGGGCTGAAGGGAGCAACTCTCCATGGAATTCCAAGACAAGGTACTGAAGTGCATTGACTGTGGCGCTGACTTCGTCTTCACCGCCGGGGAACAGCTTTTCTTCCACGATAAGCAATTCCAGAACGAACCCAAACGTTGCAAGGCGTGTAAGGCCAAGCGCACTTCCACCTTCGGCCCCTCCAGTGAGGGCGGCCGCCCTAAGGTCGAGACCCGGACCAACTGCTCAGGCTGCGGTAAGGAGACCACGGTCCCCTTCAAGCCGACCCAGGGCCGGCCGGTGTTCTGCCGTGAGTGCTTCCAGCAGCGGCGCACTACCGCTGCCTCCGCCTGAACTTTTCCGACCCGCGATAGCGCCCCTGTGCTCCGTACGATGGATTTGAGGGAATGGTGCGTCCGCTCAGGACATCCGGACATTAGACTAGACTAGGCGTCCGAGAATCAGGATGAAACTGGTTTGCCGTTCAGCGCCCCCAGTCCAGCATTGATTCGATCATTCCATCCTGTAATCTCTTTTCCCAGTTGAGTTTTCCCACTGGAGCACCGCATCGCGCCTTCGCGAGACGGTAGTCTTTGTAATAAACGCCTTGCATGCGAGCACAATCCTCCTGGGTGCTCTGTTTGAGGGTTGGGGTATTTCCTTGCGCGGGACCTGACCGGGTGTAATTGCGCGAAGGCGCCTGCTCACAGCACCAGCCTTGCTCCGGCGGAGGACTGCTCTTGGGCAGGCCGAGGCCGCTGAGTCGTATGCTCTGCGTCTGCGACGCCGAGGCCAGCATCACACCTGCCTGACGGATGCCTGCCTGTTGCGGAACGAACGCCATCGAGAGCACACAGCTTCCCCCTGGCGGAATCGTAAGGTTCGGGCAACTATTTCCAACCAGCCGAAAATCGCCGCCGTTCCCGCCCACCAGGGAGGCACGAATTTGTAGTGGGACCGTTCCTGGATTGGTCAGCGTTATGGGCCGGCCCTGGGTTTGGGCGCCGAGCGCTGCTCGGCCAAAGTCAACTTCACCGGGGCTGACCATGAACCTCGTCATCGGTGGAGGAGGAGTGCTGGTGCTAATACCCATTCCGCTCAGTCGCACAGATTGCACTTGCGACTTGGAAGCCAGGGTGAGTTCGGCCTGGCGGTTGCCGGCATCCTTCGGAGCGAATGCCAGCGAAATCGCACAGCTTCCATAGGCTGGAATTGTGCCGTTCTGGCAGCTGCCCGGAGAGAACCGGAAATCGCCGCTGTTCCCGCCGGGCAGGCTGGCACGCAGCTGTACCGGATCGGGGCCGGGATTGCCCAGCAGAATGGGCCGGCCCTCGGTCTGTGCCCCCACCTGCACCCGGCCGAAGTCAACCTGCGTGGGGTTAACGGCGAAGCCGGTGGCGATGCTCTTGGACAGTCCGGTGCCGCTCAATCGAACCGCTCGGATCTGCACCGGCGCGTCGGAAGCCAGCGTAAGCTGGCTTTGCACGTTGCCCGCGCCCTGCGGGCTGAAGGCCAGCAGAATGACACAACTCCCGTGGGCTGGGATCGCGCTGTTCCGGCAATCGCTGCCGGTCACGCGGAAGTCTCCGCGTCCGCCCGCCGGCATCGAAACGTGGAGCTGAATCGGGTCGGAGCCCGGATTGCCGAGTGCGACCGGCCGGGTCGGGGACTGCGCACCGACCTGCACTTCACCGAAAACCACTTCAACAGGATTCGTCGTGAAACCCGGCTGGGCTGGTCGGGGTGGAGCGATTGCCGTGCCGGTAAGCGCCACGCGGACCGGTGACCCGCCCGTGACCGCTATGACCAGCACGGCACTGCGGCCTGGCTGGGATGAGCCAATCGTCGGCGACTGGGGAACAAAGGCGACGTTGAGTGCGCACTCATCGCGGGGCGCAAGGCTTCGCCCGCGACAGTTGACATCACTGACGGAAAAATCCTGGGGAGATTGTCCTTCCACCGAAAATCCCTGGACCTGCGCCGGCCCTGTGCCGACACTGGTGAGGGTGAGGCGTTGCGCCGGGCTGCCGGCGCGCAGTTCCTGGCTGCCAAACCTGCACTCTTCCGGATGCGCCAACAGCTGCGGGACCAAAGGTGCCGCTGGGGACGCTGTGCCCGGGCGGCCTGCCGGAGGCCGCTCCGGCGGTGGTGGTGGCGGCGGGACGCCGTATCCCATCAGGGCAATCTCCTGCGGCCCGCTGCCGGCATTGTTGCCGAGGGACAGCCGGGCCAGATGCTGTCCTTGCGCTCGCGGAGTAAAGCGAACCTGCAGTCTGCAGTCGGTTCCCGGAGCAAGCTCGGAGTCGGCACACTTGTTCTCCGCGACGAATTCGCCGGCGCCTTCGCCGCTGATTTGCACCTGGGCTGTCTTGAGTGGGGCCTTGCCCGTGCTGGCGATGGTGACTGTGCCCACGGCCGTCTTCCCGACCTCTTGTTTGCCAAAGTCGAGCGGCGCAGGGGTGAGCCTGACTCCGGCGCTGGGTGTCACGGTTCCATTGCCGGAGATCGGCACCTGGTGCGAGTCGTCGCCCGAACTGTCGCGAATCACGAGACGGGCGGTGCGGTTCCCGATGTCGGCGGGTTCGAACCGCACGGTTACCGTGCAACTTTGTCCGACGGCGATGGTGGCTCCTCGGCACGATCCGGCGTCCATCTCATAGCTGCTGGTTTCGTCGGACAGCGCAATGTCGCTTACCGTGACAGGTGCGTCGCCGATGTTGGTCAGGGTGACAGGTTGCCCGTCGCTGACAGCGCCGGCGGCCTGGTCGGCGAAGTTCAACTCCGGCGGGAAAATGGTGAGATCCGCCCTCTCCTTGCCGGTTCCGGTCAAGGGCACGCTTTGCGGACTGTCGTTGGCGTCATCCGCCAGGATCAACGTGGCCCGGCGCTCTCCACTCCCCTCTGGCCGGAACCGCAAAGTAATCTGGCATGCCTGGTTGGGTAACGTCGGCCCGGCGGCGCAACCATTACTGGTCACCGTGAAATCGCTGGCATGGCTGCCAGCGACCACCGCATCGCGAATATTCAGCGGTGCGGTCCCTTCATTGCGCACGGCCAGAACCTGCTCTGAGCCGGCGGACTGCACCGGCCAAACTCCAAATGCCAGGCTCGCTGGCAACGATGCTATGGCCGGTCCCCGGCGCGCGTAGACCACCGCAAACAGCGCCCCCAACAGTAACAAACTGACATTGATGCCGCGGGATGCTCGCCGTTGCTGGCGCTCAGACTTCCGCTGCGAAGGCAGTTGCGCCCGGATCTCGAGTTTCCATGGCATGACGTCCTCCTGAAAACGTCCAGAGGCGGGGGAAAGCGCCGGCTGGGGCTATACGCCTCCGGCGGATTTGCGCTCGCCGGCGAGCTTCGCCTCCGCCGGCGAGACTAGGGTCACCGTACCGCTGATCTGGATGGGCTCATCTGCGGCCTTGCTCGCACCGCCGCCTGCGTCTGGCACCTTCAGCAGGGCGGCGACGCGGTCCGACCCAGCTACCAGCACCAGGGTCGTCAAGAACGCATCCGCGAGCCTATGGGGCGGAAACCCTAGCGCAGAGAAGATGCTCAGGTTCCCAAAGACGAAAACCACCAGGGCAAGAATGCATGCCAGCACAAAGTAAATGAGTTTGTAGGATTTTTCCGCCTGGGTGCGGACCGTTGCCTCCACCGACCCAGGATCGGCCCACTTCCATCGGAACGACAAGAGAAACAGAACTGCGGTAACCGTGCGATCGATGGCAAACGCTGCAATCACAATCGCAGCCACCATGGTGACGGGATCGAGTGGTTTCATACGGAGGCCTCCTGAGATTGCTGTTCCTCGTCTTGAACCAGGCTTCTGGCGGGTTCCTTCCGGTGGCGGCTCTCGGATTCTCTTACTCACCGGCCCGAGCGGCGCATCAGCAATTGTGACGTCCGGCTACGGTTTCTCCTCGGCTCTGAGCGGGATTGTACCGCGAGTCCAGTCCGATGGGGTAATTGCGCTCGAACCGAAAAATAGTGTTGTTTGTTGCGCTTGCCGCCGGATTGCGGCCGTACGGGCAAACCGAAAGTCATCAGCATGGATCGCGCGTCTGACGCTGGTTCATCCCAGCCGGATGTTGTTTTCGCCGATGACCGTCAACACCGACATGAGATGAGTAACGCCAAGTAGCTGCCGGATCGATTTGCCTGTGTTTATGAGTTCCACGGCGCAGCCTGCCGACTTAGCGGAAACATAGATGCGAACTAACGTGCCGATTCCCATGCTGTCCATGTGGGTGAGGTCCTTGCAGTCCAGCACGATTCGCTTGCAATCCGGAATCAGTTGTTTGGCCCGGAGGTAGAGGAATTCGTTCACGCCCGACACCAACCTGCCGCTGCACTGCACAACGGCAACGTCGCTTTTCCGGTCGACTTTCAGCGTCAGGCCACTTGGAGATGCTTGTTCGGACATCGGCACTCACCTTGTCGAGAGGAATCGAACAACACTGGAATTGCTGCGGGGCATTGTCACATATCGATCCGGGGAATGAAACTGCAAGTCGGGAGCTGGTACCGTATAACGTAATTAACCCATGTTCTTCTGCCAGCGCAATCGTCTGTCGCGATTCATGTGTCCTATCCAACACTTGCTTGTCATCCTGCTCATCGTGGGTGCCACCAGTTTTGCCATAGCGGCGGACAAGGGCGCGGCTCCGAGCATTTCCTGGAATCCCCGGCAGATCAAGGTGGGTTCGCCCTGTCTGTTCAAGGTGGAGTTTGCGGGCGCACCTTCGCGGGTGGCCGCCAAGTGGCAAGGCCGCGACCTAGTGTTTTTCTTCACGACCTCGCGCCACGTGTGGTACGGGCTGGCGGGGGTAGACATCGAGGCGAAGCCGGGCAACTACAAGCTGGAACTTGAGGCCACCATGGCAGACGGCCGTGCGGTGAACGCCGAGCGGAAGATCCGAGTGCTGCCGTCGGCGTACAAGACGGTCAGGCTGAAAGTGCCGGACCAGTTCGTTGAACCGGATGCCGAAACGCTGAAGCGCATCGAAGTGGACAAGGAGTTGAAGAAGAAAGCCTTCGCCCACCAGATCCCCGAGCCGCAGTGGTCGGGAACGTTTCGTCCGCCGCTGACGAATGCAAGCGCCACGGAGAGCTTTGGGGTGCGCCGGACATTCAATGGCAAGCTGGCTACGGTACATCGCGGTCTCGATTATCACGCGAAAGAAGGAACTCCGGTGCTGGCCGCGAATTCCGGCACGGTGGTGCTGGCGCAGGCGCTGTTCTACGAAGGCAACTGCGTGATCGTCGACCACGGTCAGCAGTTCATGACGCTGTATATACACCTGTCGCAAATCCAGGTGGCTGAGGGCGACAAGGTGGCTGAGGGCCAGCAACTCGGTCTGAGCGGCGCTACGGGGCGCGCGACGGGCCCGCATCTCCACGTGGCCGCGCGCTGGCAAGGGGCGTATGTCGATCCGGCCCAACTGTGGGCGCTGCCCCTGCCTCGCGTGCCATGAGTTCGTTTCGAGCGGAAGGCTAAATGGCTTTCTTGCCGGCGGCCGGCGATTGGCCTGCCTTGGCCGGCGCGGCGTGAAGGGCTGCCTTGGCCGCGGCCTTATCGGCCTGCTGCTGGGCGTGGACCTTGTGGTCCTGGTGGGTGATGAGCAACGCTTCGATCTGCCGCAGCAAGTCCTGGGTGTTGAGCGGCTTTACCAGCAGAGATTGCGCCCCTTTGGTCTGCCATTCTTTGTCCACCGAAGGATAGGCCGTGAGTATGGCGGTCGCGGGATTGTAGGCCTGAAGCCGCGCGGCGCGAATCACGTCGTAGCCAGCCGTTTCGCTCTCCATGCGCATGTCGGTGATGACCATCTCAAACACCCCATTCTTCATCTTGTGCTCGGCTTCCTTGGCGGAGGCGGCAGTGTCGACCTCGAACCCATTCATCTCAAGAATGGCGCGGAGCGTCAGCAGAATTGCCAGTTCATCATCAACCAAGAGAATGCGGCGTTTCATTGGGACACTCCAACGATTTTCGCGGTTCGGCAGCGGCTGGTGTGATGCAAAAACTGAGGATCGCGTTGCACTGCTCAGAACTCGTACCCCAGCCGTTGCTTCGTTGGCATCACTATCGCACTCCCGGAAGCGCCGCGCAAGTGAGCGGGCCGTTCCTGCGAAGTGATGCCGCAATTTCCGGCCAGTATAATGAACAGGTGGCGACCTACCATGTAGAAAATTTTGGATGCCGCGCGACGCAGGCTGACGGCGCCGCCATCGAGCGCCAGCTGCGCGAGCGCGGTCTGGAGCGCGCCGGGGCCGCCAGCAACGCCGAAGTGGTTGTGCTGAATACCTGTACCGTGACCGCGTCGGCCGACCAGGACGCCCGCGCCGCCATCCGCCGTATTCACCGCGAGAATCCGGAAGCGAGAATCCTGGTAACGGGCTGCTACGCACAGCGCGCTCCGGCAGAACTCTCCGGGCTACCGGGCGTTAGCCTGGTAGTGGGAAATTCGCACAAGCATGACCTGGCCGATTACGCGTCGCCGTTACCTGGAGGCTTTGTACCCGTTGGACACATCGGCGGGACACCCGACTCGCAAGTAATTGTGGGCGACATCTTTGCGCACACCGAACTGATGGCTGCGCCGGTCTTCGACTCCGACTCCTTCCAGAAGACGCGGCCCAACCTGAAGGTCCAGGACGGCTGCAATAATCGATGTTCGTTCTGCATCATCCCCTACGTACGCGGGAAGAGCCGCTCGCTAAAGCTGGAGCAGGTGGTACGCGAAGTGGACGCTCTGGTGGCAAACGGCTATCGCGAGGTCGTGCTATCGGGCATTAACCTGGGGCGCTGGGGACGCGAGCTGTCGCCGCGCACAAATTTCGCCGCGATGCTGCGGGCCATCCTGGCGGACACCGCGGTCGAGAAGATACGGATCAGCTCGGTCGAGCCAACGGACTGGACGAACGAGGTGATCGAGCTGGTGGCGTCGTCGCCGCGCATCGCCAAGCACGCGCATGTGCCTATGCAGTCGGGCAGTGACAAGGTGCTGCGCGGCATGCATCGCAAGTATCGCCCGTGGCATTATGCCGATCGCATCGCGAGGATTCGCCGCGCGATGCCCGATGCCTCGATTGGCGCCGACGTTATGGTGGGATTTCCCGGCGAAAGCGACGGTGACTTCGAGCAGACACGTGCGCTGATTGAGCGGCTGCCGTTCACCTATCTGCATGTGTTCACGTATTCGTCGCGGCCGGGGACGCCGTCGGCCCAGATACCGGAACAGGTACCGGTGCAGGTCGCACGCGAGCGCAATCGCGTGCTGCGGGAACTGGCGGCGCAGAAAAAGCGGGAGTTCATGCAGTCGTTCGTCGGCCGCGAGATGCAAGCCATCACGCTGACGCGCTTCGATGGCGAGTTCACCGAGGCGCTCACCGACAATTATCTGAAGCTGCGACTGCGCGGCCGTCATGCTGCCAACCAGTGGATGCGCGGCGCTATTCAAGCCCTCGACAACAACGCGCTGATTGGACGCTGAGCACCGCTCGCCTAAGCGTTACCAGCCATTATTCGACAGCCACCCATGCTATACTTTTCATGCAAGTGCAGTTGCTGCGGAGGACTGTATCGATAAACGTTTTATCCGCACGAATGAGCGCATTCGTGTACGTGAAGTTCGCGTGATCGACGATGAGGGCAACCAGCTGGGTATCATGACCCCGTTCGACGCGCTCAAGATTGCCCGCGAAAAGACGCTCGACCTGGTAGAAGTTTCGCCCACCGCACAACCCCCTGTCTGCCGCATCATGGATTACGGGAAATACCTGTACCAGCAGGAAAAGCGTGAGCGCGAAGCCAAGAAGCACCAGCACCAGATCGTAGTCAAGGAAGTGAAGTTCCGCATCAATGTGGACGATCACGACTACGAGACCAAGAAGAACCACGTGCTGCGCTTCCTCGCCGAAGGCGACAAGGTGAAGGCGACCATCTTCTTCCGCGGTCGCGAAATGACAAGGCAGATGCTGGGGCGCGAGATTCTGGAGCGCCTGATCAAGGACATCGCCGACAAGGGGATCGTGGAGTTTCGTCCGCGCCAGGAAGGCAACACGCTGCACTTGATCCTGGCTCCGCCGAAGACCCAGGCGCCGGCCAAGCCGCACACTCCCAAAGCGGAAAAGAGCGCAGCGCCAAGGCCGCCGCAGCCGCCTCCGCCAACTCAACAGCCTCAGTAAACGTGGCTCGCGTCCGGAGTGCCGGAGCTTCATGGTGAGGCTTCGAGCGCTGGCGGGGTTCACCGACTTATGTTGTAATGGAAAGAGACTATGCCGAAGCTAAAGACACATAGCGGAGCGGCCAAGCGCTTCAAGAAAACAGGTACGGGCAAGATCAAGCGCGGACACGCGTACAAACGCCACATCCTGACTTCCAAGGGCACCAAGCGCAAGCGCCAGCTCGACAAAGACGTCATGCTTGACAAGTCCGACGTGGCCAAGATCAAGCGCATGATTCCCTACTAGAGTTTGGAATCGAAGCCGCATGGTGCGGCACCCGGCGCGCGTCCGAACGGCGACGGGCAACAGCGCGTGAAGAGGCGAATCCAGGCCCCTCGATTGCGAGCGTGGTCAACTACCTTGCCTCCAGCCGCTTAATGGAATGCAAAAAGGAGCAGCATGCCTCGCGTAAAACGTGGTACCAAGCGCCGCGCGCGCCGCAAAAAGATACTTGAGCGCGCAAGTGGTTATTACTTAACAAAATCAAAACTGTACAGGCAGGCGAAGGAGTCGGTCGAGCGCGGCTTGAAGTTCGCCTACAGCGGACGCAAGCAGAAGAAGCGCCAGTTCCGCTCCATCTGGATCGTGCGCATCGGCGCCGCCGCCAAGCTGAACGGCATCAGCTACAGCCAGTTCATCAACGGCCTGAAAAAGGCCGGCATTGAGTTGGACCGTAAGATCCTGGCCGACCTGGCAGTGAACGATGCCGCCGGGTTTGCAGCGCTGTGCAAGCAGGCGCAAACCGCCACGGCATAGCCGGCCCATCCCGGTAACAGTGCAGTAGGTTCGATGGGCGGCCCCAGTGGCCGCCCGCTGCGTTTTGCAGAGCGATCCACCACAGATGCAAAGAGGGCAAGGGAAGGCAGCGGAATCGACCCGATTTCGCTCATTCGGTCGAGAATAGGCTGAGACGACGGTCGGGACGTACACTGCAGGATCGGCGCTTGAAAATGTCGGATTTCGCACGCTGATTGATAGTGCAGAGCCCAGTCCAGCTTTGCGGGACGAAAGAAGATAGCACCAGCACGGAGCCGAAGGCGGAGTGCTGGTTAGGCACATATTAGAACCCGAGCCCCTTCAGGGCGACACAGAAGCGTGCCGCCGGCTAAAGCCGGCTTGGAGAGAATGAAGACGGCGTAGACGCAGGCCTGAAGGCCTGCTCTACCCGAACCGAGCGTGGTTTTAGCCACCCGAAACGATATATGTACACCGTACCCAAACTCGACGACTATTCGCCGCAGGCGCTGGACCGCGCCGTCGCCGACCTGTTTGCGGCGCTGGAATCCGAGAGCAGAGCGCTGCAGGGCGAAGCGGACTGGAAGGAGTTCCGCGACCGCTGGATGGCGCGCAAGAATGGCGTGCTGACGCAGGTGAACGACACCTGGCTGAAGGCTGCGCCCGGGCCGGCAAAACGCGAGGTTGGGCAGAGAGTGAATCAGCTCAAGGCACGCGCAGAATCCGCCATCGAAGAGGCGCGCAACAAGATTCACACTTCCGCTGCCGGTTCAAAGCTGGCCTCCGAGCGTCTCGACATCTCGCTTCCCGGCATCCAGCGACGCACCGGCGTCAAGCACCCGGTGTTGCGGGCAATGGACGAGATCGTCAGCATCTTCAAAGCGATGGGCTACTCCATCGGCGAGGGCCCCGAGGTCGAGACCGACTACTACAACTTCGAGTCGCTCAATTTTCCGCCGAACCATCCGGCGCGCGATACCCAGGACACGCTGTTCATCGCTGGCCAGGAGCAGAAACCGGCGCGCGATCGCCTGCTCATGCGCACGCACACGTCGCCGGTGCAGATTCGCGTAATGGAGCAGCAGCCTCCGCCTGTGCGCATCATCATTCCCGGCAAGGTGCACCGCAACGACCCGCTGGACGCTACGCACTCGCCGGTCTTCCACCAGGTCGAAGGCCTGGCGGTGGACAACAACATCACCTTCTGCGACCTGAAGGGTACGCTCGATCGCGCCATGAAGGCGCTGTTCGGCTCCTCGGTGAAGACGCGGTTCTATCCGTCGTTCTTCCCTTTCACCGAACCCAGCGCCGACATGCAGGTGAGCTGCATTTTCTGCGGCGGCAAGGGCTGCCGTAAGTGCAAGAACAGCGGCTGGATCGAGTTGCTGGGCTGCGGCATGGTCGATCCCAACGTATTTGATTTCGTGAAGCAGAACGGTTACGACTCGTCGAAGATCTCGGGATTTGCCTTCGGCATGGGCATTGAGCGCATTTCCATCCTGAAGTATGGGGTCGAGGAGATCCAGTTGTTCTACGAGGGCGATGTGCGGTTCCTGGAGCAGTTCGCGTGAGAATCCTTCCCGCATGGCTGCGTGAGTTCGTCGACATCAAGGCCGACGACCGTCAACTCGCCGAAGACCTGACTTCTGCCGGCATCGCGGTGGAGTCCGTCGAAGAAGTAAACGGCGAGACGGTGTACGAGATGGACCTGACCACGAACCGCGTGGATACCATGAACCACTACGGCGTTGCGCGTGAAGCGTCGACCATCTACGACGTTAAGTTGAAGCGGGTTGAGCCGAGGTTGCCGGGAAAAGCAGGTCCCTCGACTGCGCGCCCGCCCGACCCGCAAAAAAGCGGGTCGGAACAGCTTGCGGACGCTTCGCTCGGGATGACAGGCGATGTTTTCCCGATCGTTATTGAAGATGCTGAAGGCTGCGCACGATATACGGCGCGGATCGTAAAGAACGTAAAAATCGGGGCTTCGCCAAAGCATGTGGTACAGCGTCTCGAACTTCTGGGCTCGCGTTCCATCAATAATGTCGCCGATGCCACTAACTACGCGCTCAATGAATTGGGACATCCGACGCATGCCTTTGATCTCGACCTGCTGGAAGGCGGCACGATCATTGTTCGTCGCGCACGCTCCGGCGAGGAATTGAAGACGCTCGACGGTGTCGATCGCAAGCTGACCACCGATGACCTGGTCATCGCTGACGGCAAGAAGCCGATCGCACTGGCAGGCGTGATGGGCGGATTCGATTCGATGATCACCGAGCAGACGAAGAACGTGCTCATAGAATCCGCGTGGTTCGATCCGGCGACGATGCGCAGCATGGCCAAGCGCCACGGCATGCATACCGACGCCTCGCATCGCTTCGAACGGGGCGCCGACTACGGCATCACGCCGCTGGCCTGCGATCGGGTGGCCGAACTGATTCTCGGCAGCGCGGGCGGCGAGTTGCACGGCGAACCGATTGATACCATTGCGCGCAAGCCGGAGCAGCCTTCGCTTACACTGCGCAGTTCCGAGGTGCGGCGGGTCCTGGGGATTGACCTGCACGAGTCCGAGATTGCCCGCATCCTGCAACGGCTGGGCTTCGGTATGCTGCGCACGATTGAAGGCGAGTTCAGCGTGAAGGTGCCGACCTGGCGGCTGGACGTGGAACGCGAAGTCGACCTGTTGGAAGAACTGGCACGCATTCACGGCTACAACCAGTTTCCCAATACCCTGCCGCCCTTCGTCGGAGCGGTAGTGACGCTGCCCGACGAGCCTAAGAACGCCAAGGTCCGCGAGACCATGCTGGCGCTGGGCTACGACGAAGCCATCTCCATTACCTTTGTTTCCGGGCAGGAGGCGAGGGCTTTTGGTGGAGGCGAGCCGCTCGCCATCGCAAATCCTCTGAGCGAGGAGGCGGGGTACCTGCGCAACTCCCTGCTGCCTGGCCTGCTAAACATGATTGGCTACAACCTGAATCGCGGTAACAACAGCCTGCAGCTGTTCGAGGCGGGAGAGGTCTTCGAGAAAGTCGGCGACGGCCGCGACGAGCACCGGCACCTGGGGTTTGCCGCCACCGGCGACGCTTTCGCCAAGAACGTCCATACCGGCGCGCAGCCGTACAGCTTCTTCCACATGAAGGGCGACATGGAAGAACTACTGGCCGCGTTCCAGCACGACAATTTGTACTTCGACGCGCAGACGCCGGAGTATTTCCACCTCGGGCGCTCAGCGCGCGCGGTGATGGATGGCCAGACGGTGGCGCACTTCGGACAGCTGGATCCCTATATCGCTTCCGACCGCAAGTTTCGCCAGGACGTGTATATGGCCGAGGTGCTGCTCGACCAGGTGTACCGCCATGAGCTGCGCCAGCCGCGTTATGAGAGGATCTCCAGGTTCCCGGCTGTCGAGCGCGACTTCTCGTTCGTTTTCGGCGACGCCGTGACCTTCGAGCGCCTCAAGTCCGCGGTTGACGTGCTGGGTATTAGCGAGTTGCAGAGGTTTGTTCCGGCGGAGATTTATCGCGGCGACAAAGCCGGTGCAGGCAAGTACTCCGTCCTGCTCCATGCGGAGTTCCAGTCGAAGGAGCGGACGCTGCTCGACCTTGCGGTGGCGGTGTGGTCGGCGCAGATCATCCAGGCGCTGGAGAAGCTGGGCGGTGTCCTCCGGGCGCAGTAGCCGAGCCATCCCTGGCCGCTGATTGCCCTCCCATTTTGTGCCTTGATGGTTAACGTCACACCCGCATTTTGCACAGGTTAGTGCGATATACTGCGCTCGCGACACCAATATTTTTCAGAGGTCATGCGTCCTTATGCCGGCCAATGTAGTCGAGTCCGCCACTGCTCCCTCCACCGCCGATTTCAAGTCCCTGGAACAGAAAATTCTGCGCACGATTGAGATGCTAAAGTCCGCCCGCGAGGCCAAGGCGGCGGCGGAGCGCGATGCTGCGCGCCTGCGCGAGCAGTTGAGCGAGCGCGAAGAGGAAGTGGAAACCTTGCGCCACGAATTGCTCGGGCTGCGCAAGGACCGGGAAGAGGTACGTACCCGAGTAGAAAAGATGCTGGATCAAATTGAGTCTATGACGGCAGAGGAATAGGCCTGATAATCGAAGAGCAGTGATTGGTGGTTAGAAACGGTCTGCCACATCATTTTCTAATCACGAACCACTCGTCAAGGGGGAAGGTTTGAGTCAGTCCAACGGCAACGGCAGCGTTCGCGTCGAAATCTACGATCAGACTTATCATCTGCGGGGCTCCGACCCGGAGTACATCCATGAGCTGGCCGAATATGTCGACATGAAGATGCGCCTGATTTCGAAGCAGGCGGCTACGGTCGATTCCCTGCGCGTGGCGGTGCTGGCCGCCCTGAACATCGCCGACGAATTCCACATGCTCAAGCGCAAGTACGACTCCGTCGCCACCGACTACAACGAGCGGGCCGAGCAGTTGGCGGGTGCGCTGGACGAAGTCCTGGCCGAGGGCCGGCGGGCGGGATAATCGCGCCACGCGGTCCCTCGGACGAGCGTTTGCGGCAGTGTGCCTCCTCTCCGCCTGTTCCACTTCTGTGGTGCCCGATTTGTGTCCACCCGCACTTAGGTTTCCAACTATTTAGGCCAGTGCCCTTGTCATCCACCCTGGTTTTTCATAGCATCTCACCAGACAGCCGGCCTGCAAAGTTGGTGCTGGTGGTAACCGTTTTTTGAACCATTGCTCAATGAACAGGGAGTCTGACTCGTATTCGGCTCGGTGTGCGACGCTCCGTCATGCGGAGATGCCTAAAGAGCTGCGGCAGGTTCCCACCGTATAGGACGGGTTCATTGACGGCCCACCGAGTACGGCCCCGCGGGTCGGCATGTTTCTTAGCAACTGGCGATTAGTGACTAGCAACTAGCGCCCAATTGGCGTCTATTGTTTTTGGTCTTTCTCGCGGCTAGCGGATCTTGCAGGACGCGCGAGTTGTCGGTGTGCTCGCCAGTTTGGTGTTTTGGCTAGTCGCTAGTTGCTAGTTGCTCCTTGCTAATCGCTCCTGAAGCCCGCCAGCTTGGTTTGCATCTAAAATAGGACTGTGTTTCCCCGTCTATTTCATCTTGGCAACTTCAGCCTGCCCACTTACGGCCTGATGGCCGCGCTTGGCCTGATTTTCGGCCTGATGCTCATAGTCAAGCTCGGCCGCGAACAGGGACTTGATCCCGAGAAGCTCTGGAACCTCGGCATCATCGCGATTCTCTCCGGCATCATCGGCGCGAAGATCCTGATGATCCTGGTGGATTTCAGCTACTACCGCGACCGCCCGGGCGAGGTGTTCAGCCTGTCCACCTTCCAGGCGGGCGGAGTATGGTCGGGCGGCTTCGTGCTGGCGCTCATCATGTGCATCTGGTACATGCGCAGCAACAACCTGCCGGTGCTGCGCACTTGCGACGTGTTCGCGCCCGGCCTGGCGCTGGGACACGCCTTCGGGCGCGTTGGCTGCTTCGCGGCAGGCTGCTGCTGGGGACGCGAGACTCATGTGCCTTGGGCGGTGACATTCCACAATCCCCTGGCCAATGAAATTGTTGGCACTCCGCTGAATGTGCCGGTGCATCCCACCCAGATCTACGAGATGATTGTCGAGCTGGCGAATTGCCTTTCCCTAGTGTGGCTCATCCGCCGCAAGAAGTTTGAGGGCGAGATCATCGGCACGTACATGATCATCTACGGCGTCGCGCGTTATTTCATCGAGTTCTTCCGTGGCGATCCGGGACGCGGCGAGTTCCTCGGTTTCATGTCGGGAACCCAGGCGATCGCACTGGTGCTGGTAATTGCCGGAGGCCTGTTGTGGATGCGCCGCGCGGCCCTGACTCCACCGGTGGTGGCGAAAGAAGGAGCCAGAGGCTAAGGGCGGCTTGCCCCTAACCCCTGGTGGTTGCGCTTAGCTCTCTCCCCGCTTGCGTAGGAAGGCCGGAATCTCCAGGTCGTCGGCGTTGTAAGTGATGTCGACGCTGCTGCTGACCGTCTCAATCGCTGGAGCTTCCTCCCGCGTTTTGCAAGTTTCTTCCAGTGGTTCGGCGTGCCGCACAATCTCCGAGATATCGTCCAAATTGTCGGGTAGATACTGGACCGGCTGCGGGCGCTCCGTCGCGCGCTGCGTCTCAGGTTCCGCCGGTCGCGCGGGCTCCGGCCTGGCGGGCGCACCAGCCACCTCGTACGTGGCATTCACGCTGGCAGCGGCAGCGCGGGCGTTGTGAGCAAGGTCGGCGACTGGACTGGAATGCTCACGCCGTGGCACAGCTCGGAAGCCGGTGGCGATGACCGTAATCTTCACCTCGTCCTTCATCTTCTCGTCGAGCACAGCGCCAAAAATGATGTTGGCGTCCTCGTGGGCAGCGCTCTGAATGATGGTGGAGGCCTCATTCACTTCGGCCAGCCGCAGCGAACTGGAGCCGGTAACGTTGATGAGGATGCCACGTGCACCGTCGATGGCGCCCGCTTCAAGCAGCGGCGACGCAATCGCCGCTTGGGCGGCCAGCGTGGCGCGACCTTCTCCCCTGGCGGTCGCCGTGCCCATCACCGCATAACCCATGCCGGCCATAATTGTCTTCACGTCGGCAAAGTCGCGGTTGATGATGCCGGGAATCGTGATGATGTCGGAAATGCCCTGCACGGCCTGGCGCAGGATGTCGTCGGCCACGCGGAAGGACTCGAAGAATCCGGCGTCCTTGGCGACGGCCAGCAGTTTCTCGTTAGGGATGACCACGGTGGTGTCCACCGAATCAATCAGCTCCCGCAAGCCGCGTTCCGCCTGGTTCTGGCGGCGTTTGCCCTCAAAGGCAAACGGCTTGGTTACCACCGCAACCGTCAGGGCGCCCATCTCGCTGGCCAGTGAAGCGATAATCGGCGCGGCCCCGGTGCCGGTCCCGCCGCCCAGTCCGGTGGTCACAAAGACCATGTCGGCGCCTTCGAGCGCTTCGATGATTTTGTCGGCGTCTTCCAGCGCGGCTTTGCGGCCGACTTCCGGATTTGCCCCCGCGCCCAGACCGTTGGTCAGCTTGACGCCAAGCTGGATCTTCACCGGCGCATTGGAGAGCTTCAGTGCCTGCAGATCGGTGTTGGCAACGACAAACTCCACGCCTTCCAAGTGGGAGGCGATCATGCGATTGACGGCGTTGCCGCCGCCGCCGCCCACGCCAATGACCTTGATCTTGGCGCTATTCAGCAGCTCTTCGTTGAAGTGAATGCGAATATCGTTTTCCGGCTCGCTCTTGTCGTTGAAGTCTTCAATCATCTCTACTCCCCTAACACCGCGCTGACAGTGCTCTTCTGGTCAATGTGCTAAGCGTTTTGCCTGGCAAACAAGGCCTTGAGTTTCGCTCCGAGTCCGCGATCGATGTTCATGCGCGCCTGCCGCGCGCGGTGACCGTAGAGCACCATGCCAATCGCGGTAGCAAATTCCGGCTCCAACAAGTTCGACGGCAGCTTGGCGATGGGAACCGGGTAGCCGAGCCGCACCGGCCGGCGCAGTATGTCATCCGCAACTTCGAGAAGTCCGGTCAGGCGTGAGCCACCGCCGGTGAAGACCAGCCCGGCGCCGAGCAGGTCAATGATGCGCGCATGGCGCAGATGATCACGCAGCAGTTCCATCAGTTCTCGCGAGCGGGGCTCGAGAATTTCGCCCAACATGCGTTGCTGCATCAGGCGCGACGGCCGGTCGCCGACGGACGGCACCTCAATCTCGTTACCCTCGGAAATGCGCGTGACGATGGCGCAGCCAAACATCTTCTTGATGCTCTCGGCGTCAGGAATCGGGGTGCGGAAGCCTACGCCAATATCGTTGGTAAAATGATCGCCCCCAACGGGGACGGCACCGGTGTGAATCACCACGCCTTCGAAATATACGATAAGGTCGGTCGAGCCGGCGCCGATGTCCACCAGGCAGACACCGAGTTCCCGCTCGTCGGTCTGCAGCACCGAGTCGGCGCACGCCAGGGCTTCGAACACGGTGTCGTCAACATGGATGCCCACGCGGTTCACGGCCGAAACCACATTTTGCATGGCCGTCGTTCCAGCCGTCACGACGTGGACGCGCGCTTCCAGCTTTCTTCCCATCAGGCCGGCGGGATCGTGCACGCCGCCCTGGTTGTCCACGATAAATTCCTGCGGAAGCAGGTGCAGGGCCTCGCGGTCCTCCGGCATGGCGATGCTGCGCGCCTTTTCCACTGCCTGGCGCACGTCGTCGCGGCTGATTTCGCGCGAACGCGAGCCCAGGACAATGCCCCCATGACTGTTTACGCCGCGAATGTGAGAACCGGCGACCCCTACCAGCGCATGCTCGACCGGGGCCTGGGCTACATTCTCCGCCTCTTCCACCGCCTTCTTGATGGAGTCAACGGCTTTGTCGAGGTCGGCGACCACGCCCTTGCGCATGCCCCGCGAATCGGAGATGCCATGCCCACGATATCGCAAGGCGTAGTCGTTCACTTCGGCAACGATAACGCACGTCTTGGCGCTACCGACATCCACCACGGTTAACAGGTTTTCCGTTTGGCTTCCCATCTTCTACGTGTGCTTCTTCTTATGCGGTACAGTCGTCTTTTTCGGTGCTGCTTCCGGCTTGGCTTCAGGGGCCGGACTATCGCCAATGCTGGCGACGCTCACCACATCTGGATTGACGATGACCTGGTGTTCGTAACGCAGATCCACGGATTTCAGCTTCGGGAACTGGGTCCTCCACTCCTGCACGTGGGCCACGTAAATCTTAAAGCGCTCGAGAAAATTCGACGAGCCCAGATGTACCAGGACGGCACCCTGAGGATCAGTAACGGTGGCTTTCACGTCGTCTGGTTCAGACAGGTCCACATCGCTAAGATCGCGGGAATAGTGCGCTCCACCGGCGTCGAGCTCCTTCATCAGCCGCATGTAAATCTTCATCTGCGCCGCGCGAGTCGAAAGGGGATCGGTCTCCGCCGTCCCAAGCACAACCGGGAAAGAATAACTCGCCTGCGCGCCCACCGGCGGATCCATGACCACGCCCTGGGCATCGATCAACTCGATATGCGAGTCGATATCGACAAAAGCAACCGGCGTTCGTTCACCAAGTGTAATCGTGATGCGATTGGGCAGGATGCGGGCCACTGATGCCGACTGCACCCACGAAATCTGCTCCAGTTGTTTTTTCCGAAGATCGAGTGGAACAAAAAAGACATTGCGGTCGATGTCCGCCGCCATGATGTCCATGACCTGCGAGCGGCTGACATTGTGGGCGCCGGAAACAACAATGTCATCGCTGGAATCGATGCGAAACCGCCACGATTGAACAGCGTAACGGTGCGCGAAGAACCAGATCAAACCGGCGCAAACCATCAGCGCTGCCAAAACCAGCCCGACCTTGAGGCGGCTTGCGGCTTTGCGCGGAAGCGGCCCGCGCCGTACCGGCACCCGCTTCTGACCGCGCAGAAACGGCGATTCTGCCTCGTCATCGAGGTCGAGCATGCGGGCGTCGAGCGGCGATTCGTTATAGGTCCGCGATCGGGACGCGGCTTCGCCGGCTACGTCATCAAGCTCTTCTTCCGTCGCTGTGAACGAAGCCTTCCGCACCATGAGAAGTGGACGAAACCCCTAAAACTTCGGCCATTCGCCTCACTATAACCGTTTTCTCCGCCGCTGCGGAGACAGAGAGTCGGGCGCAGGGCATTCCCCACACCTTTGAACCACAAGAGTAAACGTGCCGACGTTTGAGTCACCTCGCAAGGAGGAAGGCGCGGGGCTACTCGGTAACCGTTGGGCTTAGGCTTTGTAGGGTCTCCAGAAGCTTAGGAGGGAGCTGCGAGATGTTTCCGGCGCCCAGGGTGAGGATCATGTCTCCGGCGTGCGCCATGCCGGTGGCGAGTATCGCGGCATCGGCGAAAGACGGAACATAGGACACTGGCCGTTTCCCTGCCCCGGCAATACGGCTGGCCAATAGCTCCCCGGTGATTCCTGGTATCGGCGGCTCACTGGCTGGGTAGATATCGAGAACAATCACCGAATCGGCGTCGCGGAACGCAGCCAAGAACTCGTCCAGCAGGAGTTGGGTCCGGGTGTAGCGGTGGGGTTGAAAGATGACATGCACCTTGCCGCAGCCGCACTGCCTTGCCTCCGCCAGCGTGGCGCGGATTTCTGTTGGGTGGTGCCCGTAATCGTCGATAATCGCCACGCCATTCGCGCTTCCAATCAACTGGAAGCGCCGGTCCACGCCGTTGAATTCTTCCAGCCCCCGGCGGATATCGTCCGCCGGCACGTCCAGTCCGATTCCGACGGCAATCGCGGCCGTGGCGTTCCTGACGTTATGCTCGCCGGGAACCCTCAGGCGAAACTCGCCAAAATTCTCGCCGCGGTAGGACACGTTGAAACTGCAAAGGGCCGTGCCCTGTCCCCGATTTCCGAAGCGCACCTCGGAGATGTAAAAATCGGAGCCCTCGCGCGTTCCGTAAGTGAGCGTGCGCCGTCGCACCGCGGGCAGCAGGCGTCGCAGATCGTCGTTGTCGTTGCAAGCGACCACCATCCCATAAAAAGGCACGCGATCCATGAATTCCAGAAATGTCTTCCTCACGTCACGCATGTCGCGGTAGCAGTCCATGTGCTCGCGATCAAGATTGGTCACAACCGCCAGTATTGGTGAGAGCTTCAGGAACGAGCGATCGCTCTCATCGGCTTCCGCGACCAGGTACTGCGACTTGCCCAAGCGCGCATTGGAGCCCATGGCATCCACCCGGCCGCCAACGACCACCGTCGGATCGAGTCCTCCCGCAGCCAGCACCGCCGCTACCATGGAGGTCGTCGTGGTCTTGCCGTGCATGCCGGCGATAGCGATGCCATACTTCAGCCGCATCAGCTCCGCCAGCATCTCGGCCCGCTGAATGACAGGGACGTGCTGCTGCTGGGCAGCGACAACCTCAGGATTGTTGTGAGTGACGGCTGAGCTGATAATCACGACCTCGGCTCCGGCAATGTTCTGCTCGCCGTGCCCCTGGTAGATCGCCGCCCCCAAGGCCGCCAGCCGGTCGGTCACCGGCGAAGTCTTCAAATCGGAGCCCGAGACCTTGTATCCGAGATTGAGCAGCACCTCGGCGATGCCGCTCATGCCGATACCGCCGATGCCGACAAAATGCACGTGCTGGATTTTGGCAAACATGCGAGGGACGAGCCTCTAGGCTACCGCTTGTTGGCCGGCGACGCCAGCTACCCGCGCGACCAAGGCGGCAATTGTCGAAGCTGCATCGGGATGCGCCAGGCGGCGCGCCTCGGTGGACATTATCGCCAGGCGTAGCCGGTCCTGCAGTAAAGAAGCCACTTCCATCACCAGTCGTTGCACGGAAAGCTCCGGCTGTGGTATCAGCCGGGCCGCGTCACTCTTCAGCAAAGCCTCCGCGTTGTAGCGTTGATGGTCATCAGCGGCGGTTGGC
Organism: Acidobacteriota bacterium; assembly: GCA_031296115.1. Classification (GTDB taxonomy): domain Bacteria; phylum Acidobacteriota; class Terriglobia; order Terriglobales; family Acidobacteriaceae; genus Bog-257. Next base: position 21,574 of record JARLGI010000011.1, on the reverse strand, counting down.
AGGGGCACGAAGATGGCCGGCTTTCCGGCCGCCGTGATCTCTGCGACCGTGCTGGCACCGGAGCGGCACACCAAAAGGTCGGCACGCGCAAACACTCCCGGCATGTCGTCGATGAAGGGCGCAACCTCGGCAGACGGCATTGCGCTGAGATACACTGCCTGGGCCTCGGCGTAATCTTTTTCCCCGGTCTGATGGATGAGGTGGATAGCGGGCACGGCTTGCATCAGCGCAGGCAAAGCTTGCAGCACGACGTGGTTGATAGCATGCGCTCCCTGGCTTCCTCCGAATACCAGCAGCGTGGGGCGGGTGTCTTGGGGAAGTACAGGAACATTGAAGAATTCGCGCCGCACCGGGACGCCGGTGACGTGGCAGTTGCGGAAGTAGCGGCAGGTGGCTTCGAAGTGCACGGCGGCGGCGCTCACCAGGGGCGCAACCAGCCGGTTGGCGACTCCTGGAACCACGTTGGGTTCGAAGGCAACGGTTGGAGTGTTAAGAATGCCAGCGGCCAGCATCGCAGGGCCGGAAGCGTATCCGCCGACACCGACCATTACGTCCGGACGAAACTCGCGGAGCAACGCGGCCGACGCGAATACCGCACGAGGCAGGTCGAGAACGGTCCTGATCCGTGTCGCAAGATCGACTTTGTTCAACGCCCCAACCTTAATCAGTCGAAGCTCGAATCCGGCGGCGGGAACCAGCCGTGTCTCAATGCCACGCTGCGTTCCGATGAAAAGCACTTCGGCGTCGTACCGTGTTTTCAGTTCCTGCGCGATGGCCAGCGCCGGAATCACGTGCCCTCCGGTACCGCCTCCAGCTACGATCACACGCATGACTAGTCGGTCTGCTGGGTGATGTTGAGGAGCACTCCAACGCTGGCCAGGGTGATGAACAGCGAGGAGCCTCCGTATGAGATGAACGGCAGGGGAATGCCTTTCGCCGGCATGATGGCCAGCACAACGCTGATGTTGAAGAGCGCCTGCACCACCACCATGGCGGTGATGCCGGTTGCCAGGAACTTGGCGAACATGTCGTTCGTACGCAAGGCGGTGCGAACGCCGCGATAGAGAAAGATGCCGAAGAGCACGATGACCAACAGTGAGCCCCACAAGCCCAGTTCCTCGGCCGTCACCGCGAAGATGAAGTCGGTGTGTGGCTCCGGAAGGTAGAAGAGCTTCTGTTTGCCCTCCATCAAACCAAGGCCGGTCAGCCCTCCGGTGCTGACCGCAATCATCGATTGAATGATGTGAAACCCCTTGCCCTGCGGGTCCTTGAAGGGATCGAACCAGGCTTGCACGCGCGCCCATCGCCAGGACACGCGAACAATCAGAAAATAGAGTGGCAGTACAGAAGCCGCAAAACCATAGAGGAAGTACTTCATGTTCATCCCGGCCACAAACAGGACTGCGGTCGAGATGGCCACGCAAGCGATGGCTGTGCCTAGGTCCGGTTCTTTGACGATGAGGAGCGCGAATAAGAGCGTCGGCGCAGCGGCCGGAAGCAAGACGTTCTTCCAATCAGTAATCTGCTGCCAACGGGATTCCAGGAAATAGGCGAGATAGAGGATGGTCGCGGGTTTCGCCAGTTCAGAAGGCTGGAAGGAGAACCCGCCGAACTTGATCCAGCGATGCGTATTGTGGGAGTCGCGGAAGAGGAAGACCGCAATCAGCAGCAGAGATGTAAATCCCAGGAACGTGAATACCACCGACGGCCGCCGGAATTTGCGGTAGTCAATATTCATCACGACCACCATGGCCAGAATGCCAGCTCCCGCCCACGCCATCTGCCTTAGCAGGAAGCCATAGGGCGAGCCGAAGCGCTCCTTCAACATCACTGCGGACGCGCTGAAGACCATCACCAGTCCGATGAACACCAGCAGCAGAGTGACGGTGAAGAGCCATTTATCGACACTGACCCGCTTGGCCATTACTCTCTGCCTCCGCGTGTGCTGCTGCCGGCGGGCTCGCGCTCCTGCTCTCGCGAAGCCATTTGACGCACCAGGTCTTTAAATACCCGTCCGCGATGTTCGTAGCTTTCGAACTGATCGAAACTGGCGCAGGCGGGAGCCAAGAGGACAACGTCGCCAGCAGTCGCGGACTCGCTGGCGCGCTTGACGGCGGCATCAATTGTGCCGGCACTGACGACTTCTGTTCCACGCACCTGTGATTCAATCTTCTGCGCGGCTGCGCCAACCGTGTATACCCGCTTCACTCTGCCCGCCAGCAGAGCATTCAGGACGGTGTAATCGCTGCCCTTGTCCTTGCCGCCGAGGATAAGGTGTATCTGGCCGGGGAACGACTCTAGCGCCTTAATCGTGGCGTCAACGTTGGTGGCTTTCGAGTCGTTGTAATACTCCACGCCGCGGATGGTCGCAACATACTCCAAGCGGTGCTCAACCGCTTTGAACTGCGCCACTGCCTTGCGAATATCCGACGGCTTGACTCCCGCCAGCATGCCCACACACACACCAGCCAGCACGTTCTCCAGATTGTGCGCGCCTTTCAGCGAGATATCACTGACCGGCATGATTTCGCGTTTACCCTTGCCGTTCCGCCAGAAAATCCAGCCGTCGCCGGCAAATGTCCCACGCTCGATTTCCCGTAAGCGGCTGAACCAATACACCTGCGCCTTGGTTTTGGAAATCATTTCAACACAGGTGTGGTCATCTGCATTCAGTACGGCGAAATCTTCGACAGTCTGGTTCTCGAAGACACGTGCCTTTGCGGCGGCATAGTTCTCAAATGAGTAATGCCGGTCAAGGTGGTCGGGGGTCACATTCAACACCACCGCTATCTTCGGATGAAAGCTCTCGATGGTTTCCAACTGGAAACTGCTGATCTCCAGCACGACCCATGTATCGTCGGTCGAGTTTGCGACGAAGCTGATGGCCGGAGTTCCGATGTTTCCGCCGACCATTACCTTGCTGCCGCTCACCGCGAGGATTTCGCCCGCGAGAGTGGTGGCCGTGGTCTTTCCATTGGAGCCGGTAATAGCGACAATCTTGCCTTTGAGATAACGCGCCGCAAGCTCGATTTCCCCGATGACCGGGATACCCATGGAACGGGCCTGCGCCAGTTGCGGAACATCGTAAGGCACTCCCGGACTGACCACGATCAAGTCCTGGTCGCGAAAGGTCCGCTCGCCGTGCTGCCCGGTTTCCACGCTGATACTGTGATCCAGCAAGACGGGAATCTCGTCGCGCAGCTGGCCCGGAGACTTGGCATCGGAAACGGCAACGCGCGCGCCGCGCTCCTGCAGAAATAAGGCGCTGGCCACTCCCGACTTGCCCAGTCCCACTACCAGTACGCGTTTGTTTTTGACGTCCATGAGGGATTTCTGCCCGCTTGCCATTGTGCCACTTACTTGCGCGATTAGCGCAACTTCAACGTGGTGAGAGCAAAGAGTGCAAACACCAGTGACGCAATCCAGAAGCGCACGATCACCTTGGATTCGCTCCATCCCAGCAGCTCAAAGTGGTGATGAATGGGCGCCATCTTGAAAATGCGCTTCTTGCGCAGCTTGTAAGACCCGACCTGCAGAATCACCGAGAGAGCCTCGATTACAAAGATTCCGCCGATAAACGGCAGCAACAGCTCCTGCTTGATGATGACGGCCACAGCCCCAATCGCCCCGCCCAGGGCCAGCGAGCCCACATCGCCCATAAAGACCTCTGCGGGATGGGCGTTGTACCAGAGGAAACCGATCGCCGATCCGACCATGGAACCGCAGAAGACGGTCACCTCCGAAACTTGTGGCATCTTGGCAAGCTCGAGGTAGTCGGCGAACACGGCGTGGCCGCTGACATAGGTAAGCACAGTCAAGGCGCCCGCCGCGATGACAGTACAGCCGACGGCCAGCCCGTCCAGACCATCCGTAAGGTTCACCGCATTGCTTGAGCCAACAATGATCAGAGAGACGAAAGCAATAAATGGCAGAAACGCCAGCGGTGACAAGTAACCATGGTGCAGGCTGCCAATAACCAGATCAGGCCGAAAATGCTTGAGGAATGGCACGATCAGCCGGGTGGAATATAGCCCATGCGTCTCCAAGGCACTCAATGTGGCGCCAACCGCGGCCGCTGCCAGGAACTGGTAGCCGAGTTTCTGCCTGGTGGTGAGACCGAGATTTCGACGGTGGACCACTTTAAGATAGTCATCCGCGAAACCGATTGCACCGAAGGCCAGGGTTGTCACCACTGCAATCCATACGAAGCGGTTACTGAGATCGGCCCATAGGAGGGTAGGAATAATCATCCCGACCACGATGAGCAAACCGCCCATGGTAGGCGTGCCAGCTTTCTTCAGGTGGGCTTGGGGGCCGTCCTCTCGAATGTACTGGCCGATCTGGAACTCACGCAGGCGCCGCACTACGGCGGGACCGATAATCAACCCGATGAACAGCGCGGTCAGGCTGGCGAAGGCAGTACGAAAGGTCAAATAACGAAAGATTCGGAACGGTCCGATATGGAAGACAACGAACCCCTTCTGATAAAGCAGCCAATAGAGCAAATTCTTCCCCGTTCTAAAATCCTACAAACTAATGCGTAGCCGCGTGCTTCTTGCCCATCCAAGACTCAAGCGCGCGCTCCAAGCGCACACCCCTTGAGGCTTTGAGCAGGACTACATCGCCGGGCTTGATTTCTCGCTGTAGCCATTCAGCCGCCTCCTCCGGAGTGCTCACGAATTCCGCGCGCAGGCCGGCTTCGCCAGCGCTCGCAACCATGGCCCTCGTCAGCCCGCGAACCCCGAGGAGGGCGGCAATGCCGTGCTCCGCCATATACCGTCCGGCTTCGCGATGCAGGGCCTCGGCAGCGGCGCCAAGCTCCAGCATCTCACCAGCAACCACGATGCGGCGTTGCGCCGGTATCTGCGCCAGGGATTGCACCATGCTGGCGAGAGCCTTCGGATTGGAATTGTAGCAATCGTTGATGACGGTTGCGCCCGCGTAGCTGAGTATCTCGCCACGCTTGTCCCCGGCTGTTAACATCCGCAGCGACTCGGCCGCGCCCCGCAGCGGCACACCATACTCCAGCCCCACCGCCACGGCTGCCAGGGCGTTATAGATGCTGTGCTCGCCCAGCAGCGGCAATGTCACGCGCGCTACCTGGCCTTGGGCAACGATGTCGAACGCTGACCCCAGCGGACCGCGCGGCTCAATGTTTCGTGCCGATACGTCCGCCGCTTTATGGATCCCGAATGTAACGACCTTTCCGGGAAAATGGCGCCCAAACTGCGCCACGTATTCGTCGTCAGCGTTCAGCACTGCGATACCTCCGGCGGGGAGCGACTCAATCAGCTCGTACTTGGCGCGAGCAATCCCGGCGATGGAGTCAAAGAACTCCAGGTGCACTGGGGCCACCATGGTGACTACTCCGCAATCAGGCTTTGCCAGGCGGCCCAGCGCCGCGATCTCTCCTGCGTGCGACATCCCCATCTCGATGACGGCAATGTCGTGCTCCGGCTCAAGCTTCAACAGCTGTAGAGGCAGGCCAAAGTGATTATTGAGATTGCCCTGCGATTTCAGCACCCGATACTTTGTCGCCAGCGCATGCGCGATAGCTTCCTTGGTCGTCGTCTTGCCGGCGGAGCCCGTCACCCCAATCAACGGTTTCCCCCAATCGCGACGCACCGCCGCGCCGAGTTGCTGAAGAGCGACCAGCGCATCTTCGACCGCCAGCAAGTTGGCTTTCAGCGGAAAACGCGCCAACTGGTCTCGGCTCACTACGGCCCCGACCGCTTCCCTTGCGAGGGCAGCGGCGACAAAGTCATGCCCATCGAGCCGCTCGCCGCGCACCGCGAAGAACAGGTCGCCCGGTTGTAATGTACGCGAGTCAATGGAATATCCGCTGGCGATCGCCTGCGGGTCGAATTCTCCCGTAGCCTCCGTCAAACCGGCCACCTGCCTTAGTCCCAGCTTCATGATTGGGCCGCTCGCGCAGTCTGAGGCATCCCGTAGCCGGCATCGCTCAGGGCCTTCCGCGCCTCCTCAATGTCGTCGAACGGCACTACGCCGGTGCTGGTGACTTGAACCTTTTCATGGCCCTTTCCCGCAACCAGCACAATGTCTCCTGTTTTCGCTTCGTTGACGGCCAATCGGATAGCGCTGCGGCGATCCAGCTCCAGGGTGTAGCGTGTGCCGCAACGCTGCAAGCCGGGGAGAACATCATTCATGATGTTCAGCGGCTCTTCGTTCCGAGGATTGTCGCTGGTAAGCACCACAAAGTCGCTGCCACGTCCCGCCGCCTCGCCCATCAAGGGACGCTTGCTGCGATCACGGTCGCCACCGCACCCGAAAACCGTGATCACGTGTCCGGCACTCCCACGCTCGACAAGAAAATCCCTGGCAACCGCGGTCAAGTTCCGCAAAGCGTCGTCGGTATGCGCATAATCCACGATGACGGTAAACGGCTGCCCAAGGTCCACACGCTCGAAGCGCCCCGGTACGCGGGTGAACTCGCCGACCGCTTCCGTAACTGCTCTCAGCTCTGCATTGCGTGCAAAAGCGGCAGCGCAGGCAGCGACAAGGTTGTAAACATTCACTCGACCGAGTAGCGGACTACAGACCGGCACGTCGCCTTCCGGCGTTATCAGACGAAACTGCGTGCCGCTGTGTCCCACCAGGAGTTCGCTGGTGTGAAAGTCCCCCCGCTCGATACCGTAGGTGATCAAGTTCCCGGTTCCGCTGCAAAGTTTGACCAACTCCCGGCCGTGCTCGTCCTCCACGTTGATCACGGCTGTTCGAGGCGGTTCGGCCCCACAGCCCTTGAAGAGCACCATCTTCGCTGCGAAGTAATCATCCATGGTTCTGTGGTAATCAAGATGGTCGCGGGTGAGGTTAGTGAACACCGCCACATTGAAAGGCACGCCGTAAACCCTTTCCTGCTGCAATGCGTGGGAAGAGACTTCCATCACGGCCTCGGTGCAACCAGCCCTTACCGACCGCGTGAATAACTGGTTTAATTCCAGCGCCTCGGGGGTGGTATGGTGCGCCGGATATACCTCATTCACGATTCGGTATTCCACTGTGCCCACCAATGCGGCCTTGCGTCCAATCGCACGCAGCATGGCCTGCAAAAGAAAAGACGTGGTCGTCTTACCGTTAGTTCCGGTAATTCCTGTCGTGAAAAGCCAATGGGCTGGATGACCGTAGAAGTTCGCACTCAGCCGGGCCAGCGCGCGTCGCCCATGGGGAACCTGCGCCCACGCGATTCCGCGTCTCGGCGGTTCCGAGTCGCTGACCACAGCCACCGCTCCCGCCCGCAAAGCAGCTTCTACGTAACGGTTGCCGTCCGTGCTGTCGCCCTTGATGGCGACGAAACACCAGCCGGGTTTCACTCGACGGCTGTCATAATCCAAGCCGGCGATGCCGGTATCACCCTGCTGTGCCAGACAGTCGACACCATCCAGCAACTGGAGGAAGTTCATTCTACCCGCATTATAGCTGCGCCCTGCGCAGTTCGAAGCGCTTGCGTTCAGTGCGTAAAGCGCACTGTGACCCTCTGCCCGGATGGCATATGGCTACCGGGGGCAGGCCACTGCTGGCGCGCTACTCCGCTGCCAATGGCGTTAATCTCCAAGCCTGACTGCGCCGCGCTCTCGACGGCCAAACGCATTGGTTTACCCAGGAATGACGGCACTATGATTCCGCTGTCCACGTCGAGGACCACTGTGCCCTTTGCCCCTGCGCTGTGGTCACCCGCCGGCGGTCCGGCAGGAGGACTCACCTGCGCTATTTCTGTTCCTGGGGACGGTGTCGGCGGCGACATTCCACCTGGATTCGTGGAACCTACCTGGGTCGCGTCAACCTTCGCTGTCGAATTGCTTACGTTCCCGGCGGGCTTGGCAGCAGAACCACCTGCCTCGCCCACCTCCAAAGCTGAACCAAGCCGGTCGGAGGCCGCGTCTTCCAAGTCTTGCTGACCAGCCGCGGCGCGTAGGTTCTGCAGTTGCGGGCTCTTCACGTCAGCATCGTGCGGGACATGCATGTATTCCAGGACCGCTTCGGCAATGCGCTTGAACACCGGCGCGGAGACCTGTCCGCCCTGGTGCAGCCCAATCGGGGAATCCAGGATTACCGCGATGGTCACGGCGGGATTGTTGACCGGCGTAAAGCCAATGAACGACGCGACGTATTTGGTCTTGGAATATACTCCGCTTCCGGGTTCGACCTTCTGCGCCGTCCCCGTTTTGCCGGCGGAAGTGTAGCCGTCAAGTATCGCGCGCCTAGCCGTCCCAAACAGCACCACCCCTTCCATCATTTTCTTCATCTGCGCTGCGGTCATGGGGGTAACAACCCGATGTTGCTGTGCGGGATGAAATACGACCGGCTGCGGGGTTCCATCGGGCGGAAGCTCGCCTGCAACAATCCGGGGAGGCGTATAAACGCCGTCGTTGGCGATCGTCGAGATCATGGAGATGACCTGGAGCGGACTGACGCCGATCTCCTGACCCATCGAGATCGCTCCAATCGAAACCTTCGACCAGCGGTTCACCGGTTTGGTCATTCCCCGGGTTTCGCCCGGGAGCTCTATACCCGTCTGCGCTCCGAATCCGAAGGCACGGATGTACTTGTACAGGCGCTCATCCCCCACGCGCATGCCGACCTTGATCGCGGCCACATCGCTGGAGTGCGCCAGTGCCTCGGCGATAGTAATCACGCCCAGGCTTTCATGGTCACGGATTTTCATCCCAAACACGTCGATAGAGCCGTGCTGGCAGTCAATCTTGTCTTCCGGCTTGGCCAAACCATATTCGAAGGCCGCCGAGTAGGTCACAATCTTGAACACCGAACCCGGCTCATAGACATCGCTCACCGCATGGTCCTTCAGTTCATCCTGGGGCACGTCGTTGAAGACGTTGGGATTGAATGTAGGCCGGTTGGCCAGCGCCAGAATCTCGCCGGTGCGCGGATTCTGCACGATAACGGTTCCGCCGATCGCTTTCGTGTCTTCCATGCCGCGCTGCAGTTCGCGCTCGGCAATGTACTGGATGGTGTGGTCAATGGTGAGAACCAAGTTTTGCCCGGGGTCGGGCGGTTTCTCCACGCTTTCAAACCACTTGCGACGGGCATCAATCGAGATCAGCTCCGTACCCGGAATGCCGCGCAGATCCTCGTCAAATTGGCGCTCCAGGCCTCCCAGACCTTCATCGTCCATTCCCACATAGCCGAGAACCTGGGCGGCAAGCTCGCGGTTGGGATAAAACCGCTTAGGTTCCCTGCGAAAACCGATGCCACGCAGGTTGAGCTCACGTACCCGCTCGCCGGTTTCGTCGTCGACCTTGCGCTTGATGTAAGCAAAGGGTCCCCTTGAGTTCAGCTGCGCCATCACTTTCTGGGGATCCATCTGCAAAACATTGCCCAGCACTGCGGCCGTGGTTTCCCGGTCGTGCACTTCACTGGGCACGGTAAAAACTGAATCAACATCAATCGACATGGCCAAGGGATAGCCATTGCGGTCGAAGATATTTCCCCTACGGGGCTTGATTGGAAAGGTCCGGACCTGTTGCTTACGGGCGAGCTGGGTGAAGAACTCGTACTTTACGACCTGCAACCGCACCAGGCGAAAGCAGATGGCGAGAATCCAGAGAAAGAGCAGGGCGGCAAAGATGTAGAGCCTTCGCGATGGTGTCTTGGGAGCGCTTGCCCGCATTTCTGCTTCGCCGTCCTGCCTACCCCAGCGCTTCCTCAGAGAGTCTTGCGCCGGGGCTGTCTACATGGAGAAGGCGGTCCGTTGCTGCTGGACCGCCGCTCTGAATTCCTGACCTGAATTCAACTTTTTGCCGCTTCGCGAAAGGTCCAACCTCAGGGTTCCGATGAAACTACCCGGATAGGGTTGGCTTGCGCCATGATCGGAACGGAAGGATCGGTGCTCGTGGAGTCCATGGGTTGCCACTGTCCCGGCATCGGCCGCTGCATGCCCATTTTCTGGGCCAGGACATCGATTCGCGCCAGGTCCTTCAGCGAAGCTTCTTCCAAACTCAACTCGCGGTTCGATTCCGCGATGGTGTCGCGCTGGGCTTTCAGCTGTTCGATGCGATAGCCGTATTCGATGGCGCTGAAGTGCTGCCACAGATACACCATCACAAACAGAAAAAGCACGCTCAGCGTGATTCCGAAATGAATCATCTCGCGGCGGCGTTTTGGATCGGTGACTTTTGCCACCCGGGAGTTATCGATGCGCTTGGCGAAATAAATCTCGGGTGTGCCCAGGAACATGCCGCGCGGCTGGGCCGCCGCTTGCTCGCTCCACTCTTCAGCTTGGATCATGGTCGGATATAGAACGCCGGCTGCCATTCAATTTCTCCTGCCAAACAGTGCCTCGCTGGCCTGCCCGGCTTGAATTCGCAAAAACACAAGGACGGAATTTCAGAGGCCCTGAACTTATTCACACCTTGCACAGCTTTTTCCGCAGTTCGCTCCGCAAGGTTGTGGACTTCCTTAACCTTCCTCTACCTAAATTCGCTCCCCTGCCCGTAACTTCGCACTGCGCGAACGAGGATTGCGAGCGATCTCTTCCTGGTCTGCTGTAACCGGCTTCCTGGTCAGCGCGCGATAAAGACCGTCGCGAGCCCCATCCCGCAGTGTATCTTTCACGATGCGGTCCTCTAACGAGTGGAAGCTGATGACCACCAGCCTGCCCCCCGGCTTCAGCATCCGCGGCGCACCATCTGTACCCAGCAGCGCTCGCAGGTCCTCAAGCTCACGGTTCACCAGAATTCGGAGTGCTTGGAAAGTCTTGGTCGCCGGGTGAATCCGCCGTTCCGCTTGGTTCATTGGCCGGGCCGCGGCCGAGATGACGCCCGCTAGTTGTGCGGTTGTCCTGATCGGCCGCGCCCGAACAATGGCTCTGGCGATTCTCCGCGACCTCCTTTCCTCACCGAATTCGTAAATCGCGTCGGCAAGCTCGCGCTCATCGCAGCGGTTTACCACTTGTTCGGCGGTCAGCCCCGAATGCGTATTCATCCGCATATCTAAAGGGCCATCCGCCTGAAAACTGAATCCACGCGCGGCATTCTGCAGTTGCATGGAACTGACGCCGAGGTCCGCCAACAGACCATCCGCGGCAGCAGGCGCAACCTGCTGCAACAGATCCGCGAATGAGGCATGTATCAGCTCAATCTTTGGCCAATCGGAAACCATCTCCGAAGGCGGATTCGTCAGCCGCTCGCGTGCCTGTTCCAGCGCTGCCGGGTCCTTATCGACGCCAATCAAATGACCCTGTGGGCCGAGGCGTTTTGCGATTTCCCAGCTGTGCCCGCCCAAGCCGAGAGTTGCGTCGATATAGGTCCCACCGCGCCGGACGGCCAGGAATTCGATCGCTTGTTTTAAAAGAACTGATACATGGCCAAATTCCCTCTCGCCATGTCCGCCCCCAGGGGCGTCGTTCGCTGCTGCAACCTCGTTGTCCATTCACCCCCGTTTCGTTGCGAATGGAACCTGAAACCGTCGTTCTAAATGCCCAGCACGCTGAGGCTAAGGTCATCTTCCTCGGTAAACGGCTCCGCCGCGATTTCCTTGCGAAGCTCCTCGGCATTCCGCACCAGCAGGTGCTTCAAGCTGCCCATGACAGCTACTTCGCCTTTCAGATTGGCCTTCTCGCGCAACGCCGAAGGCAGCAACAAGCGGCCTTGGCCATCCATGTCCACCGACTGGCCGTAGAAGTTCGTGTATTTCAAAAACTTTTTCTTTCCCGGATGCGAGTCGGGAGAGGCTGCCAGCTTGCGCTCGATCTCTTCCCATTCCTGCATGGGATACACTTCGGCAATAGTCCCGTTTCGGCTGGTGATATAGAATTGCGTACCGTAGTTCTCGTCGATCAGGCGCTTGAAGTCCGCCGGCACTTTGAGCCGCCCTTTTTCGTCCAGCCGGGTTGTGTGCGTGCCGCGGAACATAAATTGCGAGTTCACCTCGAGTAACGGAGGTCGACATCAACAGCCCCAGGAGCCAGCTTCGACCTGCTTGCACAGGGTTTTGGGCGACGAAACCATTGCGACCCACCACCTCCCATCAAAGCAACGAACTAGACCACTTGTTACCACTTTGTACCACTTCTTAGGAGGTATCGTACTCCTAAACTGTTGCCTGTCAAGTGGAAATTGCGGTTTTTTATCGGGCGTTATTCCCGGCTTGACCCACTACAATCCCTAGTAGTTCTCGCCTCCGCCAGACGCTACCAATTGCGTTTACTGAGAGGGTTCGATGTGGAACAATCACCCGGGAAAAGGGGACAAAACACGTGAGTCAGCGTTTTACAGCCGAACATTGGGCCGCCGCGCCGCTGCCCCGGGTGTTCGCATTTTTCACGGACCCGCACAACTTACCGCGACTAATGCCGCCTAGCCAGGGCGCGCGCCTGGTCAAGCTCAATCTGGTACCGCCGCGATTTTCTGCAGGCTCAGCTCCGGCGGATGCGGTGCAAATGGCTGGCGTCGGCACTGAGATTATCTTAAAGTTCCGCGCTATCCCGCATGTGCCCATGCACGAGAAGTGGACCGCGCTCATAACGGGCTTCTCGCTCAACGAATACTTCAGCGACACGCAGAAACAGGGGCCGTTCCGCCGCTGGGAGCACACGCACATGTTTGCCAGCGAAATCGTGAATGGCCGCGAGGGTACGCTGATTAGCGATCTCGTTGAGTATGAGGTCGGCTTTGGCGTAATCGGAACGACGCTGGAGAAGCTGATCTTCCAGCGCATGCTGCACAAGATGTTCGACTATCGCAAGCGGGCGCTGGGAAGAATCTTCGGCAGCGACCAGACGCCAAACACGGGCCGCTAAGGTAAAGCACGCACTTCAGCAGTGGTTCCTGGCGATACGATATCCTTCACAGATGGACGCTTTTGCCCTCACCCGCCAGCTGATCGACATCGAATCCACCACCGGAATGGAATCCGCTGTTGGCGACGCGCTGGCCAACGAACTGACAACGCTCGGTTACAACGTGGAGCGCATGCCAGTGGAAGGCGAGCGCTTCAACGTGTGGGCGACCCATCCCGCTCATCCGCAACCTGAGTTGGTGCTGTCTACCCATATGGACACGGTCCCTCCGTTTGTCCCTTCATCGGAGACCGCCGATCGTATCTACGGACGCGGATCGTGTGATGCCAAAGGCATCATCGTCGCGCAGATTGCGGCCGCCGAGAAGCTGCACGCCGAAGGCATTCACGTTGGCTTGCTCTTTCTCGTCGGCGAAGAGCGCGACAGCCAAGGCGCACAGCTCGCCAATACTCAGCCGCGCGGCGCGAAGTTTCTCATCAATGGCGAGCCGACGGAAAACCAATTGGCAGTCGCATCCAAGGGAACTCTCCGAGTCGAGATCGCCGCAACCGGCAAAATGGCACACTCTGCCTATCCCGAACTTGGCGAGTCGGCAATCGAGAAGCTACTCGACGCGCTGGCCAATATTCGTAGGCTGAAGCTGCCGGACAATCCTACGGCTGGGCCTTGCACGATGAATATCGGGATGATCGAAGGCGGCCGCGCTCCCAACGTGATTCCCGACGAGGCGCGCGCGCACCTGCTGTTCCGTCTCGTCGGTCCGGCGCAGGAACTCCGCGAACAGATTGCCGATGCGGTCGCGGGCAAAGCGGAAGCCGAGTTCAAACTGCAGATCCCGTACATGGAATTCGCCAGTCTCCCCGGCATTCCGACCATGATTGCAGCTTTCACTACCGATATTCCGGCGCTCCCACAATGGGGTACACCCCTGCTGATCGGTCCGGGCTCAATTCACGTGGCGCACACCGAAGGCGAGTACATCGAGAAGCAGCAGTTGCTGCACGCCATCGACCTTTATGCAGGAATAGCGCGGTTTTTGCTCGGGAAAGATCCTGCGACAGCGGGCCAATAAGCCGACATTGAAATCTCCCTTGTAGCGCCAGCGGGTTTCTGTTATCCATCTCAGTGGCCCGCCGAAATCTGCTGGCCGCAAAAAAATGGCGAGACCTACTGGCACCCAATCTGCCTCCACAAAGTCATCCAAGCTGGCCGCGACACCGTATGCAATCAGCCGCGGATCTCCGCTTCCGCTGGGCGTTTCGTTGCACCGCTCGGGCGCCAACTTTTCGATCTTTTCCAAACACGCTACTTCTTGCACGCTGGTGCTCCATGCTCCGAGCGCGAAGGAACCGCTGACTGAGTTCCCTCTCGATCCGCATTTCAATTGCACCGGACAGGTCTGGCACGCCTTCGTCGAAGGCATCGATCCGGGCGTGCAATACGGCTATCGCTTCGACATGCAGCCCAATCCGGACCCGCAGGTCTACCGCTACGATCCGAAGCGCGTGCTGCTCGACCCTTATGCGCGCGTGCTCTCGAACGGCGGCGCATGGGGACAATACAGGCCCGGAACGCGACCATACCGCAACGGGGTGGTGATGGAGAACCACTTCGACTGGGGAAGTGACCAGCCGCTGAACACGCCGCTGGTCGACAGTGTTATTTACGAAATGCATGTGCGAAGTCTTACCCGGCACGCTTCGTCGGGTGTAACGTACCCAGGCACATTCGCCGGCTTGATCGAGAAGATCCCTTACCTCAAGCAACTCGGAGTAACAGCAGTCGAACTGCTCCCGGTGAATGAGTTCGAGGAAGCCGACACCGACCGCGTCAATCCATTTACCGGCGAGGTGCTGCTGAATCTTTGGGGGTACCAATCAACGGCGTTTTGCGCACCGAACACCGCTTACTCCTCCAGCCGCGCCGATGGCGAGCAGGTCCGCGAATTCAAGCGGCTGGTGCGCGCCATGCATGAGGCCGGCATTGAAGTCATCCTCGACATGGTGTTCAACCACACAGCCGAAGGCGGCGCGGATGGCCCCACATGGTCGTTCCGTGGCATTGATAACCCGACCTACTACATCCTTGATCCCGAGACAGGCAAGTACATCAACTTCAGCGGCTGCGGCAACACCGTCAACTGCAATAATCCCGTCGTGCGCGAGTTCATCGTTGACTGCCTGCGCTACTGGGTCACGGAGATGCACGTTGACGGTTTCCGCTTCGACCTCGCCTCCATCCTTGGCCGCGGAATGGATGGCTCGGTGCTGAAGAGCCCACCGCTGCTGGAAAGCCTCGCCTACGATCCGGTGCTGGCCAACTCCAAGGTCATCGCCGAAGCCTGGGACGCGGCTGGGCTGTACCAGGTGGGCACGCTGCCGTCGTGGGGACGCTGGGCGGAGTGGAACGGCATCTTCCGCGATGATGTGCGCAAGTTCGTGAAGGGCGACGCCGGCATGACCTCGGCCTTGGCGACGCGTTTGTTGGGAAGTCCCGACCTGTATCTCACCAGCGCTCGCGAACCCTATCACAGCATCAACTTCGTCACCTGTCACGATGGCTTCACGCTCAGCGACCTGGTCTCCTACAACCAGAAGCACAATCTGGCAAATGGCGAGAACAATAGTGATGGCAGCGATGCCAATTACAGCTGGAACTGCGGAGTGGAAGGCCCCAGCGACGATCCAGCGGTGGAAGCGTTACGGTTGCGTCAGCAAAAAAACTTTGCCGCAATTCTACTGTTCGCGCACGGCGTGCCTATGATCCTGGCCGGCGACGAACTCGGCCGCACGCCACAAGGCAACAACAATGCCTACTGCCAGGACAACAACATCAGTTGGGTGGACTGGCGCATGGCGGAGAGTCATGCCGGCCTGCTGCGGTTCTTCCAGCACATGATTGCTTTCCGCCGACGTTGTCCGCTGCTGCGCCGCGCCAGCTTTGAATTGCACGGTGAGGGCGGCTTCCACATTACATGGCATGGCGTGAAGCGCATGCAGCCTGACTGGGGCCACGAATCGCGCACTCTAGCCATGCAACTGACGCAACTCCACGACGACGGTTCGCGCGACGATCTGCATTTCATCGCCAACTCGTATTCTGATGACCTGGACTTCGAGTTGCCGCAAGTGAGTGAACGCGAGTGGTTCCGTCTGGTTGACACCGCGCAGCCTTCACCGAAGGACATTGCCGAAGATGGGCAAGAGTTCCCTCTTCTGTCGCAAGAGAGCTACAAAGTGCGCGTCCACAGCTTGGCTATCTTCGTGGGAAAGTAGGCTTTCTCCGCCTTTTGTCCTTCGCCATTGCTCCATTCTGTCATCTGACCCGCAATTCGCGGCGCCTACCCACCATCTCCGGAGGCTACGATTATTGCGCTCTTCAGGCTGGTTATCACTGAAAGCGCTCTGGCCCCCGGGCAACGCCAGATATATTACAAGATAATATAGTGTAATATATATTATAGTCCGGGTATTATGAGTAACGATGAAAGAACTATCAGTTTCCGCGCTGCCGCCAAGAAAATTGGGGCGCTGGATTCGCTGGCCGCCGCGCAGGACCGTCCGCGCAGTTATCTCATCAACGAGGCGATCAACAACTACCTCGAACTGCACGCCTACCAGGATGCGCTGGTCCGCAAGGGGCTGGACGAGATGCAGAAGGGCCGGGTCGTAAGCCATCAAGAGGTCGTAAAGCGTCTCAAGAAGAAGGGACGCGCTCGTCCATGATCGAATGGACCGAGCAGGCGACGAGACAACTCGACCGGGCTCGCGATTACATCGCTCTCGCCAACAGCGACGACGTTGCCGCCCGGACCACGCTGCGAATCATCGCCAGCGTCGAACAACTCGCGGCCTTTCCCATGTCGGGCAGACAGGGTCGCGTGCCGGGCACCCGGGAGCTGGTAATTTCGAATACGCCCTTTATCGCCGCCTATGCCATCGACAAAGCCCGAATCGTGGTCCTTGCCATCTACCACGGCGCGCGGCAATGGCCGGAAGCGTTTTGAGCACAGAGAAACCGGCGGGGTCCTCCGGGGATCTCGCCAACTCCATCGACCTCAGCCGCTCGCGCCGACCTCTTTGAACTCCCCGCTCTGCGGGTCGCATTCCCAGCCTGAGCCCGAGGCAATGTCGTAGACCCAGCCGTGAATCTCAACTTCCCCGGCAGCCAGCCGCGAAGCCACGCTGGGGTGGGTCTTCAGGTTCTCCATCTGCAGCAGCACGTTGAGCTGGGTGAGCAGCCGCAGGCGCTCTTCCTCGCCGACACCCGGTGGGGACTCGCGCAGCAGTCGATCGCGGGCTTGGGCCGCATGTCGCATCCATTGCCGCACATCCGGCAGGTCCCGGGCCGTTTCCGGGTGCAGCAGGGCCTTCATCACGCCGCAATCGGTGTGTCCGCAGATGATGACCAGCGGGACCTTCAGCACCAGCATGGCGTATTCCACGCTCGCTGATACGCCTCCCACGAACGGCTCGTGAATGGGTACCAAGTTCCCAGGATTGCGCTCCGCGAACAACTCACCGGGCCCGGTCTGGGTGAAGAGGTTGGGAACGATGCGGGAGTCGGCGCAGGTGATGAAGAATGCAATCGGTTCCTGGCGGTGCTTCAGGCGCTCAAATATCGAGCGCTGCGCCGGATACACCTCGGCCCGAAATCTGGCCACGCCCTGGCAAATTCTTTGCAACGCTTCCTGACTCTTCACGCAAAGCTCCGTCATCCAAAGATCGCACGCCCGCCGGACCGCTGATGCGAACCTGATAGTTTACCGATTTCGGCTGATAACAAAGGACTTGTTGGCTTCGTTTCGTAAAAGCCCGACTTGAGCAGTTGGCACACCGCTTGTTCCAGTCTCAAGTGACCTGCACGGCAACCTGAACCGGACGTTTGTAAACCTTGCAACCAAAAGATCAGTTACGGCCGCTGGCGTCCTGCCCATCCGCCCCTTCCCTTCTCCACCTCCGATCGAGCCTCCTTTTTTGCACAGTCGTCGGACTGCGTGCAACTAGGGCTTCGCAAGGTAACTGCCCTCAACTTAGGACCACGTAGTTTTTTTTCTTTTAACTATCAGGAAATGGCTAGCGGTAATACCCTGGAGGCCCTCAGGGAATCCCCGCGGCGTGCCGCCTCCAAACTGCGAGATCTTGGTTTCTACTTCGTAAGTGTTTTTAAATCAGTCATATACGTACGGCATTGTCACGACTGATTTCGAGAAAACGCTCTGGGGTGGAGAATGGGGAATCCGGTCGAAGGTGAACGCCGATTCAGGTGGAGAGGCGAACGGTTTTTGTCGCCGGGCGGAATGGCGTTCGGCTTGGAGCGGAATGTTTTCCACAGACCAACAGCATAAGAGGTGCAGCGGCGCTGGACAATCACCCGGCATTGAACTCCATCAAGCAAGGAGGACAGGGTGCCGGCCAGGAGAAAGTCCATGCGGAAAATCAAAGAGGTCCTGCGGTTGAGGTTCGAGTTGGGGTTGGGGCAGCGCCAGATCGCGCGCAGTTGCGGAATGGGGCTGGGCACGGTCCACGAGTATCTGGAACGGGCGGCCAACTTCCCAGAACCGGATTCGGGACAACTTCCGGAGCTAGCTTCCGGTGTGGGTCGCTGTTCAACAGCCGATGAGTCGCACGCCGAGCTGCATGAGCCGATAACTGCCGGTTTGCCCGTGACTCGGGCGCATCCTTGAGGCCGAGAGGATCCTGAGGCTTCACAAACAGACAGATTCACGTACAGAGTCACTTTGTGCGTTTGAGAATAACTTTGGCGGACGCTCTTCAAGCCCAGTAATCGGCTTTATTCTGAATGCCCGCGACGAAATCAACCCAGGCTAAGTTCTTCTGGATTCGGAGGCTCACCCAGACTGGCCCGCGTGCGGCGGTGGTAGGCGAAGAACAAACTCGCCGCGGCCAACTGGCAAGCCAGTACGAACCCGCCGACCTGCGCAGTGAACAACAGGGGCCTGGGCACGTCGATAATCGGGAAGAGCGACAGCACCAAGTACACCGCAGTGATCAGAAAGCCGGAAACCGATGCGGCCTGCAGCCACAGCGGCGGCTTCAAGATATTTTTCTGGCGCCCAACGAGCGGGAGAGCGAACATCGCCATGAAGGGACTTGGTACCCCCGCGGGAAAACGATTCTCGATAACGCCGTGATCTGCGCCGACTCCGTTTTGCGCATAGCGTCTTCTGGTTTCCTGTCAATTCTGCTTTTTCGGGGCTGTGTACATGATCCCCAATTGATCGAAGAAGAAACTGAATAGATCCGCTGACTGCTCGATTTCTTCATCCAGCGCCGTCCCTACGCCATGTCCTGCTCCCGATGTGGTACGCAGCAGGATAGGACGACTGGAAGTATTCGCCGCTTGCAGCCTTGCCGTCATTTTGCGGGAATTGAGCGGATTGACGCGGTGGTCATTTTCTCCGGTCATAAAGAGAACGGCTGGATACCCGGTTCCATCCTTTACGTGATGGTAAGGTGAGTAGGCAAGAAGTGCTTTGAATTGGTCCGGGGCCTTCACCGTACCGAACTCCGTAGTGTTGAATGCGCCATTGGGATCAAGTTCGACCCGCAGCATGTCATAGATGCCGACCTCAGAAACTACGGCTCGGAACAGATCGGGACGCTGCGTCAACACGGCACCCATCAGCAGGCCACCGTTACTGCCTCCGATGATCGCAAGGTGGGCAGGAGAGGTGTACTTGCTGCTGATCAGGTATTGGGCGGCAGCGATGAAATCGTCAAACACGTTCTGTTTGTTAGTCAGATTCCCGGCCCGATGCCACTCTTCACCGTATTCTCCTCCACCCCGCAGATTGGCGACCACATAGACGAAACCTTGGTCCAGCCACATCCGCCCCCCGGCACCTAGGAAGTAGGGGATCTCGTTGACGCCGTAGCCGCCGTAGCCGGTCAGGCGGGTGGGATTTGTGCCATCCAGCTTCGTCCCCTTCCGCCGTATTATGTTAATAGGCACGCGGGTTCCGTCTTTCGAAGTGGCGAATTCGCGCACCACTTCCGCGTCGTCGAAGTTGATCGATGTGGTTTCAAACATGGCGGTACGTTCCGACTTGCCGGCGGCGGAGTCGAAGCCGTACCAGGCTTGCGACGTTAGATAGGTGGATACCTCGTACAATACATTGTCACCGTCGGTATGCAAGATCTGATACACGCTCGAGATCAAAGGTAAAGGCAGTGCTCCTGTTTCTTGGCCTTGGTGATCGAAGACCCGCACCCGGTAAGGGCCGCCAATCAACTCCTGCACATACAAGTGACTCTGCGTCGGAACCACAGCCTGGATCGAAGCGTTGCCGTCTGGGCCGCTTTGGGAACTCTGAGGGACTACAATCTGCGCTTTTCCAAGAATCGGATCAGCTAGCGGAAGACGAAGAACCTTGCCCCGTGGTGCATCTTTGCGGGAGAGCATGTAAAGGGCCGGGTCGCCCACAGTCCCTAGTTTGACCGAGACCACCCGGTCCTCGAAGTGAGTCACTTGCGTCCACTTTCCTGAAGAATTCATCAAATAGTGGGCGAAGTCACCGCCGTCGCCATTCGCAACAGACGCGAGAAGCCACTGGCCATCATCGCTGGTTCGCAACTGAATTTCGGCAATCCGCGGGAACTCCTTGCCGATGACATAGGTATCCTGGCCGCTGTCTGTCCCGAGCTTGTGGAAATACACCTGTTGGTAAAAGTTGGCGTCTTCCGGCGGCCGCTCGCTGCCTTGTGGATAACGTGTGTAGTAGAAGCCTGATCCGTCCTTGTTCCAGTCAATGCTCCCACCGGCCGTTCCGAAGTTGACACGAGCTATCGCATCAGGCAATTCCTTGCCGGTCGCAACTTCAAAGACGTGAGCGGTCCCATCCTCCGATCCGTTTTTCGAAAGCGATACGGCAACCAGCTTGCCGTCAAGAGAAGGTCTATAAAAATCGATAGCCACCGACTCTTTTCCTGCCATCGCATTCGGATCGACAATGACTTTCTCACTGGATAAGTCATTCGCAGATCGTAGCGCCACCAGGAAAGGTTGTTGCTTCGATGTCAGCATCTTCATCGCGAACAGAGTCCCGCCGCGGTATTCCAGATCGTAGTATTCGGACGAGGCGGCGATCAGGTCCCGCAGTCGCTCCTTTATGGCTGAACGTGAGGGCAAGCTGTCGAGGTACGCCCGGGCTCGTGCATTCTGCGCAGTGCTCCACTGCTTGACCTCCGGATCATCCCAGTTTTCCAGCCAGCGATAGTCATCGGTCACCTTGACGCCGTGATATTCATCGACTACGGGACGTTTGGGTGTAGCGGGAGGAGCAGAGATTGATGGCGCTTGCGCTAGAGCAGCCATAGCCAACAGGCAGGTCAAAAATGAAACACGAAGGGAATCTCTCATCGGAAGGCCCTCCTTCAAAGGCGGGAGCGAGTGGGGCATATTATGACGTTCAAGTGTGATTTTGTACAGCAGGTCAGAACCACTCGGTCGCGGGCAAGAGTGTACGTCGGAAGGAGTGGGAAGCTCGAAGTTTCAGTCGATCAGACGCGGTAACTCCCTGTTTGTCGACAACCCTTACCTTAGGATTACTTCCCGCTTGTCCGTCAACCGCCAAGAACCCATGATCGACACCTTGCGGACCAGGCGAGACGTGAGCGGATTCTTGCGGCATTTACTGGGAACAGAAAATGTCATAGATCTTTCGCGAGAGGCCGATGAAATCAAACGACGTGTTCTGTCCCTCCAGATTGGAGAGAATGACAACCCCGAAGCGTTTCTCGGGCAAGAGGTACAGCACGCCGCTGAAACCCTGCTGAT
>JARLGI010000091.1 GCA_031296115.1 Acidobacteriota bacterium | reverse complement strand
GGGATACGTTCCCGGGGGCGTGTTGCCGCCCACCGTGATCGTCATCGCTGAGCTGCCCCCACCCGGTGCCGCGATCGTCTGCGGGTTGAAGCTCACCTTGGTGCCCGAGGGCATTCCCGAAGCGGAGAGACTAATGGAGCTGTTAAAGCCACCGGTGATCGTGGTGGTGATGTTCGAATTGCCCTGATTCCCCTGTACGACTGTGAGCGAAGAAGGCGAGGCTGAGATGGTGAAGTTAGGCGCCGCGGTCACCGTCGGCCCCGGGGGCGTGTTGCCGCCCACCGTGATCGTCATCGCTGAGTTGCCCCCACCCGGTGCCGCATTCGTCTGCGGGTTGAAGCTCACCTTGGTGCCCGAGGGCATTCCCGAAGCGGAGAGACTGATCCCGCTGTTAAAGCCACCAGTGATCGTGGTGGTGATGTTCGAATTGCCCTGATTCCCCTGTACGACTGTGAGCGAAGAAGGCGAGGCGGGGATCGTGAAGCTTTGCAGGTTTCGGCCTACCAGAGCTGTATTCGCGGCTAACAGCACTGAAATCAGCAGGCAGAAATGAACAACTAAGCGCCATACTGCAGTGATGGTCTTCATTATTAAGATTAAGATGGTAGTTCTCCTCCGCTCGGCGAACCGCTGAATAATTGCCGAGAGCGGTATCTACTCGACTCAGGTTGGGCCCGAAACGGGAACTCAGGCTGCGCATTGAAGAATGGCCGCCATGGCATAATGGTGGTGACAGAGTAATATCGCCACCCCCTTTTGCCGCTTTCTGGCGAGCAGCGTAGAGCTTCATGTTTAGCTTGAGCCTCTTCTCGAACAGTAACTTCTGGCCCCTCGGCGGTCAAGCATTGCCTATTACGAAATTAAACTAAAGTAACCAATCGCATGGTTACCTTCAATATGGATTCGAGCATCTCTGGAGGAAGAAGAATTCGAAGGAAACTGCAGAGGCGAGTCATTTGTTTCCTTGCGGATCCGTAATGCCGAGCTGTTGCGAAGGCTGTGGCTGCATGCGAAGCAAGCAGCACAGAACTGAGCAGGCAGAAGTAGAGAACAGCATGCTATTTATTGAGGTTGCTGACCATTGCTTCTGCAAGTTAAGTGCACGTCTACTAACGTCTACTAACAGACCTCGTTTGCATTGCGATCGGGTTCCCGCCGGATCGGGCCCGGCAGATAGCCCTCGGGCCCCCATTCCCGGTTTGAACTTTGGCGGCAGAATCTGCCGACCAGATTATGCCAATGATGAGAGGTAATTCCTCGCGGGGACCTGTAACTGGTGTCTTTTGAAACGGAAGTAGCCACACGTAATGGATTGCTAAACAGGGCCGAGTGCAGCCGCTTTTGGTTGTAGGCGGCCCGAGGCATTCGCCAAAACGCGGCCCAGCTTCCCCGATTGCGTCGGGATTGCCGGCGCGCGACATAATGATCCGGATCTGGTGAGCCTGTAACCAGATAAAGTTGCGCAGCCAGATGAAGCATGAGGACACTGCCGATGATGAATGGATTCGAGCGTTACAGCAAGAAGACGCGGCGGGCATTGTTTCTGGAGGAGATGGAGCAGGTGGTGGTGCCCTGGGGCAGGCTATGCGGGTTGATCGATCCCTACTACCCGAAGGCGGGCAACGGACGGCCCCGGTGGGTGGGGAGTGGATGCTGCGGATCTCTTTTTTGCAGCAATGGTTCAATCTGTCGGACCCGGCACTGGAAGAGGCGCTGTATGACTCGGCAGTGATGCGCAGTTTCGTGGGCATCGATCTGGGTAACGGGCCGGTGCCGGACGAGACCACGGTGTGCAAGTTCCGTCACCTGTTGGAAGAACACCGGTTAGGCGGGCAGATGCTGGATGCGGTAAACCTGCACTTGCAGAGCAAGGGAGTGCGGATCACGACGGGGACCATCGTCGACCCGACGATCATTCACGCACCCACTTGGCCACGCCTGGCAAAGGGCGCAGGTCGAGGGTATCGACCTGGACCAGATCTCCGGGCTCAGACACCGCGTACTGCTGCGTTTTGCGCGCGGCATAGGGGAGGCCGCAGGGCGCGCCGCGATCCCGCTGCGTGGCGCCTCCCGCAGCTGGCCATGGTGCTTGAGGCGGGTCAGGATGCGGCCCACGATTGAGGTCGAGACCGACACTTCCTGTTGCTGCAGCGAGACCGCCAACTTGTCCTTGCCCAAGCGGGGAAACTGCAGCCGCAAGGTCAAAACCTCTTCTTTCTAAAGGATCAGGATAAAGACCAAGTCGGCTGTCGTCGCCGATGGGGACGGTGGGAGCGTGCTTCCAGCGCGGCTAAATCGTAAGTATCATAACGGCGCTGCCAGCGATAGAAAGTCTGGCGACTGATTCCAAAGTGACGGCAGCTGCAGGCCACGCTCCGGCTCCGACGAAATCCATCCAGGCCAAATCACCCTGGGCCTCCCGGCTCAACTCCACCCCGGTGCGCGCCAGCTGGCCCGCACCGAATTGTCATACCGGCGTTACCGGATCACCATTCGGGTGTGCCGTTTCAAACCGCGATGCGAAGGTAGCTTTCTCAGATTGCAAGTCCAAGAGCTGAGATGAGGAGTTGGTTCAACTACTTGTGTCCGGGCGGTCTTGTGGCAGCACAGTGATGCAATTCAGGGACCTGAGCGGACCTCGCTGCGGTCATATCGGCGCTGCCACCGCCGACTTTGGACGGAGTGAACTGGGCTGGACCGGATGTGCAAGCACTTGCAGTCCAGACATCAAAAGTTTGGCGATTCCCTAAATTAGTGTTTAGAACTGCTGGATTTTGAGCCAGTTATGGAGTATGCTGTTTTTCGCCCTCGGCCAAATAATTGCACATATCACAAGGATTCTGTGACTCAAATCCAAGCAGGGAGTGACGACTAGTGGCGCTGGCCGGCACTAAGCCGACGGGGACTGCCCCGGAGCCGGCGGACGGCGGAATTCTGCTGAATGGCAGATCCCCCTCCAAGCTTCAGACCCTGTGGCGGACGCTCAGGCCATTCGGCTGGCAAGGACTGCTGCTGGTTGGGGTTTTGGTCGCTCTCTATGCCCCGGTGCTGAGGATCTTGGTCGATCAGTGGTATCACGATCCGGACTACTCGCACGGATTCCTGGTTCCACTGCTGTCTGCCTACTTGATCTGGCAAAGGCGTGACAAGTTGAGCCTAGTGGCCCGGCGGCCCTCGATGTGGGGCGTCTTTGTTGTCGTCATGTCGATCGGACTGCTGTTCCTGGGCAGCCTCGGCGCTGAACTTTTTCTCGCTCGCATATCGTTACTGGGGACGATCTGCGGCCTCATTGTCTATTTCTGCGGCTTAGCCGTGCTCCGCGCCATGGCCTTTCCCATCGCATTCTTGCTTTTCGCAATCCCCATTCCTGTAATCATCTATAACGAGATCGTGTTCCCGTTGCAGTTCGTGGCTTCAAGATTCGCCACGCGATCATTGGAGATACTCAATCTGTTTCCGATCATGCGGGAGGGCAACGTTCTCATCATTCCCGGCATGACGCTGGAAGTGGTGGAGGCGTGCAGCGGTATCCGTTCCTTGATGTCCTTGCTGGCCTTGGCTGCGGGCTACGGATATTTGGTGGAGCGAAACACCGCAGTGCGATGGTTCTTGATTGTGGCCATGGTGCCATTGGCTATTATCAGTAATGGAACTCGCGTTATGATCACCGCCATCATGGCCAACTACATCGGTCCACAAGCGGCGGAGGGATTCATGCACGAGTTTTCAGGGTGGGTAATTTTCGTGGTCGCTACCGTGCTGTTCCTGATGCTCCACAGTTTTATCAACCTGATACGCAGGAGGATGGGATGGCTTCCTAATGATGAGGAATTGGCTATGAAAGGTAAGGAGAGTTAGGGCGATCATGAAAACTGGATTGCGCTATTGGCTAATGATCGCGCTGCTGTTGGGTGCAACCACCGGCATGGCATATCTTTCCCATGGGGAAGCTACCCCGCCGGCAAAGCCGATGGCTGAATTTCCCACCCAGATAGGGGAGTTCAAGGCGACTGCGGAATATCCGCTCGACCAGAAGACCATTGATCTACTCGGCGTGACGGATTACGTGAGTCGTGGTTATTCCTCACCTAAAGGCCAGATCGGCCTGTACATCGGCTATTTTCGCAGTCAGAGGACCGGATCGAGCATTCATTCTCCCAAGAATTGCTTGCCAGGTGCGGGCTGGCAACCCATGCTGGAGAGTGTGTATCAGATGCCCCTCTCTGACGGCCGCACCGCGCCTGTCAACCTCTACGTCATCCGTAAAGATTTGGACGAACAGCTAGTCCTGTATTGGTACCAGGCTCATGGGCGTATCGTCGCCAGCGAGTACTGGGGCAAAGTCTATTTGGTATACGACGCGATGCGCTTGAACCGCACCGACGCCGCCTTGATCCGCATTACCACGCCCATACAGCATGGTGATGAGCAAGGGGCGCGGGCACGCGCTATTGCCTTCGCGCAACAAGTTACGACGGACGTTGACAAGATCATCCCTCGGTGACCCAGGAGAAATCATGCGGAATCGTTACATTGTCTCAATTGTGATGCTGGCCCTCATGGCCCTGTTCGTTGGTTGCACCCGCAACCCCGAAGCAGCTAAGCACAAGTATCTCGAGAGCGGTAACAAGTACATGGACGAGAAGAAGTATGACTCGGCTGTCATTCAGTACAAGAAGGCGCTACAGATTGATCCTAAGTACGCCGAAGCTCACTATCAGCTCGGCAATGCCGAGACGGCGTTGAAACATTGGCCTGACGCCTTCAAGGAATACAGCGAAGCCATCGAACAAGATCCCAATCATCTGAAAGCGCGATTGGCACAGGCCACCATATTGTTCGCTTCCGGGCGGAAGAACTATGACAAAGCAGAAGATCAGGCCCGCTACGTAGTCGAACATGATCCCAACAACATCGAGGCTTACGTCCTGCTTGGCAATGTTTTGTACGGCGAGAAGAAGTCTCAGGACGCTATCGACGTGTATAGCAAGGCTATCGCCCTGAAGCCCGATGCCTCCGCCGCTTACCTCAACCGGGGAGTGGTGTACGGTTCTCTCAAACAGGACGGGCCCGCGGAGCAGGACTTGCAGAAGGCCATTAGCGTTGATCCTCACAATCTGCAGGCCTATGCCAATCTTTCCGGCTTCTACCTGTACCAGAAAAACACCAAGAAGGCTGAAGATGTACTGCATCAGGCTATCCAGAACAACCCTAATACTCCCGCTCCTTACCTGAGGTTGGCCGCGGTGCAACTTTATGAGGGTCGCAAAGCCGATGCCGAACAGACGATCCAACAACTGCGCGATGCCAAGCCAAACTCACCCGAGGTTTCACTTGCGATTGGCGACTATTACCTGGCCTCGAGAAATTCCGATGCCGCTAATAAGGAGTACCAGCGGGGTTTGAGTGCCAATCCGAAGAATGAGGAATTGAAGCTGCGCCTGCTCGAAACCATGCTGAGCACTGGCAAGATTGAAGACGCCAGCAAGATGACGGACAAGATGTTGAAGGACAATCCCGGCGGTGTGATGGCCCGCATTGTCCAGGCCCGGTTGCAGGTCATCAAGGGAAACAGCGCGGATGCTATCTCGACCTTACGTGGCGTCATCAAGGATGCGCCGGAAAATCCGCAGGCCCATTTCATCTTAGGACAGGTTTTGCGCCAGACCGGCGACTTGCCCGGAGCCAAGAGCGAACTACAAGAGGCCCTGAAGCGTCAGCCGGAAAACCCTTTGGTGCTGCAGGCCCTAGCGGAAACCTATCGCGACTCGCGCGACTTCGACACCGCCCGGGAGTATGCGGCCCGGCTGCAGAAGCTCAATGACAATCCCACGGTGCATTTCCTGAACGCCTCGATTGACCTCGGCGCCAGGGATTACCAGGCAGCTCTCGATGAATTGAAGGAAGTAGAGAAGTCGGTGCCTAACGATCCCTTGGTCCTTGTAAACATGGCCTTGGCCTATTCCGGACTGAAGAAGTACCCCGACGCGGAACGCGAATTTCAGACCGTTTTGAAGCTGTACCCCCAATACGATACGGCGCTCTCCAGCTACGTTGGCATGCTGTTCAGTATGAATCAGCCTGAAAAGGCAGTTGCGCTCGCCAGAAACTATGCCGCGGCCAATCCCAATCGGGCCGCTGCGCACTTCATTTATGCATCTGCACTGGCTACCACAAAAAAGTCCGATCCGGCTGTGGACGAGTTCCAGAAGGTCCTTCAGATCGATCCCAAATATCTCATGGCCTATGTTCACATCGGGCAGATCTATGAAATGAAGGGACAGCCTGATGCGGCCCTGGTGCAATACGAGAGAGCTCTGGCCGTTCAGCCAAACTCGGCGATGGTCAATAATTACATTGGAAACGCTTACGTCGCTAAGAATGACTTGAGGTCAGCAGGCAAGTACTATCAGGCGGCGCTGAACCAGAACGCCCACGATCCGATCGCGGCTAACAACTTGGCCTGGGTCTATGCATCGGAAGGGGAGAACCTGGATATGGCGCTCAGCTTGGCCACGGAAGCCAAGCAAATGGCACCGGAATTGGATAGCGTAAGTGACACGCTGGCTTGGATCCAGTACAAGAAGGGGAATTATCGGGTCTCCATCTCGCTGGCGGAAGACGCAGTGAAGAAGGACCCCGAGAA
This sequence comes from Acidobacteriota bacterium, assembly GCA_031296115.1. Taxonomy (GTDB): domain Bacteria; phylum Acidobacteriota; class Terriglobia; order Terriglobales; family Acidobacteriaceae; genus Bog-257. Next base: position 31,234 of record JARLGI010000091.1, on the reverse strand, counting down.
GGCGATCTATCGCTATCATCTGGGAATGGCGTACAGCGGCGCCGGAGACAGAAATCGGGCAAGGACCGAATTGCAGAAAGCGCTGTCTCTTAACCTGACGGGGCCGGATGCCGAGGAGGCACAGCGCACGCTGGCGTCTGTGCGGTAGGCAAATCGAGGAGCAGGCGAAACGCAGCCGGAGCGCGACGAAGGAATGAGGTTCACATCGTCTTGGTGCCGAACCTCAGTCCGGAGTTCGCGCTTCTTGCTTTTCCAGACCATTGACTCGACACAGGTCAAGAGGGCTGCTGTAATCCAATCCACGAATTGGAGGGCCAGAACCAGCCAGTCCTCCGGGGTTCAATCGCCTCTTTGTAAAATTTCGTTCGCAATCATCGCCTGCCCAAGGGAGATTCCTCCATCGTTGGGCGGGACCTGCGCGTGTAGATAAACCTCATATCCATCGCGACGCAAATTTTCCACGCAGCGTTGCAACAGGTAGACATTTTGGAATGTTCCGCCGCTGAGACACACCCGGTTCAAGCGTTCATGCGCGCGAATTCGGCGGCAGACTTCGAGGATCACGGTCGCAATGGTATTGTGAAAGCGCGCAGCGATGTATGCGGGAGGCTTGGAACGCAGAAGATCGCGAACTATGTTCTCGATCATCGGGCGCATGTCCACCTGCGCCGGTTCACCGGAATCGATATTGAACGGATAAGCTTCATCCACACCCGGCTGCGCGATCATCTCCAACTCAATCGCCGCCTGGCCCTCGAAGTTGACCTCCTGGCGCAAGTTGATCAGCGAAGCTACAGCATCGAACAACCGCCCGCACGAAGAAGTATCAATGCAGTTGATGCGGCGATCCAGCATTGAGCGCACCAGTCCGACATGCTGCTCAGCAATCTCGTTCAGAAAACCAAGCGAAGCTGGGAATGGAGCGTCGCCAAACGCGTCACGGAGATAACTGATCGCCATGCGCCACGGCTGTCGCACCGCGGCATCGCCGCCGGGCAGGGGAACATAGCGCAGGTGCCCGCGCCGCTCAAATCCCGCAAAGTCAGCAACCAGAAATTCCCCGCCCCAGATCTTGCCATCGGTTCCGTAGCCGGTGCCGTCGAAGGCAACGCCGATGACCTTATCACGCACATGGTTCTCAGCCATGCAGCTCGCGATATGGGCGTGATGATGCTGCACACTGATCTTGCGGTCCAGCGGCAGCCCAAGTGCGAACCGTGTGCTGATGTACTGCGGATGCAAATCGTACGCTACCGCCTGCGGTTCAACCCGAAACAGCTTCTTGAGGTTGGTCAGCGTTTCCTCGAAGAACAGCAGCGTCTCGTAATTCTCCAGGTCGCCGATGTGCTGGCTGAGGATGGCGTAATTCCCCTTTGTCAGGCAAAGCGTATTCTTCAGTTCGGCGCCGCAGGCCAGGACCTCGCGCAGCGGCACTCCAACATCAATCGGATGCGGAACGTAGCCGCGCGAGCGCCGCAGTGCGCGTTCCTGGGCTTCGAAGGTCCGGACCACGGAATCGTCGGTGCGCATGTAGATGTCGCGGTTGTGAAAGACAAACCAATCCGCGACGGTTTGCAGGCGCTGCCATGCTTCTTCGTTCGAGATGACGATGGGCTCCTCGCTGAGGTTGCCGCTGGTCATTACCAGAGCGGTGAACTCCGGGGGACCTTCCGGCGAATCGCTGAACAGCATGTAATGCAGCGGTGTATACGGCAGCATCACGCCAATGGTGTTGTTGCCCGGTGCGACCGCCGGCGAGATGGTGCTGTCAGGCCGGCGGCGCAGCACAACGATCGGTCGGCGTGCATTCAGTAGTGCGGTGCGCTCCGCATCTGAGATGATGCAGAAGCTTTCGGTTGCAGCGACGTCCCGGGCCATCAACGCAAACGGCTTATCACTGCGCCGCTTCCGAGTGCGCAGTTGCCGCACCGCGGCGTCATTCGTTGCGTCGCAAGCCAGCAGAAATCCACCAAGTCCCTTGACCGCGACGATCTTGCCTTGGTGCACTAACGCGCGCGCCTGATGAATGACTGCAGCAGATTCGGATGCGCGATACGAGGAAGGCGTGGGCAGTGATGAGCCCGATTTCACCAGCGCCAACGCCGGTCCGCAGGCTGGGCACGCATTAGGCTGCGCGTGAAAGCGCCGGTTCGCCGGATCCTCGTATTCGGCCTGGCAAAGCTGGCACATGGTGAACGGCGCCATCGTCGTTGCCGGCCGGTCGTAGGGAATGTCCTGGATGATGGTGTAGCGCGGCCCGCAATTGGTGCAGTTGGTAAAAGGATATCCGGCACGGCGATTGCTTGGGTCGCCGAAGTCTCGCCAGCAGTCGTCGCAGGTGGCGACGTCGGGCGAGACGAGCACGAACTCACCTGCCTCGGCATGACTTTCGTGAATGCTGAACCCGGATTCGCCTTGCGCCTCCATCTCGGTAACGGCGAATTCCTTGATCAGCGCCAGCGGCGGCGGACGGTGCTGCAGGGCATCCAAGAATTTCTGCATGCTGCCGTTCGCGCCCTCAACTTCTATGGTCACGCCCGCAGAGGAGTTCAGGACGTAGCCGGCCAATCCCAGCTTGTGTGCGAGGTTGTAAACGTAGGGACGGAACCCGACACCTTGGACGATGCCGCGCACGTGTATCTGCTTGCGGATTAGTGTCGGGATTTCCACGTTACGTCTTGGCGGCGTCCCTGGCCAGAGCCAGCACCTGTTCCGCGTGCCCGTCGGGCTTCACGTTCTCGAAGATATGAGCGATCTTGCCGTCCGGCCCGATAAGGAACGTGGTGCGCGCGATCCCCATTACTTTCTTGCCGTACATGTTCTTTTCCTTCAGCACGCCGAACTTCTTCACGACCTCCTTATTGGTGTCGGCGAGCAAGGTATACGGCAGATCGTACTTTTCTTTAAACTTCTTTTGTGCGCCCGGCGTATCGGCGGAAATGCCTAAAACCACCAGTCCGGCTTTTTGCAGCCTGCTGTATGCGTCGCGGAACCCGCACGCTTCAATGGTTCAGCCGGGAGTGTTGGCCTTGGGATAGAAGAAAAGGACAACGCTCTTGCCGCGGAACTGATCGAGCGAAACCGGGTTACCGTTTTCGTCGGGTAGAGTGAAGACGGGGGCTTTCGATTTGATTTCCATATCGCACTATCTATACCGCAAATCGTGCAGTCCAGCCATGCCGGTACTGCTGGCGATACTGTTATTGTCCGCCTTCGCGCCCGCCCAGCTTCGCGACCGTACACCGAAAACCGAGCCCGAGCAGCCGCAGACCAAGAAACCTTCCAGGCGGGGCCCTCGCGCCATCGGCGTCATTGAGTTCCTGCCCGGCGGCGGTGCACGACTGGTGCCCGTGGCACTCTGGATCGACGGGCACTACTACGACGCCAGCCTCTACGGAGCCAATCCAGCACCCATGGCGCTGGAGCAGGGAACTCAATACCAGGGCATGAACTACGGAGAACCGACCGGCTGGTTCACCGTAACCACGCCCAAACAGATCAACGGCAACTGGGTCGCCGACGGCAAATGGATAACGCAGGGTGCGCTCGACGCGCGTTTAGCCGAGCAGGCTGCCAAGCAACCCAAATCCAAGCACTCGAGCAGCATCAATGACGACCAGGGACCTCCTGTACTGCGCCGTGCCCCGGGGAGCGGTTCGGATGCAAGCGCTGAGGCGGGAAGCCAAGCGCCGCCTGCGGGGTCGTCCAGCGGGGCGCCGGCGTCTTCCAGCGGCAATCCTGAGCCTCAGTCCGCCGATGATCCCGACCGCCCAACGCTGAAAGCGCCAGCGACCGCTGCCAGCGGATCGTCGCGACCCACGTTGGGAGGCGATGCGGAATCTGGCAGCGCTCCTGCCGGCGCACCTGCTCCGCGAAGCACTGCCGGGGACGAGAGCGATCCTGATCGCCCCGTGCTGACCCGCAACAAACAACCCACAGCGGCTGGGGATTCTGCCGCGAAATCTGCCACAGTGAAAACCACGGCGAACACCGGCAGCCCCGCACCGTCGGGCTCGAGCAAGGACAACAACAGTCCAGCGACCGCCGCTGCCACGATGCACGCCTACCCTGCGATCTCCGATGCTGGCGACTACGAAACGCGACCCATGCTCTATCCCATGACTCCGGCGGAGAGGGAAGAGAAGGCGCGATCGCTGCTGCCCATGGCAATTGACGAAATACGCAATTTTGCCAGCAAGCGCAATGCCCCGGCGCTGCCCAAAACCGCGCAGATCACCGATTACGAAATGCGGGCATTCGATCTCGACTTCAGCAATTCGCCCACATTGGTACTGACTGCCAAGCTGCCGGCGACCAGCGCTCCGGTGCCCCGCTCAAAGTCAGCGGCCATGAACAAGCAACCATTAAGTCCGGGCCCGGCTGACTACTTTGCGACTGTCGTGGCCCGGCTCGACATCAACGGGCAGCCCATCAAGATCTTCAGCTCGGTCACTGACAGCAACCATCTAGACGCCTTCCCGCGGCTGCAGGTCATCGACGCAGTAGACGCTGACGCCAACGGCCGCGGCGTCCTGCTGTTCCGCCAATACGCGGAAGGCGGCACCAACTACTCTTTGTATCGGGTGTTTCCCTACCAGATGGTAAATATCTTCGAGGGCGGCTCCGGCCTGTAGTACCCCTCCCCCGTGGGTAGGTGGTTTCAATCGAATCGCGCACCAGAATGCACGCAAGTTATTCATAATAAATGCTTTATATACAAGTCATAGATTTCATTGGACTTAGTCCGAGTATCCTCGTCCGCCTGCTTTCCCACTAGGGAACTATCCCCAGTCTTGGCTTTCAAAGAGCGTTGATCGGCAAACTCGCGCCTGCTGGAGGAGCGTTGCCGATCGCCAGCGTAATCGCCCAGCGTCGGCGAACACCGATCAACTCCACGCTAGGCCGCCGCTCGCAGGCATGTCAATTGAATTTCGCTCGCGGCCGCTTACGAAAGTAACCTATGGAGAATGGGGGTTGTTCCCGCAACGGGAATTTATGCGAACACAAGAACCCGCCCTTTGCGGGGCGTGACTCAACGGGTCGCGCGGTTCCAGATCGCATCCAAAAAGCAACGGCGCCCACAAGGGGCGCCGGAGTTGGCTCGGATGAGACGGGTACTACTTCACGGCGTCGACGGTCTTGTCCGCCCCGGTCTTGACCGCGTCTCCGGTAGCTTTGGCACCCTTATCGACGCCCTTGCCTGTCGCTTTGACGGCCTTTGTGGTCCCGCTGGCTACACTCTTGCTGGTGTCCTTGGTGGCGTCGGCTGTTTTGTCGGCTGCCTTGGCTGTCCCGTGACCGATGGCCTTGCCAGTGTCCTTGGTGGCGTCGGCGGTCTTGTCGGCTACCTTCTTGGTGTCCTGCACCAGATCCTGAGCGCGTACGGCAGGTGCAATCGCCAGCAGGGCTGCGAATACGGTTACCAAGAGTGCCTTCATGGTGTTTCTCCTTCGCTCAAACAGAGCGAACTTTCGACGGGAATTCCTCAAAATACAAAGCCGCTCCTAGTCGCTCCGAGTGGTCAATGGATTGTCTGAGGTACTATTAAAGACTATCATGCCGAGCGCTGAATCTCACAAGGGTTCTGCCACTTTAGGCATACCACTACCAGACGTTTCCGCTGCCGGGTTCGATGACCGAGGTGGCCATGATGGTGTCGGCTTGCACCACCCCGCTGAACTTGGCGATTGCCGCATTGACTGTCAGCATTCCAGCAGAGATTTCAATCGCCGAGGCATTCAGCGTGAGCTTCGCCGCAGCATTCACCGTTACACCGCCGGCTTCCAGTTTCACCGAGTTGCCGTTGCCATCCTCGATCAGGACTTCAGGCGGTCCCTCCTGGAGCGTAATTCGTTGTCCCGCGGACGTCTCGAAGATGAGTAGCTGGCGGCCATCGACGATGGTTCGACGGCAGCATGGCAGCGGATTGCCCCTGCTCTTTTGGGTTGGCATGGATCACCCCTTCCGGTGACGGTAACCGTCTTGGAGGGGGACCGTCAATCGCGTTTTTGGCGGGGCGCAAGGACCTGAGTCTGCCCACAACGCGCGGCTGCGAGTAAACTGATATTGCGATGACACTGTTCGAAGCCCAGCCCTACGATCCAGCGCGCGCGCGCAAGAAGCGGCAGCGCATTGCCGTCATCGTTTGCGGCGTGATTGCTCTGGGGGTCCTGTTGTGGATGTTCCGCTTCTGGCCGGAAGAGCATCTGGTGAACCAGTTTTTCGAGGCGCTGGAACAGCAGAATTACGAAAAGGCCTATGGCGTGTGGATGCACGATCCGGAGTGGAAGCAACATCCGGACAAGTATTCGCGTTATCCCTATAACGACTTCATTAAGGACTGGGGGCCGGGCGGAGAGTGGGGCATTGTCAAGAGCCATCACATTGATGGCGCCGCCGTACCCAAGGGCTATAGTGGCTCGCCCTTTGCGACCGCCAGCGGGTTGGTGGTGGTGGTAACGGTGAACGACCGGGTCGCTTCGAAGGCGCACGTCTGGGTGCAGAAGGACGACAAGACGCTGGGATTTTCGCCGTATTAGCCGTCCGCCTTCAGTCCGGTTTGGGTGAGGGGGAACTAAAATGGTTCACGCTCTTCTGGAGTGAAGCTTCGTCCTCTACATTCACGCAGGTGCGTGAGCGGTCAATCTGGCGCATCAATCCGCAGAGCACCTTGCCGGGGCCGACTTCGACGAAGTTCTGTACGCCGAGCGCGGCCAACGCGCGCATCGAGGCGTCCCACTGCACGGCCCCGGTCACTTGGCGGATGAGTGCCTCGCGCGCCCGCTCGCCAGTGGTGACCAGCGCGGCATCCACATTGCACATCAGCGGAACCTCGGGCGTGTGAAACGTCAGGGCCTGGAGATCGGCGGCCAGACGGTCCTGGGCCGGCTGCATGAGCGCGCAATGGAAAGGCGCGCTCACCGGCAGCAGTATGGCGCGCTTGGCGCCGCGCTGCTTGGCCAACTCGGCTGCACGTTCGACGGCCGCCTTGCTGCCCGAGATGACCGTCTGGTCGGGTGAGTTGAGGTTCGCGGCCTGGCAGACCTCACCTTGGGCGGCTTCCTCGCAGATCTGCTTCACCTGCTCGCTAGGAAGCGCGAGGATGGCGGCCATCGCGCCGACACCAACCGGCACTGCCTCCTGCATGTACTTGCCACGATTGCGCACGGTGCGCACCGCGTCCGCGAAGAGCAACGTGCCTGCGGCCACATGCGCCGAGTATTCACCCAGGCTGTGGCCCGCGACGTAGGACGGCGTGATTGCCTTCGACTGCAAAACGCGCCACGCCGCGACGGAAACAGTGAGAATTGCCGGCTGGGTTATTTCGGTCAGCCGAAGCTGGTCCTCGGGGCCCTCGAAACAAAGCTGCGAGAGCTTGTAACCGAGGGTGGCGTCGGCTTCCTCGAAGGTCTCGTGGGCTACGGGATAGAGGGCAGCCAGTTCCTTGCCCATGCCAACGGCCTGGGAGCCTTGTCCAGGGAAGAGAAATGCGATGGGAGACGAGTGGGAGGTCATGATGGGTTTGTGTGGAGCAAATCGCGTGGCTAAAGCCGCGCTCACATCTGTGCCGTCCCTGCGGGACTCGGATACCTTAACCCCGGCCTACCCAGCGCTGAAGCGCTGGGCTATCTTATATCGTCCCGCGAGCGGGACTTGATCTGCCGCAGTTCTGCACCATATGCCACACCTGATCTTTGAACGTAGCACCCGCCGCGCCCAGTCACGTAAGAACCCACGACGCGGACATAAGACCGTGGTTCAACCCCAGTGCAGACCTGCTACACCATTCCGCTGCCCACCGAGCCAGCCTCCGCAGTCTCGACGGAATGACTACTCAAGTTCTTGCTGGCTGCCTGAATGCGCTCCTGGATGGTGGAGTTCAGCTTGCTGTTGGCAAATTCATTGGCCACGCGGATAGCGTTCTTGATGGCATTGGAGTTCGACGAGCCGTGGCTGACGATGCAAACGCCCTTGATGCCCAGCAGCGGCGCGCCACCGTATTCGGAGTAGTCCAGCCGTTTTTTGAAATCGGCGAAGGCCTTGCGCGATAGCAGAAATCCAACCTGGCTGCTGATGGTCGCCTGCAAAGACTGTTTCAGCAGGAAGCGCACCGTCTCCACCATGCCTTCCGAGATCTTCAGCGCCACGTTGCCGACGAACCCATCGCAAACCAGCACATCGGCCTTGCCGTTATAAAGGTCGCGGCCTTCCACGTTACCGACGAAGTTCATGGGCAGCTCGCGAATCAACTTGTAAGCCTCGCGCGTCAGTTCGTTGCCTTTGCTCTCTTCCTCTCCGATGGAGAGCAGGCCAACCCGCGGATTGTCGGAGCTGGGAAACCTGCCCGCAAAGATGGTTCGGAAATACATATCGCCCATGATGGCGAACTGCTGCAGGTTTTGCGGCTTGGAATCGACGTTGGCGCCAACGTCGATGAGGATCGTCGCGGTGCCTTGCGCGGTCGGGAAAACAGCGGCCAGAGCAGGCCGATCCACTCCCGGAATGGCGCCGAGCACCATCTTGGCGGTGGCCATGGCGGCACCGGTGTTGCCGGCGGTCACGAAGCCGGCAGCTTCGCCGTCGCGCACCATGCGCAGGCCGACGCGCATGGAGGAGTCCCGCTTGGTGCGCACCGCCTGCGCCGCCTTCTCGTGCATGCCGATGACTTCCTCAGCGTTCGCAATATGGATGGGCAGCTTGCGCCAGAAACGGTGCAAATCCAGTTCGGCGCGAATGACGTCTCCTTTTCCGACCAGCACAACTTCGACGTCATAGTGACGTGTAGCGAGGATCGCCCCCTCGACTTCGGGTTTGGGCGCACGGTCGGCGCCCATGGCGTCAAGAGCGATGATGGTCGGCATACTCGCCTGTCATCCTAGCTGGTGCTCTCTTCAACCTCGATGACTTCGCGGCCTTTGTAATAGCCGCACTTGGGGCAGGCCCGATGCGGCAGCTTGCGCTCATGGCAGTTGGGGCACTCGGACAGCGTCGGGGCTGTCAGGTGATCGTGGGAGCGGCGCTTGGCTGTGCGCGCCTTGGAATGGCGCCGTTTTGGATTTGGCATGAAAACCTCACTGGGACCGCGCGGCACCGGCCGGCGATCGGAACTTAGCTTTGCAGCTTCTTCTTGATTTCGTTCAGCGCCTCCCAGCGGGGATCGCTGAGATGCTGCTCACAATGGCACTGCTCGACATTCAAGTTGCGGCCGCAATGCGGACACAACCCCTTACAATCTTCGCGGCACAGGGCGCGCACCGGAGTCTCCAGCAAAACCTGCTCGCGGAGCGCATCCTCCAGCAGCAGTCCCTCACCCTGATAGTAGCCGATTTCCGTATCTGCCTCGCTGATCGAGGCCTCATCCGCGCGCCGATCGACGCCCAGAGGGCGATAAATCAGGTCAAACGCCCGGTTCACATCCTGCTCGACCGGCTCCAGGCAACGGGCGCAGCCGAACTCCAGGTGCACCTCCACCTTGCCGACCAGGCGGATGTCCTCGACATTCTCTTTGTGGCCGCGGTGCTCAACGATCAGTTCGGCGCGTCCCTTGCTCAGCAGCGGGCCAGTCTGGCGGAAGTCAGGCCCAAATTCGATGGCACCAGGCTGAAAACTCTCGTCGAACTCCAAATTCTGGAGTTCCAGATCCCGAACCCGAATCAGCATAGCAGCTCCGGCCTCAGCCTAAGACAGCCCCCAATAGCTCTCGCTCCGGCTGAGCCGGGTCTGGCAGGCCAAGCTCCTGACGGGAAACGCTTGCAGGTACTGACGGGCGGGAACTTCCTGGGACAAACATTAAGGATAAGAGTAGGGGTACAGCAGTGTCAAGGCGGGTCCGCCGCACGCCCCATGCCTTCCCCCATCTCTCGTCGCATCAGAAGTGGAACCCGATCGTGGCCGTGATCGCGCGTGGCGTTACGTAGTGCGTGCCGCTGAACGTCGACAGGAAGTTGTAAAGCACGTAGTTGTTCGACAGGTTGATGAAGTTCACCTGCGCGCTCCACTTGTATCTGTCGGTTTTAAACAGGTTGCCATCTCCGATGGCCAGGTCGAACAGGTTGCGATGGGCAATACGGGCCGGATTGTGGTCGTCATTTTGGGTTCCCGGCGACGGTACCTGAGTGAGCGTAGAACCAAACTGCGACGCCAAGCAGGTAGAGGGCAGAGCAACGGTGGGAGTCGCGTGCATACCATTGCAGGTGAAGCCGGCCTGGAACTCCTGATCAGCGGTGAAAGGGATTCCGGCCCCATTGGTCATGGTGATGGCAGGTAGCCCGTTCGACGTGGTCGATTGCGGGCAGTTGTTGAAATCGGCGATTCCGTAACAGGGGACTGACCCGGCGACGAGTCCGCTGTCATAGCGCCAGTTGAAACCAAACCACGGGCCTCGCTTCCAGGGGGTCTGGTATTGCATGTGCGCCGTCATGTTAAAGGCTTCGTCGTGATCGATGCGGAAAACCCCCGTGGACCCCGAGGGAGTGGCTCCGGCTCCCGAGATTTGGGGAGTGAAGAAGCGCGCCGCGACACTCGACATGACCACCAATGCGCTGAAGCCGTGATACACCGGCACACTGGCGCGCAAGGCAAAGCCGGGGATCTTCGAGTTATGCCATTCGATCGGGAAAAAGATCGGCGTATTGCCTAGTATGCTGAAGTCGTAGGCGCTGTGCGTGTACTTCCAGATGTATTCGCCGTCGATCACCAGGAACTTGCCGATCGCCTGTTGCAAGCCGGCATGAAACTCATTGCGAAAGCCGGGCTGCAACGGCGTCGTGGAGCTCGACGAACAGCCGAGAAGAGGGTCCAGCACGTCTGAGCTGCATCCAACGCTGGACAGCACCAGATTTTCGTTGAAAGGCGTCTCCAACGTGCGCGCATATGAGACACGTAGAACAGTGTTGGTTTTCTGAATGTTGTAGGAAATAGCGACGCGAGGCTCCGCCTGAGTGGCCGTGGCCAGGCCGTTGTAAAAGTCCCCACGAATTCCGAGGTTGAAGCTCCAGTTGCGCAGAGTGATATTGTCCTGCACGTACATCGCTAGCTCTTTCACGTCGGTGTGGCCGACAAATGGGAACCGAACCCCTCCACGCGTCAGGTCGTAAGGCAACAGGGTACTGTTGAACAAGGGATACAAAGCGGAGTTGGGTGCATTCGGGTTCGTAGTGTCGCTGGGCTGGAATCCCTCTGCCGCGCACTGCGAGGGATCGGTGAAACCGTTGACGGGGACAGCATTCATATCCAAGCAAGGCGCGTTATACGTGGCATCGATAATCCCGAGCTGGTCATTCTCGTTCAAGAAAGTCTGTTCGTACATGATGCCGGCCTTGATGTTGTGAATGCCCTTCGTGTAGCTAAGGTTCGCGACCGCGCCGGCATTCAGAAGGCTGCGTTGCTGGGCGACGGTTTGCCGCTGGAGATTCGCCGGGCCAAGATCGTTGAAGGGGTCATTGCTGGGGTAGTAGTTGTAGGCGTCGCGCCGTACATAGCCCGTCACGTTCAGTACGGCATTCGGACTAATCGTGTAGGACCACTTAGGCGCGATGTCGAACGTGAGAATTTTGGAACTTTGATCGGTCGGTCCCAGGGGCTGACCGGTTATGGGGTTGGTCTGAACCACGCCACTGAAATCGTGATAAAGCAGGCAGCGACTCTTCGCTCTCTAACTACACGTGGAAAGCGGAGAAACACGTTCTCCGCCCTTGTTGCACGAGTACACGAGCCAGGCGCGAAATGCTACAACGTCCGCTTGAACAACGCAGTTGCAATCGTGATCACGATGCCCCCCGAGATCAGCAGGGAAGCCAGGTTCCCTCGCCCCTACGGGGCTCGGACGAAATAACCGGTCTTACGGCACGGCTAAAGCCGTGTCCCTTCAAAATCGAATTAGCGAGCGCCCGTGCCCGTTCAAATCAACGCAGCCCGTCCGCGATTCGCTGGATTTGACGTGCCATCCTAGCATGCAGCGGCCGAACGAAGTCGAAGGATCGCTATAGTTTCGCGTCACCAATCGGGGTCCTTCGACTCCTCGCTGCGCTCGTCGCTCAGGATGACAATGTGATGAGTGAAACTCGTGCTCCGCCCACGATGGCAGGATTTGCGGGTACCGGGCCTACGGGATCTTGGCGAGTTCCTTCGCGTACAGGACGTTGCCGGGGAACTCGGTGGCCAGTCCGGCGAGCAGGGTGCGAGCGGTTTGCGGGTCTTTATCGCGCAAAGCGGCGACGGCCAGCAGCAGGCGGGCAAAGGGAGCGAGGTAGTGTCCTTTGTCGGCGGTGAGCCGCAGCCGCTCCAAGCCTTCTGTCTTGTTGGTCTGGGATCCAGTCATCTGCAGAAACCAGCGCACCGGCGCGGGATTGGCGCCGAGCAGGTAATTCTCCACGCCGACCGCCAGGTAGGCGTCATAACAGGTGGGATCAATCGCCAGCAATTGCTGCGCGACGGCGCGTGAGGTCTTCATGTAGCCAAGACTGGCGAAGTTTCGTTTCTCGATCATCGCGGTATAGTCGCCGCGCAGGCCATTGGCGAGCACGCGCGAGAACAGCGCATTCTTGTCATGCGGGTTCCCGGCCAAGGCCTGCTGCACCAATTCGTCGCTCCTGGAAAGCTCCTTCTCGAATTCGATCTTCACCGCGGGGTCAGGATTCGGCCGGCCGCGGTTTTCGAACTTGTGGTCGTCGGTGAACAAGTCGGATTCGAGAATGTGCAAACGGTCGAACTCAGAGAACAGGTAAGCGGCGGCATTACCCACGTGTCCCAGTGAATCGCTGGGATTGGCTTGCTGATAGCTGCGAAAGGTGGCGTGGGCGCCGGAGAAATCCAGGTTATACATCTGTTGAAAACCGCGGTCGAGCGCTGGAGCATCCGGGGACGGCGAGGCCATCGCTGCAAGGGCGAGACCCACCACGCACGCCGAAATCAACATGGTCTTACTAAGCTGACGAGAAAATATCAAAAGCGGACTACCTTCCTAAAGAATCCCCGCCTATGCAGGTTGATTCGAGCCGACGAGCGGAAGATGCTGAATATTATCACCGAAGGGCGCTCGGCAGTAGCAGCAATCCAGCATTTGTCCTAGACGGTGAGCGAGAAGTCCCAGAGTTGATGCTGGCAATTTGACATAGCTGAGCCAGCATTTTTACTAGTATCCCGCCGGGCGTCACGCTACTACGCTACGAGTGACGTTCCTGCGCATTGCGCACCTGGGAACTCAGCCCCGGGGGAATGACAGTGCCCGCAACCCGCCTGCTGCTGGTGGATGACAACCCCGGCACGTTGGAGATGCTGGTTGACCTGCTGCAGCGGGACTTTGTCATTGCCGGGACATGCTCCCGGGGGGCGGCGGTCCTGGCCGAGTTCGCGGAAGTGAACCCCGACATCACCCTGCTGGACGTTTCCCTGGCGACATGACCGGCTTCCACGTGGCCAAGCGCTTGAGGGAATCCAACTGCCCAGCCAAGATCATCTTCCTGTCGGTGCATTAGAACCCCGACTTCGTGCGCGCTGCCTTCGAACTGGGGGCTTCGGGTTATGTTTTCAAGTCCCAAGTCAGTCCCGACCTGGTGAACGCTCTGCAGGCGGTCTCGCGCGGCGAGCATTTTTCCCCTACCGGAGTCGCGCTCTCTCCGGAGTGACCTCTCCTGCCGACGTACGCGCCACGCCGCATTGAACCGACTCTATGCGCTCCCGACTCCGTTCTCTTTGGTCAGCAACTTGGCAACCGCGGCGAGGAATTCCGGCGGGGGCATTCCCTTTACCAGAAGCAGGTCGGTATGCTCGATCCCCGGCGGCGGCTCCAGCGAGCCGGTCAAGAGAACGATGGGGACTTGCGGCTTGAGCCGCTTCATCATGGCAGCCATCTCGGTGCCGGGAAGGTCCGGCAGGAAGTGGTCGGTGATGATCAGGTCAACCGGGTTGTGGCTGAAAATCCTCAGGGCTGCCTCAGCGCTGGCGGCAGTTATGACGTCATAGCCGGCAATCGACAAAATAAGACGGCGAGCCATCAATCCGGTTGGCTCGTCATCCACACACAAAATGACACGTGGACTTACGGGAATCAATTACACACTCCAAACATGAAGAGGACATGGTCAGGCGACCTATCCACACATCGAAACCGCAGGGGCCAGTGAAACGGCAGGCCTACAGCAAGATGGCGGGTTGTGGGAGGCGAAGTGCCGCTGCCGAACCGCCGGTCTGCCAGGAAAAGTCTTGCAGCTGAAAGGGTCGCATAACGGGCATAAGGTGTCGTTGTTTGGCAGCAAGTCTGTCGTTGCCGGACAGCAAGCTTATCATTGCTGGCCGACAAGTCTGTCCTTGCCAGGCAGCAAGTTTGTCCTTGCCCGCGGGCAATCAGTCACGGAAGAGTTCACGCAAGTAGCCGAGGACGAAAAAAGCGGACCGCCAAAAGGAGGAGACGGCCCGCTCATGCTTATCGGCAGCGAGGTAAGCGACCTCTGGGGGAAATCGGTCTGCGTCCTCAGCGATGCCGACCTTCGCTGAAGTAAGCATGACAGGGAAGGGGGTGTCGTCGTTGTCCGCAGACAAACCTGTGGTTGCTCAGGAGCAAGGAGGGCGGTGTCAGATCTGGTGCAGCAGGAGCTGTTCCGGTTCGCGAATCAAGACCTTGCCGCGACTCTTGGTCACCATGCCGGCGCGCTGCCACTCGCTCAGCAGCCGGCTTGCCGTAAATGGAGTTACGTTGGCCGCGGTTGCCAGGTCCTCGTTCCTGATATTGAGTTCGACTCCTCCCGCGACCCGGTGCCCGATACCGCTGGTCAGGTTCAACAGCACTTCCGCCAGGCGTTGCCGCGCCGTGTGACAGGTGAGTGACACATGCATGGCGAGGTAGCCGTTCATGTAGTCCGATGCGATCGCCAAGGCATTCTCCAGCAACCTGGGGTGGCGTTCGGCCAGGCTTCGGATGGTGGCGCGGTCCCAGACCAGAGCGTAGCTGTTGCGGACTGCCTCCGTGCTGACGAGATAGCCATTCGGTCTGGACAAGAGCGCCATGCCGCCGAACATCTCGCCGGCCGGGAGCCAGTGCATGAAGGTCGTCTGGCCGCCTTGCGTCATGTAGAAGCTGCGGGCGCGGCCGCTTATCAGCAGAAACAGGCTGGTGGCAGGATGGCCCTGGTTGGTCATGATGGAGTGGGCCATAAAGCGCCGCTGGGTGGCGGCGGCTACGATTGTTTCAATCGCGGGCCGCGCCAGTCCTTCTAGGAACCGCGGTTTCAGGTCCCTCAGCGTCGCAGCAACCTCGGAGGCAGTCATGGCGCTCTCCATTGATTCTCGCCCGAGATGGATTCGCGTGGATTCTACTTCGATTCCGGAAATCCTCCTAGTCAATTCATGTTTGCTGGGGAGATGCCAGTACCGGAGGCTGAAAACGACGAATTTCCGGCCTTCCTTACAGGCCTGCTAATCACGGTACGAGGTGACAGCGGTCACCGACTTTATGGCCTGCCAACCGCAGAATGGCAATGCGGGTAGTTGCCTTTTATCCGTCTTCATAAGAGGTGCGCTGTGCAAGGTTCGCAACTCCGCCGCGCAGCCGTCATCATTCTTCTGCTGGCAAGTGATTCCTCGCCGCTGAGCAGAATTCCGCCGAAGTGTATCCTCGCGACCGTTGGCAGTTCGGCGACTGCAATCCTCAATGTAGTGCAGCGGGCGCCACAATCCGGGTCAGAGTCTGAAGGTGGTCCTTGTGATTGTAGGTTTGGGAGTTGACCTCATCGTGAACAGCAGGGTCGAGGCGGAGCTGGCGCGTGGTGAGTGGCTGGCGGGCGACGGAATCTTCACGGTCCAGGAAATATGCCACTGCAATGCCGGGAAGCAACCCGCCCGGCGTTACGCCGCCTGCTTCGCGGCGAAGGAGGCCGCCTTCAAGGCGCTGGGAGTGTCCCCGCGGAATCTGGCGGCGTTTCGCCAGGCGGAGCTGAAGGTGGACGCGGCCCACCATTGCAGCCTTGTGCTGTACGAAGGACTGCGGCCGGAAGCCGGGCGGTTGAAGACGCGCCGCATCCACCTGGCGATCGCAGCCGCAAAGAAACAAACTGGCGCCATGGTCATTCTGGAACGCTGAGCGACAGGCGCCAAGATCGGATATCGAGATGAGCAATCCGGTGCTGTGCGATGAACTCATCGCAAAGTCCTACGAAGAATTGACCGCAAACTTCGACTGGTCGGTGGCGGAGCGCGAGTTGGGCTACAAGCCCGGCGACCCCATCAACATCGGTTGGATGTGCAGCGACCGCATGTGCCGGATCGGCATCGCCGACAAGGTCGCGCTCTACTGGGAGGATTACCAGGGCAACCAGGAGCGCTTTACCTTCGACGACCTGCGTGTTCTGTCCAACACGGTCGCGCAATTCATCTGGGAGCTCGGCATCCAGCCCGGGGAACGGGTCTGCCTGTTCATGGACCGGGTGCCCGAGCTGTACATCGGGATGCTGGGCATCCTGAAGACGGGAGCGGTGGCACAGCCGCTGTTCTCGGCCTTTGGTGACGAATCCCTGCTGGTGCGCCTGCAGAACGCCGAGACCACCGCGATCATCACGCAGAAGAAGCACGTTCACAAGGTACGTAAGATCCGCGAGCAGCTACCCAACCTGCGTCACATTATCATCGTTGACCCCGGCGACTCCGCTCTGCAGGAGCGCGAAGTGGCGTTTCGCATGGAGCAAATGCCGCGGGTCGAGGACTTTCCCGTATATCCCACAACGGCGGAGTCGCCCTCGCTGCTGCACTACACCTCAGGCACTACAGGGCAGCCCAAGGGCGCGCAGCACGTTCATTATTCGATCATCTCGCAGTACCTCACCACAAAATGGGCGCTGGACTTGCAGCCCGACGACATCTACTGGTGCAACGCCGACCCGGGCTGGGTAACGGGCACGTCCTACGGCATCATCGGGCCGTGGTCGAATGGCGCCACCCAGGTGGTGCTCGATTCCGGCTTCAATGCCGAGCGCTGGTACAGCTTCCTCCAGAAGCGGCGGGTGACGGTTTGGTACTCCGCGCCCACCGCCATCCGCCTGCTGATGAAGGAAGGGACCGACGTGGTGCGACGGCACGACCTCTCCAGCCTGCGCTATCTGGCCAGCGTTGGTGAGCCGCTCAACGCCGAGGCGGTGATCTGGTCGGAGCAGGCGTTCGGCAAGCCTTTCCACGACACGTTCTGGCAAACCGAAACCGGCTGCATCGTGATCACCAACTTTCCCGGAATGCCGATAAAACCAGGCTCGATGGGCCGGCCGTTCCCGGGAATCACCGCGACCGCGCTCAATACCAAGACTTACGAGCCGATCACCGAGACTGGCATCGCCGGGCTGGTTGCGCTGCGGCCGGGCTGGCCGTCGCAGGCCCGCGGCTATTGGCACAATGAAGCGGGGTACAAGGCGAAGTTCAAGAACGGCTGGTATCTGTGCGGCGATCGCGCCTCCATCGACAGCGATGGCTACTACTGGTTCATGGGACGCGACGACGACGTCATCAACACCGGCGGCCACCTGGTCGGCCCGTTTGAGATTGAGTCGGCGCTACTGGAGCACCCAGCGGTGCATGAGTCGGCCGCCGTGGCCAAGCCTGACCCGGTGAATATGGAAGTGGTGAAGGCCTTCGTGACGCTCAAGCGGGGCTACGAGCCGAGCGACGACTTGGAACTAGAAATCATGAACCACATTCGCAAGCGGCTGTCGCCGCTGGCCATGCCGCAGGAAATCGAGTTCGTTGAGTCGTTGCCCAAGACACGCAGCGGCAAAATTGTTCGCCGCGTTCTGCGTTGCAAGGAGTTCAACGAACCTGTTGGCGACCTTTCCACAATCATGGATGACTGAAGGAGCAGATGGGAATCAATCATGGATGACATTACCAAAGCAGTTCACGACTACGTAGTCCGGGAATACCTGGAAGAAGGCGATGAGCGTGAGGTCACCGAAACCACGCCGCTGATTTCGGGCGGCATCGTAGATTCGTTCTCGATGGTCTCGCTCAAGCGCTTTCTGGAGAAGAAATACCAGGTACAGATTCCCGACGCCGATGCCACGCCGGACGCATTCGACACGGTGCAGAGGATCGTGGCGCTGGTGCATCGTTTTCAGAAGCCCGCAACCGTCGGCGCATAAGCGGTACTGCCCGGCGCATTTGTGCGAATTGAACCTGCCGTGCCTGCCGTCTCGACGCCAGGCGCTGGCCGCAAAGCTTTCCTATCGCAGATAGCGAGGACACATGGCCTTCATAAACACAGTTCGCACTCGTTACCAGACCGAGATCGAAGCCATTAAGGCCGGCGGTCTGTTCAAGGAAGAGCGTTATATCCACTCGCCGCAGTGGTCGGAAATAGAGGTGGAATTTCCCGTCGGCTCGCAAACCAAGAAGTGCATCAACATCTGCGCCAACAACTACCTGGGCCTCTCCAGCCATCCGGACGTGATTGCCGCGGCCCACGCCGGGCTGGACAGCCGCGGCTATGGCATGTCGTCGGTGCGCTTCATATGCGGCACGCAGGACATCCATCGCGAACTCGAAAACCGGCTCACTGAATTCCTCGGCACCGAGGACACGTTGCTGTTTCCTTCGTGCATGGACGCCAATGCCGGCTTCTTCGAGGCCTGCCTCAATGAGCAGGACGTGATGATCGCCGACCGGCTGGTGCACGCCTCCATCGTGGACGGCATGCGCCTGTGCAGAGCGATGCAGGACACCTACAAGCACTCCGACATGGGACACCTGGAGGAGAAGCTGCAGGAGCACATGGACAAGCGCTCGCGCATGATCATCACTGACGGCGTCTTCTCCATGGACGGCGACATTGCCAAGCTGGATGAGATCGTCGAGCTGGCGGAGAAGTACGACGCCATGGTGTTTCTGGACGATTCGCACGCCAGCGGCTTCATCGGCCGGACGGGGCGCGGGACGCAGGAGCATTGCGGCGTCTTGGGCAAGATTGACGTCATCACCACGACGCTGGGCAAGGCGCTGGGCGGGGCTTCCGGCGGCTGCGTCAGCGGACGCCGCGAACTGGTGGAGATGTGCCGCCAGCGTGCGCGCCCGTTCCTGTTCTCGAATTCCGTTGCGCCGGTGATTGTCGCCGGTGCACTGAAGGTGATGGAGCTGATTACCGCCACCACCGACCGCCGCGACAAACTGGAGTGGAACGCCAAATACTGGCGCGGCCTGCTGAAGGGTGCCGGCTTCGACATCAAGGAAGGCGAAAGCCCCATCGTGCCGGTCATGCTGTACGACGCCAAGCTGGCGCAGGACTTTGCCCGCGACCTGTATAGCGAAGGCGTCTACGCGGTTGGCTTCTTCTTCCCGGTCGTGCCCAAGGGACAGGCGCGTATTCGCACCCAGCTTTCCGCCGCCCACGAGAAGCATCATCTCGACTTCGCGATCGAGGCCTTTAAGAAGGTTGGCGAGAAGCATGGTGTCCTGGGTTTGGGAAAGAAGGAGTTGCTGGCAAGGGTCGGGGCCTGACGGCCGTTGTCTTGCCACAAAGGGTTGCTGACTCTGGCCGGCCTAATACCAAGTCCGGCGACCGCGCGAATGTCATGCCGGTCGCCGGGCCGTTGCTGACCGAAACGAAAACGTTGCGAGGCGCAAATCGCGCAGGTGACTAGGAGGTCTGCCATGCTTTGCGAAGAACTGGAGAAGCTTGAGGGGGAGTTCGACGAGATTGTCACATCGCTGGAAGACCCGGACCTGACCCAGGCAGAGCGGGAATCTCTGGAGAGGGCCTATCACAAGCTGAGCCTCACCATCAAAGACCATCAGATGGCGGGACACGGCGGTGGGCCCTGCTACGAAGAATAGCTAGGTTGCAGTTCCAAGGTTGCTGTATCCCTGGGAGGGTGTGCATCGCAAGACCGCCGCTTCAAAGCGAGCGATCTCCGCTTCGTGAGTTAGCGTCATGCCAATTTCATCGAGCCCGTGCAACAAACGGTGGCGGCGGAAGGGTTCGATCTCAAACCTCTCGGACAGGCCATCTCCATCGGCAATCGTCTGGTTCTCAAGGTCAATGGTCAGCTCGTACGGTGGTCGAGCCTGGGCCTGCGCGGCAATACGCTGCACTGTCGTTCCCGCGGCTTCGATCAGCAATAGACCGTTGTTGCCCGCGTTGATGCGAAAGATGTCAGCGTAAGACGGCGCGATGATAGCCCGGATGCCGAACTCCGACAGCGCCCACGCCGCGTGTTCGCGCGAAGAGCCACAACCGAAGTTCTTGCCGGCGACCAGAATAGTCGCCGAACGGTAGTGTTCCTGGTTGAGGACGAAATCGTGGCGAGGTGACCCGTCGGGGTGGTAGCGCCAATCGGAAAAGAGATAAGTTCCGAAACCGGTGCGCTCGATGCGCTTCAGATGCTGCTTGGGGATAATCTGATCGGTGTCGATGTTCTCCCGATGCAGCGGCGCCACGATGCCACGATGTGAGCGGAAAGGCTCCATTTCTATTTCCTGTATTCCCACCCACGGACGTCCACAAAATGTCCGGCTACTGCGGCGGCCGCAGCAACGGCAGGACTGACCAGGTGGGTCCGAGCGCCCCTGCCCTGGCGGCCCTCAAAGTTGCGATTGCTGGTAGACGCGCAGCGCTGCTTGGGCGCGAGAATATCGGGATTCATTCCCAGACACATGGAGCAGCCGGGCTCTCTCCACTGCGCGCCCGCTTCGGTGAAGATGCTGTCCAGCCCTTCACGCTCCGCCGCCTGCTTCACGGCTTCTGAACCGGGAACCACCAAGACCGTCACACGGTTGTGGACTTTGTAACCACGCAGGACCTTTGCCGCTGAGCGCAGGTCCTCCAGCCGGCCATTGGTGCAGGAGCCAATAAACACGCGATCGAGCGCAATGTCTTCGATGCGCGTACCCGGTTGCAACCCCATGTAATCCAGAGCGGCGAGGATGGCGTTGCGTTCTGATTCATCCTGCGCGTTGTCGGGCCCCGGCACGGTGGCGGTTATGGGTGCCGACATTCCCGGGTTCGTGCCCCAGGTGACGATCGGCGCTAGATGCGAGGCATCAATGGTGATGTCTTTGTCGAAGTGAGCACCTTCATCGGTGGCCAGCGGCTGCCATCGAGCGATTGCCTTGTCCCACGCCTCTCCGGGAGGCGCGTACGGACGGCCATCGAGATACGCGAAGGTTGTCTCGTCTGGGGCTACCATGCCCGCCCGGGCGCCGCACTCGATGCTCATGTTGCACATCGTCATGCGCTCTTCCATGGTCAGGCCACGGATAGCTTCACCCGCGTATTCGATGACGTGTCCCGTACCGCCATCGGTCCCCAAGCGCCGAATGATCTCAAGGATAAGATCCTTCGATGAGGTTCCGTCCGGCAGCGCGCCGGAGATCCCGATGCGCATGCTGCGCGGCTTCTTCTGCGACACGCATTGTGTCGCCAGCACGTGCTCGACTTCAGAAGTGCCTACGCCGAAGGCAAGCGCCCCGAAGGCGCCATGCGTGCTGGTGTGGCTGTCGCCGCAAACTACGGTCATGCCGGGCTGCGTCAGTCCCAGTTCCGGCCCGATGACATGCACGATCCCCTGCCGGCCCGAGCCCACATCGAACAGGGGAATGCCAGCGCCCGCGCAATTACGCCGCAAGGTCGCGATCTGCTGCGCGGCAATCTGGTCCTTGATGTGGAAGCGTTCGTCGGAGGTAGTCGGGATATTGTGGTCGATGGTGGCGAAGGTGAGGTCGGGACGGCGGACTGTGCGGTTTGCCAGCCGCAGGCCTTCGAACGCTTGCGGCGAGGTAACTTCGTGCACGAGGTGAAGGTCGATGTAGAGCAGTGTGGGCTCGCCTTCACGCTCCAGCACGACGTGCGAGTCCCAGACCTTCTCAAACAGCGTTTTCGGTTTGTACATCTGCAATCTCTATACTGCGTGAAAAGCCATCTGCCGTTGTAGCAGATCGGTGACGGTTTCCACCACGGACTCGCCAACCGCCTCGGTGGTGGAAGGAACCCGCTTACGGCGGCCGGTCATGTCGGGCGTCACGAATCCATTGGCGAGCGTTCGCTCAACCGACGCGATGATCTGGTCAGCCTCTTCGCAAAGGTTTGCCGAGTATCGCAGCAGCATGGCGGCCGTTTGAATCGCTCCCATCGGATTCGCCACGCCGCGCCCCGCGATATCGGGCGCCGAGCCGTGTACTGGTTCGTAGAGCGCGACCCGGCCGCCGATACTCGCCGATGCCAGCATCCCTAGCGAGCCGCAAATCACGGCAGCCTCGTCGGAGAGGATGTCGCCGAACAGGTTTTCGGTGAGTACGACGTCGTAGCGCGACGGCGTCGTCATCAACTGCATGGCGAACGAGTCCACGTAAGCGTGATCCAGCCGGACGTCAGGATATTGCCTGGCGATCTGGCTGACCGTGCGCCGCCATAGTTGCGAAGTCTCGAGCACGTTCGCTTTATCCACCGACGTTACGAGCCTGCGCCGCCTGCTCGCTTCCTCGAAGGCTATATGCGCCACCCGCTCAATCTCGTACACGTCGTAGCGCATGGTGTTGAACGCGGAGAGGCCGCCGGCTTCAACCGCGCGCGGCTGCCCAAAATAAAGTCCGCCCAGCAGTTCCCGCACGATCAGGAGGTCCGCATCACGTACTACGTCTTCGTGCAGGGGAGAGCAATCAAGGGTGGCTTTGTAAGCCCTCACTGGACGCAGGTTGGCGTATCCTCCCAGCGCCCGCCGCAACGCCAGCAACCCTGCTTCGGGACGCATGTCCCCCACGCAGTGGTCGAACTTCGGCGATCCTACGGCGCCCAGCAGCACGGCGTCCGAGTCCAGGCACGCCGCCAGCGTTGCCTCGGGCAGGGGAGTGCCGTCCTGCTCGATGGCAGCTCCGCCAATCGGATGCGATAGGAAGCGGAAGTCGTACCCGCAAACATCCGACACGGTCTGCAGAACAGCGACCGCCTGGCGCGTGACTTCCGGTCCTATGCCGTCACCGGGCAAAACCGATATCCGCAATTTCATTACGCCCTCATCTCCGCAGCAGCTTGAGACTGGCTTACGGTGGACCGTTGCGCGAACAGCATCGACAGCAGGTCTTGCTCGTACACGTGCTTTTTCTTGTCGGCCAGCCGGGTAAATTCGTGGTAAACACGGTCGATCTCTTCCCCCGAAAGCTGGAACCCCATTTCTTTGAATTTGTACGCGAGAGCGTGCCGGCCTGAATGCTTGCCCAGGACAATGCGGTCCGGCGGCAGGCCCACCGTCTCGGGGGTCATGATCTCGTAGCACAGAGGATTATTCAGCACGCCGTGCTGGTGGATGCCGGCCTCATGTGCGAAAGCATTGCGGCCAACGATAGCCTTGTTGGGCTGCGTGTCGAAGCCCAAAATCTTCGACAGGAGCCGGCTGCTGGAGTGGATCTCTTCGTGGCGGATGCCAGTCTCGACTGTGTAGCGGTCTTTGCGGACGTGCAACACCATCGCGATCTCCTCCAGCGCCGCGTTGCCCGCCCGCTCGCCGATGCCGTTCACCGTGCATTCCACCTGCCGCGCGCCAGCCTCAATACCGGCAAGGGAGTTGGCCACTGCCAAACCAAGGTCATTGTGGCAGTGCACCGAAATGGTGACGTGCTCGGCATTCCGCAGATTTGAGCGGATGGTGCGGATGAGTTCGCCGAACTCCACTGGAGTGGTGTAGCCGACGGTGTCCGGAATGTTCAAGGTCGTGGCCCCGGCTTCCACCGCCGCCTGCAGAACCTCGCACAGGAAGTTCACGTCAGAGCGGGTCGCGTCCTCGGGAGAGAACTCGACATCAGCGCAAAGCGAGTGCGCATAAGCGACCATACGGGCCGCTTGCTGCAACGCTTCCTCGTGTCCGATCTTGAGCTTGAAAGCCAGGTGAATGTCGGAAGTCGCGAGGAAGGTGTGAATGCGCGGGCGCGACGAGCAGCGCAGCGCTTCCCATGCCACCCTGATGTCCTTCTCGACGCACCGTGCCAGGCCGGCGATGATGGGGCCCTCCACCTCGGTCGCCACTCGCCGGACTGCGTCGGCGTCGCCCACGGAGGCGATGGGAAACCCGGCTTCGATGATGTCCACCCCAAGTTGCTGGAGCTTGTGCGCCAGTGCCAGCTTCTCCTCGGTGTTCATGCTGCACCCCGGCGCCTGCTCGCCGTCACGTAGCGACGTATCGAAGATCAATACCCGTTCCCGCTCCATGCCACACCTCTGGTTGGTAACCTCTCCAACCTAGGGTTAATAGCATGATTAGTCAAACTAATAATAGTTGTACAAACATTACGATAGCTGATTAAATAAGCGAAGCTAAAGCCCACAGCGGAAAGTGAGTACGGATGGAACTCTTTCAACTTGAGACATTTCTGTCAGTGGCACGGGAGAAGAGCTTCTCCCGCGCGGCAGCGCGGCTGCACCGCACGCAATCCGCCGTCAGCCAGACCATCGCCAAGCTGGAAGACAGCCTGGGGGAGAAACTGTTCGACCGCTCCTCGCGCGCCGGGTCGCTCACCGACGCTGGACGCACGTTGGTTGCCTATGCCGACGAGCTGCTGAATGTGCGCGAGGAGGCCCGCGATGCTCTCAAGGAGCTGCGCCGGCTGCACCAGGGCAAGCTCTCGATCGCGGCCAACGAATTCACCTCCCGCTATCTGCTGCCGGTGCTGCATCGCTTTCATCACACGCACCCCATGATTCGGATCGAGGTGAAGCGCGGCTTGGCTCGCGAGATACCGAGCAGCGTACTGAATCACGATGTCGAATTCGGGGTCGTCTCCTTCCGTCCGGAGGGCGAGCACTTGACCTCGCTGGTGCTTTATCGCGACGAATTGGCGCTGATCGTTTACCCCGGCCATCCGCTGGCGCAGGCGAAGAGGGTCGGCATTAAGGACCTGGGGGCGGAATCGTTCATTGCCCACAGCGTGCTTTCGCCCTATCGTGAGCGCGTGATCCAGGCTTTCAAGAAGCACCGCACGCTACTCCACATGAACATCGAGCTGCCTACCATCGAGGACATCAAACACTTCGTCCGCATGGAGAACGGAGTGGCGCTGGTGCCGCTGATTGCGGTGGAGCAAGAGATCCGGCGCGGTGACGTGGTCCATGTGCCGGTGGGGGAATTGGCGTTCGAGCGCAAGTTGCGGGTCGTGCACCGCAAGGGGAGCGTGCTCAGCCATGCCGGGCAAGCTTTCCTCAGCACCTGCCGGGCCATGGCCGAGGCGCCGGGAGCTCGGTATATGCTGCAGCCCGAGCACTAGGCGCGCCACGCTCCATGACCGAACCGAGTGAGAGCGGTTGGTTTGGAACTTACCTTGTATCCGCAGCTAAGAATTGACTCGCGGTCGGGGTCGCCAGTACCATCGTTTTTCCATTTCACGACCAAAAAGGCACATGATCGACAGCACGATCTCGCACTACCGCATCATCGAGAAGCTCGGTGGTGGGGGCATGGGCGTGGTTTACAAGGCTGAGGACACGGACCTTGGCCGCTTCGTCGCCCTCAAATTTCTGCCGGAAGAGATGGCTCGCGATCCGCAGGCGCTCGAGCGTTTTCGCCGTGAGGCACGTGCTGCCTCGGCGCTCAACCATCCCAATATCTGCACGATCTACGAAATCGGCAAGCACGACGGCCAGGCCTTCATTGCCATGGAGTATCTGGAAGGCACGACGCTGAAACACTTGATTGAGGGCCGTCCTCTCAAGACTGCACAACTGCTCGACCTGGCCATCCAGATCTCCGATGCTCTCGATGCCGCCCACTCCGGCGGAATCGTGCATCGCGACATCAAGCCCGCGAACATCTTCGTCACCCAGCGCGGTCAGGCCAAAGTTCTGGATTTCGGCTTGGCAAAACTCGCCACGCAACCGCACCGTGTAGCCGATGGCGCGACCGCCCACCCGGGGATGCCGACCGCTATCAATGCGGAGCAACTGACAACTCCCGGGGCCGCGATTGGAACTATTGGCTACATGTCGCCCGAGCAGGCTCGCGGGGAAGACCTGGACCAGCGCAGCGATCTCTTTTCCTTCGGCGTCGTGCTGTACGAAATGGCCACCGGCAAGCAGCCGTTCTCGGGCGCTACCTCGGCGGTCGTCTTTGACGCGATCCTCAACAAGATACCTCCGCCGCCAGTTCAGCTGAATCCAGGCCTGCCGGCGCAAATGGAAGTTATCTTAAGCAAGGCGCTGGAGAAAGACCGGGATCTGCGCTGCCAGAGCGCGGCAGAGCTGCGCGCCGATCTGAAGCGCCTGAAGCGTGACAGTGATTCTTCCCGTGCCAGGACCAGCGGCGTCGGTCCACCAGCGGCCGGCGATGTGAACGAGGCTCCTCCCCCTGCACCGGAGAACGTACAGAAGAGTCGTCGCCTGCTTCCCCTTCTCGTTTGCGGCGGCTTTCTTCTCGCTTTGGCGATCGGGTTATTCGCCGGCAAGCGTCTATTTAAGTCGGCGGCCGTCAACGCGCCGTTGTATCACGAGATTACTTTCCGCCGCGGCGAGATTCGCTCCGCCCGGTTCGCCCCGGATGGACAGACGATCTTGTACAGTGCCTCCTGGCAAGGGAATCCGGTGGAGACCTTCGCCGCGCGCCAGGGCACCGTCGAATCGCGCTCCCTGGGCTTAGGCCGCGCCGAGCTTCTTGCGGTTTCGTCGACGGGGGAGATGGCACTCTCCCTGGATAATCATCCGGTCGGTACATGGATAAGCGTGGGCACACTGGCCAGGGCACCGTTGGCGGGTGGCGCGCCCCGTCCAATTCTCGAAGATGTCGAATGGGCCGATTGGTCTCCCGACGGGAAAAATTTGGCGGTGGTCCGCAATGTTGCCGGTCACGACCGCCTGGAATTCCCCATCGGTAAGGTCCTGTACGAGAGCGCCGGCGGCTGGATCAGCTATCCCCGAGTTTCTCCCAACGGAGACTACGTCGCCTTCATGGACCATCGCAACCAGGGAGACGACGGTGGCTCGGTCGCCATCGTTGATCTGGCGGGCAAAGTGAAAAACCTCACCCGCGACTGGTACGGTACGCAAGGTCTTGCATGGTCGCCTGACGGCAAGGATGTCTGGTTCACCGCCAGCGAATTGGGACTGGACCACTATCTCTCCGCAGTGAGCCTGTCGGGGGAAGAGCGCCTCATAACGCGCATCCCTGGTTCGATCGTGGTGTTCGACATCTGGCGCGATGGACGCGTTCTGCTGGCGCGCTCCGGCCGCCGGCGCGAGGTCATGGCCCTGTACGGAGACACGACCAAAGAGCGAGACCTTTCCTGGCTTGACTACTCTTATCCCGCCGATATTTCCGCCGACGGCAAGACGGTGCTCTTCGACGAAGAAGGAGTTGGCGGTGGAGTGCAGTACGGAACTTCCCAAGAGCTGACCTATGCCGTTTACATTCGCGACACGGACGGCTCGCCCGCGGTTCGGCTCGGCGAAGGTGCCGCCAATGCCCTTTCGCCTGACCATAAATGGGTGATCGTGCAGACCCCGAACGCGCCCGAACAATTCCGCCTGTTACCAACCGGGGCAGGCGAGACAAAGTCGCTCACTAACGATTCCATCAACCACCAATGGGGGCGCTGGTTCCCCGACGGCAAACGCTTTGTCTTCTCCGGGAATGAGCCGGGGCACGGGGTACGAATCTACACCCAGGATGTTTCCGGAGGAACCCCCAAGGCGCTTTCCCCCGAGGGGGTCGACGCCGTGGCGTTTGCGGTTTCGCCGAACGGCCAGACGGTCGTGGGCATCGGCCCCGACCAGAAAGGGTACTTCTACCCCACGGCCGGCGGTGAGCCTCGAAGCGTGAACGGCATGGAACCGGGAGATCTGCCCATCACTTGGAACCAGGATGGCAGTTCCATCTATCTTTACCGGAGCGGCGAGGTACCCGCCAAGATTTACCGGTTGGAATTCACCACGGGCAAGAAAACCCTTTGGAAGCAAGTCCTTCCCATCGATCCCACCGGTGTCTCCACCATAGGACCTATCCTGATAACGCCGGACGGTAAGACCTACGTGTATGGTTTCCATCGCACGCTCGCAGACCTCTACCTGGTAGAAGGCCTGAAGTAGATTTCATTGCATCCGGTCGGCCGACCATCCCACGCTGCTGCCGCATTTTGGAACTCAGCTTACTTTGTTTTTAGCGGACTCACTTGAAATCGGGTTTATCGTGGGCTGATAGTTGTGGAGGCATTCTGCGGAGGACGCTTCCACCTTGGGGTAGAATATTCGCGTGCGACGTTTCGCCGGGACAATTGTTGTTATCGCGCTGGTTTCGGGTAGAGTGGTGTGTGGAGGGGGAACCTTTTACATCTCCACAGGCGATGGCGGTGTAATTTACTTCACTGCTTCTGGTACCGTGAGTGTTGTGCAGTTGACCATCATCAATGGCGGTCAAGTGACCGTGGTCACACTGATTGATTTGGGGACTGCCCAGACTTTCAATTTTTGCGGTAATGTAGTCGCACAATTTCCCGCCAATACTCTTGTTACAGCAACCTATAAGCACAACGGCGGATACGATTCTGTCGTGCACGTCACCAGATAGCTGCAGTAAGTTGCAGGAAACCGAGAACCAAGAGTCGAATGGGAACACTAAGCGGGGTTTACGATAGTGTTTCCTTGTGCCGCCCTTCACCTGGAACATCAAGAGGAGCTTGTTTATGGCATTTAACGCGTTCGTGAACTTCGGCGATATCAAAGGTGAATCCACCGACAAGGATCACAAAGACTGGGTGATCATTAAGAGCTATAGTCAATCGGTCACTCAGCCAGATGCCGCATCACAACGGAAGACGGCCGGGGGAGGAAGCACTGAGTCGGCCCAGTTTTCCGAGTTTAGTATTGAGAAACTGATGGACGCTGCTACGCCGAAGCTTCTGGAAGCGTGCTGTAAGGGGACGCGTTTGAAAGAGGTCGCGATTGATTTGGTACGAGCGGGTGGCGATCCACTAAGGTATATGGAGATCAAGCTTAAGGAAGTTGTGATCAGCGGCGTCATTCACCATGGTGATTCCACCGGCGCCGCGCAATTCGCAACCGAAACCATCAACATGACCTACGGCGCAATCGAATGGACCTATACCAAGCAGAAGCCGGATGGTACTGCCGCGGGCGATGTGGTAGCGAAATGGAATGTGGCACAGGGATCTGAGGCGTAAGCGAATCCGACACGAAAGGTGAATTGGCGATCGAGGTCAGGGGACGGCGACCCGGTATAAGTACACAATTTGGGCACAATGAGCGGTTTTAGAAGCTGCAAACCACGTCGAGCGCAGCTGGTTCGTTCCGACTTGGTTCAAAGTAGTTAGAAGTGGTGCCGGGAGGGGAAATCGAACCCCAAGGGCCGAAGCCTGGCGGATTTTGAGTCCCACCACGGCACTGCCTAAGCCCCTTATTTACTAATGTTTGCAAAGGCTTGCGAAAAACGGGCGTTACGTTCGGTGACGTTCGGTTACGTTCGGTTACGTCCTGCATCGTCCTGTTGGACACATTTTGGGGCACGCTGGCGAGGGCGGGTGGAAAGCTCTATCTGGGGCCCCAGGTGGACAATGGCGAGGGAAAACCACGGTCCCAACGGGACGCGTTAGCACTCCCACGATCATTGTAACCTCGCCGGGCCCGCGCTATTGTTGCACCTCACCGCGCAGTTTCTTCGCCAACTTCTCGATTCTCTTCAGCCGTGCGCCCAGGTCTGCGGAGATGGTGCCCTGGGTGGTTCTTTGTACTTCTTCGGGTAGGCCGTCACTCAACTGCTTCAATTCGACTGCGTCTTGCATCATGGCCTTTGAATCAGGACCTTGATGCGCTGCGGCAGGCAAAGTAGCTTCATCTTTGAAGACATCTGGCGGGTTCCGGTGGCCGCGCTGCGCCAGAACGGAAACACTACAGAGCAACGTGGCTCCGAGGAGAAGGGAAAGCGCATGCGATCTCAGCATGGCGAATACCTCCCTGATTGCAGGGATTGTACTGCGGAACGCAAGTGTCAGTCATTGAAAGAAACACGACTCGTACCAAAAGGCATTCCGGCGACTGATTCTCGACCTGCTAGGTCCCTAGACACATGCGCGTTTCACGAGTAGCTATGCATCTGTCGCTTTGAATTGTGGGTAGGGGAAGCCCGAGCGCAGTTGTGCAGAGCCACTCCGTTTGCTAGTTTGGCGTAGATGCCGCCGCCTGTGCCCGAACAAATCAGCAGCACCATTGAGACTCTTTACCGATCGGAATCGGGACGGGTTCTGGCGACGCTCGTGCGCCTTCTCGGAGATCTGGATCTCGCCGAAGAGTCCATGCATGAGGCATTCGCCGCCGCTCTGGAGTCCTGGCCTCAGAGTGGTATTCCGGACAGCCCGCGCCCCTGGCTGATTTCAACGGCACGCTTCAAGGCCATAGACGTCATGCGCAGGCGCGCGCGCTTCGACGGAACACAGAGAGACTTGGCGCTCTACATGGAAGCGCGCATCAACGAAGCTTCCCTCGCTGACGAGGAGATCGACGACGATCGCCTCCGTCTGATCTTCACCTGCTGCCATCCCGCTCTGCCTCCGGAAGGACAAGTCGCGCTCACTCTGCGCGAAATCTGCGGCCTGACTACGGAGGAGATTGCGCGGGCATTTCTGGTGACGCCGGGTACGCTGGCACAGCGCATTGTGCGCGCCAAGGCAAAGATTCGAGAGACACCGATTCCCTACGAGGTGCCGACGCCGCAGGAGTTGCCGGAACGACTGGACGCGGTGCTTCAGGTCATCTATCTCGTCTTTAACGAGGGTTACTCGGCTGCGGCGGGAGCGGAGGTAACGCGGGCCGAGCTAACCTGCGAGGCGATTCGATTGGGACGGTTGCTGACCGAACTCCAGCCAGAGCCGGAAGTCATTGGGTTGCTTTCCCTGATGTTGCTCCAGGAATCCCGTCGCGCCGCGAGAACCTCTCCGGCCGGAGAGCTGATTTTGCTGGAAAATCAAGACCGCTTGCTCTGGAACCGCGAACAGATCGCGGAGGGAGTGGCATTGGTGGAGAAAGCCCTGCAGTCCCGCCGGTTTGGCTCCTACACGCTGCAGGCTGCGATTGCAGCCGTTCATGCCAAGGCGGAATCGGCCGCTGCGACCGACTGGCGCCAGATTGTTGCGATTTACGACCAATTGGTACGAATTCAGCCTTCGCCAGTTACATATCTAAATCGCTCCGTGGCCATCGCCATGCGCGATGGTCCGGAGGCCGGTCTAGCGCATATCGACGCGGTGTTGGCACATGGCGAATTGGCGAATTACTACCTGGCGC
>JARLGI010000090.1 GCA_031296115.1 Acidobacteriota bacterium | reverse complement strand
CTAGTTGCTAGTTGCTAGTTGCTAGTTGCTAGTTGCTAGTTGCTAGTTGCTAGTTGCTAGTTGCTAGTTGCTAGTTGCTAGTTGCTAGTTGCTAGTTGCTAGTTGCTAGTTGCTAGTTGCTAGTTGCTAGTTGCCCATTGCTGAATGCTGATTGCTAATCACTAGCCGCCAGGAGTTCACATGATCTTCCAGGACCTTCGTTACACGCTGCGCCAGATGCGCAAGTCGCCCGTCTTCACGCTGGTGGCCGTGGTCACACTGGCGCTGGGCATCGGCGCCAATACCGCCATCTTCACCCTGCTCGACCAGGCGTTGCTGCGCGCGCTGCCGGTCAGCCATCCCGAACAACTGGTGCGGCTGCAGTTTACCGGCTCGACGCGCGGCCACTTCAACTCCTTCGGTGGCGACGATCACGATTACTTCTCCTACCCCATGTATCGCGACCTGCGCGACCAGAACAGCGTCTTCGAGAGCCTCATCGCCAGCGACTTGCAGAATGTCAGCGTGACGTGGAACAACCGGCCGGAGCTGGTGGGCTGCGAGCTGGCCAGCAGCAATTACTTTCAGGCGCTTGGCCTGAAACCAGCACTGGGTAGGCTGTTCGTGCCTGGGGACGATGTACCCAACAGTGCGCCAGTGGTGGTGCTCAGCTTTAATTACTGGAAGCGGCAGTTCGGCTCCGACCCTGGCGTCATCAACCACACGCTGTCCATCAACGCGCACCCATTCACCATCATCGGAGTCGCGCCGCCGGGATTTCACAGTCTGTCGCCCGGCGCGACGTCGGAAACCTTCGTTCCGCTGACCACCAAGAACGTCATCACACCGCGCTGGCAGGACCTGGAAGATTTCAACTCGCACTGGATGATGATTGTCGGCCGTCTCAAGCCGGGGGTATCCCGTACCCAGGCGGAGGCCGGCCTGCAACCGCTGTGGCATGCGCTGCGCGCCGCCGAGCTGGCCACGATCCCAAACGCTTCCGAGCGGCTGCGCCGCACGTATCTCGACGAGTCGCACCTGCTGCTGCTGGACAGTGCGCGCGGATTCTCGCCGCTCCGCGACCAGATCGCGACGCCAGTGATGATCGTGATGGGCATGGTGGTGCTGCTGGTGCTGATGGCGAGCGTGAACGTGTCGAGCCTGTTGCTGGTGCGCGCTGCCGGCCGGGTGCGCGAGATGTCGGTGCGCTACGCCATGGGCGCAGGCCGCTGGCAAATCGTTCGGCAACTGCTCGCCGAGGGCCTGCTGCTCGGATTGATGGGAGGCGCGCTGGGGCTGGTGATCGCGCCGGCCGTCTCTTCCCTGCTGATGCACCGCATCGCCGGGGACACTGCTACGGAGCTGCCCTTCTCGTCGAGTATCGACGTCCGTGTCCTGCTGTTTAACTTCGCGCTGGCGCTGGCGGTGAGCCTGCTGTTCAGCCTCGCGCCGGCGTTGCGCTTCCTGCATCCCGACCTAGCCGGCTCGCTCAAGCAGCAGAGCACGACTTCCGCCGGAGGCCAGTTGCGCTTCCGCCGCGTGCTGGTCGCAGCGCAGATTGGGCTGAGCCTGCTGCTACTGGTCGGCGCGGGACTGTTCGTCCGCACGCTGCACAACTTGCGCAACGTTGACGTGGGCTTCGCCACTGATCACCTGATCAGCTTCGGCATCAACCCGCGGCTGTCGGGCTACCAGACCGAGCAGGTCTTCCCCTTGTACCGCCGGGTACTGCAGACCCTCTCGGCGCTGCCGGGCACGCGGGCAGTCGCGGGTACGGATGACCCAGACCTCGCCAACACAAGCGATGACGGGAACATCGTGATCGCCGGATATCAGGACCGCGACGAGGAGGACATGCAGGTGGAGATGCCGGCGGCCACTCCCGGGTACTTCGCGGCCATGCAGACGCCGCTGCTGGCGGGACGCGACTTCACCGATGACGATGTCGCGGACAGTCCCAAGGTCGCGGTGGTGAACCTAGCGTTTGCGCGCCGCTATTTCGGCACTCCACAGAATGCGCTGGGACGCTTCCTCAGCTTTGGCGGGCACCATACGAAGG
The DNA here is from genome assembly GCA_031296115.1 of Acidobacteriota bacterium. GTDB lineage: Bacteria > Acidobacteriota > Terriglobia > Terriglobales > Acidobacteriaceae > Bog-257. The sequence goes on along the minus strand of JARLGI010000090.1, from coordinate 24,479 downwards.
CCGACACCGAGATTGTGGGCGTCGTGGGAGACACGCGCCACGCGCGAGTTCGCGACGACGTGAAGCGCACGGTCTACCGACCGCGCTTTCAGCTGGACAATCCCAGCGGGCTATTCTTCCAACTGCGCACATGGCAGTCACCCGAGGCGGCGCTCTCCGGCGTGCGCGTCGCCATGCAGCAACTGGATTCGAAATTGGCGCTCATTGATCTGAGAACGATGGACGCGCAGATTGCCGACAACCTTTCCGTCGAGCGGCTGATCGCCCTGCTGGCCGTCAGCTTCGGCGTGCTGGCCATGCTGCTGGCGGCTATCGGGCTGTACGGCGTGCTAGCCTACGCGACGGCGCAGCGCACGCGCGAAATCGGCATTCGCATGGCGCTGGGAGCGCAGCGCACCGGCGTGGTGCGACTGGTGCTTCAAGACGTGCTATGGCTGGCGGGGATCAGTATTGTGGTAACGCTGCCGCTGGCGCTGCTGCTGGCGCGCATGCTGCGCAGCCAACTGTATGGCGTGAGCGCTGCCGATCCGCTGACGCTTGCCGGAGGAACACTGCTGGTCGCGCTGGTCGCGCTGCTGGCTGCCTTACTGCCTGCGCGTAGGGCTGCAACCATCGAGCCGATGAAGGCGCTAAGGATGGAGTGAGAGAGCAGTTGTCCGTTGTCAGTTGTCAGCGGCCAGTTGTCGGCTGTCAGCTGCTAGCGGTTTGGCGTCAGAGCCCGAAGGGCGGCAGGGGCTTGAGCCCGAATGTTGGGCCGGATATGGAAATGCAGGTCTTTCGACTCGCGGCAAAGGCGGCCGCTCGCTCAGGATGGCAATCCAAAATAACCCCAAAGCGCTCATCGCTCGGGATGAGAAACCTTAACAACCCTAAGCGCTCGTCGCTCATGATGACAGGGTTAGAGGTTTTGCTGATTGCTGACAACTGACAACTGTCTTTCATATCCACCCTCTCGCCCCGAATCGGCTAAAATAAGAAGATTGCATGCATTCCAAAGTTGATTCTGTAGCGCTGCCAGAATCGCCGGAGGCGGGCGCAAACTCAGCTACTCCCAAGAAAGTCGGATTCGTCAGCCTGGGCTGTCCCAAGAACCTGGTGGACAGCGAGGTCATGATGGGCCTCCTGGCGCAAGGTGGCGCGCAAATTACCGCGCGGGCTGAGGACGCCGACATCCTGGTGGTCAACACCTGCTCATTCATTGACACCGCCAAGCAGGAGTCGGTGGACGCCATCCTGGAGATGGCGCAGCACAAGGTCAGCGGCCGCGCGCAGAAGCTCATCGTCGCCGGATGCCTGGTCGAGCGCTACCGCAACGAAATCCAGAAGAACATTCCCGAGGTCGATGCTGTCGTCGGCACCGGCGAGTTGCAGCAGATTCTCAACGCCGCCGGAATTGCCCCGCAGTCAAGCCCTGGTTCGCCGTTCATCATCCTGAACGGGCGTTCCGAGGGCGCGGCCCGCGAGGCCGCCGGGCGCTTCGCCAAGGATGCGTGGGACGGCGCGATTGCCGACCTGCCCAACTATCTCTACGACGAGAACACGCCTCGCTTGCTGGCCACTCCGAAGTATTCCGCTTACATCAAGATTGCCGAGGGTTGCGATCATCCGTGTTCGTTCTGCATCATCCCGCAACTGCGCGGCAAATTTCGCTCGCGGGGGTTCGAGTCGGTCATCGCAGAGGCGCAGTGCCTGGCGCTGCAGGGCGTGCGCGAAGTCACGCTGATTGGGCAGGACACCACGTGCTACGGCGAGGACCTCGGTCTGAAAGACGGGCTGGAGCTCTTGCTTGAGCGGCTGGCGCAGATTGAAGAGCTGCGCTGGGTTCGCTTCCTCTATGCCTATCCCAACAAGATTACCGGCAAGCTGCTGCAGGTCATCGCCACGAACGAGAAGATTTGCTCGTACATTGACGTGCCCCTGCAGCACTCCTCGCCCGCGGTGTTGAAGCGCATGAAGCGCGGCGCCGGCGGCGACATCTTCCTGAGCTCCATCGAGAGGATGCGGCGCGAGATTCCCGGCGTGACCTTGCGGACGTCGTTCATCGTCGGCTTCCCCGGCGAGACTGCAGAAGATTTCGAGCAGCTCTGCCAGTTCGTGCGCGACGCGCAGTTTGATTGGCTCGGGGTGTTCGGCTACTCGGACGAAGAGGGGGCGCAGGCTTTCGAGCTGGGCGAGAAGGTCGCGCCACGGGAAATTGAGCGCCGCCGCAAGAAATTGATGTCCATCCAGAAGCAGATCAGCCGCAAGAAGAAGCGCGCGCTCATCGGCCAGCAATTCGATTTGCTGATGGAAGGCCCGTCGAAGGAGACAGACTTGTTGTGGGAGGGCCGCACGGCGATGCACGCTCCGGAGATCGACGGCACCGTGTACATCAACGATTTCGGCGAGCACGAAGCACGCGAAGGCGAGTTTTACCGCTGCGAGATTACCGAAGCGCACGAGTATGATTTGGTGGCTAGAATTGTGCAGTAGCCAGTTGTCGGTAGCCAGTTATTGACTCTCAGTTGCCAGCATCTGTGCTCAACGTTCAGCAGCCGCCGGCCGACAAAGGCTTAATGGCTGCTTCCCGGCGACTGATTTATGTCAGGCACTGACAACTGAATACTGACGACCGACAACTGATTTTATGAAACGCGTTCGCAGCTTACGTTGTCCCATCTGCCGGAAGATCGTGCTGGCCGGCGAGCCTGAGTATCCCTTCTGCAGCGAGCGCTGTCGTACGATTGACCTCGGCAAGTGGGCCAGCGGCGGGTATGTTATCTCCAGCCCGCTGAACGATCCGGAGAACGAAAATCCCGAGTACCCAAGCGAATCCGACGAGAAGCCGAACTGAGCCGTTAAGCACTGCCCCGCGCTGGGCGACGCTGGTGGCCACGTTCTTTGGGGCGGGCCGACTGCGCCCGGCGCCGGGCACCTGGGGTTCGCTGGCGACCCTGCTGTTATGGTGGCTGCTGGCTTCGCACCTGCCGGTGCAGGCGCGAGTGCCGGTCATCCTGTTGCTGATCGTCATCGTGGTCGCCGTAGGAATTCTGGCGTCGACACTGGAAGCGCGCGGCTGCGGCAAGAAAGACCCGTCGCACGTGGTCATCGACGAGGTCGCGGGGCAACTGGTGACGCTGATTGCGGCTCCCATCACATGGCAGGCGCTGCTCGCGGGCTTTATACTCTTCCGTGGATTCGATATTGTGAAACCTCCGCCGGTGCGCAGCATGGAACGGCTGCCGGAGGGATGGGGAATCGTGGTGGACGATCTGGGCGCGGGGGTTTACGCGCTGATCGTGCTGCAGATTTTGCTGCGGTTTGGGGTGGTGCGGTAGAGGGACGTGCCGCCGGCTGAAGCCGGCTCGGGTCAATGAACAGTTATCGGCACGACTGAAGTCGCGCCCTGAGCGAGCCGCGGAGCGACGGAACATGAGTGGGTTGCAAATTCGAAGAAGAGCAGATCCTTCGACTACGGCGACCACCCGCAAGACATGCGGGTCGGAAAGGCGCGCGGTCGCTTCGCTCAGGATGACAGAAAACAGCTGTCAGTATCCGGTTGCCAGCGAATCAATTGCCGCTTCAGGCGGCACGCTCAAGCAGCAATAACGACGCAACGATCCAATGATGGAACGCAAGACTGGCACGAAGAACGTGAATGGCAAGCCGCACATCGATGCCATCGATCCGGTGTGCGCACTGCCCGGCGGCGAGGTCCGCATCAGCGGCAGCGGCCTGCGCGCGCAGGAGATGCGGCGTCCGCTGGTGCGCTTTGGCGAAGTGGACGGCTCGGTGGTCATCGGCTCCGGGCAATTCATCGTGGCGCGTGTTCCGGACGGCGCCGCCACCGGTGACGTGGTGGTGGCCATCAACGGGCACAAGAGCAATGCGCGTGAGGTGAAAGTCGCCGTCCCGGTCGCCGAGAACCTGCATCCCGTGGGCAATCCCGCCGTCGACCGCGAAGGCAATATCTACGTGACGTTCTCCGGCTCGCGCGGGCAAAAGGTGCCCATCGCCATTTTCCGCATTGACAACAACTACAACGTCACGCCGTTCCTGCACGAGATGATGAACGCCACCGGCCTGGCGCTGGACGGCGAGGGAAATCTGTACGTGTCGTCGCGCTATGACGGCACAGTGTATCGCGTGGCGCAAGACGGCACGCTGACGTCCTACGCGGAAGGCATGGGCATTGCCACCGGCATCGCCTTCGACGCCGAGGGTAACCTGTATGTCGGCGATCGTAGCGGGACCATCTTCAAGATCGGGCACGACCGCCAGATTTTCGTCTTTGCCATGCTGGACCCGAGCGTGGCGGCCTATCACCTCGCCTTCGGGAACAACGGCAACCTCTACGTCTCCGGCCCCACCACTTCCAGTTTCGACGCGGTGCACCAGATTGATCCGCATGGCGAGGTCAGCGTCTTTTATCGTGGCCTGGGCCGGCCGCAGGGTCTGGCGGTGGATGTGGACGACAATGTTTATGTGGCGGCCTCGCTGAACGGGCGCCGCGGCATCGTGAAGATCACGCAGGACGGCAAGGCCTCGCTGACCGTCTCGGGTCACAATCTCGTCGGACTGGCCTTTGCGCCGGGCCGTTCCGCGGTGCTCGCCACCACCAGCGGCGTGCATCACCTGTCGTGGGACATCGAGGGGCGGAGGCTGGTTAGCTAAGCAACTGGCAGCTAGCTGCAAGCAAGGGCGACTGACCCCATTTCCTTGGGTTGAAAGGCCCCAGCTTCCTTGGGGTTAAAAGTGTCCATATCTACGCCGCTTGCTATCTGCTCGTGGCCAGTTGCTAGTTGTCAGTTGCCCTTTCTTATAGACTGACATCGTGATCGCGGAAATCATCGCTGTCGGCTCGGAGATGCTGACTCCGTACCGCCAGGACACCAATTCCCTCTTCCTCACCGGCGCTCTCAACGACCTGGGCATCAGCGTCGCCTTCAAGACCGTCGTGGGCGACAACCGCGCACAACTTACCGGAGCAGCGCGCACTGCGGTCGGGCGCACCGACATTGCCATCTTCATGGGCGGACTGGGCCCGACCGAGGACGATGTGACGCGCGAGTGTCTTGCGGAGGCGCTGGAGATCGAACTGAAGCGCGATCACAGCCTGCTCACCGCGATGTACAAGCGCTTCGCCGAACGGCGCATGCAGATGCCGGAGAACAACGCCCAGCAGGCCGACGTCCTGTCGGGCGCCACTGTGCTTCCGAATTCGCGAGGCAGCGCGCCCGGACAGTGGCTCGACATTGAGTTCGAGGGCAGGTCGCGGATCGTACTGCTGCTGCCCGGACCTCCGCATGAGCTGCAGGAAATGTGGAAGCTGCAGTGCGTGGAGCGCGTGCGCGCGAAAGTCCCTCCGGCGGCGATTGCCACTTGCGTGCTGAAGACGGCGCTGCTTCCCGAGTCGGCCGCCGACGCGCGCACCGCGCCCATCTATAAGAAATATCCCAACATCGAGACCACGGTGCTGGCCGGGCAGGGACAGGTGGAATTCCATCTGCGCACTACAGCTCCCACGCTCGAAGAGGCGCAGCTGGCGGTGGACCGGTTGGCCGGCGAGTTGGAAGATGAGTTGGGCGATGCGGTGTTTTCCTCGGCGGGCGAATCGCTGGAGGAGATTGTCGGCTACTACCTGCAGATGCGGAACGCCACGCTGGCGGTCGCCGAGTCGTGCACCGGCGGCATGATCGCCGAGCGCATCACGTCGGTCGCCGGCAGTTCGCGTTATTTTCTCGGTGGCGCAGTGGTTTACTCGAGCGAGCTGAAGACGCTGTTTGCCGACGTGCCTCCGCTGATGCTGGAGGCCCACGGCGCGGTCAGCAAGGAGGTCGCGCTGGCGCTGGCGGAGAACATCCGCGACATCTGCAACGCCGACATCGGGGTGGGCGTGACCGGAGTTGCCGGCCCCGGCGGCGGTACGGAAGAAAAACCTGTCGGCCTGGTGTGGGTCGCGGTGTCGGATGGCCGCAAACAGGACGTGGTGCAGCGGCGCTTTCCCGGCGACCGCGAGCGCATCCGGCGATGGGCCAGCCAGCAGGCGCTCGACATGGTGCGCCGCATGTTGATGTGAACCTATGCGCCTCTTCGTCGCACTCGATATCGACGCTGCCTTCCGCAAGAGACTCGCGGAGTTCTGTGACCAGATGCGGCCGCTCGCGCCCGAGGTGCGCTGGGTGGGGCCGGAGACGTTTCACATCACGCTGCAGTTTCTGGGCGAGACAAAGAAGGTTGACGAGATTCGGCAGGCGCTACGAAGCGTGGAGGGTTCGCCGATTGGGCTAGCCTTTTGCGGGACGGGGTTCTTTCCTGCTCCGAACAAGCCACGGGTCTTCATGGTGGGAATCGAAGGGGACGGGCACTTGCAACCGCTGGTAACGGCAATCGGTGCAGCGCTCGAGCCGTTGGGGTTCGCGCGGGATGAGATGGAGTTCAAGCCGCACCTGACCCTGGCGCGGGCGGGCGGCGGGCGTCCCTGGGGGAGACCAGACGCGCGCGCAGCGCCGGGTCTGCAAGCCGTGCGCGTCAAGCTGGAAAAGCTGGCGCCACCTGAGTTCGGTACAATGACGGCGCGAGAGTTTTGCCTGTATGAGAGCAAGACATCGCTGGCGGGGGCGCAGTACACGAAGCTGGAACGGTATCCGCTGGGATGAGTTCTTGATGCTCTGTCACCATGAGCGAAGTTGTCGCGAGTGAGACTTGAAAGGGCACAGCTTTGGCTGTGCCGAGAGGGCACCAGGCACTTCGGGCTTCAGCCCCTGAGGAAACTCGCTTTTCGCCTGAAACAGCGGGGTCCATCAGCGGCTAAAGTCGAGCGTAACACAGCGTTTTCCGGCACGGCTGAAGCGCGGGGCGGCCGGGCGAGAATAGGGGTCCTTCGACTCCTCGCTGCGCTCGTCGCTCAGGATGACAGAGGTAAAAAGCATCCGAGCCTGTCGCGCAGGTTTCGTTACGGCGTTACTAACAACTTTGGCCAAGCTCACACTCATCATCGTCGCGGTTTCCTACCTGCTGTGCTCGATCCCCTTTGGCTATCTACTGGTGCGCCTGTTTCGCGGACAGGATGTGCGGCAGACGGGCAGCGGCAATATCGGTGCGACTAACGTCGCGCGCACCGGATCAAAGGGGCTCGCCATCGCGACGCTGCTGCTTGACGCGCTCAAAGGTTACGCTGCGGTCGCGTTCGCGTTCTGCCTAGCCGGATCGCATAGCTTCAATGGCGAGGTTCCCACCAGCCTGTACAATCCGCCGTCGAGCAGCCGGACGATTTTTCTGCTGGCGGCGCTGGCGGCGTTTTGCGCCATCCTGGGACACATGTTCCCTGTGTGGCTGGGCTTCAAGGGCGGCAAGGGCGTGGCCACGGCCGCGGGCGCATTCGTTGCGCTTGCGCCGCGCGCCATGCTGGCGGCCCTGGTGCTGTTCGCCATCGTCTTCGCCATCACGCGATATGTTTCGCTGGGCAGCATCGTGGCGGCTGCTTCGTTTCCGCTGTTCGTGTGGTGGCTGAATCCGGCGGAGCGCACCACGCTTCCGATACTCTTGTTGATTGCCGCCTCTTCCCTGCTGATCATCGTGCGGCACAAAGACAACATCCGGCGCCTGCTGGCGGGCACCGAGAGTCGTTTTCGATGAAAGAGAGCTGGTTGTGAGCGAGATCGCAGTCATCGGCGCGGGCGCATGGGGCACGGCCATCTCCATCGTGCTGGGGCGCAAGCAGACGCACCGCGTGCGCCTGTGGGCGCACGAACCCGAAGTACGCGAGAGCATCCTTGCGCGCCGGGTGAACGAGATGTTCCTGCCCGGCCAGACAATTCCCTTGACCGTCGGCCCGACGAACAGCCTGGAAGAAGCGCTGCGCAATGCGGAAATCGTGGTCAGCGTGATGCCGTCGCACCACACCCGGCGGGTGTTCCAGGCGATGCTGCCGCACCTGCACCCGGACATGCTGTTCGTCAGCGCCAGCAAGGGCATCGAGAACGATTCCCTGCTGCGCATGACCGAGGTCATCCGCGAGGTCTTGCATCAGCGCGACCACGGCTTCGCTCCGCGCATTGGTGCGCTCAGCGGGCCGTCGTTTGCCCAGGAGGTCGCTAAGGGTGATCCCACGGCGGTAACGATTGCATCGGCGGACAGCAAACTTGCGGCCCTGGTGCAGCGCGAGTTCAGCGACCCGCGGTTCCGGGTTTATACCAATGCCGACGTTATCGGCGTGGAGTTGGGCGGCGCGCTGAAGAACATCGTTGCCATCGCCGCTGGTGTTCTCTCGGGCCTGAATCTCGGGCACAACACGGTGGCAGCGTTGATCACTCGCGGCCTGGCCGAAATGACGCGTCTGGTGGTCGCGTGCGGTGGCCGGCCAGAGACCATGGCTGGGCTCGCCGGACTGGGCGACCTGGTGCTCACCTGCACCGGCGGCCTGTCGCGCAATCGGAGCGTGGGCGTGGAACTGGGACGTGGCCGCAAGCTGGACGACATTATCGCCGGCATGCACGGCATGGTGGCCGAGGGAGTCCTGACGACCAATGCCGCCGTGGGATTGGCACACAAGGCCGGAGTCGAGATGCCGATCACCGCGCAGATGCACGCCGTCCTGCAGCAGGGCAAACCGGCACAGGACGCGATACGCAACCTGATGGGCCGCCCTTCCACCAGTGAAGTCGGGTTATATCGGAATTAGCGGTATCAGGAGGAATGACGATGGGCCCATGCACAACTCTTCCACACGACATCTAACGGACAGGCATCAGTGGTGCCTCTTTTTCGCGACGCTATTGTCCAAAAGCTCATCTAAATTTAACGGTTTGCAAAATGGCATACATACATGCGGGTAGTAGAAACAAAATTGAGTCCTCCACGGGCAGTCCGGTCCGGCGGGCACGCCGGGCCGCGCGGATTGCCGGGGCTATCCTTCTGCTGACGTGGTCCTCAGCCTGGGCACAAGACTTATCCACTCTGCCGTCGGCCGAACAGGTCATCAACCGCAATCAAGATCCATACGCCGGATCCATTCCGCAGGGGAAGGCCGCGGGCGAGATAATTGAGCTCACCATTGAAGACGCCCTGGACCGGGGACTGAAGTACAACCTGGGACTCTACCTGGCGGACCGCGTTACCCAGCAGAGCCAAGCCGCGCGCCTGCGCGCCTTGAGTGACTTGCTTCCGGTGGCGAATGGCTCGTTCAGCGAAGAGGACCAGAAGATCAACCTGAAGGCCTTCGGCTTCAAGTTTGTCGGATTCCCTTCCTCGGTGGGGCCCTTCGGGCTCACGGATCTTCGCGCCACGGGCCAGTGGACGGTGCTCGACTTTCATTCCATCAGCAACATTCAGTCGGCGGGGCAGAATGTGAAAGCGGCGCAGTTCACCTACCTAGACGCGCGCGATACCGTGGTGCTGGCGGTGGGCGCGAACTACCTGCTGACCATCGCGCAGGAGTCGCGGGTAGAAGCGACCCAGGCGGAGCTTAAGACGGCGCAGGCGCTCTACCAGCTTGCCGTGGACCAGGAGAATGCCGGCCTGGCGCCGAACATTGATTCGCTGCGCGCGCGGGTGCAGTTGCAGGCGCAGCAGGAAGCGCTCATCCAGGCAGAGAACGATTTGGAAAAGCAGCGCATTGCGCTGGCGCGCGTGATTGGCTTGCCGGTGCGACAGAAGTTCCGCCTGGTGAATCGCGTACCCTATCACCCATTGCCGGATTTGGATTTGGAGAGCGCTTACGCGCGGGCCCTGGAGACACGTCCCGACTACCAGGCAGCGCTGGCCGCATTGCGGGCGGCACAACTCAGCCGTTCGGCTGCGTGGAAGCAACGGCTACCGTCGATTGGGCTGGCCGGCGAGTACGGCGTGTTGGGCTACACTCCCGACGCCATGGCGCCTAATTGGACCGCGGCAGCTACGTTGCGGATTCCTATTTTCGAGGGTGGCAAGGTGGAGGCCGACGTCCAGCAGGCCGACGCCATCCTGAAGCAGCGCCAGGCGCAGGCGGACAACCTGCGCGGTCGCATCGAGCAGGATGTGGAGGACGCGCTCCTTGACTTGAAGGCCGCCGGCCAGCAGGTGGACGTGGCCAAGCTGGGCCTGGAGTTGGCGCAGCAGGCGCTTGGCCAGTCGCAGGACCGCTTCGCTGCCGGAGTGACCAACAACGTCGAGGTCATCCAGGCGCAACAACAGCTGGCTTCGGCCAACGAGCGCTATATCGCCAGCCTCTACGCGCACAACATTGCCAAGGTGCTGCTGGCGCGCGCTATCGGCAATGCGGAGTCGGTGGTGAAGCTGTACTTGTCGGCGCCGGGCGGTACCGAGCCGGCCAATGGCGCCGGCAGGCAGGCGCCGGGAAATGTGGCACCGGCGTCGCCCAACGATGTCACGGCCCAGCCGGCGCAACCAAATCCGAATCAAGTTCCCCACGAATAGTGGCTGACAGGTGAAGAGCAGATGGGTCCAAGCATAACGGATCAACCGGAAATCGAACAGCGTCGGACGCAAGGCATCGAGGAGCACCACGATCCCGAAGTGGTCCACCTCGAGGAGGACCGCCGGGGATTTTTCAAGAAGCATCCCGCCGCGCGGCCACTCGTGTTTCTGATGACGATTGCCGCTGTGTTGCTGGTGGGATGGTTCTGGTGGAAAATCCGCCACTGGGAGAGCACCGATGATGCCCAGATCGACGGCCATATTTATCCCACCAGCGCCCGCGTAGGCGGGCAGGTGATCCGGGTAAATTTTGATGACGGGCAGATTGTGCACCGCGGCGATGTGCTGGTGACGATCGATCCCAAGGATTATCAGGTGGCCGTGGAGCGCGCGCAGGCTGACTATCAGAACGCGCTGGCGGAAGCCCAGGCAGCGCAGTACGGCGTTCCGGTGCAGAGTGTCGGTTCGACCAGCCAGATTCGCTCGGCGTCGGCCGACATGGCGTCGGCAGTTTCGGGTGTAGTCGCCGCGCAAAAGCAGGCGGACGCGGCGCGTGAGCAGATCCTGGAAGCACAGGCCAACGCGCAGAAGTTGAATACCGACGTCGAGCGCTATCGCCAGTTGCTGAGCAAACGCGAGATCGCGCAACAGCAGTTCGACCAGGTTGTGGCCGCCGCGACCGCAGCCAATGCTACGGTCAGCGCGCGCCAGGCGGCGCTGGCGGCCGCCGAGGCGCAGACGAAGATGGCGGAGTCGAGGGTGGAGCAGGCCAACGCGGAAATGCGAAACGCCAACGCCACGCCAAACATGGTTGCGGCCACGAAGTCCAAAGCCGCCGCCGCCGAAGCCCAGGTGTTACGTTCCAAGGCCGCGCTCGACCAGGCGCAGCTGAACCTCTCCTACACGACGATTGTCGCGCCGGTGGATGGCGTTGTGGGCAAGCGCTCGGTGCAGGTCGGGAGCAACGTTTCGCCCGGCCAGGACCTGATGGCCGTGGTGCCGTTGAATGACGTTTGGGTGACGGCCAACTTCAAGGAAACCCAACTGGAACACATGCGGCCGGGCCAGCTGGTAAGAATCAAGGTGGACACCTATGGTGGCCGCAAATGGAACGGTCACGTGACCAGTATCGGCGGCGCCAGCGGCTCCAAGTTCAGCCTGCTGCCTCCGGAGAATGCCACCGGCAACTATGTCAAGGTAGTGCAGCGCATACCCGTGCGAATCGACTTCGACGGCAACGACAAGCCGGACTTCAACCAGGACGGCCTGCTGCGGCCGGGGATGTCGGTGGAACCGAATGCGAAGGTGCGCTGAAGCCAGGAACTGGAGCGGGAGACGGGAATCGAACCCGCGACCAACAGCTTGGGAAGCTGTGACTCTACCACTGAGTTACTCCCGCTCAGGGAAACGTGAGCAAAGTGTAACACCGCTGTAAAAGCAGTCGCAATCGCCCGGACGGATGACAACACCTCAGGGCCTAAAGGCCATTCTAACTCTGTGATTGACGCGGCGCTGAAGCGCCGCTCTACCCGCCCTCTACGCGTACCACTATCCTCTATTCCCTATCCACTGCTATAACAACCTCATGTCCCAAACCCTGCAAGCCCTGGCGGAGTTCACTGCCGCGCGAACCGTCGGCGATGGCAATCTCGAGGTCACTGGTGTTGCCAGTATCCGGAATGCGCGACCCGGCGACCTGGTCTTTGTCGAATCGGAGAAGCATCTGGCCGAGGCCATCGCTTCACAAGCTACGGCCATCGTCGCCGGAGAGTTTGCTGCATCGTCGCACTCCGATAAGGCGCTGCTCATCCACTCGCAGCCGCGGCTGACCTTCGCACGCGCGGCTGCGCTGCTTTTCCCGCCAAAGGTCTATCCGCCGGCGATCCACCCCAGCGCGATGGTGCATCCCTCGGCGAAGGTCGCTCCGACGGCGAGCATCGACACGCACGCAGTGGTGGAATCCCGGGCGGTCATCGGCGAGCGCACGCACATTGGCGCAGGGGGTTATGTAGGAGAGGGTGTGGTGATTGGCGACGACTGCGAGCTCTACCCGCGGGTCGTCATCTACCCGGGCACAACGCTCGGCCGCCGCGTCATCGTGCACTCCGGCGCGGTGCTAGGGTCGGACGGCTTCGGCTTCGTGCGCGACGAGGTGTTCGGCCGCTATCAGAAGTTTCCGCAAATCGGCCAGCTGGTCATCGGCGACTACGTCGAGATCGGCGCCAACTGCACGATCGACCGTGGCGCGCTGGAAGCTACCGTGATTGGAAGCGGAACGAAGCTCGACAACATGGTGCACATTGGGCATAACAATAAGGTCGGTGCAAACGTCGTAATCGCGGCGCAGACGGGGATCTCGGGCAGTTGCGAGATCGCGGATTCGGTCGTAGTCGGCGGGCAGGTCGGCATCGGGGATCACGCTAAGATTGAGGAAGGTGTGCTGCTCGGGTCGGGCAGCGGCGTGCTGTCGCACAAGATCGTGCGCGGAAAAGGTATTGTGTTCTGGGGAAGACCCGCGCGACCGCTCAACCAGTACTTGAAGGAGCTGGCGGCGCTGGCCCGCCTGGGACGAAGGCAGAACAATGAGGGGTAGTCTGTTGCGCTTCAAGAGAAGCTTCTTGACGTTGGTTGTATTGGTCTCGACAGGCTCACTCTGCGTAGCGGGCGATAAGGAGACCGCAGCCCTCCAACTGTTGAATCAGTCGTTTCAACATGCCGACCTTTGGAAGGGCGGGCCGGTGCGCTTGAATGCGAAGGTGAGCGTGCCGCTGCCGGGCAAGCCGGATGTAGAAATGGAATACACCTTACTGTGGGCGGCACCGGACGCCTGGCGAACCGAATGGCGCGGGGGAGGATATTCCCAAATCATCGTGGTCAAAGATGGGATCCGGCATGTGTACGCGAATTCGCCAATCCCGCCCCTGTCCCTGCTCTATTTTGAGACAGCCCTGGGTGCGCTCGACGGCTTCAATGCGGCAGGTCCTTTTTCGCCCGCGATAAAGTCGTCGAAAAACAAAGTTGAGCTATTCAGTAAAAAAATAGATGGCGCGGAGGTCAGGTGCATGGACAATCCCGACATCGTGGGCAAGTTCTGCCTCGATGCGGGTACAGGTCGAGCCGTTCGCAATTATAGAAATACGTATTCGTTCAGCTACAGCGACTACGCCCAAATTGGCCAGGCGGACTTTCCACAAACGATTCGGGTTAAGAACGAGAATCCCCTGCTGCGCAACCCGACGTTACAGGCAGAAGGCAAAATCACTATCACTCGCGACGTGCCCATTCCCAGTGATGCCTTCGCCGCGCCTCCAGGTAGCCGCGACACCGCGTTTCCGTGGTGCGCCGAGCTGGAGAAGAATACCGTTCTGCCGGCTCTTAACACCAAGGTACCGCCGTCGTATCCGCAGGCAGCACGCATGAGCCACCAGGCTGGCACCGTTTCCATCTATCTGAACGTCACGCCTCAGGGCAGAATCGACAACGCGACGGTCTTCGGCAGCGTCGGTCAAGAATTGAACGACGCCGCACTGGCCGCCGTCCGACAATGGACCTACACTCCTTATCAGCGGTGTGGAGTGGCAGTGGATTTTGAGACATTTGTTGCAGTCAACTTCTCCCTGGCACCGTGACGTTCAACATCGCAGTGAACCTGAACCTATGCCAATCGTCGTCGTCGGCGGACACTCGCGCAGCGTAGGCAAGACCAGCGTGGTCGCCGGGCTCATCGCGGCACTGCCCGAATTCCACTGGACCGCGGTCAAGATTACGCAATACGGGCACGGCATCTGCTCGGCCAACGGCGAACTCTGCGACTGCGCCACCGACGACCACTCCTGGGCGATCACCGAGGAGCGCGACCGCAGCGGCGAAAGCGATTCCTCGCGGTTTCTGGTCGCTGGCGCGACGAGAGCACTCTGGGTGTGTACGCGCCAGGGCATGCTGGCCGAGGCCATGCCACGTCTGCGGCAGGAGCTGTCCACGGCGGAGAACGCCATCCTGGAATCCAACTCGGTGATGCGCTTCCTGCGACCAAACCTGTACCTGACGGTGCTCGATGCCGCCACCGCCGACTTTAAGACGTCCGCGCAGGAGTTCCTCGACCGCGCCGATGCCGTCATCCTGCACAATGGCTCGGAGCAGGTTGCATGGATGAATGTTTCGCTTAAACCTATTGCCGGCAAGCCAACGTTCCACATCTCCCCGCCGCGGTTCGTCACGCCCGAGCTGGTGGAGTTTGTGCGGAAGCAATTAGCAATTAGCGTTTAGGATTTGCTGCAATCTCCAATCTCTTGACCAAGGCCGTAGGGTTAGCTGCTAGTCGCTAGCTGCGTCCAGCTAATACAATCGCCTCTGGACCATGCGCGACATCCGCCCTTTCGAAGTGCTTTTCGACCACGCCGAGCCGAGCCCCATTGCGGACGAAGCCTACAGCCCTTACGGCAACTTCGGATTCCCTTCGCCGCCCGCGGACCGCCCGTGGATTTACTCCAACTTCGTGCAATCACTCGACGGCATAACCACACTGCTGGGCGAGCACGGCTCCGGCGGCGAGATTTCGCAGTCGCGCGAGGACCGCTGGCTCATGGACCTACTGCGCGCGCATGCGGACGCCATCCTGATGGGCATGAACACCATGCTGGAGGAGCAGCGGCTGCGCGGCCCCGTCAGTCGCGGCATCGTCTTCCAGGTCGCGGATCCCCTGCTGCGCGAGCTGCGCCGGAAGCTGGGCAAGGGCCGTGAGCGCAACATTTTCGTCACTCGGGTGGTTGATCTTGACCTTGCCCGCCTCAAGGCCTTCGACGGTGATGTCGTCGATGCGGCGATTGTGACTTCGCCGGCTGGTGCGGCGCGCGTGCGGGCACAGCGCTCCCACCCTCACGTCGCTGTAGTAGCGGCCGGAGAGGGCGAGGCGGTGGACCTGCCCGCGGCCATCCGGAAGCTGCGAGGTGAACTGGGAGTCGAATACTTGCTGTGTGAAGGCGGTCCGACGCTCTATGGCACGCTGGCCCGCGCCGACCTCATCGATGAGAAATTCATGACGGTCTCACCCGTCGAAGTGGGACAACTTGTTCCTCCCGAGCAGGCACGAATCGCGGGCGAGCCATCCACACTGCTTCGCCCCACGGTGTTCGGCGGCCCGGGGTTTACCCGCGAAAACATGACGCGCTGGACGTGGCTCAGTTGCCGCAAGGCAGGCGATCACCAGTTCAACCGTTATCGCAGGAAACGCGCTTAAGATATTCGCGTCGCGATCGGTGGCGCGGCGCTTTAGCGCTGCATTGGATGGTTCACTTCGGAGCCGGCTTTAGCCGCTGAGGTTAAAACCAACACTTACCTCAGGCGCTGAAGCGCTCCTCGCAATTCCCTGCCGTTGATACAGGCCTGAAGGCCTGCGCCACCCAACACCGCCGGCCAGTTTGACTCCTCACCTCCAGCCGCGCCGCGATCGCATAATTCAGCCCAAACAACCCACCTACTCTTGCCGCGGCTCAACTTGTCGCTCGAAGACCCGGCGTTCCGAATTGAACTGAATACTTGGGATTGACTAACATGAAAATATATTTAATTATAGATAGAAGGCTGCGAGGCGATAGAATCTCGTGCGCCTCCGGACAAATCCTCGCCATGACTTTGCGCGTGAGGAAAGGCAGGTTGAACATGATCAGCAAAACGATTGACGACGGTCTGCGGCCGTACCAGATCGGCCCCACGTTGCGGGCGCTGCGGCTGAAGAAAAGCATGGGCCTGGTGGAGCTGGGCAAGCACACCGGGCTGTCGGCAGCGCTGCTGTCCAAGTTGGAACGCGACAAGCTGTATCCCACGCTGCCCACGCTGCTGCGCATTGCCCTGGTGTTCAGTGTTGGTCTCGACTACTTCTTCACCGACGAGCGCAAGCGCCACGTCGTCTCCGTGGTCCGCAAGGACGAGCGCATCAAGCTGCCGGAGCGTCCGGGCGGTGGCGAAGTCGCCTATCACTTCGAGAGCCTGGATTTCAAATCCAACGAACGCAAGACCAGCGCCTATCTGGCGGAGTTCGAGCCCATGACGGAAGAAAAGCTCAAGCCGCACCAGCATCCCGGCTCGGAATTCCTGCACGTGCTGAAAGGCAAGCTGGGACTGAAGATCGGCATGGACCACTACGAGCTCGATGCCGGCGACTCCATCTATTTCGATCCCGACGTGCCGCACACCTACCGGCGCGTGAGCAAGGCCCCGTGCCAGGCGATGATCGTCACCGCCGGCTGAGGCGCCGCAGGCTTGGTGTAGCAAGGGCAGGCGCGCGACTTACCTGCGGCGTACCGCGCCGCGGCGGCCGCCGGAAACACGCACCAGCCCAGCAGCAGGAGACACAATTATGGACAGGCGAATGATCGGCGCGCACAAGTTGCACGCCATCGACGGAGAGCGCGGCGAAGCCGTGGTACGCGCCGTGCGCCAGGTATCGCCGACCCTGGCCGATGCCATCACCGAATTCGCCTTCGGACAGATCTTTTGCAAGGCTGAGTTGGGACGGCGCGAGCGCGAACTGGCGACAGTGGCCATCCTCGGCGCGATAGGCGGCGCCGAAACACAGCTCCGCGTGCACCTCGCGGCCGCGTTACGCAGCGGCATCGATCCCGACGAGCTGATCGCGCTCTGTGAGCATCTCGCGCCGTATGCCGGCCGCCCCGGGCCCTCAACGTGTTGCGCGAGACCCGCGCCATCCTGGAGGAACTTGACATCGCCCGGCCGCGACCGCCACGCCGGGTTGACCTGGGCGATCACGAAACCATTGTCTCGGAAAGCGGCCAGGGCGAACCCTACATTTTGATTCACTGTCTCGGCCTCGACTGGCGCTTGTGGCGCGACGTCATTCCCGAGCTTAGCGAGCAGTATCGTTTGATCGCCTACGACCTGCATGGTCATGGCTACGCGTCGAACTCGCCGAAGATCGAATCGATTCAACAGTTGGTGGATGACCTGGTGCGGCTGATGGACGAGTTGAATCTGAAAAGCGCGCGCATCGCCGGGCACTCGCTGGGCGGCCGCGTGGCCCAGCAGATGGCGCTGCGACACCCTGAACGAGTTACGTCGCTGGCGCTGGTCTGCACCATGGCGCGCACGGCGCGACAGGCCATGCAGTCGCGCGCGGACGAGGCGGAACGCCAGGGCATGACTTCGCAGGTCGCCCCTTCCCTGCTGCGGTGGCTCACGCCGGAAGTGGTGGCGGAGAATCCGTGGTACGTGCGCTACGCGCGCGCGCGCGTGATTCGTTCACTGGCACCCAACTGGGCGGCAGCATGGCGAGCGCTGGCGCAGTTCGATGTCCTGGAGGAATTGCAGGCGATCAGCGTACCAACAAATGTCATCGCCGCAGAGAAGGACCTCACAGCCTCGCCCGAGGAGTATATGCGCCCCATTGCCGATAGAATCCCAGGCGCAAAGCTCTCGCTGATTCCCGGCGCACCGCACCTGGCTCCGTTGGTGAAACCGCACGAGGTGGCTACGCTGCTGGCACACTGACGGCAGGCGTGAAGGCGAGCACATCAAAACAAGACCTTGATCTTTGTCCAGAACGATGGACAGCCTTAGCTGCCGAACATCGCCGCGCCACGGAACGGCGCCATGACGAACGTCAGCAACAGCATCAGAATGGCCAGCAGGGCCAGCCAGCGGCGCTCTATACCGACGTCGGGCCACTGCGGAACGTTGGGATGACGCATACCGGTGAATCCCAGGATCAACCCCCAGACCAGCCAGCCCATCCAGCAGAAGACTCCCAGGGGAATCAGCGCCACGATGCTGGCGCGCGTGACCCACTTGTGGGCCCGCGGTGAAACCGCGTAAACGATGTGGCCACCATCGAACTGGCCACCGGGCAAAAGGTTTAGCGCCGTGGCAAACATGCCCACCCAGGCAGCGACTCCGATGGGATGGAGATACAGGTTGTTGAGCGCAGCGGGATGGGGCGTGAACGACATCAGCATGCGGTGGACGAGGTGGAAGATAAGGGGATAGCCAAACTCCAAAGCGGAGCCCGGCACGTCAGCCGGCATGGGCTTGGAGAGCGCCAGCCCCCAAAACAGGACCGGCAGAGCCACCAGGAATCCAGCGATCGGGCCAGCGATGCCAATGTCAAACAGCGCCTGGCGCGACCGGATGGGCGACTTGATGCGAATCAGCGCACCGAAAGTCCCGATCAGCGTGGGTGCGGGAATAAAGTAAGGCAGCGTGGCATAGACGCGGTTGCGTTCGCACAGGATGAAATGGCCGAACTCGTGTGCCAGGAGAATGCCCAGCAGAGTGCAGGAAAACGGTATGCCCATCAGCAGCCGCGCGGGGCTTTGCCAAATCCAGCGGATGGGAAACAGCGGCAACGCAAAGTCGTCCGTGGTGAACGCCGGCAGATTATGCGCGAAGTTATACTGCAAGCGCGCACCCACCACCAGCGTCGTCCCGATCGTCAGCAGCAGGAGAAGAATGTGCAGCCAATATCGCCTGCTCGGTCGCGGAGGTGGAGGGACAAACACCTGCGGATAACCAGTGGGCACTTCGAAGGTGTAAGAGATCGGCGGTGTCGGTTCAGACATCGGTTCCTGGGATGATAAACGAAGCGCGCAGGAAAATTGTGAATGGCGCGCGTCCGCGTCGTCCCGGGACGGCACGGCCCAGCCGTGGCGCAAGGGTGGGCAAACTACTCGATGGACTGCAGTTCCTTGCCCGGCTTGAAGCGGACGGCCTTGCCCGGAGGGATGTTGACCTCGGCGCCGGTTCGCGGATTGCGTCCGATGCCGGTCTTGCGCGGCCGGACGGTGAAGACGCCAAAGCCCCGCAATTCAATGCGATCGCCCTTGGAGAGCGCCTTCTTCATGCTCTCGAACACGGTTTCAACCGCCATCTCCGCCTTGGTTTTTGTGACACCGGTCTTGTTGACGACTTCGTTGATCAGGTCCAGTTTGATCACAAGTGGCTCCGCTCTGTTGGTTCGCTGCCCAACCACCGCCCCGACCGCAGGGCTTGCACAGCGATTCTACCCGACCCGCCGGACTTAGGTAAGTCTTAATTCAGCTTCAGCTTAGAGGGTGATGGGCGCATCCTAGTGAAGCAGGCGGCCATTGTCAACCGGCAGTTGCATTCCGTAAGATGGCTGTTCGCTTAACAGCTGAAACGTCAGCCCTCGTGCCGGCCGCTCAGGGCAGCCCAGTGTGGGACGCTGGGTGCCATGAAAAGGCTGCCTTTGGTCCGGAAAAGGACGACACATACCGATTCACGGGCTTTTCGCCTCAAGGAGCTCCATGTCCATCAAGAGTGACCGTTGGATTCGCCGCATGGCCACGGAACACGACATGATCAATCCCTTCGCGGAGAAACAGGTCCGCGAGGGCGTCATCTCCTATGGTCTCTCTTCCTACGGCTACGACCTGCGCGTGGCCGACGAATTCAAAATCTTCACCAACGTGAACTCGACCGTCGTGGACCCGAAGAAATTCGACGCGCGCTCGCTGGTTAGCGTCGAGTCCGACGTCTGCATAGTGCCGCCCAACTCCTTCGCACTGGCGCGCTCGGTGGAGTACTTCAAGATTCCGCGCGACGTGCTGACCATCTGCGTCGGCAAGTCCACCTACGCGCGCTGCGGCGTCATCGTGAATGTCACGCCCTTCGAACCTGAGTGGGAGGGCTTCGTCACCCTGGAAATCAGCAACACTACCCCGCTGCCCGCGCGCATCTACGCCAACGAGGGCCTGTGCCAGATCCTCTTCTTTCAGTCCGACGAGCAATGCGAGACCAGCTACAAAGACAAGAAGGGAAAATACCAGGGGCAGAAAGGCATTGTGCTGCCGAAGTTGTGAACAATAGTTGGTAGTTGTCGCTATCACAATGATTGGCAGTTCAACCCAAGCCGCGGAGTGGCGGCATTGCAGTTCGCCCAGGGCGTAAGCCCTGGGTAGGTTGCGTTATTTGAGTCACGAGCCCGCTTCAGCCGGCGGCACTTCTTCCGAACCGAAGTGGCGCGAATCGTGCGGCCTTCTAGCGTCCCGTTCACCCGCCGACCTGCCCCACCTTGTCGTCCATTGTTGGCGGCTGGGGTGAGCGAAGGCTTCTCTGTCGTCCCTAAAGGGACTCAGGTCCAAATTGAACCCCCACCCAGCGTTCCGCTTCGCTCCACGCTGGGCTAAAACCTGTTCCGCCCTCGCCACACGCCGAGCGCAAAACCAGCGCTCGGCGTAAGCGCGGCAACGGGCTCGACCGGTGGTTACCGAAAACTAAGGCTCTAACTAGAACAGGGCACCCAAGCTCAAGAAATGGGAGTTGCTGTTTACGGCTCCTTGCTGCCTACTTCCGCCCCGCCGCTTCGCTTTCCTTGTACAGGTACTTAATGCTGGGCTTGTAGATGAGCAGGTTGGTGCCGCTGGTGCGGTTGATCTTCAGACAGTATTTGTCGTACCACTCGATGATGCCGTGAATTTCTTCGCCGTCGTGCAGCACCAGCACCATGGGCGTGCGGGCCTGCATCTGCTTCTGATAATAAAAATTTTCGGCGTGGGTCTGTTCCGGCGGCGGCGTCTTCTTGCCGCCACCGTTGGTGGGACGTTCGCGACGCTCGCCTTCGGGGCGCGCATGATGGTCATTCCGGTTCAGGGCGGGGCGGATGAGCTTGCGGTTGGAAAAGACTTCCGGCTCATGGGCGCGACTGATTGTTGTGGAGTCCATGGAATCTTTCATGGGATGTGCTCCTGTTGGTCTGCACACCGGCCTTGGGGCGCCTCATCAAGCGTTAAAGACGACAATGGCGGTCGCGACTCAACACTTCTGCTTGATTCGCCCAGGGCCGTCTGCAAGGTGTGAACTTGCCGTTAACCCTACCACAGCCGAAACAGCAAAACAACGAGTTCCCAGGTACGACTTTGGTGTGACCGGACCTTTTTCGCAACTAGCGCTCCAGCGAGGTCGCAAACGTGTCCAGAGCCAGTGAACGTAACAGGTTCCTGCGCATTCCAGTCTCCACTTCGCCCAAGCGCTGAGCCGCCGTCGCCAGCCAGGGGAAATCCACCTGCGCCGCCATCTTCACCAGGTCCGGCTGGATGTCATGATTGCGTACCAGTTCCGGCGTCCCTGATTTCAGGAAAAGCAGGTCTTCCAGCAACCCGTACAACGTGCGGACCAGTTGTTCGGTCTTGGCCTTGCCATCGGCGCCGGCGCGGTACGTATCGGTAGCGCGAAACAGCGCGCTATGGTCCGCGGTGCCCATCGCAGGCCCAAGCAGCGTCAGCGCATCCTGCCGCGCTGCAAGATAGGCGGCCAGGTCGAAAGTGCGTGCCCGTCCCAGTCCCCCGCCGCATACCCTTGCCACCAGTGCCCGTTCCTTCGCCTTCCACTGCGGACGCACCTTCGCCAGGTACTGCTCCACCTCGGCCGCCGGCAACGGGGCCAGCCGCAGGTGCATACAGCGCGAACGAATCGTCGGCAATAGCGCCGTGGGGTTGTCGGTGAGCAGAAAGATCGTGGCGAACTCCGGCGGCTCTTCCAGTACCTTGAGCAGGGAGTTGGCCGCTTCTTTCATGAAGTCGGCGTCGCTGAAGATGTAGACCCGTTCGCCGCTTTCGGCCGGCCGGTAATAGATCTCGTGGATAACACGCCGTACCTGGTCCACCTTGACCAGCATCTGCGGCGGATCGGGCGGAATGACCATCACGTCGGGATGGGTCTGCACCAGGATGCGGGTGTCGCGCTTGTCGGCATCGCGCAGATTCTCGCGCGCCTCGACCGCTTCCGCAAAGCGCTCTTCCAGTGCGTCCGCCTCACCGATGCGCACACAGTTGAGGCAGCGTCCGCAAAAGTCGGGCCGTCCGTCCGACAGCGGCCGCTCTACACAGTTCATGGCTTTCGCGACCATCTGCGCCAGGGTGTACTTCCCCGAGCCTTGCGGACCGGAGAGGATCACGGCATGGGGAAAGCGCTCGCGCGCCAGCATCTCGCGCAGCGTGTGCACGGTTTCGGCGTTGCCCTGAAAATCAGAAAATGGCATCTCTAGCGCAAACTCAGTCGTTCCCGCACTACGCGCACAATCTCAGGATGCACGACGTCCAGCGATGGCCGGGCGTCTACCATCGCGACGCGTTGCGGCTCGCGGCGCGCGATTTCCAGGTAAGCATTGCGCACGCGAGTGAAGAATGCGTGGCTCTCTTTCTCAAAGCGGTTTTCGTCGGACTCTTCGTGCGCGGCGGCCCTGTTCCGCCTGCGCGCGCGCGCCACGCTGGAGCTAACGTCACTATCCATCAGGATGGTCAGGTCAGGCCAAAGCCCTCTGCACAACACTTCATGCGCCCGCAGCACGGCTTCGCTCCCCAACTGGCGCCCTCCACCCTGGTAAGCCTCGGTGGAATCGGTGTAGCGGTCGCAGAGCACCCACTTTCCTGCTTCCAGCGCCGGCAGGATGACCTGCGCTATCTGTTGGGCGCGCGACGCGAACATCAGCGCCATTTCAGCATGAGGATCCAAGCCCGCCGTGCGCGAGTCCAGCAACACGGCGCGAATACGCTCGCCGATTTCCGTGCCTCCCGGCTCGCGAGTGGTAATGACCTCGATTCCCTGCTGGTTCAGAAATCCCGCCAGCTTCTCCAGTTGTGTGCTCTTGCCGCAACCGTCGAGACCTTCGAAGGTGATAAACCTGCCAGGCTCCGCTCGTTTCGCCACGAGGGAATGATATCAAGGTAAGCGCCGGCGGCTGTCTCTTCTCAGTCCAGCATCTTGCGATGCTCGGCCAGCCAGGACTTGCTCGCCTCCGGCATCTGCACCAGGTTCTCGACCGATTGCATGCGGTTCTGGATGAGCTGACGGTGTCCCAGCGGCAGCGCCAGCTTCCAGGCGACTGCGAACTCCTGGTTGGCAGCATCGAATCTCCCCAGCAGCGCCTGATCTATGGCCAGCTCGAAGTGAAGGATCGTCTTCTCTTGTTCCAAGGTATAGATCGGCACGGATATTTTGATGGTCTCACGGTCGCCCACACGCAAAGGCAGGAATCCCGACGTCCACTCGCCCCCGTTGTAACGGTCCTGTAAATCGCTATTCTTGTTCATGTAATCTGCGGCGACCTGGTGGATCCCCAGCGCAGCGTTGAAGTTGCGCAGACACCAGTAGCCTCCCCCAGGCTGACCGCCGTCACTGCTGAAGGAGAAATTCGGTAGCTCTCTTCAAACTGCCGGACGGCCCCCGAGATGATGGCGAAGAGCGAATGGCAGGCAGCCGAGCAAGCCTACCGTGCCGCCCTGCAAGTCGCCCATCTGTTCGTAAAACTTGGACAGCTGCTTGGTAGTGGCGACGTTGCGATAGTTCTCGAAATAATCAATGCCGAACCTGTACTTGACGTAACCGGCAACCAGAAGTGCCGAGACAAAGGACACCAGCACCCAGTTCGCTATCAGGAGCTTGGCAAAGCTCTGACCGCGCGCCGCCAAGCCGGACCGTTCCGTATCCGTTTTCTGGGATGCTGTGAGTGCTTTGACCGCTTGTTCCAGGTCGCTGACTCTCTTCGGGAGATCTGCTTCTTCCATGCATCGAACCTCTCGGCGGGAATGCGCTTGCCGCACACCGGGCGCTTCGCCGCGGAGGCAATGATAACAAGCGAGCTGGTCTTCCAAAGACGGACTGATTCGACACAATCCGCACCAGTGTGACAAAAGTCATCCACCGGGCGGGTTTATGCCCCTAGTCTCGAGGTTTCGCAGAGCTCACCAGCGTTCTGTCAATCAACCACGGACGACGCGGGCAATCAACATGCGCAGTCACTGAGGACGAGAGCGGACATTCCCGTGCCCGGACCTAATCTGCTACAATCAAACACGCTCGGTTGATGTAGATGCTTGTGCTCGACCGGGTAAAGGGATGGATGGAAGTAGCATCCCGGCCGTCCAGTCCAAGTCGAAGACCGTATCTTCGTTGGGTTGGACGAGAATTGCGAAACCGTCAAAGCGACCGAATCGCCAGTAATGACAAGGGTTTCCGCTGACCCTGAACAAACAAAAGCGGGGTCGTAGTTCAGTTGGTTAGAACGCTGCCCTGTCACGGCAGAGGCCGCGGGTTCGAGTCCCGTCGACCCCGCCATT